>NZ_JBNIEY010000001.1:0-862332 GCF_051842345.1 Idiomarina sp. ST20R2A10 | reverse complement strand
GGGTTGTTAGCTCAGTTGGTAGAGCAGTTGACTTTTAATCAATTGGTCGCAGGTTCGAATCCTGCACAACCCACCACGTCGCCGATAAAAATATTTACCAGAATATGGGTTGTTAGCTCAGTTGGTAGAGCAGTTGACTTTTAATCAATTGGTCGCAGGTTCGAATCCTGCACAACCCACCACTTCACTGAATACCCCATTAAGAAAACCACTCAAACCATACTGATGAATTAAGAGTGATACTGACTTAGCTATAAGCATCCCTTGAATTCCGCTATAATAGTCCTCACTTATTAAGAACACTTGGAAAACAAGCCGTAGTATCATGACCGAGATTCAAACTCTGGATAGCCTTGATTATACTTTTCCGCCAAAGCCTAAACCGTTAAGTGCGGAAGAGAAGTCCGAAACCATTAATCGTATTAAGCAGCTTCTGATTGATGAAGACGCTGTATTGGTGGCTCACTACTACACAGACCCCGATATTCAGGCGTTAGCCGAGGCAACTGGTGGCTGCGTGGCCGATTCTTTAGAAATGGCTCGATTTGGTCGCGACCATCCGGCAAAGAAGCTGATTGTAGCTGGTGTTCGTTTTATGGGCGAGACGGCTAAAATTCTTACGCCTCATAAGCAAGTGTTGATGCCAACATTGAAAGCCGAATGTTCCCTTGATCTTGGCTGTCCACCAGAAAAATTTGCTGAATTTTGTGATCAACATCCTGACCGGACAGTTGTCGTTTATGCGAATACTTCAGCAGCGGTAAAAGCTCGTGCAGACTGGGTAGTGACATCCAGTATGGCGCTTGAGCTTGTTGACCATTTGGATGCCAAAGGAGAAAAAATTCTTTGGGCACCAGATAAGCATTTAGGCGGTTATATTGCACGAGAAACCGGAGCTGATATGTTGTTGTGGCAGGGCGCTTGCGTCGTGCATGATGAGTTTAAAGCGAAAGCCCTGCAGGATATGAAAAAGCTTCACCCCGAGGCGGCTATTCTCGTGCACCCGGAGTCTCCGGAGAATATTGTCGCGATGGCGGATGCAGTCGGTTCTACCTCGCAGCTTATTAAGGCGAGTCAGGAATTGCCAAATGAAACCTTCATAGTGGCTACCGACAAAGGCATTTTTTATAAAATGCAGCAGCTGCAACCGAATAAGACCTTTATTGAAGCCCCCACTGCGGGTAACGGCGCAACGTGTCGCAGTTGTGCGCATTGCCCCTGGATGGCAATGAACGGCTTAAAAGCGATAGAAGAAGCGTTAACGGACGGTGGAGAAACACATGAGATTCATGTCGATGAAGCTCTGGGCAAAAAAGCCATGGTGCCGCTAGACCGAATGCTGGAATTTGCAGCGACTTTAAAGTGATTTAAAAGGCTCCTTCGGGAGCCTTTTTACTTTTTGTCTATACAACATATTTGTAACAATAATAGCCCCAGTGCCTACCGAAGCTGATGCCTGCATGGTAATCTAGCTTTATTGAATAATTATTCGAGTGGTATAAGCATGGGACTTTATGATCCAGCTGATGTCCGTGATAACTGCGGCTTCGGCCTTATCGCTGATATTAATGGCGAAGCTCAGCAAGGTTTAATTTCTACCGCAGTAAAAGCGCTGGACCGTATGCAACATCGTGGTGGTATTGGTGCCGACGGTAAAACCGGAGATGGCTGCGGACTACTACTGCAAATGCCCGAGCAGTTTTTCCGCCAGTACGCAGAAACTCAAGGTTGGCAGCTCAGTAAGAAATTCGCTGTCGGTATGGTATTTTTTAGTCGCGATAAGGATAAGCGCGAGTCTGCCCGCCACCTTATTGAGCAAGAGCTTCAACGAGAGACTTTAGCGGTCACTGGCTGGCGTAAAGTTCCGGTCAACAACCAAGTACTGGGTGAAGGCGCTAAATCGTCTGAGCCGGTTATTGAGCAGGTTCTGGTGTCGGCTCCGCCGGGCTGGCGTAAAAAAGATTTGGAAAGACGCTTGTATATGGCGCGTAGACGCGTCGAAAAGCTGATGCCTAATCAGGATGAGCTCTATATTTCCTCGTTGTCGAGTCTGGTCTTAGTCTATAAAGGCCTGATGATGGCAGCTGACTTGCCGGCTTATTACACTGACTTAGCCGATGCCGAAATGAAAACCTCTATTTGTGTTTTCCATCAGCGCTTTTCTACTAATACGGAACCGCGCTGGCCGCTGGCTCAGCCGTTCCGGTTCCTTGCCCACAACGGCGAAATTAATACTATACGCGGGAATCGACAGTGGACGCAGGCAAGAGCTTATAAATTCCAGACCCCCTTACTGCCTGACTTACAGGACGCAAAGCCACTGGTGGGACTGTCAGGCTCCGATTCTGCGTCTTTAGACAATATGCTGGAGCTATTGCTGGCTGGCGGCATGGATTTATTCCGGGCAATGCGCCTGTTGATCCCACCAGCATGGCAGGGCGATGCCACCATGTCTGATGACATGCGTGCCTTTTACGAGTTTAACTCCCTGCATATGGAGCCCTGGGATGGGCCTGCCGGCGTGGTTATGAGTAACGGTCGGCATGTGGCCTGCAGTCTGGATAGAAATGGTCTGCGTCCGGCGCGGTATGTTCTTACCCGTTCGGGTATTCTGACCATTGCCTCAGAAGTGGGTATCTGGGATTACGACGAGCAGGAAGTGATTGAAAAAGGCCGCTTAGGACCGGGACAAATGATGGCGGTGGATACCTATACCGGCAAAATTTGGTATAACGACCAAATTGAAGAAGAACTCAAGCAGCGTCACCCTTATAAACAATGGCTGGAACAACACCGTCGCCACTTGATACCGTTTGAACGCAGCCACGCCGACAAGCTGGGTAAGCGTTTGTATGACGACGAGACCATGCTGGTTTTTCATAAAGCGTATTTGTACTCCGAAGAAGAAATACAGCAAATTATCAGTGTTCTGGCGAAAGATGGTCAGGAAGCC
The DNA here is from genome assembly GCF_051842345.1 of Idiomarina sp. ST20R2A10. NCBI lineage: Bacteria > Pseudomonadati > Pseudomonadota > Gammaproteobacteria > Alteromonadales > Idiomarinaceae > Idiomarina > Idiomarina sp. ST20R2A10. Next base: position 859,379 of record NZ_JBNIEY010000001.1, on the reverse strand, counting down.
GTGGGTTCTATGGGGGACGATACACCCACCGCCGTGCTTTCAAAGCAGCCGCGTTTGCTTTACGACTATTTCCGGCAGCAGTTTGCTCAGGTGACTAACCCGGCTATTGACCCTATCCGTGAACGCCATGTTATGTCGCTTTCCACTATCATAGGCCGTGAGCATAATGTATTTAACGAGGCATCCGGCGATGCCGACAGGGTAGTATTTGAATCTCCTATCCTCATGTACACCGATTTAAAGCAGCTACGGGAACTTGATGAACAACATTACCGGGCAACCACCTTGTCGCTGGGTTTTAAACCAGAGCAGCAGAATTTACAACAAGCCATCGATAGCCTGGTTGAGCAGGCAAAAACCGCGGTTAAGGATGAGCAAACGGTTATTCTGGTTCTCAGTGACCGGGATTTACAGCGAGAACAGCTGACGATACCGGCAGCCATGGCCGTTGGGGCGGTGCAACAAGTGCTGGTGAAGAATGATCTTCGCTGTGACTCAAACATTATTATTGAAACCGCATCCGCGCGTGATCCGCACCATATGGCGGTATTAATAGGCTTAGGCGCCACTGCGGTTTATCCCTACCTTGCGTATGAAACCGTGGAGCAACTGGTCGCCCGGGGCAAAGTTCAGCTGGACATAAAAGAAGCATTGCTCAACTACCGTAAAGGCCTGAATAAAGGCTTACTGAAAATACTCTCGAAAATGGGTATTGCGACCGTGGCAGGTTACCGGGGCTCCTCCTTGTTTGAGGCGGTTGGGCTGAACGAAGATGTGCGCCGTCTTTGCTTTGAGAACGTACCAGCACGCATTGATGGTACCGGATTTGACGATATACAGCAGGATCTTCAGCAGAGCTTCCATCGCGCCTGGTTAACACGAAAAAAACTGGCTCAGGGTGGTTTGCTAAAATATGTGCACGGTGGGGAGTACCACGCTTATAACCCGGATGTTGTGACGTCGCTGCAACGCGCGGTGGCAACAGGCGAGCAGCGAGATTACGATGTGTACGCTAAGTTTGTTAACGAGAGGCCGGTGACTCACCTGCGTGATTTGCTCAGCATCAAATTGCCTGAAAAGGCAAAAATTAAAAAAGAAAAAGTAGAAGCCAAAGAACTCCTGTTTCAGCGTTTTGATACGGCGGCTATGTCGATAGGTGCGTTAAGCGCCGAAGCTCACGAAGCCTTAGCTATTGCCATGAATACTATTGGCGGGCATTCAAATTCTGGCGAGGGTGGGGAAGATCCGAAGCGCTTTAACAACGCAAAAAACTCGCGAATTAAGCAAGTGGCCTCGGGGCGCTTTGGTGTCACGCCGCATTATTTGGTTAATGCCGATGTTATTCAGATAAAGGTTGCGCAAGGAGCCAAACCCGGTGAGGGAGGTCAACTGCCCGGCGAAAAAGTGACTGCGGAAATTGCCCAACTGCGATACGCCGTGGCTGGTACTACCTTGATATCGCCGCCGCCGCATCACGATATTTATTCCATTGAAGATTTAGCTCAGCTGATTTTTGACTTAAAGCAGGTGAATCCGAAAGCCTTAGTTTCAGTCAAGCTGGTTTCTACGCCTGGCATTGGCACCATTGCTACAGGTGTCGCGAAAGCGTATGCCGATTTAATTACTGTGTCCGGCTACGATGGCGGAACTGGTGCTAGCCCCATGACCTCGGTCAAGTATGCCGGCTCGCCCTGGGAGCTTGGTTTGGTTGAGGTGCACGAAGCCCTGGTGGCGAATAACTTGCGCCACAAAATTCGGTTGCAGGTCGATGGCGGCTTAAAAACCGGTATGGATATTGTGAAGGCGGCTATTTTAGGCGCTGAGAGCTTTGGTTTTGGCACCGCCCCTATGATTGCTCTGGGCTGTAAATATTTACGCATTTGCCATTTGAACAACTGCGCAACAGGTGTGGCTACTCAGGATGAAACCCTGCGACGGGAGCATTTTTCCGGCTTGCCGGAACGCGTGGTGAAACTGTTTGAGTTTATGGCGGAAGAGGTGCGCGACATTCTCGCTCAATTGGGTCTGGAAAAGTTAACCGACGCTATTGGCCGGGTCGATTTACTGGAACGGCTGACTGGTGAAACTAAACGTCAGCAGCAGTTACAGTTAAATGCCTTGTTGCAGTCCGCAGGAGTACGTTCAGAGTATTCTTTATATTGCACCGAGAAGAACCCGCCGTTTGATCAGGGCAAGCTGAACCAGCGGTTGCTGGAGTTATGCAGAGAGTCTATCGATAAGCGCAGTGGAGGTCATTGGTCTTTGACGATCCGTAACGATGACCGTTCGGTTGCTGCAAGTGTATCGGGTTACATTGCCAGCCAGCATGGAAACCAGGGAATGGCGGTTGCGCCAATTACCTTAGGCTTTATTGGTACCGCAGGACAAAGCTTTGGTGCATGGAATGCCGGTGGTTTGAAGCTGCACCTGACCGGAGACGCCAACGACTACGTTGGGAAAGGTATGGCCGGTGGTGAAATTACCATTAAGCCGCCAGCAGGCTGTCGTTATAACACGCACGAAGCAGTCATTATGGGCAATACCTGTCTGTATGGCGCGACTGGCGGAAAACTTTATGCTGCCGGTTGTACCGGCGAACGTTTCGCGGTGCGTAACTCCGGCGCGACAGCTGTGGTAGAGGGTATTGGTGACCATGGTTGTGAATATATGACCGGCGGTATTGTGGTGGTACTGGGTGAATGCGGCATCAATTTCGGTGCGGGAATGACCGGCGGTTTTGCTTATTTAAGAGACAGCGACGGCGATTTACATCGTCGGCTTAACCACGAGTTGGTTGAAGCGGTAGCCGTGGATACCCCGATTATTCAGGAGCACTTGCGCGGTTTAATTCATGAGCATCACGAAGCAACGGGAAGTCACTACTCGCGGAAGTTACTAAATAACTTCGAGCAAATAGTGGACAGCTTTTATATCGTCAAACCAAAAGCGGCAGATGTGAAAGAGCTTTTAGGGCATCGAGCGCGGTCAACTGCAGAATTACGTGTGCAGGTGATGTAATGAACAAGAATATTTATCAGTTTTTGGACGTGCAGCGCATTGATCCGCCGAAACGTCCGGTTGAAGAGCGCCGCATTGAGTTTAAAGAAGTTTATGATCCAATGCCCGACGTGCAGCTAAAAGGCCAGGCAGATCGTTGCCTGGACTGTGGAAACCCATATTGTGAGTGGCAATGCCCGGTTCACAACTATATTCCTCAGTGGCTGGAGCTGGCCAACGAAGGGCGGGTTATTGAAGCCGCTGAACTGATGCATAAAACCAACAGCCTGCCTGAGGTTTGTGGCCGGGTCTGTCCGCAGGATCGTTTGTGTGAAGGTGCCTGTACGCTGAATGACGGTTTCGGCGCAGTAACTATTGGCAGTATTGAAAAACAGATGGTCGACGAAGCCTTTAAACAGGGGTGGCGGCCAGACTTAAGCGGCGTGACTCAGCGTCAGGAACGGGTTGCTGTTATTGGGGCAGGGCCTGCTGGTCTTGCCTGTGCTGACGTATTGACGCGTAATGGTGTCAAAGCTGTCGTTTACGATCGTTACCCGGAAATTGGAGGCCTGCTAACTTACGGCATTCCGCCGTTTAAGCTGGATAAAGCGGTAATGACGTTGCGTCGTGAAATATTCACCGACATGGGTATTGAGTTTAAGCTGGGTGTCGAAGTGGGAAAAGACATCAGTTTTGCTGAGCTGGAAGCCAATTATGATGCGGTGTTTCTAGCTCTGGGAACCTATAAAGCGTTGGATGGAAAACTAAAAGGCCTGGATGCAGATGGAGTTTATCCTGCCTTGCCGTTTCTCATTGGCAATACACAAAAGCTTATGGCTCATGAGCCTATGTCTCAGTATCCACTTATTGATGTGAAAGACGAGACCGTGGTTGTGCTTGGTGGTGGCGATACCGCGATGGACTGCGTCAGAACTTCAATAAGACAGGGGGCGAAGTCGGTTGTCTGCGCTTATCGCCGGGACGAAGGCAATATGCCTGGGTCGCGTAAAGAAGTGCAGAATGCTCGCGAAGAGGGAGTTTCTTTTGAGTTTAATTTGCAACCGCTGGAAGTGATTACGGACAATTCAGGTAAGGTTAGTGGCGTGAAAATGGTACGCACTGAGCTTGGCCCGGCTGATGAAGACGGTCGCCGGCGTCCACAGCCTGTGCCGGACTCAGAATTCGTTATGCCGGGTACTGCGGTCATTATTGCCTTTGGCTACCAACCCAGCCCGCCGGAATGGTTACAACAGCACAAAGTGGAGCTAAGCGACTGGGGCACCGTGCTGGCTACTGGCGATACTGAGTTTGCTATGCAAACCAGCAACCCGAAAATATTTGCCGGTGGCGATATGGTGCGCGGCGCCGATCTGGTGGTGACGGCGATAGCAGAAGGCCGCAACGCCGCCGAGGGAATGCTCGATTATTTCGACGCCGTAGACGCCGTATAAGTTATGGGCAGCGCAATCAGCGCTGCCATTGTTTAATAACTGGCGCATAACCTTCGCGAAAACTCGCATACTGAAGTTGGTAACCGCTTTCTGTTAAGCCCTTATTCATGCAGCGTTTAGAGCCTCTTGGACCAACGTCTGTATCAATGCTTCCGGTCAGCTCAATTCCAAGCTGCTCAGCCAGCCACTGGTAAACTTCGTATTGTTTGACCGGTTCATCGTCATTAACTAAATAAACAGGTTTGGGCTGATTAACCTGGGTAAGTAAATGCACAATAAAGCCAGCGACATCGTCCTGATGTATGCGGTTAGTCCAGCTGTCACGAAGCTGGACATTGCCCTGAGTTAATTGACGCAATAAAAAATCACGTCCCTCGCCGTAAATACCACTGCAACGAAGAATTGAGGTTTGCCCCGGTAAGGCATCGATAATGGATTCAGCCTGTAATAGAGCTTTACCGGAGTCTGACGTAGGCTCGGTTGCACTGTTTTCATCAATCCACTCGCCGTCGCGCTGCGCGTAAACGCCGGTGCTGGAAACGTAAATAATATTAGGCTGATGCCTTTGCTGCGACAGTACCTGTTGCAGGTGACGACAGGGAACGACATAGCCCTGATGATAGCTATCTTCTGCGCCTTTTGCCGGAGTCAGGGTAATGACAACATTATCCCATTTATTCTGGAACAGTTGGTAAAGCTCCTGTTCACTGTTTAAGTCTGCTGCAACTAAATTGACCCCTTTGCGTACCGGCTTGCTCTCCGGGGTTCTGCAAACTCCGGTGACCTGCTCGTTTTGCCCGCTTAGCCGTTGCGCAACGCGGTCTGCAATATCACCGTAACCGAGTAAAAGCGTTTGCATGAAGATCCTCTTGGCGTTAATGTAAAAGAAATGTTGAACTTAATATAGATACTGACCAATAGCCCATTATGAGCAGTGACCCTTCAATAGAAAGTCTGATTGATGAGCTTAAAACAGATTATCACCGCTCTCAATTTGAGTCTCTGTTTAAACGTAAAACAAAACATCTTAGCGGGCCCGAGAGGCTGCAGGCGCGTATGCGCATTACCGAATTAGCGAAACCGGCTTTGGGTGTTATCGACCTTCGCAAGAAAATTCAGTCCGAAATTGAACCCTACCCTTTTCAGGGGCGCGTACATTATTTTGATATAGCAGCGAAACGGTTATTTGAAGACGGCTTACGACTGTATAAGGGCGTTTTTACAAACGACACGAAACAGCAAATATTAGCGTTAAAAACACAGCATCAGCAGTTAGCGGAAGACAAAGCTTTAGCCCAGCAGGAACAAGAGAAAGCGCTAGCCAGTTTTGTGGCCGGGCGTGAGTACCAACGTTGTGAGCAACGGATTAACCTGGTCAGCGCTGTGACCATGGAACTGGCCGATGGCCAGGAATTCAGCGCGATGACTGTGGACATCTCTAATAATGGACTGCAGCTAAAGCTAGGTTTTGATCCTCAACTAACCGGCTTGAAGTATGCACGCGTAAAGGTTTACTTTTCCGGGCTTAGCGACGACTTTGTGTTTGACGCAACCCAGGAATATGAATACCGGGTAGTTGGGCTCAAAGAAAAAGACTTTTGTCTTTACTTACGTTTAAGGCGCATGGATGAAACTGGCGATGACGAACTAAGCCGGTTTTTAGCGGCTATGTTGAGCAAGTCCCGGCGTCGCTATAAAGTCAATGTTGAGCATTTAGCCCAGAGGGTTATAGCCCGGGGGCATGAAAGCTATTGGTTTGATGCCGTTCAGGCTGTGCCAATTATTCTAAAAGCTGGCTCAGCGAGCTGCGCTTTAGTTCAGACGAACTCAAATCAAACCCTGCTGAACAGCTGGCAGCAACACCAGAGTGATCTTATTGCGGAGCTTATTGAGCAACCATGGGTTCAATCTGTGGTAAATGAGTTGCGAAAATCCAGGAAACCAACACGCCGACAAGTTACCTTGTTTCGTATTAGTCTGCCCATAAATAAAGTCTGGCGTGAGTACTTACTGCCGCTGCAGGCTATACAAAAAGAAAAAAGTTTAATTGCTACGCTAAACGCATTGCGTGCGGCGGGTTACGGGGCAAGGTGTTATCAATTGACGCTCACTTACAGCAAAGACGATGAGCTAATCTACGGCGAATTGAATGCGATAAAAACACCACTTTGGCGCGAACATTCCAATGAGAGTCTGAAATTATCTGTGCTACAGGAATACCGAGCCAGAGGAGCTAAAACCCTGGCTTGTAAACTGCTCAGTCCGCAAGCGTCAGCAGAGCAGAACATGTTTCGTTACGCTTTATCCAGCGCTTTGTTTTTGTATAAAAACGGCGTTGACTGGGAGCCTCAACTGGCCGCATTAATGTCTATTGCCGAAGGTTTACCGAAATTGTTTGATGACACTGAATTTTGGTTAGCAAACAACGAACGCTTACTTGGCGGACGGCGCCTGAGCTCAGAGCTAAGAAAGGCATTGCGTCGGGTGTCGGAGAACAGCAGTTTGTCGCCACGTATATTACTGTTAAGAGTTACTCAGACCACTCAGAAAGATGGCGTTATGGGGCGAGAAATAAGCGAGTACGACAGCTTTGAAGAGGCGGCAGAATACATTCGCTTTCTTGATGAAGATGATAACTTTATTGCGCTTCTGATATCAGGACAGCCATGCCAGAATCAAATATCAGCCGAATTGATGACAGATTTGTCTTATATTCAACGCTACCTGCCGCATCGGGCTAAAGAGCTTGAAACCAGTTTTAAACAACTTCGTGCCGTGATGACACTGACAGACGTGACTCAGACTCTAAGCGGGCTTGCGCAACTAACGGAGCAGTCATAAAGGTAACTGTTTTCTGCTCCTGCGCGTGGCTTTCCATCCTTCGTTATATACCGCATAATCGAAACAAGCTCATTAATTAACAGGTATTCAATTATGTTCAAATCGTGGACAAGTTCATTACTGGCGGTAAGTGTTGGTTTAGCCACTCCGCTGAGTGCTATCGCTCAGGATAGCATTGACTATAAAGAGCAGGAAAAGTTACATGAAATAGCTGGCGGCATGCAGGCTGATCGCATTGAAAGCGATATTCAGACCCTGGTGGATTTCGGCACGCGCCATACCTTATCTGAAACAGAATCTGATACTCGCGGTATTGGTGCTGCGAGGCGCTGGATTTTTGCCGAATTTGAGCGCATATCCGAAGCCTGCGGTGGTTGTCTTGAAGTGATGTACGTCAGCGACACTATTTCGGGAGAAGAGCGCATACCCGACCCTGTGGAAGTAAAAAGTGTCATTGCTGTTCAGCGTGGCAAAACAGACCCTAATCGTTATGTGATGATGTCCGGTGACATCGACTCGCGCGTTAGTGATGTCATGGATTATACCTCCGACGCCCCAGGCGCAAACGACAATGCCTCTGGTGTCGCTGGCGCGTTAGAAGCGGCTCGAGTGCTAACCCAGTACGAGTTTGATGGTTCTATTGTCTATGCGGCACTGGCCGGCGAGGAACAAGGCCTGTTTGGCGGGAAAATTCTGGCCGAAAAAGCCAAAGAAGAAAACTGGCATCTGACCGCTGTGCTCAATAATGACATGATTGGTAACATAGAAGGCATTAACGGAGTCATTAACAACACCACTGCACGTATTTTTGCTGAAGGCACCCGTATGAATGAATCGGATCGCGAAGCAACCATGCGCCGTTTTTATGGTGGCGAAGTGGACTCTCCCTCACGCAACTTAGCGCGCTACATTGATACAGTGGCCGATCGTTACATCAACAATTTAGACACTATGATTGTTTATCGTTTAGATCGTTTTGGTCGCGGAGGGCATCACAGACCCTTTAACGACTTAGGTTATGCAGGTATCCGCATTATGGAAACCAACGAAAACTATAATCGCCAGCACCAGGATCTGCGCGTGGAAGATGGCATTGAATATGGCGATACCATCGATGGCGTAGACTTTGACTACGCAGCGAAACTGACGGCATTAAACGCCGCTTCTATGGCGAGCATGTCGTGGGCACCAAGGCCGCCGGCTAATGTCGAAATAGAAGGTGCAGTAAAACCGGATACAACCCTGCGCTGGACGGCGCAGGAGGAAGATAAAGAAAATATTGCGGGTTATAAAGTTTACTGGCGCTTAACCAGTGCCCCACAGTGGCAGTTCAGCCGCTACGTGGGTAACGTAAACGAATACACACTGGAGAATGTGGTGATCGATAATTACATTTTTGGTGTAGCTAGTGTCAGTAACGATGGCTTTGAAAGCCCAGTTGTATTTCCGGGACCAGCGGGGACGTTTTCTATTGAGTAAAAGTTTGTTCAAAGCATTAACCGAGCCGCTAAATTATGAAGGGGAAGACCGAAGAGTTGGTTTCGAACTGGAGTTTAGCGGTTTAACCCTGGAGAGAACTGTCGAAGTTCTGCAACAACAGTTGTCGGGGAAACGGGTTGCGGTCTCTAAAGCGGAACAAAAAGTTGAAGTGGATGAACTAGGTTCATTTACAGTTGAGATAGACTGGGACTATTTAAAGCGAAAAGCGAAAGCAGAAGGCGGAGACAATTCTGCCTGGGTGCGCGAGTTAGGCAGCATAGCTGAGAACCTGGTACCTATCGAAATTGTTTGCCCGCCATTGACTCTTGAGCAGTGTGAGCGGTTAATTCCTGTGACCGATGCTTTACGGGAAGCCGGTGCGAAGGGCACTGATGAGTCCTGGATTGCGGCTTATGGTGTGCACATTAACCCCGAGGTACCGTCGTTAGAGCCAAATGCCCTGCTGCGTTATTTGCAGGCATTTTCTTTGCTGCAATGGTGGCTGGTAGAGGCTCACCGGGTTGATACAACACGAAAGCTGAGCCCTTATATTGATAAATATCCTGAAGCCTACATTCGCTTGCTGGTTTCTCAGCAGGAGGTCAGCCAGGAGCAACTGATTAATGATTATCTGGAACATAATGCCACCCGCAACCGGGCGCTGGATATGCTGCCACTGTTTGCTTTTCTGAATGAAGAAAAAATTATGAAAGCGGTGGAAGATAATAAGATTAAAGCCCGCCCGACATTTCATTATCGTTTACCGAATTGTCAGCTTGAACACCCAGACTGGGATTTAACCGAACCATGGAAAATTTGGTGGATAGTGGATGCTCTGGCGAACGACGAACAGGCTTTAGAGTACTGGAAGCAAGCATTCACTGATGCTGAACGCCCGCTAATAGGGGTCTCAGAAAAAGACTGGAAGGAAAGGTTGCAGCAATGGCTCAAAGACCGCGAGTGGTTGTAACAGGGACCGCCAGACGGTGGTCTCCTTCCTGGTGGTGTACCTGGCTTATTCTTAAGTGTCTTGGGGCAACCCCTGTGCGCGCGAGTGTCAGACACAGCTGCGACCACGAAGGTATCGACGCCGTGATTATTGGCGGCGGCGATGACATTAGTCCATCTGAGTACAATCAACCACCGGAGCGTGACGGCGAATACGACCCCGACAGAGATGAGCTTGAAATTGCCTGGATACGTTGGGCACTGGAAGAAAAAAAGCCTCTGTTAGGTATTTGTCGTGGCTCGCAATTGATTAATGTGGTACTGGGCGGTGAACTGAATCAGAATATTCGGGAGCTACGACAGCTAACCTATAACAGACCCGGGTTATTGCCAACCAAACAAGTGTTTATTGAGCCCCGGAGCCAGTTGGCCAAAATTTGTAAAAAACAAAAACTGCGAGTTAACAGCCTGCATTCGCAAATAGTAAAGCAAACCGGCGTAGGTATGCATGCTGTGGGTTGGGATCTCGATGGTTTTCTACAAGCTTCTGAAGGGCAGACCGAACAGACTATTATTGGCGTGCAGTGGCATCCTGAGTATCTATTCTATGTACCTAGTCAGCTCAGAATTTTCCGTTGGCTTATCAAACAATAATTGAACATTTCGATTATACCGTCATCAATATATCAATTTTTTTGATCCATCTTTAAGCCTAATTAGTATAATCGTTCAATTACATAGATGAATAGTTCATCGCATTCTGGAGCATTAAATGACTATAGCAAATCGATTGTACGCGGGGTTTGCCTTTATTCTACTGTTACTTGTTATAACGACAATTGTCGGTACGTACCAAGTTGGCGAAATAGATAAAACACTAACTAGAGTGAATGAAGTAGGAAGTGAAAAACAACGCTTTGCTATTAATTATCGTGGCAGTGTCCATGACCGGGCTATTGCTCTTCGCGATTTAGTACTTGTGGATGATGCCGCTGATCGTCCTCCGCTGCGTGAGCTAATTGATGATTTAAAGGCGAATTACAATACAGCAGATAAGGGCATGAGTGCTATTTTTTCTGACAGCACTTTGGTTAGCAGTAAAGAACGTGAATTATTGGCCGCTATTGAAGACGTGCAGGCGCGAGGACTGGCCGCCGCCGAGGAAACTGAGCGTTTGCTGAGTTCAGATCGCCGACAACAGGCGCAGGAGTACGTACTGAATGAATTGTCTCCGGTTTATGCGGAGTGGCTGAATCGCATTAATACCTTCATCGATTATCAGGAGCAGAATATAGCGTCAGGTACCGAAGGGGTCATGGATCGCAGTGCAAATTTCGCCACGTTAATGTGGTGGGTGACGGCTTTTGCCATTATAAGTGGTGGTATAGCAGCCTGGCGGATAGTGGCCAAGCTGACTCATACCATAGGCGGTGAGCCCGAAGAGGCCGCCGAGGTATTGCAGCGCATTGCAGATGGTGACTTAACGGTTTCAACCCGGACACGCTATGAAGATAGCATGATGGCAGACGTTAACCGCATGGCTCGTCAACTTAGAGAAATTCTGCAGGATGTTAATGATTCTGCCGATACGATTCTGAACTCATCGAACGAGTTGTCTGAAACCGCGAATGATAACCAGCAATTAGTGGTTCAGCAGCAAGAGCAGACCACTCAGGGTGCAACGGCAATTCATCAGATGGCACAGACGGTGCGGGAAGTTGCTCAGCATACAGAGCAGGCGGCTCAGCTGGCGGACGACACTGATAAAGAGACTGTTGGTGGTAGCCGTGAAGTTGAAGCGACCATACGCTCTATTGAAGAGCTGGCAAACCAGGTTGAAGGTGCGTCAAAAGTTATTGGTCAGTTGTCTGATAACACGGCAGAAATTCATAAAGTACTGGAAGTAATAGAAGGCATTGCAGACCAGACCAATTTACTGGCGTTGAATGCCGCAATTGAGGCCGCCCGTGCCGGCGAACATGGCCGCGGCTTCTCCGTGGTTGCTGATGAAGTCCGCGCACTAGCGAACCGAACTCAGGACTCAACCCGTAATATTCAAAGCTTAATTGAAACCATGCGAGTGAGTGCCAACGACGCTGTTACCGTTATGGAAAAAGGCAGAGAAAAAGCCGCAGAAAGTGTTGAACAGGCACGCTCCGCCGGTAAGTCTCTACATGCCGTGAATAGCTCGGTTGCAAAAATGAGCGACATGAACGCGCAAATTGCGACTGCAGCGGAAGAACAAACCGCCGTAGCGGAAGAGATAAACCAAAACTTCACATCCATTACTCAGGCCGCTGAGCAAACGGCAGCGGGCTCAGAGCAAATTAGTGAAGCCAGCCGTGAGCTGAACGAACTGGCAAAACGATTAAATAATGGCATGAAACGCTTTAAAATTGCTTAAACCCCTTGATTAGAACGGCTAAAACCCCTACCATAGCGGCCGTTCTGGAGAGGTGTCCGAGTGGCTGAAGGAGCACGCCTGGAAAGTGTGTATACGGCAACGTATCGAGGGTTCGAATCCCTCTCTCTCCGCCAGATACAAAAGAAACCGCCCTTGAGGCGGTTTTTTTGTGTCTGCAGAAAAGGGAGATTGGATTACATCATGCTTTGTAAATAAAGCTGCTCACCCAGTCGATCCATTAAGTTTAGTTGTATCTGTAGCCAGTACGCGTGATCTTCTTCGGTATCTTTTAAAATACCGACCAGCATTTCGCGGGTAACGTAATCATCCACTTCTTCGCAGTATTCAATGACTTCACGCAGTGTTTTGGCGTTGTTGTGCTCAAGCTGTAGATCGTTTTCCAGCATCTCCCGAACATCCGAACCTATGGTATGAGGTTCGCGATTGCTCATGTTGGGTTTGCCTTCCAGAAATAAAATTCTGCGAATGAGCAAGTCTGCATGACCGCGCTCGTCGTCAATTTCATGGTTAATGCGCTGATAAAGCTTCATTAAACCCATGTCTTCGTACTGACGCGAATGTGAGGTGTACTGGTCAATTGACGTGAGTTCAAAGGCCAGCAGGCGATTTAGTTGCTCAACGACATTGTTATCTCTGCGCATTATTCAGCTCCTTGAATTTTTGTTTGCAAATAGACCTCGTTACCCAGGCGCGATATCAAATCAATTTGAGTTTCAATCCAGTCGAGATGCTCTTCCTGCGAGTCGAGAATATCGCGTAATGCGTTACGGCTGACATAGTCTTTGTGTATCTCACACTCTTTTATGGCTTCGCGTATTGCGCTGACATCATTAAACTGGACTTTGTGGTCCATTTCCAGCATTTCTCTTGGGTCTTCACCAACGTATAACTTACCCAGTTCCTGCAAATTAGGAATGCCTTCCAGAAATAAAATGCGTTCGATAAGCACATCGGCGTGCTTCATTTCGTTAATAGAGGCTTTATAAACAGGCTTGTTCAGACTTTCGAAGCCCCAGTTACGATACATGCGGGCATGAAGAAAGTACTGATTAATGGCGGTAAGTTTGAGAGTCAGTATTTTATTCAGTTGCTGGATGACTTTAGCATCACCTTTCATAGCCGTATTACTCCTTAATTCACTAGGTATGAATTAAGTGTAGCATACGGAAACCGGAAGTTGAGTCTCTTTACCTGCTTGATTAGAACGTTGTTCGAGGGCTTCATGAAGAACATCTTTGGCACAGTTTTTACAACAGCCGCACTGTGAGGCTACACCGTATTGCTGGCGTAAGTCTCGCATTGAGTTCACCTCACCAGAAACTACGGCCTGATGGATGACTTTATCGTTAATACCTTTACAAAGACAAACATACATAGACTATCACCTCACTTGATAGTGACAGTCTATGTTAAATGCGAACGATTTGCAATAGTGTTTTATTGTGGTGCGATAAAGCCTGTTTTCAATAAATACAGGGTATAGAGCAGGTACAGACAAATAAAGATAAAACCATGTACGCGATTGATACGCCCTTGTCGTGCTTTGCGAATACCAAAGGCCATTAGCAGTAATGTTAGTATGGCCATGGCAACCCAGTCACGGCTTAACACTAAAGGTTCTAGCGAAACCGGCTCGATAGCACCGGCAATACCGACTACCGCTAATGTGTTAAACATATTCGAGCCTATAACGTTACCCAGTGCCAGGTCGTGCTCATTCTTGCGGGTTGCCGCAATGGCTGAAGCCAGCTCTGGTAAGGAGGTACCAATAGCAACCACAGTCAAACCTATGACTAAATCGCTGACGCCGAGTGACACCGCAATATTTACGGCACCCCAGACTAGAGCACGTGAACTGACAATTAGCAGTAATAAGCCAACAATAAGCCAAATAATGGCGGGCTTCATTGGCAGAGGATTAGAGTCCAGTTCTTCAGTGAATTCCGCGGCTAAGCTGTCGTCGCTGCTTTTTGAGCCTATCCAGATTGACCAGCCCATGTAGCCAACAAAAACAACTAACAGAAGAATGGCTTCCAGTCTGGTAATTTGATAGTCGAGCAAAAAGAGGGCGCTTAACAGGGTTATAGCGATTAAGACTGGCATTTCGCGGCGGATAACCACAGATTTAACCGCAATAGGAGCGAGCATAGCGGTAATACCTAAAACCAGTGCTATGTTGGTTATGTTCGAGCCATAGGCATTACCCAGTGCCAACGCAGGGTTGCCCTGCATTGATGCCAGTGCCGATACAACCATTTCCGGCGCCGATGTACCAAAGCCAATAATGACCATACCGATAACTAATGGCGCCATGCCCAGATGTCTTGCTACTGCGGCTGCGCCTTCAACAAAGCGGTCAGCACTCCAGACCAAAACAGCCAAACCTATAATGACCGCAACAATCGATAACGTCATAACACCCTGATCCTGTTTAAAAGAAAGGGCGCTAGTTTAACGCATGGTTTCCTTAATAGCATCAATACTTGACGGATCATCAATGGTTGAAGGAACAGCAACATCGTCGCCCTGTAATACCTGCCGAATAAGACGTCTCAATATTTTTCCTGAGCGAGTTTTAGGTAGCCGGGATACTATGTGTAAGGTTTTCAGGCAGGCAATAGCGCCAATCTCTGCACGTATTGACTGGATAAGTTCCTGTTGTAATTGCTCGTGAGCAATAGTGGAAGAGTTTTTAAGAATAACGAAACCAACCGGTAACTCACCTTTTAGTTCATCGGGTTGTGCGACAACGGCGCATTCAGCAACGTCTTTGTGAGCGGCCAGAATTTCTTCCATCTCTCCGGTGGATAAACGGTGGCCGGCAACGTTTATTACATCGTCTGTACGGCCCATGATAAAAACATAGCCTTGTTCATCGATGTAACCCCCGTCGCCACTGCAGTAATAACCCGGGAAAGCGTTGAGATAACTGCTGTGCAGGCGTTGCTCATCGCCCCATACGGTGGTCAGGCAACCGGGTGGCAAAGGCAACCGTACACAAATTGCACCTTCTTCTTTGCTGCCTAAACCTTTGCCGAGAGGATCCAGAACACTAATTTCGTAGCCGGGAACCGGAAAGGTGGAAGAGCCGGGTTTTACTTTTACTGCTCCAATACCGACAGGGTTAGCGCACATTGGCCAGCCGCTCTCGGTCTGCCACCAGTGGTCGTAAACCGGCAAGTCGGTTAATTCGGTTGTCCATTCATAGGTAGCGGGATCTAAACGCTCTCCTGCCATATAAATGCGTTTCAACGAGCTTAAGTCATAGCGCTGAATAAATTCGCCTTCAGGATCTTCTTTCTTTATTGCCCGGAAAGCCGTCGGAGCAGAAAAGATGGCGCTGACGTTATAGTCCTGAACGATGCGCCAGAAAGCTCCTGCATCTGGCGTATTAACCGGCTTGCCTTCGTAGAGTACACTGCTGCACCCAAAAAGCAGGGGACCATAAACAATATAAGAGTGACCTACGACCCAGCCTACATCGGATGCCGTGAAGAAGACTTCCCCGGGCTCTAATCCGTAAACGTAATTCATGGAAAAATTCAGGGCAACGGCATAGCCACCGTGGTCGCGCACAACGCCTTTCGGTTTGCCCGTAGTGCCCGAGGTATAAAGAATATAAAGAGGATGAGTTGCCGGTAGAGGAATAGCTTCTAAAGGGCTTGCTGTCGTCAGCGCCTGTTCCCAGTCGGTGTCCTGACCTTCCTGCATTTCTGCCTGGCACTGCTCGCGCTGATAGACAATGGTACGCGGCTTGTAGGTCGCTTCCGCCAAAGCTTTATCCACAATAGGTTTGTAGGGCAGAACTTTTGTCCCCTCAATACCACAAGACGCGGTGATAATGAGTTTGGGAGCCGCGTCGTCGATTCGAACAGCCAGTTCGTGCGCTGCGAAACCACCAAAGACGACCGAGTGAATTGCCCCAATGCGGGCGCAGGCCAGCATTGCAATAGCAGCTTGCGGGATCATGGGGAGATAAATAATAACCCGGTCGCCTTTTTCTACGCCTTGTTGCTTCAGGACATGAGCAAAGCAGGCAACCTGTTCACGCAACTGGTTAAAGGTGTAATTTGCTTTGCTTTGGGTTACCGGGGAATCGTAATACAAAGCGACTTGCTCGCCGCGGCCTGCTTCAATTTGTGCATCGAGTGCTAAATAACTGATGTTAACTTCGCCGTCCGGAAACCAGTCTGCCAGTCCATTCTTTTTGACCTGTGCAGCGACTTTAGGCGTTTTGAACCAATTTAAGCGACGCGCTTGCTCTAGCCAAAAACCTTCAGGATCTTGCTGAGCTTCGGAGTAAACGTTTTTATAGGCTTGCATAGCACTACCTCAAATCCTTTTATGCAGAGCCTTTAAGCATATTCTGTTGGCTTAAATTTCCTATTCGACTTAGGTCTAAACCGCTTTGATATAAGTCAGGTTTACCAGAATCTCAGGCGTCTCAACAACAGGAATTCGACAATAGCGATAATTACCAGCGCACCACAGAAAATCATAAATGCACCTTCACTTTCTACCCCGGGCATGCCACCAATGTTTATTCCAAAAACACCGGTTAAAAAACTGAGAGGTAAAAACACTCCGGCAATAACCGAGAGCCAATAGGTGTTGCGATTCATTTTTTCGGCTATGGCCTGCTGCAGTTGCTCGCGCTGCATCCAGACTTGCTCCAGCATCAGGTCAATTTGCTCGAATAAGCGCTGAGTGGTATCGCGCTCATTGATAAGCCACTGGTGCAACTCTGTGCTCATAACCTTTTCGGTTTCGGTACTGAGTTTTTCTAAAGCGGCCAACTGCGGGCGGATAAAGCGGTTAAGGCGTAACAGACGACGATGCAAAGCGGTGAGTTTTATCTGAACCGATGCCGTATTATCAAAGCCTTCACCTTCAATGACTTCCAGTTGCTGTTCTGCCGAGGACACCACATCTTCAATTCGTAAGTTCAGTTGCTCAATTAGGGCAACGATAAAGTCGTGTAACGACTCCGGCCCCATTTGTTGGTCAAGTTGCTCACGCAATTTTGCTATGGATAAAAAAGGGCGCTTACGAAAACTGTACAACGCGCCTTTATAATAGAGTAAGCGCAGGCTGAGCATGTCTTCGGGAGATTCGCCGGTGTTTAAATTAACGCCCCGTAGCAACAGCATGAAACCGTCGGGTAAACGCTGAAAACGAGGGCGGGTGTCTTCTTCCAGTACCGCATCAATCAGAGGCTCAGGTATACCGGCTTGAGTTAACCACTCGGTCAACCCATCGGCATCACGCTGAAAATGAAACCAGGTGTTTTCTGCGGCGCTCGATGGCGACTGAAGTTGTTTTGCGGGATGCTGACTGAAATCCCAGGCGTCAATTAAAAAATCCATAGAATCCTCACATATGACAATTATTCAAAGTCTATAGTGAGGCATTCAACTTGTCATTGTTTTACGGGCTAATTAGTCAGGCAATTCGCACAAAGACGAGTCGAATACCACTAAGTGATCAAAGTCGATATCAATCCCGATTTGTTCGCCTGTCTTTAACGGTTGATGCGAAGGACCTACAGCCAGCACGTGACTGGTGTCGGCCAGCTCCAGAGTATAGAGATAATGAGAACCACGAAAACCGCAGCCAACCACTATGGCCTGCATACTGCTATCGTTATTAATTAATACATCATCGGGGCGAACTAAAAAGTTAACACTCATGTCGGGTTTGTTGTGCAACTGAGAGTGCTCTATGATTCCAAATGCACAATGTAATTGATGTTCTCTTATTTCGCCATTGAGCAAAACGCCGCGGCCAATAAAGTCGGCGACCAGTTGATGCGTTGGTTGATGATAAAGGGCATAAGGCGTTTCCCACTGCAGTAGCTGACCTGAATACATGACGCCCGATTTATCTGCCATGGCAAAGGCTTCCTGCTGATCATGAGTAACCAGCAAGGCGGTAATACCTTCTTCTTTTAGCAATCGTCTTACGTCGTGAGCCAGAACTTCGCGTAGTTCGGCATCAAGACTGGAGAAGGGCTCATCAAGCAGCATCAGTTTAGGTTTCGGAGCCAGAGCACGGGCCAGAGCAATACGTTGTTGTTGCCCTCCGGATAGCTCGTGCGGGTAGCGATTTTGATAACCGTTAAGACCAATGCGGATGAGTAGCTCTTTAACTCGCTCTTCCTGCTGTTTTTTAGGTAAACGATTAATGCCAAAACGAATATTGTCGGCCACGGTTAAGTGCGGGAACAATGAAAAGTCCTGAAACATCATACCCACTTGTCTTTGCTCGGTTGGTATTTGCACCCGGCCGGATGAGACGGTTTTTCCATGCAGCTCAACCTGTCCACTGGAAACCGGAATAAAACCGGCTATAGCGCGCAGCAAAGTGGTTTTACCACAGCCGCTGGGGCCGAGCAGGCAGCCAATATCACCTGGCTCCAGAGACAAACTCAGTCTGTCTACGATGAGGTCACCGGAGAGCTGGATGCTGACTGCGTCAATCTTCAGTAATGTGCTCATTTACTCTCCTGTTTTCAGTGTTTTGCTGCGTAAGGCCCGGGACAGCATAATAACCGGAATTAACCCGACTGCGACAATCATCAATGCGGGTGGCCCGGCATCGGCTAAGCGTTCATCTGACGCCATTTCAAATGCGCGCACCGCCAGGGTGTTAAAGTCAAACGGACGTAACACCAGCGTGGCCGGTAGTTCTTTCATGACATCAACCAGTACTAAAATTAGCGCAGCCAGCAACGGGCTGCGGAGCAACGGCAAATGAACCCGCCATAAAATACGTTTACCGCTGGCGCCCAGAGTTCGCGCTGTATCGTCCATTTGCGGTGTAATTTGTTCCAGCCCCGAGTTAACGGTTTGCAATGACACGGATAAAAACCGAACGCTGTAGGCAAATAAAAGCGCGATAACGGTACCGGAAAATAATAGCCCGGGATTAAAGTCAAATATCCATTCACTAGTAGCGATAATTTGATTATCAAGCCAGGCTAAAGGTGACAACAACCCAACCGCTATAACAATACCGGGAATAGCGTAGCCCATGCCCGCCAGGCTGATAGCGGCCCGCAAGGGACGGGTAGGGTGGCTACGGCGACCATAAGCAAGCCATAACGCCAGAGCGACAGTGATTAATGCGGCTAATAAACCCAACCAAAGCGTGTTAAAGGTTAGCACCCAGAATTCGCTTTGCTGCCATATTTCAGACTTCTGAACCGACCACCAGAGGAGTTGTGTTGCCGGTATAATAAAACCAAGCACGACGGGTAGCCAGCAAACCAGCGAAGCCAGCGCCGCCCGCCAGCCGCTTAATGGCCGGCGTTGAGGAGGCTTGGTTGCAGAACGCTGCTGATAAAAACGAGCCCGGCGTCTTGAGTAACGCTCGACCATTATCAAAATAATGACAAATACCAGCAGTAAAGCCGATAGCTGCAGCGCTCCCTGCGCATCACCAATACCGTACCAGGTGCGGAAAATACCTGTGGTAAATACCGTGACTCCGAAGTATTCCATGGTGCCGTAATCGGCCAGAGTTTCCATTAACGCCAGAGTGACGCCGGTTGCTATAGCCGGACGCGCCAGTGGCAGAGCAACTTTCCAAAAACTTCTTAATGAGCTGGCACCCAGGGTTTTCGCACTTTCAAACGCGGTTGTCGATTGCTGCATGAAAGCGGAGCGGGTAATAAGGTAAACGTAGGGGTAAAGAACAATGCAGAGAACAAAAATAGCACCGTTCAGACTGCGTATTTGCGGAAACCAGTACTCACCTATATTGACGGAGAAAATGTCCCGGAGAAGGCCTTGCACAGGGCCTGCATAGTCGAGCAGGCCGGTATAGGTATAGGCCGTAATGTAGGCGGGCATTGCTAATGGAAGTAATAACGCCCAGCTTAGCCAGCGCCAGCCAGGAAAGTCGTATTGACTAATACACCAGGCAGTACTTACCCCAAGCAAAGTGACACCGGTACCGACAGCGAATAATAAGATCACTGAATGACCGATGTATTCCGGTATCACGGTTTGCCAAAGATGTTGCAGAGTGTCCCATTGAGGGTTCAGTAACGACAAAGCTACCACAATGAGTGGTAGCCCTATCAAGACCGCGACGGCAAACAGCAACAGCGTGCCACGGTTCATTTATGCATCTCCTGGTAGCAAATTAACGCCAGCCGGCACGGTTCATTAAGCGCACGGCGTCGCCGTTATTTTCACCCAGAATATCCATTTCAATGTCATCCTGCTTAAAGTCACCCCATTGCTGGAGTGTTTCACTCCACTCAACGCCTTCGCGAACCGGGTATTCATAGTTTGCCTGAGCATACCATTTTTGTGACTCTTCAGAGACCAGGAACTCGATTAGCTTTTGAGCCTCGTCAACGTTTTTAGCGTGTTTGGTGATACCTATACCAGAAACGTTCACATGGGCACCTTGTTTGTCCTGAGCTGGCCAGAATATTTTCACTTTTTCGGCCGCTGCACGCTCTTCTGCGTCATCGGAGTTCAGCATATGGCCAAAGTAGTAGGTATTAGCAACTGCGATATCGCAAACGCCAAAGGCAACGCCTTTAATTTGGTCACGGTCACCACCAACCGGTTTACGGGCAAAGTTTGCGACAAAGTTTTCTGCCCATTCTTCCGTTTTTTCTGCGCCGTGGTGTTCAATTAGCGCAGCAACTAACGACTGATTATACAGGTTATTGGAAGAGCGAATGCAGATACGGTCGTTCCACTTATCATCCGCCAGGCTTAAATAAGATTCCAGTTCGTCCGGGTTAACGCGCTCTGGCGAGTAAAAAATTGGGCGGGCGCGTAAACTTAATCCGAACCAAAGGTTGTCGGTAGAGCGAAAATGCGAAGGAACGGCTGAATTAATTTCGTCAGAGCTTACCGGTTGGAATGCGTCAGCTTGAACAGCGCGGTGCAAAGCTCCTGCGTCAACGGTTAAGAATAAATCTGCCGGGGTATTTTTGCCTTCGGAGTTAAGCCGGGCAAGTAGCGCGTCGGCTTTACCGGTTAGTAAATTAACTTCGATGCCCGTTTCTTCGGTAAATTTTTCCAGAACGGGTTTGATCAGCGCTTCTTTTCGGGCTGAGTAAATATTAACTTCAGCGGCGGCGCTAGTGAAGGACACCAGTGTCGCAGAAGTCGCAGCAAATATTGCCAGTAGTGAATGAAACTTACGCATTTCAGATGACTCCTTAACGAACTATCTTGAGAGAAACGCGATGATTATATCAAACAAAGCGAATAATGATAGCCATTCTCATTTAAAAAAATAGTCATCTAAATTCGTTATTTGAGGGTAGTCAGAGTGTTAGCTTCTGCTATTCTAAAACGACTTACTTTCAGCGGAGAAATTATGTCTGACTTATCGATGCTTGCCCTGATTGGCGTATTGTCCATTAGTTGTCAGTGGTTAGCGTGGCGTATTAAGCTGCCGGCAATACTGCCGTTGTTAATTTGTGGCTTACTGCTAGGGCCCACTCTGGGGTTACTTGAACCAGACTCGCTATTTGAGGATTTACTCTTTCCTTTTGTCTCATTAGCGGTGGCGGTTATTTTATTTGAAGGCAGCCTGACCCTGAAATTTGAAGAAATTCGTGGTCATGGTCGCATGGTAACCAACCTGGTTAGCATCGGCATGCTGGTAACCTTTGTTGTTATCGCCATACTAACGCATTTTATTATGGGCTATGGCTGGGAAATTTCAGCCTTGTTCGGAGCCCTTGTTGTGGTCACAGGGCCGACCGTTATCCAGCCCATGATACGGTCTATCCGGCCGATTAATAAGTTAGCGAATATTTTGCGCTGGGAAGGCATTATTATTGATCCGCTGGGTGCCTTGCTCGCGGTATTGGTATACGAGTTTATTATTGCCAGCCAGGACGTTGCTTTCCTGCACGCTTTGCAGGCCTTTGCAACTACTATCGCTTTGGGCTTTGCTCTGGGTTGGGGCGCAGCGCGCTTGCTTGGCCTGGCTCTGGGGCGAGGCTGGTTTCCGCATTACTTACAGAACGTTGCTACCTTAACCATAGTGCTGGGTGTTTTCGCGTTATCTAATGCGATTCAGCATGAGTCTGGCTTATTGACCGTTACGGTTATGGGCATGGTTATGGCTAATACCCGTAACCTTAATATGGAAGAAATACTGGAGTTTAAAGAAACCCTCAGTGTGCTTCTTATTTCCGCGCTTTTCATTATTCTGGCCGCCCGACTGGATTTTTCAGAGTTTGATGCGCTGGGGATACCCGCGGTTATTCTAATTGCCATTATTTTGTTTGCCGTGCGCCCTTTGGCTGTGTGGTTGTCTGCGATAGGAACAGAATTAAGATTTAAAGATAAGGTTTTATTATCCTGGATAGCGCCCCGCGGTATTGTTGCGGCGGCAGTTTCTGCATTATTTGCGTTAAAAATGGAAGAATCTGGCTGGACCGAAGCCGCGGCGGTTGTTCCACTGGTTTTTCTGGTGATAATGACCACCGTTGTATTGCAGAGTTTAACCGCGAAACCATTAGCCAGAATGCTTGGGCTGCTGGAACCACAAGCCAAAGGCTTCTTAATTTTCGGTGCTAACCAAATGGCGCGGGCCGTTGCAAAAAGCATACAGGAAAGCGGCATCCCCGTTCGTCTGGCTGATACTAACTGGGAAAACATCAAGTTAGCGCGGATGGATAATTTACCGGTGTATTTTGGTAATCCGGCATCTGAGCACGCCGCTAACAACATTGACCTAACTGGCCTTGGTCAACTGTTAGTTATGTCACCTTACAAACAGCTGAACCCCTTAGTGTCGATGTATTATCAGGACTGGTTTGGTTCCAGAAAAGTGCATGGCCTGAACGGTGGTGAGCAGGACTACCGGGCCAGCCACCAGTTGACTGAAAACTACCGCAAAACATTAAACTTGTTTGGCGACAGCGTAACTTATTCAAAACTTGCCAGCCTGCATTTTAAAGGCGCTAAAATTAAGTCGACACCTATTACCGACAGTTTTAGTTTTGCAGACTATCAGCAGAAGTATGGAACTCGTGCCTTGCCGATGTTTGCATTGGACGATGCCGAAAAACTCCATATCTTTACCACCGAAAGGGAATTGATACCGCAGCCGGGTTGGACGGTAATAGCCATGATTTCAGCGGAGCCTGAAGAAAATGACGTCGAGCAGGATAACGCAGAACGAAAAGAATGATGTTGTCGGCTGCCCTCAATGCGACTGGGTAAGCCGACGAGTCGTTCTTTCGGCGAATGAACGAGCTGAATGCCCACGTTGTGGGTACATTCTGGAGCATGGTAAGAAAGCAAAGCATTTTACTTTGGTGGCAATAGCCACCTCGGCTCTGGTCATGCTTTTAGCCAGTCTATCGGTCGACTTTATTCGTTATTCTGCGGCCGGTGTTGAACAGTCAATGACCCTACTGGACACTGCGTGGCAGCTTTCTTATTTTCACGAAAAAGTATTGGCTGTGTTAGTTCTTTTAACGGTTATTCTCATTCCGTTTATTTACCTGGTGAGCCTGATTTGGGTTTACAGTCATGCTAAAAACGCAGCACGAAACCGAAGTAGTCTATATTTACTGCGCTTAACCGAACATCTAAAACCCTGGTTAATGACCGACGTTTTCCTGCTTGGCACTTTGGTGGCGTTGGTTAAGATCTCCAGCCTGGCAGATATTCGCTTACTGGAGGGCTTCTGGAGCTTTAGCGCCTTTGTTGTGCTGTTACTTTTCGTTTATGAGCGGGTGAAACAGACACCCGTTTGGCGGCATTTGATTAAAACGCCACAGTCAGCACCTGACGGTCAACCCGGAATGACAGCATTTGAACAAGGGTTACAGACTTGCCCGGTATGTTATGCACTGAATTCTCAGAACGCTGATACTTGTTACCAATGCACAGAGCCACAGAAAACATCCTGGTGGCGTAGGCCAGGCACAACGGTCGCGTTAATTACTGCCGGCGCTATTATGTTAATTCCGGCGCATTGGTTACCGGTTATGGAAACCGTCCGATTTGGTAGCGACCAACCGTCAACCATAATTGGCGGAGTAACGGAGTTATGGCAAAGTGGGGATAAACCAATAGCGGCTATTGTTTTTGTCGCCAGTCTGGTTATACCTGTGGCTAAAGTACTGGTGCTGATAACTTTGCTAATATTAGCTCGCTGGCAAACCCCGCAAACGGTTCGCCACCGTCTTATTTTATTCAAACTGACGGACTGGATAGGGCGCTGGTCAATGATCGATATTTTTGTTGTTGCGATACTGGTAGCTTTGGTTCGTAGTGGTTCCGTTATGTCGGTTTACCCGGGCAGTGCTGCGGTTTCATTCGCGGCAGCTGTGGTTCTTACTATGCTTGCAGCGATGAGTTTTGATACACGCTTATTCTGGCGAGAGGCAGATAAATGACAGAGAGTTCAACGACTAAGGTCCGCAAATTTTCCGGCATATCACCGGTCTGGATTGTACCGCTGCTGGCTCTTGCTGTGGCGCTTTGGATGGTTTGGCAGGATACGCGCGGAACCGGGCCCACTATTACTGTGGCGGTAGGGGACGCGGAAGGCATCGAAGCCGGAAAAACTCAGGTGAAAGTTCGTAACGTAGACGTCGGACAGGTTACTGAAGTGCGCCTGTCGGAAGACTTTTCTTCGGCTGTTATAGAAGTGGCGATGAACGAAGGCACCGAGCGAATGTTAAACCCGGAGACCCGAATTTGGGTAGTAAAACCCAGAATTGGACGACAGGGAATTAGCGGGTTGGGAACTTTACTATCAGGTGCTTATATTCGTTTGCAGCCAGGAGACTCTAAGGAGCAGCAGTCGCATTTTAAAGCACTGGAACAGCCACCTGTTACTTCTCAGGAAACTCCAGGGCGCCGGTTAAATTTGACCAGCGAGGGGCAAACCAGCGTAACAGTAGGTGACTCAGTGCAATATCAAGGTTTCACCGTTGGTCAGGTAGAGCAGTCGGAGTTTCAGGTCGATGAACGACAAACTCGATATCAAATTTTTGTAAAGGCTCCTTATGATGAGCTTATTACCGAAAATACGCGGTTCTGGTTGCAGCGGGGCGTTTCTATTCAGTGGAATTCTCAGGGACTGGACTTGGCTTTGGGCTCCATCGAGTCCCTATTGGGAGCCAGTGTGACTTTTGGTGTTCCTGAAGGACAGCCACGGGGGGATAAGCTTACCAGTGAACAGGAGTTTGAGCTGTTTGAAAGTCTGGAGGAAGCAAAACAGCAAGGCTATATTCACGGTATTGATTACGTTGTTTTACTGGATGAGTCTATTGCGGGTCTTGAAAAAGGAGCTCCTGTTCAATTTAAAGGGGTGCGTGTTGGTACGGTAAGAGAGGTGCCGCTGCGTTGGTTCCCGGAAAACGGTGATGAAGCTCCTTTAAAACGTATTCCCATTCTTATTCGCTTTGAACCTGAGCGCCTAAGAGGGTTGGTGGCCGATACCGATATTGAAAACTGGGAAAGACGTTTGCCAGAATTATTTAAGCAGGGTTTAAGAGCGAATATCCGAGCCTCTAACTTGTTAACCAATACCTTATTTGTCGATGTTCGCTTTTATCCGAACGCTGGTGAGAAAAGTGGCGACGATATATTTGCCGGATACCCGGTTATGCCGGCAATGGCTAGTGACTTCACTCGACTGGAAGAAAAGTTAACGGCGCTATTGGATAAGTTCAATCAGTTGCCACTGGAGCAGGGACTTAATGACTTTTCGGCAGCGATGAGTTCGGTCGACAGTACGGCCAGGAAGCTTGATAGTGTGTCGGAAAGTTTGGCGGCTATTGTTGAGCAACCACAAATGAAGCAATTGCCTCAGTTATTGCAGCAAAATCTTATTCAGCTGAAAGAGCTTACCGGCAGTTTTAATGAAGGTTCCCCGACACGACAGCAGCTGAATCAAACGTTAACTGAAATTGAGCAGCTCTCACGTGAGTTAAAACCGGTAATTGAGTTGTTACAGGAACAGCCGAACTCGCTTATTTTTAGCCCATCTATAGAGCCCGATCCGGAGCCGAAAGCTTATGAATAGCAGATATTCTTTTCCAAAAATACTCAAGCCGTTTGTTACTGGTGCAGCAATTGCGTTGCTCGCCGGGTGTTCCTCTAACTCATATGAGATAACGCAATATCGACTTCCACATTTGAGTGAGTCCGCGGAAGCCTTGTGTCATGCGGATAAGCGTCCTGTATTTGTGGGTGATTCAGCGGCGAAACCCGGGTTGCAGCTACAGCAGGATGAAACCCGCTGGCATAGTGCCCGGCAGCACCGTTGGAGTACGCCTCTGGCGCATCAACTTCAGCGTAGTGTTCAGCGCCTTTTGCTGGCTGACAATTGTGAAGGCAAGCTAACGGTTTGGGTTGACGATTTTTATGGAAGTAATGACTCACGGGCCGTTGTTGCGGGTCACTGGGAGTATAAAAGTCAGGATAGCCAGACGGTGTTGAAAGGAACCTTTACTGAAAGCACGCCGTTGAAAAGTGACGGCTATCCTGCGTTAGTCAATGCTCTGGATGAAGCCTGGCTTAATGTTATGGACACCATCAGCCTGGGAGTAGGGCAGAAGCTGGCGCGTTAAAAGCGCCATTCTCCACTCAATTGAACGCCCACTTCGCCGTCGTAATTGCTGCCGTCAAGGTATTGCAGAGAGAGTTTAACTAACCCCGAAAAAGCAGGTTCAGTGCGCCGCAGTAAAGCCCGTGACAGAGTGTCATCGTCTTTTTCTTTACTATGACTGACCAGCGCCGTCCAGGCAGAACCGTCGGCTGAAAACTGGCGATAGCTGGCAGATACAGTCTGACTCTCACGGGGGAAAGGCGAGCCGGGATTACGCTGGTGGTTCAGAAAGTATTGTCTTTGATTTTCGTCCAGCGAATAAAAGTCGTGTTCTTCTCCGCCGTCTAACTGACTGTATTCAACCGTGAAGCTATGACGACGTTCTTTAGAGCCTGTCATCCATTGTGCGCCCAGGGTATATACCGGTTTGTCGTCGGTTTCCAGTTTTCGGTCAATACCCAGTTCTGCGTAAGCTGAAAACTGATGAGTCCCCCAGTCGAAACCGGTTCTGGCATCGGCGGTCAACATCCGGTTGTCGGGGCGGTTGTCGCCGCTCTGCTCAATGGCGCTAATGCCGAACCATAAATGTTGAAATAACTGACTGGAGAAGCGGATGCCGTTAACCCGGTAATGGTCGCTGTATCCGTCGTCCTGATAGGCGCTGAATAAACTGATTTTGAATGGATTCATTCCGGCTGGTGGATAATCAGGAGCGTAATCGATTCGAATTTTAGGCATAGGGCGTGCATTGTTAGAAAACAGCAAGCTGCTGTGCTCTGCCGGCCCCCAACGCAGTGGCAGTGAGTCCAGACTGAAGCTCCAGTCATTCAGGTTGTAAGCTAAGTAACTGCCATCCAGAGTCTTTTTGTGATCACCTTCAAAGGGGTCCTGACGATAGTTTACCTGAATTCTTGCCGCCCAGTTTGTACCGTGCATACTGCGACTTAGGCTAATTTTGCCTTCCTCATAGGTGTCGTCGCCGTAATCCTGAACTACCTGCTCGCTATCCGTTGCACCGATATACCATCGTGTTTTAGGCCCATTCTGAGCTTGTGATAATTGATGACGCACATGGCGTAATGCTAATTGCTGGGTTGGGCTCAAACCTTTTAATTCAAGCGCATCCAACTCCGGCAGTAAGCTTTTCCAGGTTATTGGAAATTGCTGAATGGGTGTTTTGATAAGCCCTGATTCAGCTAATACAATCAAGCTGTTCCGCAATTCCGCATCATTTGCTTCAATCCATACGGAGCTAAGCGCAGAAGGGGTCATGAGTAAGCTAAGACCACCAGCAATAAGTGTGTTACGAAAAAATGAGATGGATGACATGAAACTGATTTGAATCCCTATGACAAATTACGTTCTATACTGCCAGAAATTTTAACACTAAGACAACGGTTTATCTGCGCTTTTCAGTTATAATATCCAGCCTTGGAGGTTTCCTTATGGCTTTTAAAAATTTTTTGGTGGCAGGGTTATTCCTCGCCGTTCTTAGTGGCTGCGGGCAGGAAGGTACAACCGATTTGCACAGTGCTGAAGTCAAAGCTCTGGACGAACAGTTACTGCCTAATAATAACTGGCAACTGAGCCGGGCAACGATTGAGCTTAGTTTTTGCCGTAACCGCATTAATGAGGCTTTGCTGGCATCGGAAGCCGAACTCAGAGGCTGGCGCCTATCGGGGGAAAGTACGGCGTTTCCGCCGCACAGAAGCGAGGGCATAAATGCTTTATCAAAGCTTTTCAAACAAACCGATGTTTTACTCTGGCAGGCAGAAGGAAATGTCAGTGCACAACGCTATCATTTGGTTAAACCAGCAAAGGCTTCTAAAGGCGAAGTGGTTGATGCCGTTTTTCCTGCTGTCGTCAGCTTATCCGCCATTGATGAAGTGTGTCATGCAGCAGTCGATGACTCTGAATATTGAGCAAACTTTATTCTCCGAAAATTCGTAGAGTTAGCAAGTTTTTGAAAAAAATTTCTGCGATTCAGTATAAGTAAACTAAACTGAAGATTAGAGGCGAACGCAGAGGGGGAGTCGTTATGTCTATTGGGCTAGATATTGAAAATAAATTGCGGGAAGCGTTTACTCCAGTACATCTGGAAGTAGCGGATGAAAGTCATATGCATTCAGGCGGAGCTAATGCTGAATCTCACTTTAAAGTGGTCTTAGTGACCCCTAAGTTCAGTGGAGAGAGACTTATTAACCGTCACCGTGCGGTTAATAAAATTTTAGCGGATGAACTAATGAATCATATCCATGCACTGGCGTTACACACCTATACCCAAGGTGAGTGGGAGCAATTGGGAGAGTCCAGACGTTCACCGAACTGTCTGGGTGGGTCGAAAATAGCGGCAAATTAAGAAAAATTACGCATGTCTGATGTGTTCCTGTGGTTTGATTGGTTACAATAGCCAAAATAATGCGAACAACAGGGATACATCAATATGATCATTAAGCCAAAAATTCGCGGTTTTATCTGCACCAATTCTCATCCAGTGGGTTGTGCCGAAAACGTCAAACGTCAAATCGAATTTGTCCGTAATAAACCTGCCATCACCAATGGCCCTAAGAATGTTCTCGTCATAGGTTGCTCCACAGGTTACGGACTTGCCTCAAGAATTACTGCTGCCTTTGGCAGCGAAGCTCATACTCTCGGTGTTTGTTTTGAGAAAGAGCCTACGGAAAAGAAAACAGCGACAGCTGGTTGGTATAATACTGCCGCTTTTCATCAAGAAGCGAACAAAGCTGGTTTGGCTTTCCATTCAATTAATGGCGATGCATTTTCTGATGAAATTAAACAGGAAAGTATCGACTACATCAAACAAAACATGGGAAAAATTGACCTCGTTGTTTACAGCCTGGCATCACCTAAACGTAAAGACCCCGATAGCGGCGAAGTCTACAGTTCAGTGTTAAAGCCAATAGGCAAACAATACACAACTAAAACCTACAATACGGACAAAGATCAGGTACACGAAGTGACACTTGATCCGGCTACTGATGAAGATATTGCCAATACGGTAAAAGTCATGGGCGGTGAAGACTGGGAGCGCTGGGTTAAAGCTCTGCATAATGCAGGCGTGCTGGCCGAAAACTGTCAAACCACTGCTTATACCTACATAGGTAAAAAACTGACATTGCCAATTTATGGTCATGCAACCATTGGTCGTGCAAAAGAAGATCTTGACCGTGCGGCATCAGAACTTGTCGCCGAGTGCGATGATCTTAATCTGAAAGCTTACGTTTCTTCATTAAAGGCGTTGGTAACACAAGCTAGTTCGGCAATTCCTGTTATGCCTCTTTATATTTCATTAATTTATAAAGTCATGAAAGAAGAAGGCACGCACGAAGGTTGCATCGAACAGATTTATCGCCTGTTTACCGAAGGTTTATATAATAGTAACCCTGAGCTTGACGAAGCAGGTCGACTGCACATGGACGGTTACGAAACTAACGATAAGACTCAAGCGAAAATAGAAGCCCTTTGGGAGCAAGTCACTCAGGACAACTTCCATCAGCTTGCCGATTACGAAGGGTATCATCAGGAGTTCCTGCATTTATTCGGTTTTGGCTTCGATAATGTCGATTATGACGCGGATATTGATCCAAAAGTAAACTGGTAAGCGTTGTGGGAAAAATGCTAAAATCCCAACGATAAGTGTGGAAAATGTTTCAGGTTGCCGATGACAAGCCCCCTGAAGGCGGTTGTTTGTGTCGGTAACTATTTGATTATTCAGGTTTCCAGTCCTGGTGGCTGGTTGTGATGAATCTTCCCTTAACGAGTAGTGCAAACGCATATGATTACGATCAAGAAAGGGCTGGACATCCCTATAAAAGGGGCGCCCCAGCAAGAACTATCCGACGGTAAGGCTGTGACGACAGTTGCTACCCTAGGTGAAGAATACGTGGGTATGCGCCCAACCATGCACGTGAAAGAAGGTGACCAGGTTAAGAAAGGTCAGCTGATTTTCGAGGATAAGAAAAACCCTGGTGTCAAGTACACAGCCCCTGGTGCTGGTGTAGTAAAAGACATCCTGCGTGGTGAGCGTCGAGTGTTGCAGGCGGTTGTTATTGAGCTGAAAGGTGACGAGCAAGTTACTTTTGACAAATTTGACAGCGACAAGCTTAACTCATTAGGTCGTGAGAAAGTTCAGGACATTCTGGTTGAGTCTGGTCAATGGACAGCTCTTCGTACCCGTCCTTATAGTAAGTCTCCGGCATTAGATGCAGAAGCCAGCGCGATTTTTGTTAACGCGATGGATTCTAACCCATTAGCTGGTGACCCAACTTTATTTATAAATGAACAGAAACAAGCTTTCATTGATGGTCTGAAGGTTCTTTCTAACCTGACCGAAGGTAAGTTGTTTGTTTGTAAAGAGGGTAATGCTGAAGTGGATACTGGTGACGCAGATGTCACGCTGGAGTCATTTTCAGGCCCTCACCCATCAGGTTTGGTTGGTACTCATATACACTTCCTTCAGCCTGCTAGCATCAAACGCCCGGTATGGCACATAGGTTATCAGGACGTTATAGCTTACGGTAAGTTATTCACTACAGGTGAAATCTTTACTGACCGCGTTGTCTCCGTTGCCGGAGAAGGTGTGAAAGAACCTCGTCTACTGCGTACTCGCTTAGGTGCTAACTTGCATGAGTTAACGGATGGTGAGCTAAGTGGTGATAATCAACGTATTATCTCAGGGTCAGTCCTGCATGGTCACACTGCGGATGACGAGCATGCCTGGTTAGGTCGTTTTCACAATCAGGTTAGTGTTATTCCGGAAGGCAATTATAAAGAGTTTTTGGGCTGGATACGGCCGGGCTCTGACTTGCACTCAGTAACACGTGCTTATGCCGGACACTTTAATCCGAAGAAGTTATTCAGCATGACAACGTCACTGAATGGTTCTTCACGTTCAATGGTTCCAATTGGTAACTACGAACGCGTAATGCCTTTGGACATTCTGCCAACGTTACTGCTACGTGACTTGTTGTCAGGGGATACTGATGAAGGTCAGCAACTAGGTTGTCTGGAACTGGACGAGGAAGACCTCGCATTGTGCACTTATGTTTGCCCCGGGAAGTACGAATATGGCCCGGTGCTGCGTGACTGTCTCACTAAGATTGAGAAAGAAGGCTAACCATGAGCTTGAAAGACACACTCGAGCGTATTGAACCGCAATTTGAAGAAGGCGGTAAATACGAGAAGTGGTACGCGCTTTACGAAGCCGTAGCCACTATTTTGTACACACCAGGTACTGTGACTAAGTCGGCTACGCATGTTCGTGACCGTATCGATCTTAAGCGCATTATGATTCTGGTGTGGATGATGACGTTCCCGGCAATGTTCTGGGGTATGTACAACGTTGGTAACCAGGCTGCTTTGGCTTTGGCTGACGGTTATGCGCTTTCTGACGTCTGGCAGGTTGGGTTATTCCACTTGTTCGGCGGCGAGTTAGGCGCTAGTGCTGGATGGGGCACGAAACTTTGGTATGGTGCCTGTTTCTACGTACCTATTTATGCGGTTACCTTTATTGTTGGTGGTTTCTGGGAAGTGTTGTTTGCGTCTATTCGTAAGCACGAAGTTAACGAAGGCTTCTTTGTTACTTCGGTTTTATTCTCCCTGATTTTACCGGCGACAACACCATTGTGGCAGGTTGCTTTAGGTATCACTTTCGGTGTCGTTATTGGTAAGGAAATTTTTGGCGGTACTGGCCGCAACTTCCTTAACCCGGCACTAACCGGTCGCGCATTCTTATACTTCGCTTATCCTGCCAGCATGTCAGGTGATTCCATCTGGACTGCCGTCGATGGCTTTTCTGGTGCAACAAACCTAGGTAAAGCGGCTCTGGGTGAAATGGATTATGGGAATACTCAGCTTTGGTGGGACGCCTTCCTTGGTAACATCCAGGGATCAGTAGGCGAAGTCTCAACCTTACTGATTTTGATTGGCGGCTTAGCGTTAATTTATTTCCGTATTGCCTCCTGGCGTATCGTTCTGGGTGTCTTTGCTGGTATGGTTCTGTTCTCCGGACTACTTAACCTTGTTGGTAGCGAGACCAATCCAATGTTCGCAATGCCTTGGTACTGGCACTTAGTATTAGGTGGTTTTGCCTTTGCAATGATGTTTATGGCTACCGACCCGGTATCAGCGTCCTTTACCAATAAAGGGAAGTTTGCGTACGGCTTGTTAATTGGTTTTATGACGGTCATGATTCGTGTCATTAACCCGGCATTCCCGGAAGGCATCATGTTGGCCATCTTATTTGCTAACGTATTTGCACCGTTATTTGACCACTTTGTAGCACAGGCAAATATCAAACGGAGGTTAGCGCGCAATGGCTAAGAAAAATGAAAGTTTAGGCAAGACCGTTGGTGTCGTGCTAGCGCTTTGCCTGGTTTGCTCAATTGTTGTTTCTGGCGCTGCTATTGGTTTGAAACCAATGCAGGAAAAGAATGCGGCACTTGATATGCAGAAGAACGTTTTGGATGCTGCCGGTATTCTGGAAGCCGATACCGACGTTGTTGAAACTTACAAGCAACGCATCGATACCATGGTTGTCAGCCTTGAAGATTTAACCGTTAAGGAAGACATTGACCCGACATCTTTTAGCAACCGCAAAGCAGCGAGTGACCCTGAAAGAAGTAAAAAACTTGAGAAAAAGAACGACCCTGCTGGTTTAGGTACCCGCGAAAATTTAACACAGATTTATCTTGTTAAAGATGAAAGCGGCGAAACAACAGGTCTTGTTCTTCATGTTCGTGGCCAGGGGCTATGGGGAACCATGTACGGCTTGCTGGCGTTAGAAGGCGACTTTGACACTGTTAAAGGCGTTAACTTCTACGAGCACTCTGAAACCCCCGGGCTTGGTGGTGAAATCACGAACCCAACCTGGATCAAAACTTGGCAAGGTAAAGAAGTTTACGGCGAGGACGGTAACGTCCAGTTTGAAGTGGTAAAAGGCGGCGCCAAAGGCGAGCACGAAGTTGATGCGCTTTCTGGTGCAACTTTGACCAGTAATGGTGTTGAATACCTGGTTCAATTCTGGATGGGCGAAAATGGTTACGGTCCATTACTCAAGAAACTTCGTGAGGGAGAGTTGAACAATGGCTAATGTAAAAGAAATGAAGTCCGTATTATTCGGACCGATATTCGCCAACAACCCCATCGCACTGCAGATTCTTGGTATCTGTTCTGCATTGGCTGTAA
The DNA here is from genome assembly GCF_051842345.1 of Idiomarina sp. ST20R2A10. NCBI lineage: Bacteria > Pseudomonadati > Pseudomonadota > Gammaproteobacteria > Alteromonadales > Idiomarinaceae > Idiomarina > Idiomarina sp. ST20R2A10. The sequence goes on along the minus strand of NZ_JBNIEY010000001.1, from coordinate 825,476 downwards.
CGTCGAAAATGAGCAACACCTTGGTTATGTGTATTGCACTAACTGCGGTTGTCGCGTGCTCTAACTTATTTATTTCGATTATCCGGAATCATATTCCGTCAAGCGTACGTATTATTGTCCAAATGACAATTATTGCGAGCTTGGTTATTGTCGTTGACCAGATACTAAAAGCTTACGCTTACTCAATTTCTAAAGAGTTGTCAGTGTTCGTTGGCTTAATCATTACTAACTGTATCGTTATGGGGCGCGCAGAAGCTTACGCTATGAAGAGCACTCCGTTTATGTCCTTCCTGGACGGACTGGGTAACGGTTTAGGTTACTCAGTGGTGCTGTTGGTTGTTGGCTTCATTCGTGAACTCTTTGGTTCAGGCAGCTTGTTTGATGTACAGATTTTACCTCTGGCATCACAAGGTGGTTGGTTCGAGCCGGTTGGCTTGTTACTGATGCCACCTAGTGCCTTCTTCATCATTGGCGGGTTTATCTGGGTACTGCGTACCTTCCGCACTGAACAAGTTGAACCTAAGGAGTAATGGTCATGGAAAACTATATCAACCTGTTCATCCGCGCGGTTTTCATTGAAAACCTGGCATTGTCCTTCTTCTTAGGTATGTGTACGTTTTTGGCTGTATCTAAGAAAGTAAAAACAGCATTTGGTCTGGGTGTCGCGGTTATTGTTGTATTGGGTATTTCGGTACCGGTTAACAACTTAATTTACCACAACATTCTGGCCCCAGGTGCTCTGGAATGGGCTGGCTTCCCGGATGCGGATCTAAGTTTCCTGAAGTTTCTGACCTTTATAGGTGTTATTGCCGCTATTGTGCAGATATTGGAAATGGCATTGGATAAATATGTACCTGCACTTTACAACGCACTGGGTATTTTCCTGCCACTCATTACCGTTAACTGCGCTATTTTTGGTGGCGTAGCTTTCATGGTCGAGCGTGATTACAATTTTGGCGAATCCGTTGTTTTCGGAATTGGTAGTGGTGTTGGCTGGGCTTTAGCTATTGTTGCTTTGGCTGCAGTGCGCGAAAAACTGAAATATGCAGATGTACCTGATGGCCTGCGTGGCTTAGGTATCACATTTATTTCAGTGGGTCTGATTGGTTTGGGCTTTATGTCGTTCTCCGGCGTATCCTTATAACCAGTGTGTTGAATCGGTAAAAAAAGGTACGAATCGATGCAAGAGATATATCTCGGTGTAGGGATGTTTACCATCATCGTACTGGTTTTGGTTGCGATTATTATGTTCGCAAAATCAAAGCTGGTACCTCAGGGTGATGTGGAAATCCTGATTAATGACGACGAAGACAAAAAAATCGTGACCCAGCCAGGCACTAAACTTCTGGGCGCGCTGGCTAATGCCGGTATTTTCGTCTCGTCAGCTTGTGGTGGTGGTGGTTCATGTGGCCAGTGTCGTGTCACAGTTAAAGAGGGTGGCGGTGACATACTGCCGACTGAACTTGACCACATTACTAAACGTGAAGCTCGTGAAGGCTGTCGTCTTTCCTGTCAGGTAAACGTTAAACAGGACATGGAAATTGAATTACCAGAAGAAGTTTTTGGTATTCGTAAGTGGGACTGTACGGTTAAGTCGAACGATAACGTAGCAACCTTCATTAAAGAGTTTATTGTTCAGTTACCGGAAGGCGAAGAAGTGCCTTTCCGTGCAGGTGGTTTCATTCAGATTGAAGCTCCACCGCATCACGTTAAATACAAAGACTTTGATATTTCTGAAGAATATCACGGAGATTGGGATCGTTTCGGTTTCTTTGATGTTGAGTCTAAAGTTGACGAAGAAGTTGTGCGTGCGTATTCAATGGCTAACTATCCGGAAGAGAAAGGCATTATTATGCTGAACGTCCGTATAGCGACGCCGCCACCTAACGACTTAAGCTTGCCTGCAGGTAAAATGTCATCGTACATTTTCAGTCTGAAGCCAGGCGACAAAGTCACAATTTCAGGTCCATTTGGTGAATTCTTTGCCAAAGACACTGACGCTGAAATGGTCTTTATTGGTGGTGGTGCTGGTATGGCACCAATGCGTTCTCATTTGTTTGATCAGATGCGTCGTATAAAAACTGATCGTAAGGTTTCGTTCTGGTACGGTGCCCGCTCTAAAAAAGAAATGTTCTATGTTGAAGATTTCGACATGCTGGCCGAAGAGAACGAAAATTTTGACTGGCACGTGGCATTGTCTGATCCACAGCCTGAAGACAATTGGGAAGGTGATACTGGCTTTATTCATAACGTTCTTTATGAGCGTTATCTTAAAGACCACGACGCACCAGAAGATTGTGAGTTCTACATGTGTGGACCACCGGTCATGAACGCAGCAGTTATCAACTTGTTGAAAGACTTAGGCGTTGAAGACGAAAATATCATGTTGGATGACTTTGGTGGTTAATTCATGATGCTATCGAAACTGTCGATTGCTAAAATTTGGCTAGCCCTTCTGGGGCTGGCCTTTTTAGTTTCTTGTTCTGATGCACCTGAGAAAATATCCTTTAGCGGTAAGACTATGGGAACCACCTATAGTGTCACTGTCTACTCTAAGGATCCCAGACACAACAAAGAAGAGATTCAGAAGAAAGTTGATATAGTGCTCAAAAGAGTTAATGCACAAATGTCGACTTATGATCCAGAGTCTGAACTCTCCCAGTTTAATCAGTTTAAAAGTACCCAACCTATGGTTATTAGCCGTGACCTTGAACGGGTAGTTAATCGTGGTCTCGAAATTGCTGAGGAAACGGAAGGTGCTCTGGATATAACCGTTGGTCCTCTGGTGAATCTTTGGGGCTTTGGTCCTCAGGCAAGACCAGAAAAAGAACCGTCTGAAGAAGAGTTGAATGCGGTTCGGGAAAAAACGGGCTATCAGAAACTACGTGTAGAAAATCATCAATTGATTAAGGATAACCCTGATCTATACGTCGATCTGTCTACTATAGCCAAAGGCTTCGGCGTCGACAGAGTTGCTCACTTATTGGATCAGTTGCGTATAAAGCAGTACCTGGTGGAAATTGGCGGTGAGGTTATTGCAAAAGGCGGCAAACCGGATGAAGCATTATGGCGCCTGGCGATAGAAAAACCGGTTTCAACGGAACGTGCGGTGCAACATGTTGTCCAATTTAAAGACGGCGCTTTGGCGACATCGGGTGATTATCGTAATTACTATGAAGAAGGTGGTAAACGATATTCGCATATTATTAACCCGGTAACCGGTGCTCCTGTGCAGCATAACTTGGTTTCTACTTCAGTTTATGCCGAGGACACAATGTCTGCCGACGCTTATGCAACTGCTTTATTTGTAATGGGGACGGAAAGAGCAAAGTCCTTCGCAAAAAGACACAATATGGCAGTTATGCTCATTTATAAAACCGAAAACGGTTTTGAAGAGTATATGAGTGATGCATTTAAGCCGTTGTTGGCCGAGCAGTAGTAGGAGTTTTAATGCAAACCTTTATAATGGTATTCGCCTTATTTATTATCGTTGTGCTGGCGATGGCCGTTGGCTATATTGTACAGCGCAAGACAATTTCCGGTAGCTGTGGGGGAATTGGCGCTCTGGGCATGGAAAAAGCCTGTGACTGTGATGAACCATGTGACAAGCGAAAAGACAGGATGAAAAAGGAACAAGCCTGGAAAGAAAACCAGATTCATTGACCCTTTTAGTCATAAAGGTTATAAACATATAACTTTTAGTTAATTTGGAGGGTGGCATGAAACCAGTAGATATTCAGACAAACGCAAACGAACTTTATCTGGACTGTAATGCTACCACTCCGGTACTTCCCGAAATTATCCAGGCTGTTTCGCATACGATGGAAACGGTTTTTGGTAATCCTTCAAGTAGCCATATTACGGGTTTAAAAGCTCGCTATATTCTGGATACCACGCGTCAGTTAGCTCGTAAAATTGTTGGTTTGCCTTCAGGGCGGCTTATTTTTACCAGTGGCGCGACAGAAGGCATTCAGACGGCCGTGGTTTCTGCAATTAATGCAGCTATGCAGGTTGCTCCCGATAAGCGAAAAAAATACCTGCTGTATGGTGCGACGGAACACAAAGCCGTGCCCCAAGCTTTAGCTCACTGGAACCAGTTACTTGGGCTGAAGGCAGAGCTTGTGGCCATTCCGGTTGATAAACAAGGCCTGTTGGATAACCAGTTTATTGCTGAGCATGTCAAAGATGCTGCCATGATATGCACTATGGCTGTTAACAACGAAACCGGTGTTATTCAGAACTTAAAACAACTGGAAGAAACGATACGTCAGCATAGCCCGGATGTACCCTGGATGGTTGATTGCGTTCAGGTATTAGGGAAAAAAGCTCTTAATTTAGATGAAACAACCATTGATTACGCTCCGTTTAGTGGTCATAAGCTTTATGGCCCCAAAGGTATCGGGTTTATGGCGGTTCGGGATTCAGCACCTTATACCCCTTTAATTATTGGTGGAGGGCAGGAGTCAGGCCTGCGTTCCGGAACCGAAAACTTACCCGGAATAGCAGCATTAAATGCATTATTTGAATTGATGCTGGATGGCAGTAACCGTCGCTTTCATAGTGAAGCTAAATTACAGGATTATCGATCTCAGTTGGTTGGAGCCCTGCGGTCAGCTTTCCCCTCTATTGTATTTAATCATGATTTTGAGCTGTCGGTTCCTACGACGCTGAACTTCTCCGTAGAAGGAGTTGCCTCGCGCGATATTATGGATGTTTTTGACGCCTGTCAGATAAGAGTGAGTTCAGGCTCTGCATGCAGTTCTAAGGTAACAAAAAGCTTTGTTTTAGACGCTATGGGGCTGGAAGAGTGGCGCAGCGGTTCCGCTATTCGATTATCTTTTGGTCCGGCAACGCGACAAGAGGAAATTACTGAGGCTTGTGTACGTATAAAACAAGCTGCTGACGCATTAAGAAATTCCTGTCTAATTGTTGCGGACACGAATAACGATAACGACGCTCAGTTAGATGGTGTTGTGCAACTGAAGTACGATGATCATTGCTGTTACCTGGTGATAGATAAGCAAGCTAAAGAAATAGCCGTTATCGATCCTCATCCGGCTTTGGCTGGCAGAATTGAAAATATTGTCAGCTGCCAGCACTATCGAGTGAAAGCTGTGGTATCGACATCAGCTGATTCAATTACCAGCCAGTCCATCGAGTTGTTATTGCCAATACTTATGCCTGACCAGTCTATAGACGAGTATGATGTATTTGGCTGGCCGCATTCTGCGGCCGATTCGTGCGACGCGGTTCCGGTTGAGTGCGAAGGCAGCGTCATTGGCTGTGTGAGTATTGGTGAGCGGCGTTTATTTCGAGTCGGTAGCCGTAATCCGGTTTATGTATTAAGTGAATCAGCCACACTGAAAAGTCGGGTTGCATCAGACTTTTTATTTACGGGGGCTGAGGCAGCATCAAGCGCTTATGAGTGTTTTATCGGAGAGAATACGCTTATTTGCCCTGGACAGGATTCGGAGCACCATATTGTTTACACTCCTTGTGAATTAAACGGCGACTGTCGTGTTGATGATGGCGTTAATATTCCGGTCGGAGATACTGACGAATTCTGGCATCGCGATGATTTGTTAATTGTTGATGTGCGAGAGCGGCAGGAGCACGTGTTGTCCGATATTCCCTGTAATGCAGAGGTGGTTAATGTACCATTGACTGAAGTCATTCAGTTTATACACAGTAACTCACACTTGCGAGAACGCGATATTATTTGCTTATGTCGCTCGGGCAACAGAAGCCAGGTTGTCGCTAACGTGCTTAAGCGGCACGGATTTAATAGCCGTCACTTATTAGGTGGGCTGGCTTTATTAAGTTCTCCAGCCGCTTAATGTACGTGAACTGTTAGAGCTTAGGGCGCTGTTGCGGCGCCTGCCATTGCAAACGGCCAACGTAGCCGTCTTTACCAACCAGCCAGCAACTGATATCCCCATGACACTGAATATTCCAGATGTTGGCATCAGAGAGCTTAAACCATTTCTTAGTTTGTAGGTTAAGTGCCGCCGCGCCCTGGGGGTTAGACGTTAGTAACCAGGAACCGTTGTGATCGATAAGGCTCAAGCTATAAAGAGCGCCTTTAATTGGTGGCCCGGGCAAGGCTTCAAATTCGTTATTTTGATAATGCCATAAACGATTTTCATCGCCAGAAGCATCATTTAAGTCACCACCAGCAATATAAAAGGTTTTATCGTCAATAGGCCACACACTGGTAATGCCCGCCATAGGGCCTGCTTCCATTGGTGTTTCTACCACACGAAAGCGAATGCCAAACGAGCCTTTAATTAATACTCGAGCTTTATCAGCATTACCCGTTGCAATCATCCAGTTGTCGTTATTAAAGCGGGCACAGCTGCCACTTGAGGCGAAACCACCTTCATTAGATTGAGGCGGCTCGGCGACCGCGCTGCGAACTTGCATCCAGTTGCGACCATCGGCACTGCGTACCATCCGCCATTCATCTCCAACACTGTCGCCATGTACCCAGGCTTCGCCGCTAGGAGAAAGTGCCATGCAGTTGAAGAAGCTGTCCGCTTCGCCGCGATAACGCAGACGCCAACTGTTACCACCATTCTCAGTATAGTAAATACGTGACTGACCTCCTGTACCAACACTTAATGCATAGGCGCGGCGGTCATCAATAGCTTCAATATCGCGAAAATCCAGATCATTAGGTCCGGGTTGAAAATACTCCCAGCTTTTCCCTGAATCTGTGGTTCTGGCTACGGTTCCTTTCTCACCGGAGATCCAAATAGTATCGCGACTAACAGGACTTACCCCCACCCATTGTTGCTGGCGGACGTTATCAAAAATTTCGATTTCCGGAGGCTCAGCAACTGCTGACAAACTGAACAATGCGCTGAAAGGCAAAGCGAGCCTAAGTATATTAACGGCTCGCTGCTGTAGCTTCGATGTCATAGACGTAACCTAATTAATTATGCATGTTATTGAGTGTAACACGTTTCCTTTTTACCGATACGTCAGTTCGAAGCTGCCGGTTTACTGGGCGTCGAAACACAATCCATTATCAGAAATGCTGTCGTCACTCATCAGATACAAATAAGTCGGCATCAGATCTTTTGGTGTTTTAAGTGACTTCGCGTCTTCTGCCGGATACGCTTTTGCACGCATCGCTGTGCGGGTCGCGCCGGGGTTAATGACGTTGGTGCGTAATTTGGTATCTTCATACTCGTCGGCAATAACCTGAGCCATACCTTCTGTAGCAAATTTACTGACAGAATATGGTCCCCAGAATGCCCGGCCTTTTCTTCCTACGCCGGAAGACGTGAAAACTAAGGAGGCATTCGGAGACTTTTCCATTACCGGAATCAGTGCCTGAGTCATGGCAAACTGACCCGTTACGTTAACCTGCATAATGTCGTCCCAGCTGTCTTTCTCAATGTGCGTAAAAGGGGACAGAATGCCAAGCAACCCAGCGTTATGCAGTACGCCGTCAAGTTTACCGAACTGATCGGCAATGGTCGCTGCCATATCGCGGTAATGATTTTCTGTCGCGCCTTTAATATCTAGCGGAATAATTGCCGGTTGTGGGCTTCCCTGAGCGATAATTTCGTCATAGACCGACTCCAGCTTGCTGACCGTACGCCCCAGTAAAATAACTGTAGCACCATGTTCCGCGTAGCTCAGAGCGGCTTGACGACCAATTCCGTCGCCTGCACCAGTAACTAAAATAACCTTATTTTTCAATAATTCAGGGCTTGCCTGATAATCATGTACGGTTTTAATTTCCATAACAGTTTCTTAATACCATTGGACTGTGGTCGGGTGAGTGGGCTATTGTAACGATATTCGAGTAACTTCTCAGCAAACGAACGAAAAATCGGTAAAAAGCCTTTCATCTTATTTGATACAGGTGTATAAAAATCGTTAAGATAAGACGTAAAATAACAAATCATAAAAAGAATTGAGGATACCTCATGAAGAAATTATTACTTCCGCTTGCAATTGGTTCTGCACTTAGCCTTGTAGGCTGTGGTAGCGGTGACGAAGCTCCTGTTACAGAAACTGAAGTTAGTGTTGCTGCGTCTCGCGTAGTTTTTGATCCGTCGAATGGTGCTTTACCTGTACCAACAAACATACTCTTAAGCGGATCAGTTGACGGTACGTTGAATTTGCCGGTTGAAGATGCGTCAGATATAGCAAACCCTCAGGTTGCTATCAATGGGCTTGATGGCTGGGGTACGCACTCAACCTTAACTTTTAATTTCTCATTACCAGTTGATGAAAACGGTGAGAAAGTCACTATTGAAGCTGCGAGCCTGGAAGCTCAGGGTTCAATACGGGTATTTGAAACGATTCAGGGCGGCAGCGCTGTTTCTGAGCAATGTGCCGCTGCAAATCCTGCGGCTGTATGTGCCGTAACAGGTGAGCTTGAACACAATACCGACTTTACGGTTAAAGCAACGGGTGAGGGCAGTGTTGCCGTTGTACCACTGCGTCCATTCAAACCTAAAACCGGTTACCTGGTGGTATTGACCGACAATATTCAAGACTCCCTCGGTCGCGATGTTAAACCATCACAAACCTATACATTAATGAAGCGTAATGCCGATGAGAAGCCTGTGTCAGGTGATGAAAGTGCCTTATCTTTACAGCGGCTCGTCAATAGCTACGAAGGTGCCTTAGTGCAATCAGAGTATGGTGTTGACCCTGAAAGCGTTATTTATAGCTCGAACTTCACTACTCAGTCTGTGGGTGATGTGTTGGGTATGACAAAAACATTATTGGGTCTAGCGCAAGATCAAGGCATGGGGCCACAGATTACATTCAATGCCCCAACAGCGACCCTAGACACATATGTTTCAGGTAGTATCAGTGATCCTACTTTGTTGGCTGTAGCTCAAAACACTAATGTATACAGTGAATCGATAGCATTGCCTTATTACTTACATACTCCTCAAGATGCGAGTGATAATTCTCACCTCACAGGCAGTTGGGAAGCGAAATGTGATAGCCCCGTCACTATTGTTGGTGGGATCGAAAGCGGAGCTATTCCTAACGGAACTTTGGGTGTGACTCAGGATGCGATCGAGGCTGATAAAGCAGCAGTTATCCAGTCTCTGGTAGAAGCTTGCATTGCTCAACCTGATGGAATTGATTTACCCGGCGTTGATGAAGACCGTCATTTGACTCGCTATAATCCTGTACCGGAACAGCAATCGGTTCAAAATGCACCTGTATTTATGACCGTGCCAGCTTATGAGGCTCCTCCGGCTGGAGGATGGCCTGTTGTAATATTCCAACACGGGATAGGAAGTAGTGCCGCAGAATCAGCTCCTGCAATTGCTACTCAATTATCTGCTGCTGGCTTTATTACTATTGCAATTGATCACCCGCTCCACGGTGGGCGAGGTTTTGACACTGATGGTGACAATGAAATTGATGTTACGGCAACAGGCCAAGAGAACGTAACAACATATATGAACCTCCAAAGCCTGCTAACAACTCGCGATAACTTACGCCAGTCGGTAGCTGATTTATTGGCATTACGTCTAGGGTTGAACAATTTAGCCGCCTCTGGTGCTCCGGTTAATCCTCAAAACGTATACTTTTTAGGACATTCTTTAGGGGCAATAGCTGGCACAGCCTTTGCTCAACGTAGTAATCAACCGAGTGGAAGTGATGCCCTTGACGCTGCATTTGAAGTCCAAGGTGCGTCGCTGGCTATGCCTGGTGGTAGCTTGGCAAACTTTCTTTTAGCGTCAGACAGCTTTGGCCCAACGATTAAGAGTAACCTTTTGTATAGCGCAAATGCTGAGTTTAAAGCAGCAGCAAACGAAGCTATAGCTGGAGGAACAAGCTTGACTGACTTTTATGCTGGCTTTATGGCGCAAGCTTCAGACGACGATGTTGCTCAAATTAATGCAACATTCGAGCAGTTCGCTTTTGCAGCTCAAACCGTTATTGACTCGGGTGACCCTGTCAACTATGCCGCTGATCTCGCTGAAAACACTCCTGTGTTCCTGCTTGAAGCAGATGGCGATACCGTGATTCCAAACTCAGTTGAGAACAAGCCTCTGGCAGGAACTCAGCCATTAGTTGGTTTGATGCAACTTTCAGATGCTCGGCCTCCTGAGTCAACTGTACCTGTTCAGTCTGAGGATGGAGCACCGGTTTCTGCTTATGCAAGTTTCTTGGGGGGAGCACATTCATCGTTACTGGATCCAACAGCATCGGCTGCAGTAACGGCAGAAATGCAAACTCAAATTCTGACTTGGTTTGGTAGTGGCTTATTAACGATACCAGTCGATAACGAAGAAGTGGTAGAATAATCTCAGGTTATTGAACACTTGGTATTCAAAGGCCGGCAGTTATGCTGGCCTTTTTCGTTTTAGGAGAGTGGTATGGATTTTGTTGCTGATATTGGAGGCTTTTTACTAAAAGCCGCTATTATTGTGGTGGCTGTTGGTTTTATTGTGGGCCTTATTGCTCAAGCGGCGCAGAAACAGAAAAAGAGTAAAGGTGACTTACAAGTCACGCATTTATCTAAAGAGCTGAATGAGCTGAGTGAACAATTGAAAATTGAGCTTATGGATAAAAAAGCTCAGAAAAAAGCACTGAAAGCGTTAAAGAAAAAGAAGGCTGTGCAGAATAAAGAGAAACGTCTTTTTGTTATTGATTTTAAAGGCAGCATGGATGCAAAAGAGGTCGACAGTTTACGCCATGAAGTCAACGCTATTCTAAACTTGGCCACCGAGAAAGACGAAGTACTGGTAAGACTGGAAAGCGGCGGTGGTGTGGTTAATGGTTATGGTCTGGCGGCGGCTCAGTTGCTGCGTTTGAGAGAGCATAACTTAACCGTTAATGTTGCTATAGATAAAGTGGCTGCAAGCGGCGGTTATATGATGGCCTGTGTTGGTCATAAGCTCATGGCGGCACCTTTTGCCTTTATCGGCTCAATAGGCGTGGTTGCGCAAATACCGAATTTTCATCGGCTTTTGAAAAAGCATAATGTCGATTTTGAGCAATTAACCGCGGGTGAATATAAGCGCACTTTGACTATCTTTGGTGAAAATACTGATGAAGGGCGTCGTAAGTTTAAACAGGATTTAGAAGCCATTCACCGTCAGTTTAAGTCTTTTGTTCAGGAAAACCGAAGTGAACTGGATATAGACAAAGTAGCAACAGGCGAGGTCTGGTCAGGTCAGGAAGCAAAAGAGCTTGGCCTGATTGATGAAGTGACGACCAGTGACGCGTGGTTAATGAAACAGCATAAAGGTTTTGACGTATTAAAATTACAGTATGTTATCCGTAAACCGCTAAGTGAACGTTTTGCGAAAGGTATGTCTGTTATTATTCATACCTTAAAATCTTCCTTAACCCGGTCAGATGTCGCACAATAGAAGGTGTTCAGCGAGGCTTACAGTTTTATAGCTGCTTATTTAAAAGCTTTCTGCTAGGCTGTCGCAGTTTTTTAGAATGAATAATAAAGGACGCTTATGAGCGAAAAGAAAAAACTCAGTCTGACTAGCCGCATTGTTATCGGCATGGTCGCTGGGATCATTCTCGGTACCATTATTCGTTACGTTGCCGGTGATAATGCCTGGGTTTCTTTGTATTTAACCAATGGTCTTTTCGACGTTGTTGGTCAAATATTCATTACCTCTTTAAAAATGCTGGTTGTGCCATTGGTGTTTGTATCACTGGTGGTCGGTACCTGCTCCTTAAGTGACCCTAGTAAGCTTGGGCGCTTAGGCGGAAAAGCAGTGGGCATGTATATGGTCACCACGGCCATAGCAATTACTTTTGCAATTGGCTCGGCAATTCTGGTGCAACCGGGCTCGGGTATTGAGCGCGCTTCAGATGCCAGCTTTGAGCCCAGTGAAGCACCATCGGTCAGCGAAGTCATTGTTAATTTGTTTCCCGACAACCCCATTAACGCTATGGCTGAAGGCAATATGCTGCAGATTATTGTGTTTGCATTGCTGTTCGGTATTTCTATGGCTCTGGTTGGTAAACCGGGTGAACGTTTGAAAGGCTTTTTTGATGATTTAAATTCGGTCATCATGAAGTTGGTTGTTATTTTAATGAACCTAGCGCCTTATGGTGTATTTGCGTTAATGGCTAAGCTGTTTACGGAAATTGGCGTGGAAATGATAGGCAGTCTGGCGAAGTACTTCCTGCTTGTGCTGTTTGTGCTGCTCGCTCATGGTTTAATTGTTTACCCCTTATTTATGCGCGTTCTGGCACGGGTTAAGCCGGGTATCTTTATGCGTAAGATGCGGGATGCTCAACTGTTTGGCTTTAGCACAGCAAGCAGTAATGCGACTATGCCTATCACATTAGAAACCGTTACCCGTCGTTTAGGTGTTAGTAACAGTGTCGGTTCCTTCACTGTGCCGCTGGGCGCTACCATCAACATGGATGGTACGGCTATTATGCAAGGTGTTGCTACCGTCTTTATTGCGCAGGTTTATGGCCTGGACTTAGGTGTTGCTGAATACCTGATGGTGATTATGACTGCAACTCTTGCATCGGTCGGTACTGCCGGAGTGCCCGGGGTTGGGCTTATCATGCTCGCCATGGTGCTGCAGCAAGTTGGTTTACCGGTTGAAGGTATTGGCCTTATTATCGGTGTGGATCGCTTGTTGGATATGACCCGAACCGCAGTTAACGTAACCGGTGACGCGATGGTCAGTTGTGTGGTTGCGCGCTCAGAAGGCGACTTTGATGAAGATGTTTATTATGACAACGACGCTGGCAAAAAGCTGGAAGAGCTCTAACGGCTGACGTTTTTCCGGTTATTACTTTGAGAGCCGGTGCACACTCAAGCGTGCACCGGTACTCCTGAGTGAAAACGTAGCTCAGTATCTTCAGACATAATCAGTTCTGCTTCCCACTCTCTAAACTGATTAACCCGCTCGGTAATGTCCGTATCGCTTAGCTTCTGCGCTAACTCGAGGTAATCCTGATAATGGCGTGCTTCTGAACGTAACAGGGACACGTAAAAGCGAGCTATATCCTCATCCAGATAAGGAGCCAGTGCGGCAAAGCGCTCACAAGAGCGCGCTTCAATAAGAGCGCCTATAATTAACTTATCAATTAAAGCCTGCGGCTCGTATGTACGTACATGCCGGATCAGGCTGGCCGCATAACGCGATGCGCTGAGCTTATAAAGGGGCACATCACGCGCCTGCATTATTTCAAGAACCTGCTGGAAGTGATGTAGCTCTTCCCGAATTAAACGGGACATTTTATCAATAATTTCGTCGGCGTATGGTTGTGACTCTGCGGCTTGTAAAGCGTGAGACAGCTGCTTGCTTTGTTTAAGTTGTTGAAAATCTCCGATACCGCGATAAACCAGGTCTTCGTATGGCTGCAGAGCGTCAAGCAGGGTTTGTCCGTGATCTTTATTAACGGCATAACGGCGCAGCAATAAGGCTGCACTTTGAGCCGCTTTTAACTCACAGTGCAAATGATCCAGTAAGATGACGGGCAGATTCTCAGCCAGCGACGCTTGCTTAACCCACTCAGGAGGCGTTCGGCAAAGTAAAAACGAGTGTATTGGGTCGAGTAGATTTAGATAGGGTTCGACGAGACTATAGTTCACAGCGATCCTTCTTGGCGTAAAAGGTGTAATAAGAAATTAACAACTAACCCTTTGTTCTATAACAAAAGGCCTTGACAGAATACCGGTGGTGCTGAATATTAGATACATGGGGTGAATTTTTCAGCAGTACCCGCATCAAAAATTATAACGTATTTACGAATTTGGCGGTATGACCGCGAACTATGGGGAAGTGAAATTATGATACTGAATCATATTTGGGGTTTATACGCCCATCCAGCGCAAGAGTGGAAATCGATAGACAGCAAGCGTGAGAGCTTTCTTTATTCGTGTTCTCATATTTTACTGATAGCAATATTACCTTGTCTGGCAGCTTACTATGCTTCAGCTCATATCGGCTGGAGTGTTGGTGCCCGCGAGTCTATTTATCTTACCCAAAGCAGTGGCATCATGCTTGGCGTTGCAATGTATATTGGTATTTTGGGAGCCACGTTTGCGTTGGCTTACTTAATTTACTGGATGGCAAAAACCTTTGGTGCTGATCCCAGCTATACGAAATCGCTTGAATTAGCAGCTTACGCGGCAACTCCGGTTATTATGTCGGGGATAGCGTCAATTTATCCTGAGCTGTGGTTTGTTGCTTCCGTTTTTCTTATTGGTGTGGCTTATTCGGTATACCTGCTTTACTCAGGCCTACCGGTTATTATGCACATTCCGGAAGAACGTGGCTTTCTGTACGCGAGCTCGGTAGTGACCGCAGGTCTTATTGCTATGGTTGTATTAATGGCAACAACCGCCATTTTATGGACCAATGGTTTTGGGCCAGATTTTATTTCTTAAGGTAAATGCTAAATAAAAAAATGCCCGGTTCTGTTTAACCAGAACCGGGCATTTTTTATTGTTTTCAATAAAGTGCTTTCGTAAAAGTTATTTCTTCAGGTAATGACCCGCCAGACAAGTAACCGGAGCTGCTGTTGGTTTGCCGTGTTGCCAGTCTCCGCCTTCCACACCGCTACCGGCAATATCAATATGGATATAACTTATTGGGTGCTCACTATCAATGCCATGATTGTCCAGACCGGACACCCCGGTCAGAAATGCCATTGGGAACTGGTGTCCACGTGGCGTAGCGGCAGAAGGACCGTTGTTAGATGACAAGAGGTCATCGCACAAGGTACGGCCTTTAACAAAGTCAAAGTCTTCACGACGTGACCAGGATATTTCTGTTGGGTCACCATAGGTTTCGCCTGCATTGAATAGAGCCTGAGCCAGATTTTGACGACGTGCATGGCCATTGGGTACCAGAGCGCTGTATGGACCTTTTGAAAGGGCTGCGTGGCCTGTCAGAGTTGCTACCGTATACAATTCGTGTTCGCCATCACTTTTTGCCGCTTCTTCGCGCAAATGCGACAACAAGTCGGCCATTATCAGACGGCCTTCGGCATCGGTATTACCAATGCGGACACGCTTGCCGCTGTGGCCGGTAATAATTTCATCAGCAACAAAAGCATCCGAACCAATGCTGTTACGTACCGCGCCTATCTCAGCAACCACATTAAGGTGTTCTGGCTGTAATTCCGAAACCGTTTTTAAGAAGCCGGCAACGCCTGCGGCACCACCTTTATCTCGACTCATACCAGCCATATGACCACCGGTTTTTAAGTCAGCACCACCGGTATCGTAAACAATACCTTTACCGGCAAACATGACCGTACGTTCCGGGTTGCTGCCGTGATACTCAAGGCGAATAACACAAGGGCGGTGACGCTCCACAGCCATTGATGAGCGACCAACGGCTGCCAGCAAAGGGTACTCATGTTGGAGTTGCTGGTAGTCATCGATAACCGTGACCTTAACCGAAGTGTGCGCAAAAGCCTGGCGGCAATACTCAGCGAATTTGGGTGGTGCCATACGCTCAGGTTCGGTACCTGCAAGATCGCGAGCAACGCGTTTACCGGCTTCAACTGCCATAGCCCATTCAACGTCAAGCTCTCCAACTAAAATGACGTTCTGAGTCGGTTCAATGGCTTCTTCACCATGAGCTTCACGAGCTTCCAGTGGCTGGTAAAGTGCCTGACAAAAGCCAAGGTAAGCGGCTAAAAAGGCTTGTTGGTAACGTTCGTCATTGATATTGACATTATTCAGTGCAATAACCGGGTGGCGGGCGCCGGCATCCTGTGCAACTTTTGCTGCTGCATGTGCCGCATCGAAAACTTGACGGACATCGTCAAAGTCACGGTTTAACGGCCCGGTAGGCGCCGCGACCAAACGCTGGCCCGGAACACCGTCTGCTTTTAACAGCAACGGCTGTTTGCCCACTCTTTGATCGGTGATTTGTGCCTGCTGGATAGTTTCAGCCAAAGCAGAGTCGTCAATAGAATCAAAATTTCCAATTAAGATAAGTGCGTCGGCACCATCTTTTGAGTATGCGTCAGCCAGTGAGCTGACGATTTGCAACTGTGCAAATGCCATAGGTAAAACCTCTTAATCAGTTTGTCGGTTAAGCGCGACGCCAGCGGGTGCCTTCAGCACCGTCTTCTAAAACAATGCCCATGTTGGTTAGTTCATCACGGGCTTCGTCTGCTGCGGCCCAGTCTTTATCTTCCCGGGCCTGATTACGCTTGGCAATCAACGCTTCAATTTTGGCGACATCGTCGTCGTCACCTTGTAAAAACTCTTCCGGAGACTGTTGCAGCAGCCCCATTACCTCAGCCAGCTCAAGCAAAACGTGCGCTAACTGCGCGGCTGTGTCCGGAGCACTCTCGCGGTTGCGGTTAATTTCCCGGGCAATTTCAAATAACACACTCATGGCTTCCGGCGCGTTTAAGTCGTCGTCCATTGCCTGCTGAAAGCTCTGCCAGTATTTACTACGCAATTCTTCGCTGGCGGTTTGCGGTGTTATGTCACGCAATGCGGTGTATAAGCGCTCCAGAGCGGAGTGCGCCTGATCCAGGTTTTCCTGAGTATAGTTCAGCTGCGAGCGATAGTGACTCGACAGCAGAAAATAACGAACCGTTTCCGCGTCGTATTGTTCCAGTACGCTGCGAATCGTGAAAAAGTTACCTAGTGACTTCGACATTTTTTCATTGTCGACCTGCACCATACCGCTGTGCATCCAGTACTTTACGTACTCAGATTGATTTGCGCAGCAGCTTTGAGCTATTTCATTTTCATGATGAGGAAAAGACAAGTCAGAGCCGCCACCATGAATATCGAAAGTGCTGCCTAAGTGCTTCTTATTCATTGCTGAACATTCAATATGCCAGCCCGGGCGACCTTCGCCCCAGGGCGAAGACCAGCTGGGCTCTCCGGGTTTAGCACTTTTCCAGAGTACAAAGTCGAGCGGATCTTGCTTGGCCGCATCAACATCAACCCGTGAACCCGCTTGTAATTGCTCTAAGTCCTGACGACTGAGCTTGCCATAATCGTTAAATGTAGAAACATCAAACAGAACGTCGCCGTTACCGGCTTCATAGGCGTTACCGTTTTCAATAAGGCGTTCAATCATCAGGATAATTTCATCCATATGACTGGTTACACGTGGTTCAATATCGGGACGGACTAAGTTCAACGCGTCAAAATCTTTGTGCATTTCCCGAATAAAACGCTCAGTCACCTGATGAAAATCTTCTCCGTTTTCTGCTGCACGTTTAATGATTTTATCGTCTAGATCAGTAATGTTGCGGACGTATTTAACGCTGTACCCCAGCTTGCGCAGATAGCGCACAACAATATCAAAAGCGACATAAGTTCTGGCATGGCCAATATGGCAGTAGTCGTAAGTGGTAACACCGCACACATAAATACCCACATGGCCGGGTTGAATAGGCTCAAATAACTGCTTTTTGCGAGTGAGGGTGTTAAATACGGTTAATGCCATAAATAGTGTCTCTTACTTTTAAACGGTTAGCGATGAAAACTGGGGGCTTATGATACCACCTATGGTACGGCTCTGGTACACTATTGGCTGGTTTAGTCAATGAAACAGGTACATTCAATGCAAGTCGTTTTACATACCAATCATGGTGATATCACTTTAGAAATGCACAATGAAACCGCGCCTAAGACTGTAGATAACTTTTTACAGTATGCCCGTGACGGTTTTTATGACGGCACAATTTTTCACCGTATTATTAGTAACTTCATGGTGCAGGGCGGTGGTTTTGAGCCTGGCATGAAGCAAAAAGAAACACGCGCGAATATTGAAAACGAAGCGCCGACAGCAAAACCCAATGTGGTTGGCTCGGTGGCTATGGCGCGCACGCCCGATCCTCATTCCGCATCGTCTCAATTTTTCATTAACGTGAACGACAATGCCTTTTTAAACTTTCAGAATGAAACACCGAATGGCTATGGTTATTGTGTATTCGCAGAAGTTGTTGAAGGTATGGATGTGGTAAACACCATTAAAGACGTGAAAACCGGTTCAGCGGGCTTCCATCAGGACGTGCCGGTTGAAGACGTGGTTATTGAAAGTGTGTCGGTTAAAGACTGATTCCATGACCACCGGTTTTATCGCTGACTTACATTTAAGTCCGGGGCGGCCAGATATTCTGGCTGCTTTTGATGACTTTTGTCAGCAACACCAAAATCTTGATGCGCTATATATTCTAGGTGATTTGTTCGATGCCTGGCTGGGCGACGACGACACCAGCGAATTTGCGGCGCAAGTAAAAAGTCAGCTGAAGCACATGACGGATAGCGGTGTACGCCTTTACTTTATGGCCGGGAACCGTGATTTCATGGTGGGTGAGCGTTTTGCCAGCGACGTTGGCTTAACCCTTCTCCCGGATGAAACGGTCATTGACTTGTATGGCGAGCGGATACTGCTGATGCACGGTGATACCTTATGTACGCTGGATAAAGGCTATCTGCGTTATCGGGCTATTATCCAGAATGCTATGGTCAAAGGTATTATGCGCAGCTTACCCTTGTCCTGGCGTATGCGTATTGCTAATCGGTTACGGCAAAAATCCAGTAGCCAAAGACCTGAATTAACCCCGGAACAGCTTTATAAAATGGATGCTCAGCACAGTGAAGTGCTGCATGTTATGGAAAAGCACGGCGTTAGAAAGCTAATTCATGGTCACACACACCGTCCGGCCGTGCATTGCTTTACTCTCGGTGACGGCAAACCTGCTAAACGTATTGTATTGGGCGACTGGTATCAGCAGGCCAGTGCTTATCTCGTTTCTAAATAACGCTTGCGCTTCTTCGCGCTGAGTTTGGTGGTATCCACTAACACCAGTCCGTCTATCGAATGATTAAAATCCGGGTCAACGCCAAACTCTAAAAACTGCACTCCGCCGGGTTCGCATAGCTCCGAGTACTGTTTGTAAAGTGTGGGAATGGCGGAACCGATATTTGCCATGTAGCTTTTTAGCAGAACAAATTCATCGGCGTAGTTGTTACCGGTAAAGTCAGGCACCGTTGAGTCGGTGTTTAAACGATAAGGAATGTTTGCCCTTGCCATGGGTGTTTGCGGTGGGAAATGGCTGCTGTAAAATTTAACTAAAGCGGCCTGTGCATCCTTTGGTAAGGCGTTGCTAATACTGACAGAACCAAATAAGTAACGATAATTTGGGTGCTTACGCAACAGCGCTCCAATACCAACCCAGAGGTAGTCCAGACTGCGTTTACCCCAGTACCGGGGTTGAACAAATGAGCGACCCAGCTCCAGACTTTGCGGAAAAATCTCCTTCATAGCGTCTGAGAACTCATAGAATCCGTCACTGTAGAGTCCGTTTTGGCCGTGCGTTTCTATTATTTTATTGCAGTCGCCCAGACGGTAAGCACCAGCAATTTCAAGATCATCCGGATCCCAGAGTATCAGGTGCATATACCAGGTATCGTACTCATCAAGGTCGCGTTTACGCCAGGTACCTTCGCCCACGGTGCGAAAAGCCACTTCTCTTAAGCGGCCTATTTCCCGAAGAATAGGGGAGCTACCACTGAATTCATACAGATAAATCTTTTTGCCACATGGGGTTTCACCCAGTAATTCACAGGCCTCAATGGCCGCTTTCAAAGGCTGGCGCGACTCGGGACGGGCTATTGCTGTTTGAGTCGGGAAAATCGGCTTTTTTTGAGTGCCTAAACGGTACAGGTGCTTTTTAAACAGTTTAACCTGCTGATTTACACTCAACCCCTGATGAAGAAAGGCTTCAACCGGAATTCTTTGCCCTATATGACATTTAACCTGCTTACGTTGCTGGCGAAACATTTCCTTCACCAGGAGCATGGTAGCTAAAGGCTTGTAGACCATAGAAGCGGTGTAAAACCAGGCCGAGTTATGAGCGTCGAGACGTATGGGCAAAATGTCACTTTGAGTCGCCTTGGCTATTTTCAGGAAGCCACTTTGCCAGTGTGTGTCACGTACCCCGTTAGGGCGTAACCGCGACACTTCACCTGCAGGAAACAGTATGACGCACCCTTCGTCGTGAAGGTGGTTATGTATGTTGCGAATATCTTTGCGGCTGGGTTTGCCGCCGAAGACATTAACCGGCAGCAATAAAGAATTAAGAGGTTCGAGTGCAGACAGCCATTCATTGGCAACTATTTTTACATCGCTGCGCATTTCACTCACTAACTTTAATAACGCCAGCCCATCAAGAGAGCCTATCGGATGATTCGCAATAATAACCAGACGTCCGCTTACAGGGATATTATCCAGTTCTTGCGAAGAGTAGGAGTAAGTGAAATTGAAGTAGTCCAGAGTGTGTTCAACAAAGTCTATGCCTTCTAAAGAGGGCGAGCTTTTGCCAAACTTCTGAATGTCTTCTTCGTGTAAAAGGTTGCGTAAAACCCAGGTTGTTGGCTTCTCTAACCAGGGTTTACCTTTAATGAGTGGAAGCTTGTCATTAACGACTTTGTCTACAGATAACATCAAGTGCTCCGGCAGCTACTGATGGTAAAAGTGTAGAGAGCGTAAATGACAGTTTAATGACGGTCGCTAACAAAAAAGGGAGCCGGTTAAGGCTCCCTGGAGTTCGTTCTGTGCTTTAACAGTACGCTTAGTCGTTAAATTGCTTACCGAAGAACGAGTCTTCCAGCCATTGTGGACGCTTATCGGCGTTCGCAATTTCTTTACCAATGGCAAAGTTAATATTGGTAAAGCGGGCTCCTGCTTCGTAGTTAATATCTAAATTGAGTCCATCGCTGGGCTTGTGATAGTGCTCAGCAAAAAACTCGCCCCAGACTTCGCCGCCGTCTTCACCTTCGGTACGTGAGGTAAAGCCAGTCATTAAAAATACCGCCGGAATGCCTTTTTTGACCAGAGTGTAATGGTCTGAGCGAGTAAAAATAGCCTGCTCAGGCATAGGGTCAGGGCTTTGCTTTGTATCGAATTGCTGAGCTGCCTTGCTAACAGTGTCACCCAAAGTTGAATGAGAAGCACCAAAGGCAATGACATCGGCAAAATCATACAGTAGTACCGGCATATCCAGGTTTACGTTTGCTACGATATTTTCTAAAGGAACCGTTGGGTTATTGGCAAAGTAGTCCGCACCTAACAGACCTTTTTCTTCTGCAGTTACCGACAAGAACATAATTGAACGGTCAAATTCTTGCTCTGACTCTACAAACAAGCGCGCGGTTTCCAGCATAATGGAAACGCCACTGGCATTATCCATCGCGCCATTATTGATATTGTCTTCGCGACTCATGTCTTTTACTACGCCGATATGATCGGAATGCGCAGTATAAACAACGTATTCGTCTTTCAGCGTTTTGTCAGAACCAGGTAATACGGCTGCGACGTTAGGGCTGGAAATTTCCTCGTGACGCGATTCACGAGCCAGGGTGACTTCGCCTTCCAGTTCAAACCCTTTAGGAGAGAAGTCCGGGTCTTCCTCAATTTTCTCGAAGATAGTGCTCAATTCAGTCGGAGCATTCGCAAACAGTTTCTCTGCAGGTTCATCATCAATATAGGCAGAACCTTTTAACTGCTGTTCTTCGCCTTTAGGTAAGCCATTAGGACCTAACCAGGTCATGCGAGGTGTCTTGGTGTAATAAACACTGGTTTCGTATTTGCGAGTTTTTTCGCGCACTGGAGTGTGTAGTGTAATAATGCCAACAGCACCTTTTTCGCGGGCAATATCACTTTTAATGTTGGCCAGGTGAGCACCTTCCTCGCTAGGTAAAAATTCCGGACGGCCGGTTAACATGACAACAATTTTGCCTTCTACGTCAAGGCCGTTGTAGTCATCAAGACCAAATTCAGGAGCTTCCATACCATAGCCGACAAAAACTAATGGCGCAGTAATTTCGTCCTTTTCTTCATAATGACTTGGACCGGTAATGAATTGCTTAGGGAATTCAAACTCGACCACTTCACCATTGTTTTCAAAGGTCATTCGGGCGCTGTTTTCTTTCAGTGTACTTTTACGAAAAGGAATGCGCTGATAATAAGTGCCGTCATCACCTGCAGGCTCAAGGCCTAACTGCTTGAATTCAGAAACGATGTAGTTCGAGGCAATTTCGTGCTCGTTGCTACCGGTTTCACGACCTTTAAGGTCATCGTCTGCAAGAAACTCTAAATGAGCACGAATATTGGATTCCTCAGCACGGATTTCAGTCGTTTTTGACTCGGGTTCTGATGCGCCACAAGCCGCTACCAGCAGGCTTAATGTAACGGGCAGAAGAATATGGGATGGCTTCATATCATGTCCTTGGTTTTATTTTTATCGTAATAGCGAAGCTAGTGTACCGCAGCAGATAACAGACAACCAGAGTGGATAGTTGAAAGAGTGTTGCAAAACGTATCAAGATTTTGTAATGTTATATTATTACAATAACGAGATGGCGTTAATCTGAAACAACGTTAACTGGAGTGGTTATGAAACTGAATGCGTTAACTCTTGCATTACTGGCAACAAGTACCGTCGCGCATGCGCAACAGCAAGAAGAACATGAACACATTAATGACTATGAAGTCATTGTCATTAATGCAAGCCCGCTGGATAAGACAGCGCTTGAATCAGCACAGCCGGTCAATATTATTTCCGGTGACGCGCTTAAGCAAAAGAATGCTCATAGTCTGGGGGAAACTCTGGCAATGGAACCGGGTATCAATAACACTCACTTTGCGAATGTCGCAGGTAGCCCCATTATTCGTGGATTGGGCGGACCAAGAGTGAAAATTACTCAGAATGGTCTTGATACTGGTGACGTATCCCGTGGTGGTCCCGATCATGCAGTTACAACGGAAACCAGTACAGCACAACAAATTGAGGTATTAAGAGGGCCTGCAACTTTGCTTTACGGTAGTGGAGCAATTGGTGGCGTGATTAACGTGGTCGACAACCGGATCCCTTCTGAGCCTGTTTACGGCATTCAAGGTAATGCAAATGTGTCAGCCTCGACTAACAATGATAATAAAGAGGGGTCTTACGACTTGCAAATAGGCAATGGTCGCTGGGCTCTTTATACCGATGCCTTTATTCGTCGCGCCAATGATTATGAAACACCGTCATTTACGAATGACGAAGGTGAAACGGTGGATCATGTCGAAAACTCGTTCATTGACGCTCAGGGTGGCACCATTGGCGCCAGTTACCAGTTTGATGACGGCTTTTTCGGAGTGTCTTACCAGGGACTCTATCAGGAATACGGTATTCCCGGTCATGACCACGGTCATGGTGAGGAAGAAGATGAGCATGAGGAAGAGCCGGGTCATGAAGACGAGCATGAACACGCAGAGGCTGGCCCTTATGCAGACCTGGAGCAAGAGCGTATTCAATTTGCCGGTCAGTGGCGTAATCCTTTCAGTGGCTTTAACCGCTTAGATTTTCGCGCCGCTTTAACTGACTACCAGCATCAGGAAATTGAAGACAATTTCGTTGCAACTCAATTTGAAAATGAACAAAAAGAGATACGACTGATTGGTCAGCATAAAGAAATTGCAGGATGGAAAGGTGCTGTCGGCTGGCAGTGGGACATCAGTGATAAGGCGGCTTTTGGCGAAGAAGCCTTTACGCCGAATACCTCGCGTCGCACTCAGGGCTTGTTCTGGGTCGTAGAGCAGGAATTTGGTTCTCATCACGTTGATTTAGGTGTTCGCCATGAGCGCACATCGCTTTCCAGTGAGGAGCGCAAACTGGATACCTTTGATGCCACTTCAGCGTCTGCTGGTTATCTCTACCACTTCAGTGATCACACCTCGGTTTCATTTAACCTAAGTCATGCAGAAAGAGCTCCGGCTGCAAATGAAGTTTTTGCTAACGGGAATCACTTTGCAACCCGTACTTATGAACTTGGCCTGGGTTACGAACTACATGAAGAAGAGCTTGACGAGTATCATGTTGAGCCAAACGAAGTGGCAATTAAAACCGAAACGTCAAACAATATTGATGCGGGTTTTCATTACGAAAATGACAGCTTTCATGCAAATTTGAACGTGTTCTACAATCGCGTTGATGATTTCATTTACGATGATTTTATTGGCCTAAACAGTGAACAATTGCATGGTGATGAGGATCATGACCACGAAGAGCATGCCCATGAAGAGGAGCACGAGCATGATCACGACGGTCTGCAAGTGGTTCAGTTTAAACAAGTTGACGCCGAGCTCTATGGCTACGAACTTGAGTTAGACTGGAAATTCGCAGAGCATTGGTCACTTCATGGCTTTAGTGACTATACCCGTGCAAAACAGCGTGATGGCGATGATTTACCGAGAATCCCGGCGCAACGCATTGGTACAGAAGTGCGTTATCAGGCCGTTGGCTGGGATGGTGCTATCGGTTATACGCGCTACATGGAACAGGATAAAATAGGGCAGAATGAGACCGTAACCGATGCTTATGGCTTACTGAACGCCCGCGTCAATTTTTACCCGGAGTGGTTAGCAAACTACGGTGCTACGCTTTATCTGAAAGGTGAAAACCTGACAGATCAGCTAGGTTTTGTTCACAGCTCCTTTATAAAAGATGACGCACCTGTTACCGGTCGTCGTTTCCAGGCTGGCGTTTCTATTAGCTTCTAATTGAACAGCCCTCCCGAAAATAACGCTATCGTCGTAATTCGGCGGTAGCGTTTTCGTGTTATTTCACCGCAGCCAACCGATTTTTATCCCGAACTTTGTTAATATAAGTGGTAATAAACTCATCGTTGGATCTTGCATCATGCCTTTTCATTTTAATCGTCGTATTCAGGCGATTGCTATTATTGTTTTTAGCTTTTTTAGTCTCTCTGTTTTTGCCGAAGAGTTAACCATAGAACGTTTGTTTAGTGGCCCCAGTCTTACGGGGGAAACACCAAAATCGTTAAAGTTTGCGCCCGGCGGGCAATACCTTTCATACTTAAAAGGCAGTAAGGAAGAGCCGCAACGTTATGATCTCTGGTTATACGATATCGAGGCCGAGACACATAAACTGTTAGTCGCGGCAGACCAGATCGCTGCCAGTGAGCTTGAATTGTCTGATGAAGAGAAAGCTCGTAGGGAACGTCAACGCATTAGCGGCAGTGGCATAATTGAGTACAGCTGGTCAGCAAAAGGGGATGCGCTGCTTTTTCCCTATAACGGTGATGTTTTTTATTACCAGACTGACGAAGAAAAAGTGACTCAGCTGACAAAAACGGATGCTTTTGAAACTGACGTTAAGTTCTCGCCAAAAAGCAGCTACGTGTCTTTTGTCCGCGAACAGAATTTGTACTTTATTGACCTTGCCAGTGGTGAAGAACATGCGGTTACAACCGAAGGCGGTAACACGCTTAAGTTTGGTATGGCGGAGTTTGTTGCCCAGGAAGAAATGAAGCGCATGACCGGTTACTGGTGGGCTCCGGATGAGTCGGCTATTGCGTTAACCAAAGTTGATGAAAGTCCTGTGCCTCTCGCTACCCGCAGTGAGATATACGCGGACCGAATTGAAACCATACAACAGCGTTATCCGTTCGCCGGAAGCGACAACGTAGAGATTGACCTTGGGGTATATCAAATTGCTGATAAACAGACCAACTGGCTGCAGCTGGATAAGCTAAATGATGGGTATTTAGCCCGGGTTAAGTGGGTTGGTGACAGCAAACGTTTGAGTTATCAATGGCAAAGCAGAGATCAGCAAGCACTGACGCTTTGGCTTTATAATCGAACAAGTGAAACCCAGCGTGAGTTGTTGACAGAAACCTCAGATAGCTGGCTGAATCTGCACGATGACTTGTATTTCTTAAATGATAATAAGCATTTCATTTGGGCATCTGAACGAAGCGGTTTCAAACATCTTTATTTATATCGCCTGGACGGATCGTTAATTCGTCAATTGAGTTCTGGCGATTGGCAAGTAGATGAACTGGAAGCTATTGATGAAAGTACTGGCACGCTGTACTTTACCGCCCGGAAAAAATCACCACTAGAATCTCACCTGTATCGTACTCAGCTAAATGCAAGTTCTGCGGCCAACCCAACGCGCATTACAACGCGTGAAGGTATGCACCATATTGAATTTGATGCCGATGTGCGCTTGTATCTGGACACCTACTCATCGCCTCAGCAGCCCAAACAAGTAAGTTTGCACGGGCCAACTGGTAATCATTTGGTGTGGTTGGCTGAAAACGAAGTGACAGGTGAGCATCCACTGTCTCCTTACTTGAGAAACTGGCGTTACCCTGAGTTCGGTGAGCTAAAAGCTGAAGACGGGCAGACGCTTTATTACAAAATGACCAAGCCAGGAGATTTTGATGCAGAAAAAAAATATCCGGTGCTGGTGTATGTTTATGGCGGTCCCGGAGCGCAGCGAGTAACCAAAAGCTGGGGCAGTGGTTTTGTTCAATATATGGCTCAACAGGGCTTTATTGTTTTCACTCTGGATAACCGCGGTTCGGCGAATAGGGGAAAGCGTTTTGAGGCACCTATTTATAAGAATATGGGGAGCCCGGAAGTAGATGATCAGGTGGTTGGGGTTAAGTATTTAACCAGCCTGCCTTATGTCGACCCAAAGCGCATCGGTATATATGGTCACAGTTACGGCGGTTACATGTCGCTGCTGGCTATGTTTAAAGCACCTGAATATTTTAAGGCTGGAGTGGCTGGCGCACCGGTAACCGACTGGCGTTTGTATGATACGCATTACACCGAACGTTTTATGGGCATGCCGGGTGATGGTAATGCCTATGAAAACTCATCGGTTTTTCCATACAGCGATAACTTAAAAGGTGATTTACTGATTTACCATGGAATGGCGGATGACAATGTTTTGTTTACTCATAGCACGAAGCTGTATAAGCAATTGCAGGACAACGCTCAGGCTTTTGAAATGATGAATTACCCGGGGAAAAAGCATTCTATTAACGGGCGTAATACAAAAATTCATTTATATTCAATGATTGCTCAATTTTTTCAACAAACCATTGGCGAACAATAGGTTATAATATGTACATATCTTCCATGAACAAGGAGTGACTATGCGCTTTTTATCTCGCCGACTGGTTATGCCAAATGATTTGAACTTTGCCGGTTCGTTATTTGGTGGCCGTATTTTAGAATGGATTGACGAAGAAGCTTATATTTTTGCCAGTTGCCAGTTAGGGGCAAAAAGCCTGGTAACTAAGCATATTGGCGCTATTACTTTTGAAACCTCTGCGTTTCAGGGCGATGTCGTTGAATTTGGCTTGCAGGTAAAATCTGTGGGACGCACGTCGTTAGCTATCACTTGTCTGGTACGCAATAAGCACACCAAGCAAAACATTTGTTCAGCTGATGACATTGTGTTCGTACATATTGATCCGGAAACGCGTCAGCCAACGCCTCATGGCAAAACGAAAGAACAGTTAGACGATTTTCCAGAGCCGCTTTAAGCGGCTCTGGCATTTCGCTTAAATTGGCGAACCCGGAGGTAACGGCTCGGGTTCGTACTGTTCCGGCCATTCCCCTTCGTTTAAGAATTTATCTAAATCTTTTGCCAATTGCTTTACGAGTAGTGAGTCCGACTTGGCAAGCTTCTGTTGTTGTTCAGCAAGCTCAGCTCGCATAACTAACCGGGTTTCTGCAGCCAGTCCCGAATTTTTTACCGCTCTTACTTCGGCGTTGATAGCTGTTGCCAGCAAGCGCTGCTGAACCGGGGCTTTTTTTGCGTTTTCCCAGTCGCTGAAAACGGTATTGAAAATAGCTGTCATCAGTCCGGCCGGAGAAGGCACTCGGTCATTGTCCGCGTGTTGTTGTGCTAACCGGTTCAGACGCTGGCTGTTTAACATCAAACTTAAACTGTGATCCGCGGCGCTGGCAGCCATGCTGACGGTATCGGGTATTAGCCCTGTTTTACCACTGAAGTTCTCGCGCGATGAGCTTTCACCGTAAGCCGACGGAACCAGCCATTGTTTAATATGTGAAGGCACACGCAAAGTATCTGCCTGAATGGTTTTTAACAACTGTTTAAGAGCCGCTTGTTGTCTGGCGGCCCCTACCGGCTGGTAGTCGTCCGTAGAGTCGTCAGCCATATAGTAATGGTAGTTAACGCCGCCTAACCATTTTACTGCGGCTTCTGTTTGGTACCGGTGCAGCAAGTAAATAGGCACAAAGATCGATTGTAACTGGCTTAATGGCTGATCGCTGTTCAGCATGTCCTTGCTGAAGTTATCCAGCACTTGCTGGCGCACTGAAAGCAGGCGTTCAAGCTCAGTAACAGGTTCGCTGCCGTTATCCCATAAATGTGCCTGAGGGTGAGCACCACCGGCAGGGCGTGCATCTCTGTCTGAAATGAAGCTGAGATTGAGCGTTTTATTTTCATCCAGAATACGGGCGAGCTGCTCGTCAGACGATGGCATACCGCCAAAGTCACTGTACCCATAAGCCAGAACTTGCTTATCCCATACTCCTAAACCTTCTGTATAAGCGTTGCTTAGGCTTAAACCGCCATCTGTTGTCAGGTTTACCAGCGGGTGAGGGTAGTCCATAACGGAAGCTCTGTCTGACGCGCTGGCAGCAAAGTTATGAGCTATTCCTAAGGTATGGCCTATTTCGTGTGCACTTAATTGGCGAATACGAGCCAGAGCCATATTTTTTACCGCGCTTTTAAGTTCACTGCGGTCTTCGATAAAAGGCGTCAACAAGCCTTCGGCTATTTTCATATCCTGGCGAACACGCAGCGACCCCAGGGTGACATGACCTTTAATGATTTCGCCCGTACGAGGGTCTATTACCGACGAGCCGTAAGACCAGCCACGGGTTGCCCGGTGAACCCACTGAATAACGTTGTAGCGCACATCCATAGGGTCAGCACCGTCGGGCAGAACTTTTACCTGAAAAGCATTCTCGAAACCTAAGGCTTCAAAGCCCTGAGCCCACCAGCGGGCACCTTCAAGCAGTGCCGTTTTGACAGGTTCCGGTGCACCTGGGTCAAGATAATAAACAATAGGTTCACGCGCTTCACTTTGTGAGGCAATAGGGTCTTTCTTATTCAACCGGTGACGCGGGATATATTGCACTGTCATCGATTCGCCAAGAGGTGCTGCGTAGTCTTTAAAGCTGTGAGCCCAAAAACCGCTGTTTGGATGAAATTTCCGGGGTTGGTATCCGGCGTCAGGTAGCTTTATAAAGGAGTGGTGCAGGTGCAAAGAAAGTGCATCGGCGTTGGCCGCAACCTGATTTATCCACTGCCCTTTTCCGTCACCGACAAAAGTGACTTTCGCTTCTAGCTCCGTATTTTCTGAAAAGGCTTTGCTACGTTCAGGGTAAATGACTGAGCGGCTTGTATCGGCCTTAAATTGTCCTTGCTCGGTTTGCTGTAAGCGCTTACTAACACCGTGCACATCGCTCAACAAGTAAGGGGTGTAGTCTATTAACACACGTTCATCGTTGCTCGCAACAACGTCAAAACCATAAAGCACGGCGTCGGCAAACGCTTGATCGACACTGCTGCGTTCAGCCTGATTCCGCGTTTGTGCACGAAACTCGGTATTGTGTTGAACCAATAACGCCTTATTTCCTTCAACATGAAATGATGCTAACCGAGTTTCACCCAGTTGCCCGCGGTCCAGCCCGACATCATTAGAACCTAACCCCCAGGGAAGACTGGTTTGAAAAATAAACTGTGATCCTTGCCTCGGCACTTCCAGATAAAACTTTGCACTAGCTTCATCGTGGTAAAAGGTGAAAAAACCGGGGTGCTCCTGAAATGACGAAGTGAACTCGTCAATGCCGGGAGCTTCGGTTTTTGCCTGGGCCGTTACCGACATCAACAAAGCGAGTAACAGCAGGGTTTTTGAAAGAAAGCTTTGCATTTTTATTATCCTAATTGTTCGGCAATTTCTTCTAAAATTTGCGTCGTCCATTGTTCAATACGTTCATCTGATAGCTCATATTGGGAGTCTTCATCTAGTGATAAACCGACGAACTGAGTGTTATCTGCGGTTAACGCTTTGGAGGCGGCAAATTCGTAGCCCTGATTTGGCCAAAAACCAATGCGCTTGCAGCCGTGGTTGGCTATGGCATCGTGCAGCATGCCCAGAGCGTCCTGGAACCAGTCGGTATAACCTTCCTGATCACCCATTCCAAAAAGCGCAACAACTTTACCGCGCAGGTTCACGTCATTTATGTCGTCCCAATGGCTTTCCCAGTCTTCCTGAAGTTCGCCAAAATCCCAGGTGGAAATACCAAAAATAAGAATATCAAATTGCTCAGCTTCTTTTAGCGGGGTATTTTTTATATCAAACAGCTGAACAATGTCCTCGCCAATGGCTTGCTGAATTTTTTCTGCAGCAATTTCGGTATAGCAAGTGGTAGAGCCGTAAAACAAGCCAATTTCCAGGGACATAATAACTACCTCTGTCATAGGTTGAGTCTTTGATGCGGATGCATTGTAACAAAAAGACCGTTAGAATGAGCGCCTTTGTTTTTCAACGGGAAACTGCAGATGGGAACTCGTACGGACTTTGATCAATTAGTGGAACGACTTGAAACCGTATTCGATGATGCGGTGGTTTCCGGCACAGATGACGAGCTATTTGCCTGCGGTTATTTGCGCGGGCATTTCGACTTAGTCGTTGCGCAACTGGAAATGGCTGGTGAGACTCAACCGGAGAGAATTATGCCGGCTTTGCGTGAGGCAGTTCACAAAACGCGGCATGAGTTGTCTCCGGCTGACCAGACTCACATTAACAATGTATTGGATAAGTTAGCCCTTAAAGCGACTAACGGAGATGCGGCGTAAAGCATCTTGAGTTAACGGCGTTAACTCACCGGTTAACTGACAGGCAATCACTTCTGCCAGAATAGGGGCAGAAGTGAAGCCCCGAGACCCCAGCGCTGTAATGACATATAAGTTTTCGGCAACCGCTCCGGTAACAGGCTGGTGATCGGGGCTGGTCGCCCGTACCGAGACTCTTTGGGATGTTAGCTGCAGAGATTCAGCCCATGGCTGCTTCGCGTTTTCAGCGAGTTGTTTCAGGTTTTCTTCGTCATCTTCGGGGGTTGGTTCTAAATCTTCTCTGTCGCGATTAAAGCTTGCGCCAACACAGTGATGGTTGCCATCTTCCGGAACTAAATACCCTTTAAAGCATAAAACCGTTTTTAGTGAAGATAATAACGGTGTTGTTTGAACCAGACTGACTTGTCCGCGAACTGGTTGTATTGGCAGGGGGTTAACGCTTTCCGGCAATAACCCATTGATGTGATGACCGGTGGCAATAAGAACTCGCTCAGCGGCCAGCAAACTTCCGTTCTTTAGTGATATCTGCCAACTGCCACTTTCAGTTTTCTCCAAAACCTTAGCTTCGCCTTCAATAAGCTCAATTTGTGCTGTTTCTAAAAGGCTTTTGACCACAGCCGCCGGTCGTAACCATCCGGCTTTAGGGTAAAGCAGCGCCGGAACCGCCAGCGAAACCCCGGCTTCTTGTTCTGCTTCCGGCTGAGATAAATAGCGTACCGTTTCTGGCGCATACAGTTCATCGGCTATACGTTGATAACGCCGGGCTCTATCGTCGTTAAATGCTGGCTGCATAACCCCCACGGGAAACCAGTGGTCGTCACAAAAATTACGGTAGAAGCTGGTGGCTGTAGAAAACGCCTGCCAATAGAAGCGACTGAGCGGCGTATGCTCGGCGTGTAACAGAGGGTAAACGGCTCCTTGAGGATTTCCGGATGCGCCGTCGGCGCTACCTGCACTAACGACTCTGACGTTAACGCCTCTATGCTTCAGTGCAAGGGCAGAGCATGCCGCGCTAATGCCGCCGCCAATAATAGTAACATCGCGGCGATCGTAATATTTCTGACAAACTTCGGCGCTAAGGTAGTGACCACAAAGCATGTCTCGTTTGCGACCAAAGCCTGCTACTTTTTGAACCTCGAATCCGTTTTGCTGTAGTGCTCTTTTGACACTGCCTGCAGCGGTGAAGGTAGCAAAGGTTGTTCCGCTATGTGCGGTTTGCTTCATGGCATCAAAAAGTGTTGGCTGCCACATTTCTGGATTCTTCGCCGGAGCAAAGCCGTCGAGAAACCAGGCGTCAATTTGCTTTTGTGCCTGTGGAAGCCATTCTGGCAGTAGCTCATTGAGGTCGCCTATCCACAGATCCAGAATGACCCGGCCCTGTGATAGTATGATGCGATGACAGCCGGGATCGGTTGCCGGGTAATGCTCCAGGAATGACTGACTGAATTCCGCTATTGGTTCTAGTAATTGGTATGCTTGTTCAAGTTGCTGGCGCGATAAAGGGAACTTTTCAAAACTGACAAAATGGAGACGTGTATTGGCAGGTGCCTGCTCTAAAAAACGTTTCCAGGTCAGAAGAAAGTTCAAACCTGTACCAAACCCGGTTTCGGTTATGGTAAAGCTATAATGAGCCGGTAGCGACAGCCAGCGACGGGGTAATCCGTTTTGCGCCAGAAATACGTACTGACTTTCGTCAACACCGCTTTCGACAGAAAAATAAATATCATCGAAAGTAGTGGAAACGGGTACGCCTTGCTCGTTAAACTGAACAGATGAATTAGAATTCAAGCGGCTATCCCATGATTTATTGGTTGATGACCGCTATAATAACAACTTTACGAACAACAGTGGACAAAGCAGACCACATTCACACACGACGTTGGTAAGATATCGACGTAGCAATGTCAGACAGGATTATAGAATGAGAAGAGCTGTTATCACCGGACTTGGTATTGTATCAAGTATCGGGAACAATCAAGAAGAAGTGCTGGAATCATTACGTACCGGCAAATCGGGTATTACCCGTTCAGAATCTTTTGCTGAAATGGGCTTGCGTTGTCAGGTATGGGGCGAAGTTAAGTTAGATCCTAAAGACCATATTGACCGCAAAGCGTTGCGTTTCATGGGCGATTCGGCTGCTTATGCCTATATCGCAATGGCTCAGGCTATCGAGGATTCAGGCTTAACCGAAGAGCAAGTTTCTCACCCGCGTACGGGGTTAGTTGTTGGTTCCGGTGGCGCTTCTGGTGAACATCAGGTTGCAGCAGCTGATATTTTGCGTGAACGTGGCGTGAAAAAAGTTGGCCCATACATGGTACCTCGTTGCATGGCGTCAACGACTTCAGCTTGCCTGGCAACACCTTTTAAAATTAAAGGTGTTAACTATTCAATTAGTTCTGCTTGTGCAACCTCTGCGCACTGTATCGGTCATGCGCTGGAATTAATTCAGTTCGGTAAACAAGACCGAGTATTTGCCGGCGGTGGTGAAGAACTGCACTGGACCCTGGGCATGGAATTTGATGCTATGGGCGCATTAAGTACTAAGTACAATGATACGCCTGAAAAAGCTTCACGTACCTACGACCAGGGGCGAGACGGTTTTGTACCTGCTGGTGGTGGCGGTATTCTGGTTATTGAAGAACTGGAAGCGGCAAAAGCTCGTGGCGCCAAAATTTACGGTGAAATTGTTGGTTACGGTGCGACTTCAGACGGTTACGATATGGTAGCTCCGTCGGGTGAAGGCGCCGTTCGTTGCATGAAAATGGCAATGGAAACGGTGGATACTCCAATCGACTATCTGAATACTCACGGTACCAGTACACCGGTTGGTGACGTTAAAGAGTTAGAAGCTATTCGTGAAGTTTTCCCAGAGAAAACGCCGATGATTAGTGCTACTAAAGCAATGACAGGCCATGCTCTGGGCGCAGCTGGTGTGCACGAAGCTATTTACTCTCTGCTTATGCTTAAGAATGGTTTTGTTACACCTTCAATCAATATTGAAGCGTTGGATGAAAAAGCCGACGGCATGAACATTATTCAGCAGACGACTGAAGCACCACTTAGAACGGTTATGTCTAATAGCTTTGGCTTCGGTGGTACAAACGCATCGTTAGTGATGCGCCAATACTCTGAATAATCGACTAGATCGGTTATTTCGATGAAAATCGTTGCCGATCAGAATATTCCCGCACTTTCCGACTTATTGTCGGGTGCGGGAACACTTTCCTACTTTTCTGAACGAATCCCTCCGCAGGAACTGTTGGCAGAAGCTGATGCTTTACTCGTGCGTTCTGTGACTCAAGTTGATGAAGTACTTTTAGAACAAGCTCCCGAACTTAAGTTTGTTGCGTCCGCAACCATTGGCACTGAGCATATCAATCTTCAGGCTCTAGAAGAGCGAGGCATTGGCTTTGCACACGCGCCGGGGGCGAATGCGCAGTCAGTTGGTGAGTATGTTTTGTGCGCCGTGCTCAATTGGTTAAGTGACCAACCCCGGTATGTAGCTGACGAAATCGATGTTGCCATTGTTGGTGCCGGGCATACGGGAAAAGCCGCCGGAAAGAGGCTGGAAGCTCTGGGACTCAATGTTCATTATTATGATCCGCCCTTGTGTAAAAAAGGCGTTAAGTTTGTACATGACCATTGGCAGCGTGTACTAACGGCCGATATTATCTCCTGCCATGTCCCTTTGACGCGGGACGGCGATTTCCCAACTCAGCATTTGTTTGAAAATACGGCATTGCAGTCACTGCATTCGCAGCAGTTACTAATTAATGCCAGCCGGGGTGCGGTTATCGACAATAATGCCTTACTGGAGCGAGTGGAACAGGGGGAGCGGCCATCGCTGGTGCTAGATGTATGGGAGAATGAGCCCGAAGTATTGTCAGGCTTAGTGCCTTATGTTGATATCGCAACTCCACACATTGCCGGACACAGTCTGGAAGGTAAAGTCGGCGGGGCGGTAATGATTTCAAATGCATTGCTGGAACACTTTGGCAGGCCCGCCTATAAGACTTTGTCTGATGTGTTGCCGGGAACGGCCTGGGATGACCGTGACGCCGGTGGGTTGAATTCACTGGAAAGTCTTAATTTGTGGGCAAAAGAACACTACGACTTGTCCCGGGACGATGAACTTTTCCGACAACAGGGTCTCACTACCGAAGGTTTTGATAGTTTACGACGCAATTATCGCAAAGAAAGCCCGCGCAGAGAGTTCATTAATCAGGTCGTTACATGCCATAATAGCGAGCAATATATCCAGTTTTTACAGTTGGGCTTTAGTGCCCGGCTATTGTCTAAGTAAGGAGTTAGCATGTCACATGGGTTTCGCGTTGCTGTATTAGGTGCAACAGGTTTAGTGGGCCAGCAAATGATAGAAATTTTAGCTGAGCGAAAATTCCCGGTGGCAGAACTTTTCCCTTTAGCTAGTGCCCGCTCTGTTGGCGCGACAGTTGATTTTAATGGCGAAGAAATAGAAGTGTTAGATGCTGGTGAGTTCGACTGGTCTAATGCTGATATCGCGTTCTTTTCAGCGGGCGGTTCAATTTCACGCGAGTTCGCCCCCAAAGCTGCTGAAGCAGGCTGTGTGGTTATTGATAACACATCTGAATATCGCTATGAGCCGGATATTCCTTTGGTGGTGCCGGAGGTTAATGCCTGGGCGCTAGCCGATTTTAGAAACCGCAATATTATTGCTAATCCAAATTGCTCGACCATTCAAATGATGGCCGCACTGAAGCCTATTCATGATGCCGTCGGCATTGAGCGCATAAATGTCAGTACTTATCAGTCGGTATCTGGCGCTGGTAAAGAAGCGATGGAAGAGCTGGCAAAGCAGACAGCAGAACTTTTAAACGGTAAGCAGCCGACGGTAGCGAACTTCAGTCGACAAATTGCTTTCAACTGCATTCCTCAAATAGACGTTTTTCAGGAGAATGATTACACCAAAGAAGAAATGAAAATGGTGTGGGAAACCCAAAAGATATTTAATGACCCCAGTATTCGGGTGAATCCCACGGCGGTAAGGGTTCCTGTATTTTTCGGACACGCAGAAGCCATTCACATTGAAACGCGACAGCCAATTACGGCCGAGCATGCAAAACAGCTGTTAAGTGAAGCCCCAGGTGTTACTTTAATGGAGCAGCGCGAGGAGTTTCCGACTCAAGTGGGAAATGCCGCGGGCAATGACGATGTCTTTGTAGGGCGAGTACGGGAAGATATCAGCCACCCTAACGGACTTAACCTGTGGGTTGTATCGGACAACATACGCAAAGGTGCGGCAACCAACAGCATACAAATTGCAGAAACTTTAATTCGTGATTACTGGTAATTTAAGCAGCTGTATGTCATAAAGTTTTTTTAACGAACGCCGTTAAAGATAAGAGCAAAGCGCGGGCAGAGACTAAAGGATGAGAAAAACCAAGATAGTGCAGGTACTGAGATACTTCTCGCTGGCAGCCATGGTGTTGTCCGGCAGCATGACTGTCGCTGCTGCAGGTTGGCAGGATGGCGTCGTTATAAAAGGCGAGAAAGGCTCAGAAGCAACCGATGTTCGTATCGGCCAGGAGCGCTATGGGCCTATAAGCAGCAACGACACCTTGTGGGATATTGCGCGGCGTTATAAGCCACACTCCAGTGTGACCCAGTATCAGACTATGGTTGCTATTGTGCAGGCTAATGACGATGCCTTCGTCGATGGTAATATGAACCGCATGCTCAATGGTTTTTACCTGCGTATACCTTCCTTGCAAGAAATCAAAATGGTTAACCCCGAAGCGGCTCGTCGGCAAGTCGTGGTAGATAGCCAATTAAAAACCAAGTCTCAACAACTCTCGCAAGCTCGGCAAGACACTCAGAAAACTCGCGCGGAACAGCAGGAGTTACTTGAGCAGGCCCGGGAGAAAGCTGAACAAACCATTCAGGAAGTTGAACAGCGACAGGAACAAAACTTTCAGGAGTTGCGCTCTGATATGCAGCAGTCCATGCAGGCGGTTGAGCGCATGTATGAAGAGAATAAGTCTCTGCAGGAGCGTATCGACGCATTAGCGTCGCGTTTAGATGAGCTTGCCAATAATGCGAGCAAGACAGATGAACTGGAAGTTCAGTTTCAACAGGTCTTAGCTCAACAGCGAGAGCTGCTTGAACAGCAGGCTCGGGAAGAAATGGAGGAGGCGTCAGGATTTTCCGACTGGCTGCAAAGCCCTCTGAATATGTTGCTTGTATCGGTATTACCGGCACTACTCATAATTGGTCTTGTTGTTTTCTTCTTTTTACGCCGCTCAGCGAAACCAGCGGACGAAGACGAGGAGCAGGAAGAGAAAAGCAGCAAAGAGCTCACCGAAGAAGAAGCCGCGGCTGAACTCGATAAAGAATTGCTGGGTGATGTGCCTAACGACAGTACGGACGGCTTATTCGATATTGACGGCGAAGAAAGTGCTGACGATGAAGGTGACGACTTAAGTGCGCTAGAGGCCGAGTTAACCGGGAATTCGGGCGAACCGGAAGCCGCTGATTTGAGTGTTCGTCTTGACGATGGAAAAGACGATGTCAGGAAGGAAGAACCGAAGCCGGAAGCCGAAACTGAACCGGCTGTAGAAGACGATTTAGATGACGACGATCAGGCTGTGTTGCCGGATGAAGAAGACGAAGAGTCTAGTGAACTGTCTCAGGATGAACTGGATCGTTTGTTTGGCGAAGCCGACGATGATGACGAACAGGCCATTGACCTTTCCGTCAATGATGAAGAAGAATCGCCGGAATCATCGAGTGCAGACGCCGATGAACCTGTTTCAGAGGATATTGAGCAACAAGGCGAAGCAACAGAAGAAGAGTCTGCAGTAGCGGATGTCGACGATATCGATGACATTCTGTCCGACAACGCGCCTTCAGAAACCCCTGAAGAAGCTGAGAGCGATGATGAGCCTGCGGCTGATGAAAAGCCGGACGAAGGTGAAAGCGAACCTGATGAAGAAAACGATGATTTGTTGCCGGATGACTTTGACGACAGCGAAGTTGATGATGTTCTCGCTGAATTAGGTCTTGCAGAAAACGAAGCCGATGAGCCGGAAGGTGAGAAAGCGAAAAGCACAGAAATAGACAGCTCCGAAGCAGCAGATGAACCAGACGCTGATGAGGTTCAACCAGAAGAGACTGCTGAACCTGAAGAAACCGAGCTAACCTCGCAAGAGGAGAGCCAGCCTGTAGAAGAGGACACCGAAGAGGATAATCTGGAACAGTTGCTGCAAGAGTCGGATGAGCTGACGCAGTCGCTGGACGATCTGGATGATCTTGAAGAAGAAGTTCCCGACGACGATGCGGAACTTGATCAGGCTGAAGATGAAGCTGACAAAGACTTAGAGTCGCTATTTGGTGGTTCCGATAATGCGGATAATATTGTCGATGAAGATGAGCCGGCTACAGAAGAAAACGACACCGAAAGCGAAGCCGAAACTGATGCATTTAGCGCTACCGACGACGATGAATTTGTGGATATTGACTCCTTAATGGCGGACGCCGATGAGGAAGACGAAGACAGCGATCGCTATCAGTCCTCGGCAGTAAAAGACGTTTTACCGGATGATGAATCGGGAGATGCTGAAGGTGCTCCAGAAGATGATGATCCGGCGGGTCAGCTTGACCTGGCCAGAGCCTATATTGAAATGGGCGAAGAGGATGAAGCACGGGAGATTCTTCAGCAATTAGCAGAAGGTGATGATGAAGCGCTGGCAAATGAAGCTAAGACGCTGCAACAAAAACTAGATTCGTAGGATAAAGTAGTATGCGAATGGCCTTATGCCTTGAATACGACGGCAGTCGTTATTATGGATGGCAACGACAACGTGAAGTAGCCAGTGTTCAACAGTGTGTTGAAGAGGCTTTGAGTAAAATAGCGAATGCTCCTGTTGAGGTAACCTGCGCTGGCAGAACAGATGCTGGCGTTCATGCCACTGCACAAATAGTGCATTTTGATGTCCCGGTACCAAGAGCTGATGTCGCCTGGACATTAGGCGTGAACAGTAATTTACCGGCCGGTATTGCTGTGCGTTGGGCGCAGGAAGTTGACAGTGATTTCAGTGCCCGTTTTAGTGCGACGTCGCGGCGTTACCGTTATATTATTGCTAATACCAGATTTCGTCCGGGTATCCACTCGGCCGGGGTCAGTCATTATCATCAGCCACTTGATGCAGAAGTTATGCAAGAAGGCGCTCAGGCGCTTATTGGTGAACACGACTTTACTGCATTTCGGGCATCTCATTGCCAGTCGCATACGCCGTTTCGCAAGGTTTCCGATTTAACAGTTGAACGCCGTGGCGATTATATTATCGTGGATATTTCTGCG
This sequence comes from Idiomarina sp. ST20R2A10, assembly GCF_051842345.1. NCBI lineage: Bacteria > Pseudomonadati > Pseudomonadota > Gammaproteobacteria > Alteromonadales > Idiomarinaceae > Idiomarina > Idiomarina sp. ST20R2A10. The sequence continues at coordinate 786,472 of NZ_JBNIEY010000001.1, read as the reverse complement.
AATGCCTTTTTGCACCACATGGTGCGCAATATCGTCGGCAGCCTGATCGTTGTTGGCCAGCATTTGCAGCCGCCGGAGTGGATTGGCGAACTGCTAAGAGAAAAAGACCGCACCAAGGCCGCAGCTACAGCTAAACCCGGCGGACTTTACCTGGTGGCAGTAACTTACCCAGAACACTATAATATACCGGAGGCTCCACTGGGACCTTTGTGGCTAGGCGATTAAGAGTCACTGTTATGACCTCTTTGCTTGACCCATTTGTGGTACCATGTAAGCTACATCAAATTGACTAATAACAGCCTTTGGGCGGAATAGTATGAGCTGGATAGAAAGAATTCTTGCGAAGCCAAAAATTAACAAAAGACGTGGCGTTCCAGAGGGCGTGTGGAGTAAGTGCACGGCCTGTGGCAATATTATTTACAAGGCTGATTTAGAACGCAGTCTTAATGTTTGTCCTAAGTGTGATCATCACATGCGGGTCACCGGGCGCAGCCGTTTAGATATTTTTCTGGATAAAGACAATCGCGAAGAAATAGGCACAGAATTGGAGCCAAAAGACGTTTTACGCTTTAAAGATTCCAAAAAATACAAAGACCGTATTGCTGCCGCACAAAAAAGCACGGGCGAGAACGACGCCTTAATTGCCGAGAAAGGTACCGTAAAGGGCGTTCCTTTAGTCGCGGTTGCTTTTGACTTTAACTTTATGGGCGGCTCTATGGCATCGGTAGTAGGCGCTAAGTTTGTGCTGGCTGCCGAAGTCTGCCTTAAGCATCGTATTCCGCTGGTCTGTTTTTCTGCTTCCGGCGGTGCTCGCATGCAGGAAGCTCTGATGTCGTTAATGCAAATGGCTAAGACTTCTGCAGCTTTAGCGCGCATGAGTGAAGAAGGTCTGCCGTTCATCTCGATATTAACAGACCCTACCATGGGTGGTGTTTCTGCGAGCCTGGCAATGTTGGGTGATATTCATATTGCCGAACCAAAAGCACTCATCGGTTTTGCCGGACCTCGAGTTATCGAGCAAACGGTTCGTCAAACCTTACCGGAAGGTTTTCAACGCGCTGAGTTCTTGCTGGAACATGGGGCTATCGACATGATTACCGACCGTCGTGATATGCGGGATACTGTTGCTCGTTTGTTGGCGAAAATGCAAAACTTACCTTCTACCGAAGCTACGGAAGTAAGTGTAAACGAGTAATGGCGGAGATATCCTCATCAGCTCCTGCAGTAACTGCATCACTGCAGGAGTGGCTGACCTACCTCGAAAAACTTCATCCGAAAAATATCGATATGGGTCTGGAGCGTGTAGCCCGAGTGGCTGCTAATGCCGGCGTATTAAAGCCGGCACCTTTAGTCATAACGGTTAGCGGAACCAATGGTAAAGGCTCAACAGTTTGCTATCTGGAAACCATTCTGCAGGCGGCAGGTTACACTACCGGCGTTTATACCTCACCGCATATTACCGAGTATCGCGAGCGAGTTCGGGTTAATGCGCAAGAATTGCCGGACTCCGAACACGTTAAAGCATTTCATGCTATTGAGCAGGCTCGTAACAATACGTCATTAACTTATTTTGAGTTTGGTACGTTAGCGGCGCTTTGGTTAATGGGTCGTCAGTCTCCGGATGTCGCTATTCTTGAGGTAGGTCTCGGTGGGCGGTTAGACGCGGTTAACTGTGTTGACGCTGACGTGGCTGTGGTCACCAGTATCGGTATCGATCATATTGCTTATCTCGGAAATAATCGTGAGCATATTGGGTATGAAAAAGCTGGTATTGCCAGAGCGGGTAAGCCATTAATTTGTGGTGAAGCAAGTCCAACGGCCAGTATTGCAGAAAGCGCGGAGCGCATCGGGGCTAGGCTTTATCAAGTCGGGCGTGACTTTCATCGTACCGAATACGATGAAAGCTGGAGTTATCGTAGTCAGAACACCCAATTGAATGACTTGCCGTTACCAAAACTGCCTCTTATCAACGCGTCAACAGCCATTGCGGCTATCGAACAATTGCCGTTACCAGTCAGCTTATCGGCTATTCGTGAAGGTATTACTCGGGCAAGTTTACCTGGGAGAATGCAGTCTGATACCGTTAATGGTATTGAAGTTTTGCTGGACGTTGCGCATAACCCGCAGGCTGCAGTTTATGCTAGTCGCTATTTGAATAAATTTTATCCACAACATAAAATTTTTGCTGTTGTGGGGATGTTAAGTGACAAAGACCATGCCGGTGTCGCTAACGCATTGAGTTCTCAGGCTTCTGCCTGGTATCTCGGCTCACTGTCAGAGCCGCGTGGTGAAACTGCGGATAACTTGGTGATCAATGCTAAATTACCTACGGAATCCTGTTATCTGTTTGAATCGGTGGAGCAGGCGTTTGCAGCAGCAGTGACAGCAGCGCAGCAATGGCAAATGAATGACGGCAAAGCTCTGGTTTTCGGCTTCGGCTCGTTTTACACTGTAGCGAGAATTAACGCGTATCTAAAAGGAGCTTGAGCTTTGTCCAGTCCTCTACAAAATCGTCTCGTTGGCACTTTAATACTTGTGGCGTTAGCCGTAATCATTATTCCAGATGTGCTTGATGGCGAAAAGAAAGAGCCTGTGGAACCAATGGAAACCATTCCATTAAAACCCGCAGTAGAGGAGCAGCTGAAGAAGCCGGAAACTCTATCAGATACAACTGTAGCAGAACCCGTTACGGTTGAAGAAGCATCATCAGATGTTGAGAAAACGGCAGATGAGGCCGCTTCGGTTCAGGAGGACAGCAACGTACAAGCTCCACCACGTGAGCCAGCCGAGTTCGCGGTCGATGGTATAGCCTGGGTTATTCAGTTAGGTGCTTTTAGTCAGGAAGATAGTGTTAAGCGGCTTATTTCACAGCTACAGGCAAAAGGCTTTGCCGCCTACTCTCAAGAGACGTCCGGAGGTTCTTTGATCCGTGTATTGGTTGGTCCGGATACGTCAAAAACAGAACTAGAAAAGCAACTGACGCCGTTAAAAGAGCTAACTGGCCTTGAAGGTAAGGTCATTACCTACCGGCCATAAGTTTTGCAATATATGCGAAAAGAAATCACATTATGAATCGCATTCTGTTAAAATCGCCCGCGTCTTTAGCCCAGCAATTGTGAGTCATTATGCTCTGGATTGACTACGCCATTATTATTGTTATCGGCCTTTCTACGCTTATCAGCCTGGTAAGAGGGTTCGTTAAAGAAGCCGTATCTCTGGCTATCTGGATAGCAGCTTTTTTCATCGCTAGTCAGTTCTACGAAGATCTTGCGGTATACTTTACCCAAATTGGTGATCCGCTGGTCAGAAACGCTGCCGCTATTGCCGCATTATTCGTAGCGACACTTATTCTGGGCGCTATTATCAACTATATTCTTTCTCAATTAGTTCATCACACCGGGTTGTCCGGAACTGACCGGGTTCTTGGTCTGGTGTTTGGCGCCTTACGCGGAGTGCTAATTGTCAGTGCGTTATTATTCTTTATCGACTCCTTTACTACGTTATCTTCCAGTGACTGGTGGAAGGGGTCCGTGTTAATTCCCCATTTCGGTGTATTTATTCAGTGGTTTTTCAGCTATCTGGAAAACAGCTCCAGTTTTTTAGTCCCTCAACCTGTATAAAAAGGTGAAAAGACATGTGTGGTATTGTTGGTATTGTTGGTAAGCAGCCTGTTAACCAAGCGCTTTACGATGGGTTAACCATGCTTCAACATCGTGGCCAGGACGCCGCTGGTATTATGACAGTTGATGAGCACTGTACTTTGCGTTTAAGAAAAGCCAACGGATTGGTGCGGGATGTGTTCCATACACGTCACATGCACCGCTTGTCGGGTAATGTCGGTATTGGTCATGTGCGTTACCCTACGGCCGGAAGTTCGAGCTCAGCAGAAGCGCAGCCATTCTATGTTAACTCGCCTTTTGGTATTGCCATGGCGCACAACGGTAACTTAACTAATGCTGCTGACGTTCAGGAACATTTGTTTCAAACGGCCCGTCGGCACATTAATACCACTTCTGATTCGGAAATTTTGCTGAACATTTTTGCCAATGAGCTGGATAAAAACGAGAGTTTAACGCTGAGCGAAGAAGACGTTTTTCGCACCATGACCGCGGTTCACCGTCAGGTTCGTGGTTCTTATGCCGTGGTAGCAATGATCCTCGGTCATGGCATGGTTGCATTCCGTGACCCATGGGGCATTCGTCCTTTAGCCCTGGGTAAACGTGATACCGAAGACGGCGAAGAGTACATTGTTGCCTCTGAAAGCGTTGCCATTGACGGCACCGGTTTTAAATATATGCGCGATGTCGAGCCTGGCGAAGCTATTTATATTACAAACGATGGCAAGCTGTATTCTCGTCAGTGCGCTGATAAGCCAATACATTGTCCGTGTATTTTTGAGTACGTGTACTTTGCGCGTCCCGACTCGTTTATTGATGGCATTTCGGTGTATGCATCAAGGGTTAATATGGGCCGTAAGCTGGGCGAGAAGATAAAGCGTGATTACGGCGAACTCGATATTGATGTAGTTATTCCAATCCCTGAAACCAGCTGTGATATCGCTTTAGAGATAGCCAGCGTGCTGGACTTACCTTATCGCCAGGGCTTTGTGAAAAACCGTTATATTGGTCGTACCTTTATTATGCCGGGACAGACTCAGCGACGTAAATCAGTACGCCGAAAGTTAAATGCCATTAGCGCGGAATTCCGTGGTAAGAACGTTCTGCTGGTTGATGATTCAATTGTACGTGGAACAACGTCAGAGCAAATAATTGAAATGGCTCGTGAAGCCGGTGCGAAAAAAGTGTATTTTGCATCAGCGGCTCCGGAAATTCGCTTCCCGAACGTTTACGGCATTGATATGCCAAGCGCTAACGAGCTGATTGGTCACGGACGTGAAGCAACGGAAATTCGTGACATAATTAAAGCTGATGGTCTCATTTATCAGGATCTTGACGACTTAATTGAAGCAGTAGGAGCAGAGAACCGATCAATTAAACGTTTTGATACGTCGGTATTCAGTGGTGAATACGTAACGGGTGATGTGAGCCAGGAGTACTTAGATCGTTTGCATGCGGCACGTAATGACGTTGCAAGGTCCGATCGTGACGGCTCAGAAGACGCCAACCTCGAACTTCACAACGACAACGATTAATTCATTCTGAAATAAAAGACTGAGCGCTGGGCGCTCAGTCTTGCTGGAATGGGTACACCGAACCCAGCTTCATAATTTGTGTTAACTCATCAAGTGCCGTGCGTGATTCTTCCAGTAGCGCCGGGTCACGTAAATCATCGACTGCTAACTCATCACGGTAATGCTTCTCTACCCATTGATTCAAACGATTAAATAACCCGTCAGACATCAGGCAATTCTGGTTTGCACCCGCTATTTCTTCATCGTTTAAAGCAACACGTAAACGCAAACAGGCTGGACCGCCCCCGTTGCGCATACTCTGTTTCACATCAAAGTACTCAACCCGCTTAATTGGGCTGTCAGCGCTTTGCGTCAACTGCTCAAGATAGGAACGGACATTATCGTTTTCCTGGCACTCTGTAGGCGCGATAATGGTCATTTGGCCGTCGGGCGGTGTAATTAACTGAGTATTGAATAAGTAGGTATTTACTGCGTCCTGAATGCTCACTTGTTCTGTAGCAACTTTAATGAAATGTAGCGGATGTTCGCCGAATTTACGTTGAATTTCTGCTAATTTCGACTCGGTATCAGTAAAGGCCTGCTCGTGATAAAAAAGCACATTCTGGTTACCGACCGCGATAACATCATTATGGAATACGCCCTGGTCAATAACATCGGGGTTCTGCTGAATGTAAACGGTGTTGTCTTCACTTAAACCATGCAACCGGGCAATTGCCTGAGAGGCTTCCAGAGTCTGTCTTGCCGGGAAGCGCTTAGGTGCTGGTTTAGAACTGTCGAAGGCGTAACGGCCAAAAACAAAGAGCTCAATTCCGGCATGACCATATTCACGACACAGACGGGTGTGGTTCGCGGCACCTTCGTCACCAAAATGTTCATTGTCCGGCAGGTGGGTGTGATGCTCAAAATAACGACCATTATTGAACATTGCCTGCAGAATACGGCCACTGGTTTGTGGTTCTAACGAACGGTGAAACTTATTGGTCAGATTCGCCGGAGTGAAATGCACTTTCCCATTTGCTGTGTCTGCACTGGGCGAAACTGTCGCGGCATTGGCTGTCCACATACTGGAAGCGGAGCAAACGGCCTGAAATATGGCGGGCGCTTCGGTTGCTGCACGGTATAAAACCTCGGAATCGGTACCGTGGAAGCCCAGGCGGCGTAATGCAAAAATATCCGGGCGTTCCTGTGGCGCCAACACACCTTGCTTCATTCCCATATCGTGCAAGGCTTTCATTTTTTTCAGACCTTGCAGGGCAGCATGTTTGGGGCTGGATGTTGCTTTTGCATTGGCTAAAGAGGCAACGTTGCCGAACGACAGTCCAGCGTAGTTATGAGTTGGCCCAACCAAACCGTCATAGTTGACTTCGAAGTGTTGCATGCTCACTTGTCGATACTCCCTGCACGTATCGTGCACCTAAAAATAGAAACTTAATTGCCATTATACTGTTTTAAAACGGCCTTGAAAGCCTTTATTTTTCTGGACTTTGGCTTGCTAACGTAATTGTGACTGTTTATTTAACTTGTGCGAATTTTTATCAAATAACCGAGTTGCGGTTGTTTCTGCAAGCGATAACCGATATACCTAAAAAAGGTCGCTAAAGAGCAATTGCACTTGTAATTGTTACTGTTAGCACGTATATACACGGTCATCTACAACAAGAGAACGATTATTCTATGGCAAAATCGCTCGTCATTGTCGAGTCTCCGGCAAAAGCCAAAACGATTAATAAGTATTTAGGTAAGGACTTTGTCGTTAAGTCCAGTGTTGGTCATGTCCGTGATCTGCCTACCCGTGCCACTGAGACAATAAAGAGTAAGCCGGCTGCAGAAGTACGCAAGATGTCTCCGGATGCTAAGGCAAAATACCAGAAAGAACGTGATTATAAGCGACTGATTGCTCGTATGGGGGTTGACCCGGAAAATGACTGGGAAGCGCATTACGAGGTTCTGCAGGGAAAAGAAAAAGTCGTTAAAGAGCTAAAACAGTTAGCCAAAAAGTCAGATGAAATTATTCTGGCAACGGATTTGGACCGCGAGGGGGAGGCGATAGCCTGGCACTTGCGGGAACTTATTGGTGGTGATGACTCGCGATATAAACGCGTGGTGTTTAACGAAATAACGAAAAAAGCCATTCAAGAAGCTTTTCAACATCCGGCAGAGCTGAACACCGACCGGGTTAATGCGCAGCAGACCCGACGTTTCCTGGATCGGGTCGTTGGTTTTATGGTGTCGCCCTTGTTGTGGAAGAAAATCGCCCGAGGGTTGTCAGCAGGACGTGTCCAATCTGTCGCTGTAAGGCTTGTGGTTGAACGTGAGCGTGAAATTAAAGCCTTTGTACCGGAAGAGTACTGGGACGTTCATGCAGACTTAAACACGCCTGCGGACGAGTCTCTGCGCATGCAGGTGATGAAGCAGGCTGGTAAGAACTTCCGTCCGTCCAATAAACAGGAAACGGACGCAGCTTTAGCACTACTGAAAAAAGCCGGCTATGAAATTACCGGGCGTGAAGATAAGCCAACGTCCAGTAAACCCAGTGCGCCTTTTATTACCTCGACTCTGCAGCAAGCCGCCAGTACCCGATTAGGCTTTGGCGTTAAGAAAACCATGATGATGGCTCAGCGTCTGTATGAAGCAGGCCACATTACGTACATGCGTACTGACTCAACCAATTTAAGTTCTGAGGCTGTCGATGCTTGTCGTGAATTAATTACCAAGGACTTTGGTAAAAATTATTTACCGGACGCTCCTGTTCGCTATGGTGCAAAAAGTAACGCACAGGAAGCGCACGAAGCGATACGTCCGTCAGATGTGAAGGTTAAGTCAGAGTCACTGGCTTCTGTGGAGCGAGACGCGCAGCGTTTGTATGAGTTGATTTGGCGTCAGTTTGTGGCCTGCCAAATGGTACCGGCTCGATACGATAGTACCACCCTGACGGCAACCGCCGGCGATTTTGAATTGAAAGCTCGCGGACGCGTGATGCGGTTTGCCGGTTGGACTAAGGTGATGCCTCCGGCCAGTAGTAAAAAAGACGGTGATGCGACCTTGCCTGATGTGAAAAAAGGCGATGCATTACAGCTGGAGAAACTGAACCCGGAACAACACTTTACTAAGCCACCGGCGCGTTATGGCGAGGCTTCTTTAGTGAAAGAACTGGAGAAACGTGGCATTGGTCGTCCATCAACTTATGCTTCAATTATTTCTACCATTCAGGATCGCGGTTATGTTCGGGTTGAGAGCCGTCGTTTCTTTGCCGAGAAAATGGGTGAAATTGTCAATGATCGGTTGATTGAGAACTTCACTGAGCTAATGAACTATAACTTTACGGCAGAAATGGAACAGGCTTTGGATGATATTGCCGCCGGAAAGCGGAACTGGAAGGAGACTCTGGATAAGTTCTATGCGGACTTTAAAGAGCGCCTGGAAAAAGCAGAGCTGGAGCCTACTGAGGGTGGTATGCGTGAGAACAGCATGGTTCTTACCGATATCGATTGCCCTGAGTGTGGTCGTAAAATGGGAATAAGAACAGCGTCCACGGGCGTATTCCTTGGCTGTTCTGGCTATAACTTACCGCCCAAAGAACGTTGTACCAAAACGCTTAACCTGACACCGGGCGAAGAAGCGATAGAGGTGACTGACGAAGAAGAGCGCGAAACAGAAGCGCTTCGTGCCAAAAAGCGTTGCCCTAAGTGTGGCACCGCAATGGACAGTTACCTTATTGACGAAAAGCGTAAGCTTCATGTTTGTGGTAACAACCCAACATGTGACGGTCAACTGGTTGAAGAGGGGACTTTCCGCATTAAGGGGTATGACGGACCCACCATTGAATGCGATAAGTGTGGTTCTGAAATGCAGTTAAAAACGGGACGCTTTGGTAAGTACTTCGGCTGCACTAACAGTGAGTGTAAAAACACCCGAAAATTACTTCGAAGCGGGGAAGCTGCGCCACCGAAAGAAGACCCAGTGCCGTTGCCTGAGTTACCTTGTGAAGAGTCGGATGCTTACTTTGTGCTAAGAGACGGTGCCTCCGGTATTTTCCTGTCGGCCAATACCTTCCCTAAATCGAGAGAAACTCGGGCAGTTACGGTAAAAGAACTGGCTAAGTTTAAAGATCGTTTACCGGAAAAGTTCAAGTACCTGGCTGAAGCCCCGAAAGAAGATGATGACGGTAATGATGCTATTGTTCGTTTTTCAAGAAAGAACAAAGAACAGTACGTTGTTACTGAAATTAAGAAGAAACAAACGGGCTGGAAGGCTTTTTACCGCAGTGGTAAATGGCAGGTAGAAGAAAAGTAGTTAAAGGCTTACGAGCAAACACTCATTTTGCCAATAGTTAAAATATAAAAGCAGGACTAACATAGTGCGGTGTCTATTGAAGGACACGGCACACCGGACACGGAGGTCCTCATGTTATTGTCTCGCTTGAGCATAACACTTCCCGCTGCTTTTCCGGCAGCGGGTTTTTCTTTTCTGAACCCCGTTAAAATATTGAAAAAACAATCCGGGCAGGCGAGTGTTGAGTTGCTGGTCGTTTGGCCTGTTATTGTCGCCTGCGTTTTTACTTTTGTTCAGGTTCTCTTTATTTGGTGGGCGCAGCAAACACTTACAGTAGCGAATCAGTATGCAGTGAGAGCAGGAAGTCTTAACCATGGTAACAATAATGCCATGGTGAACACGCTGGCGGCAGGAATGGCCGGTTTAAAACCACAACTGAACATAGATAACAAAATAGCCGCCGCAGCTGAGGCTATAGCTAAACAGCGACTTCATTTCTCGCGCTTTGGACAATTAAAGGTTCTGTCACCCAGTACTAATGATTTTCGCCAGTTTTCGGACTGGCGCTGGGATAACGAATTGCAAAAAGACGTACTGGAAATTTCGGTTGACCATTATCATGCACGGGCTGGCGATAATGCCTCCGAGGAATGGCATCAGGCACGCGTTTTGGTTATTGAAACTTATTGGTGCTTGCCACTGGAAATTCCAATTGCTGCTGATTTTCTGGCGGCAACACAGAGTTTAGTCTCAGATTCAAAAGCCGCGACTTACTGTGCAGGCCGAAGTACTTTATTTGATAAACCGTTGTGGGGGTTATCGAATACCGCTCAACATGTCATGTTAAGCGGCTACCGACAGCAATAAAATTTAACGAACGTCGTGATAATCGACACAGGCCTGCAATGTGTTCTCAATTAACGAGGCAACTGTCATGGGGCCAACGCCACCGGGAACAGGAGTGATCCAGCCGGCTCGCTCGGCAGCGACAGAGAACTCCACGTCACCGGTTAATCGACCATCGGGCAGGCGATTCATTCCTACATCTATGACGATGGCGCCAGGTTTAATCCACTCGCCAGGAATGAACTCCGCTTTGCCTACCGCAACAACAACGATATCAGCACGCTTGACATGATCGGATAAGTCTTTGGTAAAGCGATGACACACCGTCGTTGTTGCTCCTGCCAGTAATAACTCCAGGCTCATTGGACGACCAACAATATTCGATGCCCCGACAACCACTGCGTTTAAGCCGTGTAAGTCAACGTGCGTATGCTCTAACAGTGTCATAATACCTTTGGGGGTACAGGGGCGCAAAGCCGGGATACGTTGTGACAAACGTCCAATATTGAATGGATGGAAGCCGTCGACATCTTTATCCGGGCGAATTCTTTCTAAAATTGGTGTGGCATCCAGACCCGCAGGCAACGGAAGCTGAACTAAAATACCATCTACGGCGTCGTCATCGTTCAGCTCTTCAATGAGCTTCTCAAGTTCTTTCTGTGTTGTGGTTATTGGTAAGTCGTAATCAAACGAGCGAAAACCAACGTCTTCACAGGCACGGCGCTTGTTGCCCACGTAAACTTCTGAAGCGGCGTCGCTTCCGACCAGAACAACAGCTAACCCTGGTGCGCGTAATCCGGAATCAATGCGTTCTTTTACTTGCTGTTTAACCGCCTGGCGAACAGTGGCAGCGATGGTTTTACCATCGATAATTTGAGCTGGCATAATGACGTTCCCAAAGATGAGAGAATTCAAGGTGATATATAAGTTGTATTGTAACTTTTTTCTGCCCTGAATGTCACCGGTTGTTGGTTTAGTCGTCAGGTTGTTGCAAAAGTAGCCAGTCGGCACTGATAACCGAAAAAAAGTTTGACGGGTCAGTCTTCAGCAGGTAATATTCGCCACCGTTGTCGACCAGCAATAGTGTTTTTAAAAGCTGCGTATGACACGGCTTTCGGAGAAATTCGGCGATTAGCGCAGTTTGGTAGCGCACTTGGTTTGGGTCCAAGGGGTCGCAGGTTCAAATCCTGCATCGCCGACCATTCTCTTGACGGTTTATTGGTTCGATATGCGCCCGTAGCTCAGTTGGATAGAGCAACGGCCTTCTAAGCCGTGGGTCGCAGGTTCGAATCCTGCCGGGTGCGCCATAACGCGCCAAAGAAATCACTCAGTGGTGGGTGTAGCTCAGTTGGTAGAGCCCCGGATTGTGATTCCGGTTGTCGTGGGTTCAAGTCCCATCATCCACCCCATTTCTTTTGAAGTAACATCCTGTATTTCGGCGATTAGCGCAGTTTGGTAGCGCACTTGGTTTGGGTCCAAGGGGTCGCAGGTTCAAATCCTGCATCGCCGACCATTACACTAATTCCCCCTTTTTCTTTTCAGCCACTACTGCTACATTTATCTAATACTTAATCAAAAGATTTTGTTGTTAATCCTTGGCTGGAGCTATTGTTATGGACTTTAAGAAAAGTTTAAAGAATCCCGCTGAAGCGTTCGATTCTCCGCAAGACGTGGCAAATGATCCTGAGCTTTCAAACGAGCAGAAAATCGAAGTGCTGACGCAGTGGCGTTATGATGAATTGGAAACCGAAGTCGCCGATCAAGAAAATATGGCCGGGGATAAACCGGATAAACTGGGCGAAATCAACAATCTACTCCTTGAGCTTAAAGATAAATCTTAGTTATTTTTCCTTCCGTTAAAGTGAAGCCTAAAAATTGCCGCTCGGGGGCTCGACTCCGGGCGGTCACCTCGCTATAATGCTGCGTCATTTTTAAAGGTCAACGCCGTTGCCGTATCTCATTTTTATAATGATAAGTTGATGCGAGTAACATTCATTGATTGAAACCGAGGTAATGAAGCAATGCAGGTTTCTGTAGAGACAACTCAAGGTTTAGAACGTCGTGTGACTGTTACAGTCCCGGCAGATACAATTGATAGCGAAGTAAAACGCTTATTAAAAGAAGAATATCGCCATCGTCGTGTGAATGGTTTCCGCAAAGGAAAAATTCCGCCAAACGTATTACAAAAGCTGTTTGGTCGCGAAGCCCGTTCACGTGCAGCGTCAAGTATCATGCAAAGTAAGTACTTTGAAGCTGTTATGCAGGAAAAACTGAACCCTGCTGGCGCACCTGCAATTGAACCTAAAGTCAATGAGCCAGGTAAAGATCTTGAGTTCACGGCTACGTTCGAAGTGTATCCAGAAGTAGAAGTACAGAACCTGGACAAAGTAAAAGTTGAAAAGCCTGCTGTTGAAGTCACTGAGAAAGACGTCGACAACATGCTGGAAACGTTGCAGAAACAACATGCTGACTGGAAAGAAGTTAAGCGTAAATCCAAAAAGGGTGACCGTGTCACTATGGATTTCGTTGGTTCTATTGACGGTGAAGAATTTGAAGGCGGTAAAGCTGACGACTTCGCGCTTGAGCTGGGCGAAGGTCGCATGATTCCTGGGTTTGAAGATCAAATCAAAGGAATTAAAGCGGGCGAAGAAAAGACTATTGAAGTCACTTTCCCGGAAGACTATCACGCTGAAAACCTGAAAGGTAAAGAAGCGCAATTCGTGGTAACCGCGAAGAAAGTTGAAGCACGTGACCTGCCAGAGCTAAACGATGAGTTCGTTGCATTGTTTGGTGTGAAAGAAGGCGGCGTTGAAGCGTTGAAAGAAGAAGTTCGCAAAAATATGGAACGCGAGCTGAAAAACGCAGTGAAAGCAAAAGTTAAAGAACAAGTACTGAAAGGTATTGTTGAAAACAACGACGTTGAACTGCCTAAATCAATGATCGACCAAGAAATTGACCAGTTGCGTAAGCAAGCGGCTCAACGTTTCGGTGGTAATGTTGAACAAATGCCTGACTTACCGGCGGAGCTGTTCGAAGAACAAGCGAAAGAGCGTGTTAAAGTTGGTTTGTTATTAGGTGAAGTGATTCGTGGTAACGAGCTTAAAGCTGATGATGAGAAAGTTGATGAAATCATCGCAACGGCAGCTTCTGCTTATGAAGACCCGCAGGAAGTTGTGGAATACTACAAGTCAAACAACGATATGATGCAGCAAGTTCGTAACTTAGCGTTGGAAGAGCAAGCAATCGAATTCGTGTTGGAAAAAGCCTCGGTTAAAGATAAAAAAGCGAGCTTTGATGACATCATGAATCCGAAGCAGCAGTAATCTAGTGTAACGGAATCCTTGACGGGTCCCGCTACAGCTTGGTTTAATGGCTCGTATGACCTCATACGAGCCATTTTTATTTCAGGAGCTTTATAAAACATGTCGAGCGATATTCAGGATCCAATGGCACAGCTAGTCCCTATGGTCGTCGAGCAGACTTCGAAAGGTGAGCGCTCTTACGACATCTATTCACGTCTCTTAAAAGAACGTGTCATTTTTTGTTGTGGTCAGGTAGAAGACCACATGGCCAATCTCATTGTGGCTCAGCTACTGTTTTTAGAATCAGATAATCCTGATAAAGACATTTACCTTTACATTAATTCGCCTGGTGGGGTAGTGACAGCGGGTATGGCTATTTACGATACCATGCGCTTTATTAAGCCGGATGTTAGCACGGTATGTATGGGCCAAGCGGCCAGTATGGGCGCGTTCCTATTGGCTGGGGGGGCTCAGGGTAAACGTTATTGTTTACCTAATTCCCGAGTGATGATTCACCAGCCGTTGGGTGGATTCCAGGGACAAGCGTCAGATTTTGAAATTCATGCGAAACAAATTTTGGATCTGAAAGAGCGCTTAAACCGTATGTTAGCGGAGAACACAGGTCAGGATTACGAGAAAGTGGCCAGAGACACTGATCGCGATCACTTTTTATCGGCAGAAGAGTCAATCGATTACGGCCTGGTTGATGGTATTTTACGTCAGCGTGGCGAAGAGTCCTGAGTTGGCGCAGAGCAGTTAGGAGAAAAGCATGACGGATCAGTCCAAAGGTGACGGCGATAAGCCGCTATATTGCACTTTTTGTGGCAAAAGTCAGCACGAAGTTAAGAAGCTTATTGCAGGACCGTCCGTATTCATTTGTGATGAATGCGTTGAGCTATGCAATGACATTCTAAAAGAAGAAATTCATCAACTGTCTCCGGTTCCGGATCAGGATGAGTTGCCTGTGCCAAAAGCTATCCGTAAGCATTTGGATGACTATGTTATTGGTCAGGATCGCGCCAAAAAGGTGTTGTCGGTAGCCGTTTATAATCACTATAAACGCTTACGCGGTTCAGCCAAGCAGGAAGTTGAGCTTGGCAAAAGTAATATCCTGCTAATTGGTCCGACAGGCTCAGGAAAAACTTTCCTGGCTGAAACCTTAGCGCGTTATTTGGATGTGCCATTTACTATGGCAGATGCAACAACATTAACCGAAGCGGGTTATGTTGGCGAAGACGTTGAAAACATAATTCAAAAGCTTTTACAGAAGTGTGATTACGACGTTGAGAAAGCAGAGCGTGGTATTGTCTATATTGATGAGATTGATAAGATTTCACGTAAGTCGGACAATCCGTCGATTACTCGCGATGTCAGTGGCGAAGGTGTACAACAAGCCTTACTGAAACTGATTGAAGGAACAGTTGCTTCTGTGCCGCCACAAGGTGGTCGGAAACATCCTCAACAAGAGTTTCTGCAAGTCGATACATCAAAAATTCTGTTTATCTGTGGCGGTGCTTTTGCTGGCTTGAATAAAGTTATCGAGCAACGCTTGTCTACCGGAACCGGTATTGGTTTTGGCGCAGAAGTGAAGAGTAAGACGCAAAGTGAAGAAGGGGCAATCATTGCTAAAGTGGAACCGGAAGATTTGGTTCGCTATGGCTTGATTCCCGAATTCATTGGTCGCTTACCGGTTGTAGCCACGCTAGATGAGCTGGATGAAGAAGCGTTGATTGAAATTTTGCGTGAGCCAAAAAATGCGTTAACCAAGCAATACTCAGCTTTGTTTGAAATGGAAGACGTTGAATTGGAGTTTCGTGAAGATGCTTTAAGAGCTATCGCGAAAAAGGCTATGGCTCGCAAAACAGGTGCTCGTGGTCTACGTTCCATTGTGGAAGGTGTTCTGCTGGGCACTATGTATGAACTGCCTTCTATTGAAGGGGTCGCGAAAGTTGTGGTGGATGAGTCGGTAATCGCTGGTGAATCCGATCCTATTCTAATTTACGCGAATCAGCAGAAAAATAAGCAGGCTTCGGGCGAATAATCCGAAACTGTATTAAAAGTGTTCGAAAAAGGGCCGGAAAGGCCCTTTTTTTCTGTCAAGGATTGAACTTTCAGGTAAAGACCGCATATTACAAAGTAAACCTAGGTCGGGAGAGAATTTAATGAGCGAAGAGCGCACCGAACAATTAACGATGCCGGTTCTGCCGTTGAGAGATGTCGTGGTATACCCGCATATGGTGATACCACTGTTTGTCGGTCGGGAAAAGTCGATTCGATGCTTACAAGCCGCTATGGATGAAGATAAACAAGTTTTTCTGGCGGCTCAGAAAGACGCTTCTGTGGATGAACCTACTACTGAGGATATTTATCAGGTAGGTACAGTTGCGACAGTTCTACAGCTACTGAAACTACCCGATGGCACCGTTAAAGTGCTGGTTGAAGGTAAGCAACGGGCGCAGCTGGATGAATTGCAGGATAACGAAGAATACTTTCAAGCTAGTATTCATTATCTGGCCGCGGAAGAGTTACCGGAAAAAGAAGAAGAGATTCTTATTCGTTCGGCACTGAATCAGTTCGAAGGCTATGTAAAGCTAAATAAGAAGATACCGCCGGAAGTACTGACGTCTCTGTCCGGCATTGAAGACGGCGATCGCTTAGCGGACACAATGGCTGCCCATATGCCGCTGAAACTTGCAGAAAAGCAGGCCATTCTTGAAATTACTGACATTCGGGAGCGCATCGAGCATCTGATGGCTCTGATGGAAGGTGAGATTGATATTCTGCAGGTGGAAAAGCGCATTCGTAGCCGCGTTAAAAAACAGATGGAAAAAAGCCAGCGCGAATATTATTTGAATGAGCAAATGAAAGCCATTCAGAAAGAGCTGGGTGAAACCGAAGATGGCGCCGATGAATTTGAGCAGTTACAGAAGAAAATCGATGACGCCAAGATGCCGGCAGAAGCGAAGAAAAAGACTGAAGCTGAGTTACAAAAATTAAAAATGATGTCACCCATGTCAGCGGAAGCGACTGTCGTGCGCGGCTATATAGACTGGATGGTATCGGTTCCATGGAAGAAACGTTCGCGTATTAAGAAAGATTTAGCTCATGCTGAAAAAGTTTTAGATGCTGATCACTACGGGCTGGAGAAAGTTAAAGAACGTATTATTGAGTATCTTGCGGTACAACAACGAACCACCAAAGTGAAAGGTGCGATTCTTTGTTTAGTAGGTCCTCCAGGTGTCGGTAAAACCTCGCTTGGACAGTCGATAGCGAAGGCGACGGGGCGTGAGTATGTGCGCATGGCGCTAGGGGGCGTACGCGATGAAGCAGAAATACGAGGTCACCGCCGTACTTATATTGGCTCTATGCCGGGTAAACTGATTCAAAAAATGTCAAAAGTTGGCGTTCGTAATCCACTGTTTCTGTTAGATGAAATTGACAAAATGTCGGCTGACATGCGCGGTGACCCGGCTTCAGCATTGCTAGAAGTACTGGATCCTGAGCAAAACATTAACTTCAATGACCATTATCTTGAAGTCGATTACGATTTGTCAGATGTCATGTTTGTGGCGACATCTAACAGTATGAATATTCCAGCGCCATTATTAGACCGCATGGAAGTGATTCGCTTGTCGGGTTACACCGAAGAAGAGAAGCTGAATATTGCGAAGCGACATTTGTTAACCAAGCAAATTGGCCGTAACGGTTTAAAAGAAAAAGAAATTACGGTTCAGGACAGTGCGATTATTGGCATTATCCGTTATTACACCCGCGAAGCCGGGGTGCGTAACCTCGAACGTGAGCTGTCGCGCTTGTGCCGGAAATCGGTTAAGCAAATTTTGCTGGATAAATCGATAAAACATGTTGAGATTACCGGCGACAATCTTAGCGACTATTTGGGCGTGCAACGGTTTGATTACGGCAAAGCTGAAGAAGCGAATCAAGTCGGTCAGGTTACTGGCTTAGCATGGACTGAAGTTGGCGGAGACTTGCTGACTATCGAAGCTACTAATGTAGCTGGTAAAGGAAAGACAACCACCACAGGTTCCCTGGGTGATGTTATGCAGGAGTCTATTCAGACTGCTCTGACAGTGGTTCGTAGCCGTGCTGATAAGCTGGGCATTGCGGAAGACTTCCATGAAAAACGCGATATTCATGTACATGTACCAGAAGGCGCTACACCGAAAGATGGGCCCAGTGCAGGTATTGCTATGGTGACAGCTATGGTGTCATCGTTAACCGGTAAGCCTGTTCGTTCTGATGTAGCAATGACGGGCGAAATTACGTTGCGCGGTGAAGTGCTGGCCATTGGTGGTTTAAAAGAGAAATTGCTGGCTGCGCACCGGGGCGGAATTAAGCATGTGTTAATTCCTAAAGAGAATGAACGCGACTTAAAAGAAATTGCTGATAACGTAAAACAGGACTTAGTGATTCAGCCGGTAAAATGGATTGATGAAGTATTGGATGTTGCTTTGGTTAAGGAGTAACCAGCACTATAATACTAAAGTCATATTCAAGCACTAGAATGCGGTCTGCGGATGAGAAATCATGCCTCAGACCGCATTTTTTCGTTAAAAAGTGAGTAAAAAGGGTTTTCAATCTAAAAGACTGTGGTAGCCTAGAGTTTATAGCTGATTCACATGTATGACATACGAACAGCTGGATAGGAAAGCCATTTGGACTAATGGTGCTTGAACAATTAAATCAAGCTTGATATAACCGTTCTGGCCCATTTTAAAATCCGAATGGAACCACGGAAACTTGATAATAACAATCTAAGGGGATGATACTGTGAACAAGTCTCAGCTTATTGACAAAATCGCGGCAGGTGCAGATATTTCTAAGGCTGCTGCTGGTCGTGCTCTGGACTCTATGATCGATGCAGTAACTGATGCTCTAAAAAAAGATGACCAAGTCGCATTAGTTGGCTTCGGTACGTTTAGCGTGCGTGAGCGTTCTGCTCGTACTGGTCGTAACCCTCAAACGGGTGAGACTATTCAGATCGCTGCTGCTAAAGTTCCTTCTTTTAAAGCAGGTAAAGCACTGAAAGACGCAGTAAATTAATTAAAGCGCATTAGCGCTTTTTTTAAAGAATAATAATAGTAGCCCGAGGTTTATAAAACCTCGGGTTATTTTTTTGTATGAATGGTGAGTTTTAAGACGAATCACCTTATAATGTGACGTTGTTTATTCAGGTTAAATAAGGAAAGCCTTATTATGTTAGAGCGGATTCGGGAAGGCTCGCAGAGTTATACTGCTAAGGCCATTCTTGTGTTAATCATTCTAACTTTTGCATTAGCAGGTGTTGGTGGTTATATCACTAGTGACACAGAAGATGCTGTCGCAAAAGTTAATGGAGAAGAAATTCCTCGTAGTGACTACGATCGTGCTTATGAAAATGAGCGTAGTCGCTTGCAAGAGCAGTTTGGTGATATGTTTTCTGCTATTACTTCCGATCCAGATTATATGCGTAATTTACGCAGTGGAGTATTAGAGCAACTCATCGAACAAGAGCTTTTAGTGCAATACGCTGAAGATAACGGGATGAGAGTGAGCCCTGAGCAGGTAAAAGCTGCAATCCGTGATATTTCTCAATTTCGTACAGCAGGACAATTTGATAACGATGTTTACCTGATGGCTTTGCGTAATGCGGGTTATAGCCCTGAAGCTTTCGCAAAAGTGATGCAACAGGATATGACCCGAAATCAGTTACTACGAGGCTTGTCTGCGACTGCGTTCGTGCTTGAACCTGAAGCTATTGCCTTTATGCGCTTACAAAGCCAGTCGCGTTCAGGTGGCTTTTTAGTGGCTAGCAATGAAAGTTTCGAAGAGCAGGTAGAGATTGCAGAACAGGATATCGAAAACTTCTATCAGCAAAATCAAGATATGTTCCGGACTCAGGAAAAACTCAGCGTCGCCTATGTTGAGCTCTCTTTAGCTGCTGTTGAATCAGAAGTTGAGATTTCAGATGAAGAAGTGCGTCAATATTATGATGAGCGTCAGCAGCAATATTCGACCGAAGAAGAGCGCCGTGTTTCTCATATTCTGATCGAGTTCGAGACTGATAACGCTAAAAAGAAAGCTGAAGAAGCACTTGCTGAACTTAAACAAGGTGCGGACTTCTCGGAGGTAGCGCAAACTTATTCAGACGATACTTTCTCAGCTGAGCAGGGCGGAGATCTAGGTTGGATAGAAGCCGGAATGATGGATGAAGATTTCGATGCCTCCGTTTTTGAGTTAGAAAATGTTGGTGATTTATCAGACGTTGTTGAAACGAGCTTTGGTTACCACATTATTAAACTTACCGATTTACGCGAAGGTTCAGTAACACCATTTAGCGAAGTGAAAGACGAAGTGCGTCAACAGTTGTTAACCGAAAAGGCAGAAGATCGCTATTTTGAAAAACAACAGAAACTGGCGGAAATTAGCTTTGAGCAACCTGACACATTGGAGCCCGCTGCTGAAGAAATTGGAGCCACTGTACGCCGTTCCGATTTATTCACTCGTGACAGAGCCCCAACGCCCTTGAGCGACGATGTTGTTCTCAATAACCTATTTTCAGAGCAGTTAATTAAAGAGAAGTTGAACAGCGATATTATTGAAACTTCAGATGATCGGTCACTGGTAGTACGTGTAACTGAGCATCAACCAGTGCGAGTAAAAGAGCTGGACGAAGTTCGTGAAAAAATAGTATCCGAACTGCGCGTAGAAAAAGCTCAGCAATTAGCGCTTGAGCAGGCGAATGAATGGATGCAAGCCTGGAAAGCGGGTGAAGAGGTGAGCGACGAAATTGTCTGGGTAGATAGCATTCAGCGTAACAATGGTGAGCACCCAAGAACTATTGTACGTGAGCTATTCTCAATGTCTCCTTCAGCAAGCGATGAGAGCGTCTTTAACACGGTTGCGTTACCGAATGGAGATGCTGCTGTGGTTGCACTGACCGAAGTTTCTCCAGGAAGTACTGATGACAGCCAACTTGACGAGTTAAAGAGTCAGATGCGGAACCGTCAGGCTCAGGTTATGTTGCAAGCCTTTATTAATAACTTAAAAGCGGACGCAGATATAAAACGTTTATCAACTCCGTAGACGTTGATATCGCAAAAAAGGCTCAGACCGTGACAAGTCTGAGCCTTTTTTTATTTCTATTGTAGTGAGTTTATCCGTTATTGCTGTACAAGTTTGGCAACACGTCTTTAGTAGTTGTTATATTTTTTTTTGCTTCTATAGAGGTCTTAACTTCTTTATAAAGCACTTTTCCATCCTGCCATGAGGTAGCCTTCGGCTGATAAAGACTTTGTTGCAAGCTTGAGCATGCATTTTCTATTGAAAGATATTGAGACAGCTCAGTTATGCTATTAAAGCTGCGTTCAAAATAGCGGTTTGCCCATTTCAGCAAAAACTCTTTTGCTTCTTGTGCGTTATTGTTACGGCAAGCTAGCTGAAACTCTCTCCATAATTTGTCTTTGTTTAGATTGTGAGGTTTATCTTCTGTTGTTTTACGCGTCGATACTTTGCTCTTAGAGCTTGTGCTTCGATTCCAGAGAAGGTACGCGTTCAGTATAATTGAAACAATCAGTACCAGGGCGAGTAAGCTAACTATCCAGGTATTCCATTCAACTGAGTGGGTTTTCGCCTCAGTTTGAGTTACTTCCTCATCATTTAGCTGCTGCTCTTCAGTCGCTTTAGCTTCGGCATTATTACTTGCCTTCGGAATAGATTGCATTCCGTCACCCATTGCGACAGAAAAGTTTAGCTCTTCGGTTACCGCCGATGCAGGTTTGCCCGTTTTGGTATTAAACCAGGGGATATTTAGTGCCGGAATTCTTAATGGTCCTGGCTGATTGGGGACGACCGCAAAGCTTATTGTTTTTTGAGAGATAATAACGCCGTTGCGACTAAATTGATCCGTCTCATCGCCATCCGGATAAATTCTCACCGTATCGGGGAAGCTTGGTCGAACGTCTGGTAGCTGCTCTGGTTTTACACCAACAGCGGTCAGCATATAGGAAATAGTGAAAGGTTCACCTACGGTATAACTTTCTTGCTCAGGCGAAACGGATTGAGAAACACTGACAAGCTCGCTAGGCAACCAGTGACCTTGCCAGCTATCAGGGACGGCCTGCACCTCAACCTCGATAGTTTCAGCAATGGTGCTGACAGGCTGTGTGTTGGAGAAAGACGAAAAGATAGAGCGTTGCCCTTGAGTGAAAACTTCGCCGTCGAAACGGGCGCCTGCGATACTTAAAGAACCTGACTTGCTTGGCGTTATTTGGTAAACACGCTGATAAACCTTATAGCGCCTGCCATTCACCATTTCTGTACTTTCTTCATCCCTGCCAATTTGCTGAATGTCGGCGTTTTCTGCTTCAGGCGGTATTAAGTTTCCTTTGTTCAAGTCGGCCGCAAGAAATAGCCGCGCAACATAAGTGATAGGCTGCTGCAGATAGACTTGCTGATTGTCTACGCGAGCTTCCAGAAAAGCGATTTTCTGTTCGTTATCCTGGTTGTTGCCGGGTTCCAGGACTTGCAATGAAATAGGAGCCGACGAGACACCACCTATGCTAATTTCGGGGATTTTATATTCTCCGGCAGACTGGGGAATAAGCACGGTTGTAAAGCGCGTCTGTTTGCTAAGTTTTCCGTTGATCATTGATGTCTGGCGACTGACCGATGTTCTGCCTACAACGAAGTCTTTTAGTAGTTTAGATGGCGAAAAGCTGTCGTTAGCAACATCGTCATCAACGGTTATCGTTAATACGAAGGATTCGTTCGCCGTAACCGGATTACGGTCTACCGTAGCAGTAACCTCAGAGACATCGGCGTGAGCAAGTTGGCTCACAAGTAAAAAGCTCATCAATAAGATAATGTGTCGCCATACTCTTACCATTTTTTATCGTCTCCCTGGGGTTCTGAGGTTCTGCGCTGACGCCGTTTCTGGCTCTCCAGAAGCATTTTATTACGTAGCAGTATACTTGGGTCATCCGGCACCCGGTTCATCCACTGCTCCAGTTGTTGGGCTTTTTCAGGGTCAATCTCGCCTTCGCGGACCTTCTGTTGAAGTAGTTGGCTGGATTCCTCCTGGCTTTCTGGGCTTGTGTCCTGGCGTTGCTGCTCCTGGGGTTCTTCTTGAGAAGGCTCCTGTTCTTTTTGTTCCGGCTCCGGCTCTCCATCCTCTTGACCCCTTTCATCAGGATTAGGGGGCCCATCACTGTTATTGGACTGATTATTTTGTTGCTCCTCGCCGTCACCACTTTGCTCAGAATTCTTATCCGATTCGTTTTTATCAGAATCTGATTCCTTGGAGGATTCGTCTGAACCGCCGGAGTCTTCTGATTCCTGCTGTTGCTTCAATTGCTCAACGAGTTGCTTATTTTCGGCTGCCTGGGACCAGTCAGGGCGTTGTTCTAAAGCGTTGTCGTAAGCTTCTA
This sequence comes from Idiomarina sp. ST20R2A10, assembly GCF_051842345.1. NCBI lineage: Bacteria > Pseudomonadati > Pseudomonadota > Gammaproteobacteria > Alteromonadales > Idiomarinaceae > Idiomarina > Idiomarina sp. ST20R2A10. The sequence continues at coordinate 763,472 of NZ_JBNIEY010000001.1, read as the reverse complement.
TTGCCGCATCGTATTGTTGCTGCTTAGCCAGTGCATTACCTAAATTATATTGCGCCTCTGCCGAATCGCCTTGAGAAAAGGCTTCGGCGGCGGCTTCATAGTCACCATCGCGATACAGAGCAGCGCCCTGACGAAACGGAGTTCTGCTAAGGTTAGCCGCCCGTTGGTATTCTTCTTCTTGATATAAACGCTGTGCACGTTGCTCACGGTTTAGCAACTGCTTCTGCCAGACGGATTCTTGTGCAGCATGCACATTGGGACTGAAGCCGATTAAAGGCAATAACATAGAGAGTAATAAAGGGCTAAGCAGGCTGCCCCGACGCCAGCTAAACAACATAATAGGTAAGATAAAGAGGGCAACGTAAGGACCCATATCACGCCATGCGTCTCCTTGCTGTTGTTCATCGCCGTCTTTACCTTCACGCGTCAGTGGTGCCTGGTTTATCAGTTTATCAATATCACGATTGTCGGCGGTTACTGATGAAAAGGCTCCTCCCGTAATAGAAGCCAGATCGGATAATCGAGAAGGATAAGTTTTGGCAATAATGACCTGATTGTTGTCTTTTAATAAACGGCCTGAGCTATCGCGAATTGCAGCACCTTCTTCAGTACCAACCGCCAGAATAGAAACTCTATGATCGACAGAACGCAAATAACTACTGAGTTGGTTGAGTTCGTTACTACTGATGCCGTCGGTAAGCCAGTATATATCGCCCTGAGGGTAGCCGGCATTTTTTAATAAATCGTCAGCCAGCTTCAAAGCTAACAAGGGTTCACTGCCTTGCGCCGGCATAATATCGGGTGACAGTGATGGGATTAAATTTATTAAATTACGGTTATCGGCAGTAAGCGGACTGATGATAAAAGCATCGTCGGCGTAAGCAATAAGGCCGGTATCACCATCAAGTCCTGCCCGGACTAAATCAATGGCTTTGTATCTCATTCTGGTTAAACGGTTAGGGGCAATATCATCGGCTAAAACCGATGGCGACATGTCCATAATCACGACCTGTCCCGATTCAAGCTGGTAAACCGGTTGTGGTAGTCGTTCCCAGGTGGGCCCGCAAAGAGCCAGTGTTGCCAGAACTGAAATTAACAAAAAACGGTGGGCAGGCCAGAGAGACGGTTGTGACCCTGACTTAACCAATACTTTTGACAGGTGCCCGGGGAGCCATTGATGCCATCCGGCCTGATGTTTCTGACTGTAGAGTAAACGCCAATACAGTAGTGCAACTGGAACTAAAGCCAGTAACCACCAGGGGCGCAATAAGTGAAATTCGCTCATGAACGTCTCCCCCATGGTCGATAGTGCAACATGGCTAACGCAATAAACAGAAGAAAACTTATTACCAATGGCCAGTAAAATAAACTCACTCGAGGTCTTAGTTGCTGAGGGTCGCCAGCAATAGGTTCCAGCTTGTCCAGGCGTTGATAAATTTCTTCGAGTTCATTGGTACTGCGAGCACGGAAGTACTTACCACCAGTTTGTTTAGCGATACTTTGCATTAAAGGTACGTCCAGGTCGCGGCTTGGATTAACTCTTCGTTGCCCGAAAAAGCTATCAACGACTACTTCTTCAGCACCGACCGCAATAGGGTATATCGTTACATCGTAAGCCTGAGCCAGTTCAAGTGCCTGCTCAGGGGGCAGGTTACCGGCTGTGTTCTGACCATCGGTTAGTAATACCAGTACCCGGTTTGACTTTTCGTCGTCTCGAAAGCGCTTCACAGACAAAGCAATAGCATCTCCTATCGCGGTTCGTTCGCCAACTAAGCCGAGTACAGATTCATTAAGCATCTGTTTTACGGTGTTGCGATCGTAAGTCATGGGAGTCTGTAAATAGGCCGTGTCTGCAAATAGAATCAGTCCGAGCCTGTCACCTTCGCGGCGTTCAATGAAATCGCTCAAAACGTGCTTAACCATAGTTAGACGGTTCACTGAGCGGCCTTCCAATTGCATATCTGCAATTTCCATACTGCCAGATAAGTCTACAGCCAGCATAATTTCTCGTCCTTCAGCCCGAATTGCTAGCGGCTCGCCCAACCATTGAGGCTTAGCCACCGCAGCGACCAGCATGATCCAGCATAAACTCATCAGCGGTAACAATAACCAGCGTTTACCAGAGCTCTGACTGCCGCTAACTAAGCCGTAAGTACTGGGAAGGCGTATAGCCGAGCTATTTTTACGTACGGCCGGAAACCATTTCCAGATAATTGCGGGTAAGGGCAGTAGGCAAAACATCCATGGCCAGGCAAATTCAAACATCTTCGGCTCCGGGTTGTTTGCTCAAATCTTTGCTCAGCCAAAGGTGAGCGAGTTCGTAGTATTGTTGATTAAAGTTATTATCAGCAATGCCATAAAAGTTTTTATTAGCCTCATTAAGCAAGGATTCATAAGTTGCTTTTTCCTTTTCTGACAGAGGAGTGAGCAAAAAACTTATCCATTGGCGACTGTGCTTTTCCGCAACGAATTCTCTGGGATAATATGCCAGCGCGGTGCGCTTAAGTAATACCGTAAGCTCTTCGATGCTTAAGCTTCTGTCTTGTTGTAACTGCCGGATCGCGATTTTGCGTATGTGCGACTGCTGTCGACGCCGAATCAACCAGAAAATAAAAAAAGCAGTACCGACAAGAAGCGCTATGGCAATAGCAATTGTCGGCCACGAAGGCGGCCACCAACTCGCCGCTCCCGGCTCAACAATATCATTAAGGTTATTTAGTGACGGTTGCTGCATTATTTTACCTCTGCCCATTGCTGTTCCAACGGTAAGGCACTGGATATTGGTGTTAAAGCCAGCTTCCGTTTCCTGAATTCTTGCTGAATATTGCTCCAACGAAGCTCGGCGGCATTTTGATATGTTTTTCTTTGCTGTTGATCGGCTAGATTTATACTGACTTGTTGCTGACCATCGGTAATTGCTAGTGGATGCGACGAGTACCCCTGGGGTAACTCATGCTCCATAGGGTCGTAAAGCCCAAAACAACGAACCGAATTATGCTGGGAAAGTACGCGCAATCCATCCATAAAGCGTTCGCTGGCGTTATAAAAATCGCTGATAACATGAATGCTGCTGCCAGGCTTAACCAGTTGTCGTATCCGCTTTAGATTATCGTCCAGCGTGTTTTGGTGCTGTTTTTGTTTGTTTTGCCAACGGGTCAGGCTGTCATTATGAACTTCCAGAAGCGCATGACACAAACGTAGAACGCCTTTTTGCCGGGCTATAGGTTTTAGCTCCTGATGTTGCCAGCCATTGCCAATGAGCCCTCCAATACGATCACCCTTATGTTGTGCCTGCCAGGCCAGTGCCGCGGCTAAATGGCAGGCCTGAACAGATTTGAACACAAATTGGCTGCCAAAAAGCTGAGTCAGAGACAAGTCCACCCAGATAAATACCGGGCGCTCTTTTTCTTCGCGGTAGAGCTTAGTGTGGGCTTTACCGGTTCGTGCGGTTACCCGCCAGTCAATGGAACGGATATCATCGCCCGGCTGGTAATGTCGTACTTCATCAAACTCCATTCCGCGACCACGGCTTTTGCTTAGCAAGGGGCCGGTCTGGCTTGAGCGTGGAAGACTTTTATGATGGCGCGCAAAAGCATTGATCTTGCTGCGATAATAAAGAAGTTCCTGAATACCGGGACTGACTCCATCGCAGTGCAACTGCTTAAGCCATTGTTCAACTTCAGTTCTTAACATTATGGTGCCGGTACAAGTTTCAGTATCGTATCAAGAACCTGATCATGTGATACGCCGTCGGCTTCTGCCTGATAACTTAAAATAATCCGGTGCCGTAAAGCGTTGTGGAAAACACTAATGACATCGTCAGGTGTTACAAAGTCACGACCATCTAACCAGGCTTTAGCTCTGGCGCAGCGCTCCAGCGCTATAGTGGCACGAGGGCTGGCACCATAGCCTATCCATTGCGCTAAATTCTGATCGTAGCGCTGCGGCTGACGTGTTGCGATAATCAGTTGAACCAGATAGTTCTCAACAGCGTCATCTAAATACAGCTGCAAAACTTCGTGGCGTGCGTCGAATAGCTGCTTTTGTGTTAATGGAGTCGGTATATCGAGGTCACCTGATAAGGCTTCACCTCGGGTTAGACGCAGAATTTGCTGTTCAGTATCGGCATCCGGATAGTCGAGTTTTAAATGCAATAGAAAACGATCCAACTGGGCCTCAGGAAGTGGATAGGTTCCTTCCTGCTCCAGAGGGTTCTGTGTTGCTAGTACCATGAAAAGATCAGAAAGCGGGTAGCTACGTTGACCAACCGTAATTTGCCGTTCTGCCATAGCTTCAAGTAAAGCTGACTGAACTTTTGCTGGAGCCCGATTAATTTCATCGGCCAGAATTAAATTATGGAACAAAGGGCCTTGTTGAAACTCAAACTGTCCAGTTTCGGGACGAAAAATGTCGGTACCGGTTAAATCGGCGGGCAATAAGTCGGGAGTGAACTGCACCCGATGGAAGTCACCTTCAATACCTTTTGCTAAAGCTTGTACTGCACGGGTTTTAGCCAGGCCGGGAGGGCCCTCTACCAGCAGGTGGCCGTCAGCCAATACGGCAATTAAAAGGTTTTGAGTGAAGTCCGGCTGTCCAAGCACTTGCCGATTCAGGTAATTTTGTAGCTTTTGAAACGCTGTCGCGGTCATGTTTACTCCAGGCTGTCGTTATCAGCGAAAACTGACTATGCTGTCAGTACTGCATAGCAATGACAGCAACAATGCTGTCTTTGTTCCGAAATTTCAATCTATACAGCATACTTTACCGAAAACGGTGGTTTTAATCTGCTCTATTACGGGCTAGAATTTGTAACATAATTTGTGGTCAGACCAGTATTGGTTTTTGAATTGAGGATTTATTATGACAGCAGCACAACGCTTGCTAACCGTAAATGGCGAAAGAATTGCCTTTGTGGCGGGTATAAGAACACCATTTGCGAAACAAGCAACGGACTTTCACGGCATACCCGCAGTCGACTTAGGTAAAATGGTTGTTCAGGAATTAGTGAATAAAACCGGTATTGACGGTGACTGGGTTGAGCAACTGGTGTTTGGTCAGGTTGTGCAAATGCCGGAAGCGCCTAACATTGCCCGTGAAATAGTATTGGGAACCAGTTTGCCTGTTGGTACTGATGCTTACAGTGTGTCCCGCGCGTGTGCTACAAGCTTTCAGTCGGCGGTTAATATTGCCGAAGCTATGGTGGCTGGCCATATTCGTGGCGGCATAGCTGGTGGTGCGGATTCATCTTCGGTATTACCTATTGGTGTCAGTAAACGTCTGGCGCGTGCTCTAGTCGATTTAAATAAAGCAAAAACCTTAGGGCAACGGTTTTCTATATTGAAGCGCTTGGGTTTTAAAGACTTACTGCCTGTTCCACCGGCCGTGGCTGAATACAGTACCGGACTAAGCATGGGACAAACGGCGGAACAAATGGCGAAAACGCATAACATTAGCCGTGAAGACCAGGACGAGCTAACGGTAAGATCGCACCAAAAGGCTCATGCTGCATGGGAAGCTGGTTGGTTAAGTGATGAAGTGATGACGGCTTACCCTGAGCCTTATAAACAGCATTTGAGCCGCGACAACAATATCCGCGGTGACAGCCAGATAGAAAAACTGGCGAAATTAAAGCCGGTATTCGATCGCAAGCATGGTTCAGTGACTGCGGCGAACAGCACGCCTTTAACTGACGGAGCTTCTGCTGTCATGATGATGACCGAAAGCCGCGCGAAAGAACTCGGGTTGCCGGTATTAGGTTACTTACGCAGTTATGCCTTTGCTGCCCTACAGGTGGAAGAAGACATGCTGATGGGACCTTCCTATTCGACTCCGGTGGCTTTAGACCGCGCTGGTATGAGCTTAAACGATTTAGACCTTATTGATATGCACGAGGCTTTTGCAGCGCAAACATTGGCGAATATGAAGATGTTTGCCAGTGATAAGTTTGCGCAAGAGAAGCTGGGTCGTGATAAAGCCATTGGCGAAATCGATATGGATAAATTTAACGTGCTGGGCGGCTCCATTGCTTATGGTCATCCATTTGCCGCAACCGGTACCAGAATGATCACACAGACTTTGAATGAATTGCGCCGTCGCGGTGGTGGTGTCGGTTTAACAACCGCTTGTGCTGCCGGTGGCCTGGGTGCAGCAATGATTGTGGAGACAGAATAATGAGTCAGGATAAAGCATTCACTATGGAAGTTAGGGACGACGGCGTCGCTGTAATTACGATTGATGTCCCTGGTGAGTCGATGAATACCTTAAAAGACTCATTTGCCGAAGAAGTTGGCAGTTTGATGAATCGCTTAGAAAGCGATGATTCAGTCAAAGGTGTGGTTTTTATTAGTGGTAAGCCAGGCTCCTTTATTGCCGGTGCTGATATCAACATGATAGACGGTTGTGAAAATGCCGTGGACGCAGAAAGTCTGGCGCGAAAAGGGCAGGCTATGTTTGATCGCATCGAGCAGTTAAATGTGCCTGTGGTTGCGGCTATTAACGGAGCTTGCCTGGGCGGTGGACTGGAACTGGCCATGGCTTGTCATGTAAGGGTTTGTACCGACAACAGCAAGACAGCTCTGGGCTTACCTGAAGTTAAATTAGGCTTGTTACCGGGCAGTGGTGGTACGCAACGTCTGCCTGAACTGGTTGGTGTTCAGCAAGGACTGACGATGATCCTGACCGGTAAAGAACTGCGTGCTAAACAGGCTTTGAAAGCAGGACTTGTCACCGAGGTTGTTCCCCAAAGCATATTGTTGGATGTTGCCGTTGAGCACGCGTTAAAACGTAAGCCAAAATCAACTAAGCCGCCACTTAAGGGCATTAGTAAAGTGCTGGAGGCGACCAAGTTTGGCCGTGACATTATCTTTAAAAAGGCCAGTGAGCAGGCGCAGAAGAAAGCTCAGGGCAATTACCCGGCAATTGATAAAATCATTCAGACGGTGCGTGAAGGTGTTGAACGTGGCCGCGAAGCTGGCCTGGATAAGGAAGCCCGTAGCTTTGGTGAGTTGGCAATGACGCCAGAGTCTTATCAGCTGCGCCAGATTTTCTTTGCCACCACAGAAATGAAAAAAGAAACCGGCGCCGATGGTGTTAAACCTGATTTGGTCAAACGGGTTGGCGTTTTAGGTGGTGGATTGATGGGCGGCGGTATTGCCTATGTTACGGCGGCTAAAGCAGGTATTCCTGCACGTATCAAGGACATCGCTGAAGATGGAATTCGACATGCATTACATTACAGTTACGAGCGTCTAGATAAAAAAGTGAAACGTCGGCATATGCGCCGGGCCGAGCTTGAAAAGACTATGCTGATGCTGAGCGGTTCGCTTGATTACAGCGGCTTTCAGCGTACCGATGTGGTTATTGAAGCGGTATTTGAAGACCTTAACCTGAAGCAAAAAATGGTTGCTGATGTGGAGGAGCACGCAGACGAGTCGACCATTTTTGCAACTAATACGAGCTCACTGCCTATTACTCAAATAGCGGCTAAAGCCAAGCGCCCGGAACAGGTTATTGGGCTCCACTATTTTTCTCCGGTCGATAAAATGCCGTTGGCGGAAATTATTACCCATCCGGGTACTTCCGATAAGACAATAGCCACAACGGTTTCTCTGGCCAAGAAGCAGGGTAAAACTCCGATAGTGGTGAAAGATGGTGCCGGATTCTATGTAAACCGAATTCTTGCGCCCTACATGAACGAAGCTGCGCGCTTGCTGTTAGCCGGAGAGCCTATTGAGCATATCGATAAAACCTTAGTGAAATTTGGTTTCCCGGTGGGGCCAATTACCCTACTGGATGAGGTTGGTATCGATGTTGCGGCAAAAGTGGCTCCGGTCTTGGTGAAAGAGCTGGGTGATCGTTTTGAAGCGCCTGAAGCTTTTGAGAAGCTGATTGACGACGATCGTAAAGGTAAGAAAAACCAAAAAGGCTTTTATCAATACGGCAAGGGTGTAAAGGGCAAGCCGGTAGACACTTCAGTGTATTCTTTGCTGGATATTGATCCGAACGAGAGCAAGTCTGCGGACGAAATTATTGATATTTGTTTATTGCCCATGCTGAATGAAGCTGCTTACTGTTTGCAGGAAGAGATTATTCGCAGTCCTCGCGACGGTGATATTGGTGCAATTTTCGGTATCGGTTTCCCACCTTTCCTTGGCGGGCCATTCCGTTATATGGACAGCCAGGGGCTTGAAACGATAGTGAATAAGCTAGAGAAGCTGGCAGCAGAACGTGGCGAACGATACACGCCTGCACCTTTGTTGAAGCAAATGCTGGAAAATGGCTGGAACTTTTATCAATAGCCTTTATTAGTAACGTTAAACCTGAGCAGCTACTTCGTTGTGCTGCTCAATAAACTCAATTAACGCATCAGCCGGCATTGGTTTTGCAAAATAGAAGCCTTGAATGTATTCGCATTTGAGGCTTTTTAACGTCTGTAACTGAGCTTTAGTTTCAACCCCTTCCGCAACAACCTTCAGGCCAAGGTTATGTGCCATTGCAATAATTGACGCGACCATATTACGGTCTTTGTCGTTGATGGTTATGTCATCAACAAAGGCTTTATCAATTTTCAGGCTGTTCATAGGAAAACGCTTAAGGTACGACAGTGAAGAGTAACCTGTACCAAAATCATCCAGAGCCAGTTTTACACCCATATCAGATAGGTTTTCCATCATAGTAATGGCGCGTTCAGGGTCGCTCATGACCATGCCTTCGGTTATCTCAAACTCAACATGGCGAGGATGCAATCCCTCTTCACGTAAAATTTGCTCAATTTGCAAGGCCAGACTTGACTGCATAAACTGTCGGGCAGACAAATTAACAGCGATGCTCTTCGGGGAGCCCTGACAGGCCATAAAACGCTTCATATCACGGCATGCCAGCCGTAAAACTTCTTCGCCCAGGGGAATGATAAGCCCGGTTTCTTCGGCCAGAGGAATGAAGTCTGCCGGGTTAATCATTGAGCCGTCTTCACTCTCAATGCGAGCCAGTGCTTCTAGTCCGGCAATATGCCCGGAGTGTATTTCTATTTTCGGTTGGTAGTAAACCCGAATATTATGAGACTTCAATGCCGCTCTTAATTCATTTTCCAGCTTAAGTCGTTTGACCGCGTTTTCGTTCATTGACTGACTGAAAAACTGATAACAGTTTCCGCCACGCTGCTTCGCATGATACATGGCCATATCGGCTTTTTGTAAAAGCTCTTGTGAAGTCTGACCGTCGTGAGGGTAAAGTACAATGCCAATGGAACTGCCAATGACAATTTCATGCTGCTCAATAAAGTAGGGCTCTGCCACCTTAAGGTTAATTTGATTGGCTAAATCGCCAATTAGGTTAATGTCCACGCTGTCTTCAATGAGCAAACCAAACTCATCTCCACCCAGACGGTAAAGAGTATCCTGTCGACGACCAATATCCATGAGTCGCTCGGCAACCTGACATAAAAGTTCGTCACCAATCTCATGACCTAAGGAGTCGTTAATTTTCTTAAAGTCATCTAAATCAAAGAGTAATAAAGTATGTGAAACCTTTTTCCTGACCAGATTTGAATGACTGACCTGAAAGTAAGAGCGGTTCGGCAGTCCGGTTAATGTATCTGTGTTTGACAGGCGCCGAAGTTCGTTTTCTGTATGGCGCCTTTCGGTGATATCCGAAAAACTGGCAACAATGAGTGACACCTCGCCGTTATCATCCCTAACAGCATCAAGAGTTAATTCCATCAGGAACTCTTCACCGTTGGCTTTAACATCGGTGATTTCACCACGCCAGGTTCCTTCTTTAATTACCGACCTCTTTATCTGATTAACAAAGCTTTCGGGATAACACTCAAGCGTTAATAGCTGACCTAGCACCTGGTCACGACTGAAGCCGCTAATTCGTTCAAACGCATTATTGACTTCGCGTTTTCGGAAAAAGCGATCGAAGATGCAAATTCCATCAGATATATTCGTAATCGAAGAGGCCAGCATTGTAATTCGTTCTTCAGAGCTTACCAGACTACTTATATCACTTAGCGTACCGAACATAGTTCGCCGTTCATTGTTAACTTGGATTTTCCCTCTATCTAATACCCATAGCCAATTGCCTTGATTGTCCAACCGGTAGCTGCATTCGAACAACTCAGACTCCCCACTTAAATGGTCTTCAAGGCTTTTTTGTAGTCGTTTTAGATCTTCCGGATGCACGTTCGACTTGCCTCCAGATAGGCCTAGCCGTATACCGTCAATAGAGAAAGCAGGGCAGTTGTCCCAGATATTCTGTCGTATCAGCTCTCCTGACTCGAGATCCCACTCCCAGCATTGGTAACGGCTGGATAGGACGCCTTGTGCCTGCCGCCGATATTGTTTAAGGTCGTGGCGCATTTTCGCCTGACGCTGGCGTTGATAAAGCCAGTACGAGAACAAGCACAGGATAATGATAAGTATGTAGCCGAGCCAGGCTAAAGGCGTTTTCCAAAAGGGAGCGGGCACGTCAAGCTGAGCCACAGCCGATGGCGACCAACGGTCTTCGCGATAAGCTACCTGAACTTCTAGTTTATGAGATCCGGAGGGCAATGAAGATAGTTGCAGTGATGCCCTGTTGTTCTCTAAAGTTTGCCAATTATTTTCTGCATGACTCAATTTGTAGCGATAGCGTAACTCTGCCGGAGCTGCTGAAAACGGAACCGTAAAGTCTGCTATAAATGTAGCATTATTGACTCTTTCTAAATCAATATGGGGTGGTTTGTCTAACGGTTCATTATCGACAGAAATTACCTTTTTCTGCGAGACTTGTCCAAATGCGTTTATTTCGATGGCTTCGGTCTTTGTATGCAGCCAAAGCGAATGGTTAAACGTCGTTAAGTTCAAATTATCGGGCGTTGCCGATAATGCTGACGTTACCAGTGAATTCCAGTCTCTATTAATAATATCGTACTGATATAGGGCTCCGGAATTATCAACAAGATAAAGTTGGTTTGCGAATAAACGCATTTTATTGATCTCAAACTGGGCATCAGGGTAGTGATTAAGCTCCGAGATTTCTTCATTGACTGTATCGTAAAATACTAACCCTAACTCTGTCGCTAACCACCAGTTACCGTTGTCATCTTGTATTGCTGCTGATACTTGTTGCATCAGTTGCGGAATGTTAATGCTTGCTGAGCTTTGCTTTTTATTGAAATTGGAAGCAAGGGTAGCCGGAGCAAAAGGCGTGTTTATTTGAAATACGCCCTGATTATTGGTTAAGAAAAAAACATCTCCCCGGGTAATTTCTTTAGCTGCGGCTGCGGGTGCGTTATGTAGCAGGGTGAGCTTCCCATTTCGTAATTCATAAAGGCCATTTGCCGTACTGAGTAAAATTGCGGAATTGTTCTGAGTTAATGCTAAATTATTAACTCTCTCTATGTTGTTAAGGTAATCTGGAAGGGGGGTTAAACGTAAATCTTTGTCCAGCAGAATCAAACCTTGCTCTGTTGCAAGCCATAGCTGATTCTGAAAGTGAACCGCAGCATAAAGCTGGCTGCTCGGTATTTTTTCTGTAATTGGGTTTTGTTTACTAACCGCAAAAACTTCGCTGGAAAACCCGTCCCAAACAAATAACCCCTGATTATCAGTACTTAACCAGTTCCATTTCTTTCCGTGATAAATATAGTTGACTTGCTGAATGGGACTGCCGTTATAGCTTAGATTTAATGGTTCAAAAACCTTTGTTCCGGGAGTGTGGCGGTAAATTAATCTGCTTGTAGCAATCAGTAACCGGCCTTTTTCATCTTCTGATATGTGCTTTATACGAATCTGTTCACCAGACTGATGACCCGCTAAATCGAACGTATGAAGCTCATGTTCTGATGAAAACTGAAGTTTTGCCAGACCGCTGTGAGTTCCGAGCCATAGTGCACCCGATGCATCAAAAAACAGATGTTCGATATCATCTGGAAGCAAATGCTTCTTCGCCTCAGATAAGGCTAAACCGTTTTTGAACTCGCTGCCATCGAACCGAGTTAAGCCGCTGACTGTCGCTATCCACAAGAAACCTTCAGGCCCCTGGGCTATAGCATTTACATGGTTGCTGGGTAAGCCATCATTAAAGGTCCATTGATGTACTGAATTGTCTGTGGGGGACTGCTGTGCGTAAACATGAAAGCTAAAGCTTCCGGATAACAAAATACATAGAAAAAGAGCAGAGCATAATGTTCTGATAGGCAATGTAAAATTCACGACAAACCTATTGAATGGCTACTTTAGCAGCTCTTTATTGTTAATATATCGTTAAGATAACGAGAGAGGTACTTACTGTCAAAGACTATTCTACTCGGTCAGAGTTTGGGTTTGAAGCCTTAGCGCTTGCGATTTATCACCTAAACGCAGTTTTATTCGTTCCAGCCAGTCACTGAGTTGACAATGTTCCAGCGCACTGAGGAGTTCTTGCTGGCGGTTGAACCCTGTACCGGCGAGTTGAATAGCGCCCCAAAGTCTCTGACTGCGAACCCTTAAGTTGCGATCAATTGTCTTAATTTGCTGGTTAAGTACTGACTTAGCGTGGTGCCATTCTTTCAGTGTCAGATCCTCAAGCTCAGCAAGTTGCACGTTAATCACGTCATGTATTGCTTGATAAAGTTTATCGGCATCAAACTCGTGGGACTGTAAGAAGAATAAGATTCCGGGTAGACGTTGTACCGGAAAGTACTGGCTTCCGGCAGCATAACCCAGTTGTTGTTCGGTTCGTAAAGCCTGAAATATCGGTTGATGAATTAACTGTTGCAAGAGCATAAAGCTGATTTGCTCGGTTGAAGTATCATCTTCGCCCTGAAAATAAAGCAAAATAGCGGTATCTGAGTGTTCAGCAGGAACAATTAATTGCTGCGAACAAAAATCGCGGACACGTTTAACCGGAAGTCTTCTGTTGGGAACGCTTCGCTGGTCAGGGAGGTTATTTTTAATAAGCTGTCCCAGCTCCAGAGCATCGTCTTTTTGCCAGTCGCCATGAGCTAGCGCAGTAACATGCACTGGGGAGAAAAGCTTAGCGACTTCTATTGTAAACTGACGGAAAGAGACCTTCTCCAGTTCACAGGCTAAATCGCTAAGCCGAAATAAACCGGATTGCAGCTGCTGGTTTAGTTCAGCAAAAAGCTTGTTCAGTGGTTGACTCTGATGAGCGGAGTGCCAGTTACTTAGCAGACTTTGCTTTAGATCCTGCCAGCGGCGTCTTGCAAAACGAGTTTTTACAGCCCGCCGGATAAGGTGTTGCATTAACGGAATTTGACCGGCAGAAAGCCCGGTTGTATGTATCGTTATGCCATTTTGAGTTGGGTAAATATTAAAGTGTAATCCAGCGACTTCGGCATCATACAAGTCGTCATTTAACGCATCTATCATAAGCTCAGACCATAATCTGGCGATAGCGAAGTGAAAAGCTGAATTGGTTACCGCGGGTAACCTTAAGGACAAGTAGATATGCCCTTTGGGCACCCGGAAATCACGATCCTGCAGGTGCCATAGTTGTAACTGCGCGCTGTCTTCTAATCGTGTTGGCAAAGAACCACCAGACTCCAGAGGTAAAGGTTTAAATCGGGAGTTGAGAAAACGGTTCGGCTTAGGAAGCTGACAGTTGAAGTCATCCGGTGTTGATAAAAATAGCTGAAACTGTTTTTTGCTAATAGGGTTCAAACTATATTCCGTATGATAAATCGGCGCGACGTCAGTCGTACGGACATCAGGAGCAATTAGAGTAATACGCGCATTTTCAGCGGTCATCTGCTGCAGGGTTTTGGCTGCATAGGAATGATTTAACCCATCCATACGATAATCACCGTAGAGAGTGTCTTCCGGTTTATAGTGAAAAGCGTTTACGGCGAGCTGGTTAGCCAATTCTCCGACCGGAGTCGGCTCTTGATAAAGAAAACTCATTTCTGTGGTAATACGGCGCTCTTTGTAGCGCCAGTCTTCGATCCCGTCAGCTTCTATTTTTCGTATATAGGCAAAAACCCACTGAACAACCTGTTCAACTCTGTGGCGTCCAGACTCAGTAAGCTGGATATTAATATTAAAATCTTTGAAGTTACTACCACTAATGCCACCGCCCGCTGAAAGTGAGTTGACCCAACCCTTCGAACGCAACGAACTAAATAAACTTCCCGGACCCTCGTAGCCTAATAAATGCGCAATAAAGCTGGTGGTTTTATGCGGGTAGTCTGCGTCGATACTCGGTAACGGTAGTGTCAAAATAAGACGGTAAGCTGCTTTGATGGGCTTAACTTTTATCCATACTCCTTTTTGTTCCTTGCGATAAAGAGGAGCATTAATAGAAGTTTTTTTAGTGAGTTGCTGCTTAATGTCAGCGAAGTAGCGGTGTGCTAATTGCTTAAGTTCAGCAATAGATTGAGGCCCTGCAATGACCAGCCGCATTCTTTGCGCTACGTAATGCTCATTAAAAAAAAGCTGCAATTTGCTTTTTAAGGTACCGTGCTCATCGTGTCTGAGAGTATTAAGATTGCCCACAGAAAATTGACTGAAAGGGTGTTTTGGGTTAGCCGTAACCTTGTGAACCTGATACAAGCGTCGGAGTTCATCATTCTGTTTTAGGCGAAACTCCGACTCTATAGAACTTATTTCTTTGTCTATCCAACTCTCCGACAGCAATGGTTTTTTCAGCATAGCGGAAAAAAATTCCAGCGCCTGTGGCAGTGCATTAGCATTGCAGTCAAAGTGGTAGTTAGTAAATTCAGTGCCGGTCCAGGCGTTGTGCTGGCCACCCTGCAAATTTAAGAAGTGTCCGAAAGCGGAGGGTTCAGGAAACGCCTGGCTTCCTAAAAATAACATGTGTTCTAAAAAATGAGCCAAACCCTGAGTATGTTCAGGGTCATCGAAGTGGCCGGCATTTACCGCGACAGACGCCGCGGCTTTCTGGCTATCAGGGCAGTGAACCAACAACACTTTAAGCTGGTTCTCTAATGTCAGGTGCTGATAGTCTCGTTTGTCTCCAGAACTTCGGACAACACGGACGACCTCATCGTTAGGTGAAGAGTTCGCCATAATTCTCCTTGATATAGATTTCGAGGCGAGTTACTGATCCAGTGCCTGATTAAAGTCTTCTGGTTTATCAAAGTCGCCTTTAAAATCCTGCAAGCGCTTGTCGTTGAAGGTTAGTACCAGTTCTTTGCGGTAATCTTCGCCTGAATTGGGATCCATTTTATAAAGGTATACCCAGCGGTCAGAGTCAAAACTGTTCTGCGCAACAGGGGTTCCCAGCACAAAAACCACTTGTTCTTCGGTCATTCCTACACGCAATTTGTCGACATCGTCTTGCTCAAGATAATTTCCCTGAGGAATATCAATGCGATATACCATTTTATCGAGAAGAGAACAGCCATTTAAGGTTATAACGGCAACTAGAAAAACTCCAAATCTTGACATGAAATACCTATTAAAATTAATCTCAATTGATTGTATTGGCGTCGATGATAAACAATGACTTACCCGAACGCCAGTATAGAACGAATTTAACTGGCGAGTAATTCTCTCGCGTTAGCTTTCGCCATGTCGGTGACCTTGTCGCCGCCCAATAAGCGTGCCAGCTCCACAACTCTTTGTTCTTTCGATAACGCAACCACTGCGGTTTCAGTTTCGGCTCCATCCGTTGACTTGCTCACTTGCAATTGTTGATGAGCTTTAGCCGCGACTTGTGGTAAGTGGGTAACACAAATAACCTGAGAGGTTTTCCCCAAAGCCTGAAGCATAGAACCCACTATTGATGCCGTAGGGCCACTGACGCCAACATCAACTTCATCAAACATCATGGTAGGAACCGTTTTCTGTGTTGCGGTCATCACCTGTATGGCAAGGCTAATTCGCGAAAGTTCACCCCCGGAAGCGACTTTATTCAGCGCCTGTATGGGTTGTCCCGGGTTGGTTGTTACCAGAAACTCGACCTCATCGGTACCTAGTCGGGTAGCCCGGGCGCTGGCATCATGTTCAACCTGAATAACAAAACGACCATGCGGCATATTCAACTCTTGCATTGAGCTGCTTATTTTTTGACTTAATTCCGCAGCTGCCTGCTCGCGGCTTGTGGAAAGCTTAAGGGCACTCTCACGGTAAACTTTGCGAGCCTGCTGCCGGTCTTCGTCAAGTTTCTCGGCTTGTTCACCGGCTTGTTCCAGATTATCAAGCTCATCTATTAACTTCTTGTGTTGCTGGCTCAGTTCCGAGCCGGGTATCTGGTGCTTCTTCGCTAAATGAATAGCGGCGCTTAAGCGGTCTTCTATAATCTGGAGTTCGCCCGGGTCGAGCTCTAAGTCGTCCTGATACTGGCGTAATTCAAGCGCCGCTTCTTCAATGTGTACTTTCGCCTGTTGCAGTAACTGGTTAATAGGAGAAAGCGCGGTATCCATCTCTTCAGCTTCAGCTAAGCGTTGGCTGGCTGACTGAACCAGGCTGGACGCGTTATTGTGCTCCCCTTCGTAAAGAGCATTTAAAGCAAACACACCGGCTTCGAGTAAAACCTTGCTGTTACTTAAGCGTTTGTGTTTTTGCTCCAGTTCTTCGAATTCACCATCTTCCAGAGCAAACTCATTCAGCTCGTTAACCTGATATTCAAGTAATTGACGCTGGGCTTCCAGTTCTTCTTTTTGTTGCTGATAGCTCTGATATTGCTTCTCAACTGAAGCCCAGTTTTTATAGTCTTGCTGGACTTTGTCTAATAAGTGCTGATGGCGGGCGTAGCTATCGAGTAGCGTTAATTGATGCTCTTCTTTTAACAATAATTGGTGTTCGTGCTGACCATGAATGTTAACTAACAGAGGTGCCAGGGATTTTTGCTGACTGACGGGAACCGGTGTTCCGTTAATCCATGCTTTGGAGCGTCCGTCGCGCTGAATAACCCGACGTAAAACGCAGTCATCATCAGCATCAAACTCATTTTCAGTTAACCACTGATGGGCGGGGCTGGCATCTTCCAAAGCGAAAACAGCTGTAATTTCCGTTTTTTCCTGGCCCGGACGAACCCAGTTAGCATCGGCCCGACTACCCAGGCAAAGGCTCAAGGCATCCAGAGCTATAGATTTACCGGCGCCGGTTTCACCGGTGATAGCGGTCATGCCGTTGTGAAATTCAATGTCTAAAGATTTAACGACTGCAAAGTTGCGAATAGTTAATTGGGATAACATAATCTTCGCTCCAATACTGTTGATATATACAGGTTATACAGTATTTATACAGTAGCTGCGTCGAAATGCAAGTATCCCGTTTAAAAAAGTCGACTACCCCAGCCCAGTTTATTGCGTAATACGTGGTAGTAGTTGTGGTCAATCGGATGAATCATACGTAAGGCTTTCGGGTATTTTTTTATAATGACATCGTCGCCGGGGTGAACTGTCATCCTGACATGCCCATCGCAACTGATTTGCAGCAAGTCATTGTCAAAAGCGGCCTTTAATCTGACTTCACTGTTACCGTCGACGACAATTGGGCGACTGCTTAAAGTATGGGGAAACATAGTCACCAGAGTCATTGCGTCCAGACCGGGATGCAAAATAGGGCCGCCGCCTGATAATGAATAGGCGGTAGAGCCGGTTGGTGTGGCGCAAATTAAACCATCAGAGCGTTGACTAAAAACAAAATGGTCGTTTACATAGAGTTCAAACTCTATCATATGCGCGACTTTGTCTGAGTGCAGAACAATTTCATTAATTGCTCTGCCGGTACCTGATGAGCTGCCTTTGTTAATGACTTCAGCTGAGAGCAGGAAACGTTCCTCTACGTGGTAGTCTCCATTGAGCACAGACAACAAAGGCGTCATAACTTCGTCAGGGTCTAAGTCGGTTAAAAAGCCCAAATTGCCGCGATTGACGCCGATAACACCGATATCATATTCACATAAGGCGCGGGCAGCACCCAGCATGTTGCCATCACCACCGACGACAATAGCAATTTCGGCCCATTCACCTAAGTCTGGCAGGCTCAGCGTCTCAACCTCTTCCGGCAGGTTTAATTGCTCCGCCGTACGTGCCTCCAGACACAGCGCAAAACCACGATGAATTAAAGCCGTGGTAATTGTTTCTAAAGTTAACTGGGTACCGCGGTCGTCGGCTTTGCCGAGTAACCCAATCTTTGTAAAAGCGCTCATTAACGGGATCCTTATGCGTTCGTGTGCTTACGCTACGATGAGCAAGAAAATTTATCAAGTAAGAGAAATCCCCTTGAAAGAAAAAAACTTGCCCCCATTAATCCTGCAACCTTAATTTTAAACTGGTTAAAGAGAGTCACTTATGACCGATAAAAACGATTCGAAACAGAAAAATGAAGCGGCTGATGAGCCGACTGTAGAGCAGCAAAAAGCTGAACAGGAAGCAGCACAGGCAGCTGAAGAGGCGTTGCAACAAGATGTAGCAGCTGATGAAGCAGAAACTGCGGGACAGTCATCGGATCAAACGGATCGCATTGCTGAACTGGAATTGGCTTTAAGTAAAGCAGAAGCGAAAGTGAATGATCAACGCGACTCGGTACTACGCACTCAGGCTGAAATGGAAAACGTGCGTCGTCGGGCCAGTCAGGATGTTGAAAAAGCACATAAGTTTGCGCTGGAGAAGTTTGCTAATGAAATACTGACTTCGGTAGATAACCTGGAACGTGCTTTACAGCTGGCTGATAAAGAAGATGAAGCGAACAAAAACTTTGTAGAAGGGATTGAGCTTACCTATAAAAGCTTAACCTCAACGCTGGAAAAGTTTGGTGTAAAAGCAATTGGTGCAGAAGGCGAAGCCTTTAATCCGGATCAACACCAGGCCATGTCGATGCAGGAATCCGATGAGCATCCGAACAATACTATTATGGCGGTAATGCAAAAAGGCTACGAGCTGAATGGACGCCTGTTGCGTCCGGCAATGGTAATGGTTGCGCGTAACTCGAACTCGGGTGTGGATACAAAAGCGTAACAAAATCGAAAATTATCCCTGTGTTGGGTATTGAAATTCGAACATAGGCACCCCAGATAAGGGGTAACGAAACAAATTACATGAATCAGAAGTTGGAGACGAATCATGGGTAAAACGATTGGTATAGATTTAGGTACAACAAACTCTTGCGTTGCTGTACTGGATGGT
The DNA here is from genome assembly GCF_051842345.1 of Idiomarina sp. ST20R2A10. Lineage (NCBI taxonomy): Bacteria > Pseudomonadati > Pseudomonadota > Gammaproteobacteria > Alteromonadales > Idiomarinaceae > Idiomarina > Idiomarina sp. ST20R2A10. Next base: position 744,397 of record NZ_JBNIEY010000001.1, on the reverse strand, counting down.
GGCAAAGCTCGCGTTATTGAAAATGGCGAAGGCGACCGTACAACGCCGTCAGTAGTTGCATTTACTGACGATGGCGAAATTTTGGTAGGTTCACCGGCAAAACGCCAGGCAGTAACCAACCCAAATAAAACCTTGTTTGCGATTAAGCGCCTAATTGGCCGTCGCTTTCAGGACGAAGAAGTACAGCGTGATATCGGCATTATGCCTTACAAAATTGTTAAGGCTGACAACGGTGACGCATGGGTAGAAATTGATGGTGACAAAAAAGCGCCACCACAAATTTCTGCGGAAGTCCTGAAAAAGATGAAAAAGACCGCCGAAGAATTTCTGGGCGAGAAAGTAACGGATGCGGTAATTACTGTACCGGCATACTTTAACGATGCCCAGCGTCAGGCAACCAAAGACGCCGGTAAAATCGCTGGTCTTAACGTAAAACGTATTATTAACGAACCAACAGCCGCTGCTTTAGCGTACGGCATGGACAAGAAGTCCGGCGACAACGTGATTGCGGTGTATGACTTAGGTGGTGGTACGTTCGATATCTCTATTATTGAGATTGACGAAGTTGAAGGTGAGCATACCTTCGAAGTACTGGCAACTAACGGTGATACACACTTAGGTGGTGAAGACTTTGATAACCGTTTAATCAACTACTTAGTTGAGCAGTTCCAAAAAGACCAGGGCATGGACTTGCGTAAAGATCCCTTAGCTATGCAGCGTCTTAAAGAAGCCGCAGAGAAAGCGAAAATTGAACTGTCGTCAGCGCAGCAGACCGAAGTGAACTTACCGTATATTACGGCAGACAACGCTGGTCCTAAGCACATGGCCATTAAAGTGACCCGTGCGAAGCTGGAATCACTGGTTGAAGATTTAATCAAGAAGTCGCTTGAGCCATTGAAACAGGCTTTAGCCGATGCTGATCTGTCTGTCAGCGACATTCAGGACATTATCATGGTCGGTGGTCAGACTCGTATGCCGAAAGTACAGGCTGCGGTAACGGACTTCTTCGGAAAAGAGCCACGTCGCGATGTGAACCCTGACGAAGCTGTTGCAGTGGGTGCTGCGGTTCAGGCGGGCGTATTGCAAGGTGATGTTAAAGACGTATTGTTGCTGGATGTTTGTCCTCTGTCGCTGGGTATCGAAACCATGGGCGGCGTAATGACGAAACTGATTGAGAAGAACACTACGATTCCGACTAAAGAATCGCAAACCTTCTCAACGGCTGAAGATAATCAGTCCGCGGTAACCATTCATGTTATTCAGGGTGAGCGTAAACGCGCAGGGGATAACAAATCTCTGGGGCAGTTTAACCTGGAAGGTATTCGTGCAGCGGCACGTGGTGTACCGCAAATTGAAGTCACTTTTGACATTGACGCGGACGGTATTCTGCACGTATCGGCTAAAGATAAAGATACCGGCAAAGAGCAGAAGATCACCATTAAGGCGTCTTCTGGCCTGGATGAGTCTGAAGTCGATAAAATGGTTAAAGATGCGGAAGCGCACGCTGAAGAAGATAAGAAATTTGAAGAAATGGTGCAGGCACGTAACCAGGCTGACGGTTTGGTTCACGCAACCCGTAATCAACTGAAAGAAGTTGGCGATGCCTTGTCTCAGGAAGACAAAGACGCTATTGAGAAAGCTTGTGAAGAGTTAGAGCAGGCGGCTAAAGATGGTGACAAAGAAGCCATTGATGCGAAATCTCAGGCGTTGATGGAAGCATCACAGAAACTGATGGAAGCGGCTCAGCAGCAACAGGCACAGCAAGGTGCTGAAGGTGCAGCTGGCGGTGAACAGCAGTCTTCCAAAGCGGATGATGATGTTGTTGATGCTGAATTTGAAGAAGTCAAAGACGACGATAAGAAGTAAGCATTAAGGCAACTTCGCAAAAGCACACGGGTGTTGCCGAAAGGTAATACCCGTGTATTTGTATCAGGCTGACAAACAGCACAGATAGAAGACGAAGAAATTATGGCGACGCAAGATTTTTATCAGGTTCTGGGCGTATCGAAAGACGCCAATGAACGTGACATTAAAAAAGCCTACAAACGTATGGCGATGAAGTATCACCCGGACAGAACCGAGGGTGATAAAGATATGGAAATTAAGTTTAAAGAGATTAAGCAGGCGTACGAAGTTCTTTCTGATCCTCAGAAACGCCAGATGTATGATCAATATGGGCATGAAGCTTTCGAACAGGCACGCCAGGGCGGAGCTGGCCATGGTGCAGGCGGATTCGGCGGTGGCGGTGCTGATTTTGCTGATATCTTTGGTGATGTCTTCGGTGATATTTTTGGCGGTGGCAGACGTCAGCAAGCTCGCGCGCAACGCGGTGCAGATTTGCGCTACAACCTTGATATGTCGCTGGAAGAAGCGGTTCGCGGTAAAACTGTTGAGCTCGAAATTCCTACCTTAGTGGAATGTCGAGACTGTAACGGCAGTGGCGCGAAGAAAGGCAGTAAGCCGCAAACCTGTGGTCATTGTCATGGTTCAGGTCAGATTCAGATGCGCCAGGGCTTTTTTGCTGTGCAGCAAACCTGTCCTCAATGCCGTGGTACGGGTACCATTATTAAAGATCCTTGCCGCACATGTCATGGTCATGGCCGTAAAGAAGAGACAAAAACCTTGTCGGTTAAGATCCCGGCTGGCGTTGATACCGGCGATCGCATTCGTTTAGCGAATGAAGGCGAAGCGGGTGAACACGGAGCGCCTGCGGGTGATTTGTATGTTCAGGTTCACGTACGGGAGCATCCTATTTTTGCCCGCGACGGCAATAACTTGTTCTGTGAAGTGCCTGTCAGTTTCACTAAAGCTGCTCTGGGTGGCGACATTGAAGTGCCAACCTTAGATGGCAAAGTAAAACTGAAAGTGCCTAAAGAAACACAAACGGGTAAGCATTTTCGGTTACGTGGTAAAGGCGTTAAGTCAGTCCGCACGGGTGAAGTTGGCGACTTAATTTGCAAAGTGGTAATTGAAACCCCGGTAAATCTGTCATCTAAGCAACGTGACATGTTAGAAGAGCTCGAGGATTCAATGGGTACCGGCGATGAAGCTGCAAAATTCCGACCCAAAGAAAAAGGTTTTTTCGACGGCGTGAAACAATTCTTTGATGACTTACGTAGCTAGATTGTCTATCACTATATAAGTGCATGATAAAAAAGACCGGAGGCAGTCAATGAATTGGAAGACCGTGACGTTAAGTGCCTGCATGTTGGTGGTATTGGCCAGTTGTGCTAAATCTCCGACGGGCCGCTCGCAGTTGCAACTTTATTCAAATAGCGAGTTGAATAAAATGGGGGCTGCCTCCTACGAAGAAATGCGCGAAGAGCAAAAAATTAATGATGATGCTGAGGTCAATGCTTATGTGCGTTGTATCAGCGACGCATTAGTTGAAAACTTGCCGGGAAACTATAGTGAAATGGACTGGCAAGTTACTGTTTTTGCAGAGCCTACAGTCAATGCTTTTGCTTTACCGGGCGGTTATATTGGCGTATACGACGGCTTGATAGAAGTTGCCGAAAATCAACATCAGCTTGCTGCGGTTATTGGGCACGAAATTGGCCACGTTATTGCTGAACACAGTAATGAGCGCATCTCAAGTAATATGATGGTTGGGCTTGGTTTGCAGCTTGGCAGCATTCTCGCCAGTACTCAGCTGGATAACGATAAAGCCGGTTTATTGATGGCCGCGTTAGGTGTAGGAGCCCAGGTTGGTATTCTGCTGCCTTATTCACGTACCCATGAGTCAGAGTCGGATGAACTGGGAATGGAATATATGGCCGACGCCGGGTTCAATCTGGAAGAGGCACCTGAGCTTTGGCGCAATATGCAATCCGCTTCAGACGGCGAATCGCCGCCTGAGCTGTTGTCGACTCACCCGAATCCAAAAACTCGTATTAAAGATCTTGAAGCGCTGATCCCTTCGTTGCAAGAGCGTTATTCTGCGGCTCGTGCCGCCGGAAAAACACCAGCCTGTCAACGGCCTGCTTCGGTCGGCAGTTCAGACAAATAAAGTAACAGAGGGAATGATCCTGTTCCCTCTGCCTTTCAAAAGGTTATAACCTAGTTCAATTTATTCTTTTTGCCCTTATCCTTAAAGTTTTACCCTAGCTCCCATTTTTTATAAAGCGGCTGGGGAATTATGTTTAAAGCGTGGTTTGCAATTCCATTTTGGCAACGTGTTTTAGGTGCCTTTGTATTAGGCATGCTCATAGGTGGACTGGCTCCTGAAGTTGGAGTCGCGCTTAAGCCTCTTGGTGATTTATTTATAAAAGCCATTAAGATGCTGGTCGCGCCGCTTATTTTTTGTGCCATTGTTAGCGCCATTACGGATTTGAATGATGGTAAGAAATTAGGTCGTTTGGGTGCTAAAACCATTGGCTTATTTATGCTGACTGCGGTGATTGCCAGCGCTATCGGCTTAACTCTGGCCAGTGTAATTGATATGAGCCCCGTAACCACCTTGACCGCAACGGAGCAAAATGAAAAGCAAATTCCCGGCATCGCCCAAGTTTTTCTTAATTTTGTGCCGAGTAATCCTTTCGCAGCGTTAACCGAAGGTAATGTACTGCAAATCGTTGTTTTTGCTGCTTTGGTCGGTATTGCTATTCAGCGTTTAAAAGAACGGGGCGAGCCTTTGCGCAAGACGATAAAATCTGGCGCAGAGGTGATGTATGAAATTACTCGCATGGTCTTACAATTGACTCCAATAGGCGTACTTGGATTAATGTCCTGGGTTATCGGTGAGTATGGTTTTAGTACTTTACTGCCGCTGGCTAAGTTTGTCGGGGTTATTTATTTGGCCTGTCTTATTCATATTATTGTTGTTTATGGTGGTCTGATCCGCACCGCTGGGGGAATGAGCCCCTGGCAGTTCTTCAAAGCGATATTCGATGCACAGATTGTCGCCTTTACCACCTGCAGTTCGTTTGGATCATTACCTGCCGCGCACCGAGCCGTTACCGAAAGGTTGGGCGTTTCTAAAAACTATGCCAGCTTTGTGTTACCACTGGGTGCAACGATTAATATGGATGGTTGCGGTGGTATTTATCCGGCCGTTGCGTCTATTTTTATTGCGCAGCTGTACGGAATACCATTAGAGTGGATGGACTATGGCTTGATCATGTTGACGGCAACTATAGCGTCAGTAGGAACTGCGGGTGTACCAGGCACCGCTTTAGTGATGCTGACCGTAACGCTGAATGTTATTGGCTTACCTTTAGAAGGTATTGCTTTTATCGCAGCTATTGACCGAATAATCGATATGGCCCGAACCCTGACTAATGTGACCGGCGATATGATGGTTTCTAGAGTTGTTGCGCGTAGTGAAAACCTGTTGCAGGATCAAACTCATTTAGCGACGGAGTCAAAATAATGATCAATGTGGGCGTATTCGGAGCCTCAGGCAGAATGGGACAAGCGGTTATTCAGGCTTTGGCGGACGATAACGAAGCTAAGCTGGGTGCAGCCATTGTCAGAAAAAGCAGTAACAGTTACGGCGACAGTGCGACAGAGAACGAGCCCGTTCATTTTATTAGCGCCGACGAATTGCAGCCCGAGCAGGTTGATGTCCTTATTGATTTTTCTTTGCCTGAAGCACTCACTGAAAACCTGAAGCTTGCTGAACAATATCAATTGCCTATTGTTGTTTGTACGACGGGGTTAAACGAAGAACAGAAAGAACGTCTGGCTCAGGCGGCCGAGACCGTGCCGGTGCTGTATGCCAGTAATACCAGCATTGGCATTGCTTTGCTTGAACAGCTGGTTGGTTTAAGCAGTGCTGCATTACCCAATGCTGATATTGAGATTTTCGAGGCGCATCACCGGCACAAAAAAGATGGCCCGTCCGGAACGGCGCTGAGTTTGGGGCAGGCTGCCGCAAAAGGCCGGCAGCAAAACTGGGAACAGGTTAACGACGGTATCCGCTCTGACGGTCTGCGTAGCGACGATGGCATTGGCTTCTCTGTAATGCGGGCAGCGGATATTATCGGTGAACATCAAGTCACTCTGGCGGTTGCGGGTGAACGCATTGAGATTGGACACCGTGTCAGCAATCGAAAAACTTTTGCCGACGGAGCCTTACGTGCCGCTAAGTGGCTCGACGAACAAGCGCCCGGTTTATATAGCCTGCAGGACACCTTGAATTTGCAGGACATACTGCAACGCATGCTCAAGCAATAAATACCGCTGGACGGTTTTCGTAATATTTCGTAGAATGGCGGGAATTTGCCTGAATCAGTCCGAAGGCCGGCGTGATTTGGCAAAACGCGCGGTTCAGGACGCAAGACGGGGAAGTCAAATTATTGATTTACCCGTTTTTTTATGTACGGAGGTTGCCCTTGAGTATTCTAGCGAGTCAATCCGCTAAACGAGCGATTCTGGTGCTTGCTGACGGGACCGTGTTTCGCGGAACCGCTATCGGAGCCGAAGGCTCTGCAGTCGGCGAAGTGGTCTTCAACACGGCCATGACAGGTTACCAGGAAATTCTTACTGACCCATCTTATACAGAACAAATCGTTACTCTCACTTATCCCCATATAGGCAATACCGGTATTAACTCTGAAGACGCAGAGTCTGATCAGGTTTGGGCGAAAGGACTTATCATTAGAGATTTGGCAATGAAAGCCAGCAATTTCCGTAGTGAGGAAACGCTAAGCGCTTACTTGCAACGTCACAATGTGGTGGGCATTGCAGATATTGATACGCGTCGTTTAACTCGCATTCTGCGCGAGAAAGGTGCGCAAAATGGCTGCATTATGGTTGGCGAGCTGGATGAAAATAAAGCGCAGGAACTGGCTCAGAAGTTTCCGGGCTTAAAAGGAATGGACCTTGCGAAAGAAGTTTGCTGCGATAAGCCTTACGACTGGCAGGGCGGCAGCTGGCAGCTTGGCGAAGGCCACACCAAACCAGAGCAGAATAAATACCATGTAGTCGCTTACGACTATGGTTGTAAACACAACATTCTGCGTTTGCTGGCAGACCGAAACTGTAAGATTACAGTCGTACCGGCTCAAACGTCGGCCGAGGATGTACTGGCATTAAAACCCGATGGGGTTTTCCTATCGAATGGTCCGGGCGACCCTGAGCCTTGCGATTACGCGATCACAGCAATCAAAGCCTTATTGGATAAAGACATTCCAATTTTTGGTATTTGCCTTGGTCATCAATTATTGGCTATTGCCAGTGGCGCGCACTCCATGAAAATGAAGTTTGGTCATCACGGCGCTAACCACCCGGTACAAGATTTAAAAACGAAACGGGTGATGATTACCAGTCAGAACCATGGCTTTGCCGTTGATGAAAAGCAGCTGCCGGATAACCTGGAAGTGACTCACGTGTCTTTGTTCGATGGCACATTGCAGGGTATTCGCCGCAAAGATAAGCCGGCCTTTAGTTTTCAGGGGCACCCTGAAGCAAGCCCTGGGCCGCACGATGCCAGTGAACTGTTTGACCAATTTATTGAATTGATGCAGGCCAAAGCCTGATTCGTCGAATGATATTCGATGCCGTCATCCGTAGCGAAAGGACAGATAGAGCGACTTTATGCCAAAACGTACCGACATTAAAAGCATTCTGATTCTGGGTGCAGGCCCTATTGTTATCGGCCAGGCCTGTGAGTTTGATTACTCCGGCGCTCAAGCGTGCAAAGCGCTGCGCGAGGAAGGTTACCGAGTCATTTTGGTAAATTCTAACCCTGCTACCATTATGACTGACCCGGAAATGGCCGATGCAACTTATATCGAGCCAATTCACTGGGAAGTAGTAGAGAAAATTATTGAGCGTGAGCGTCCGGATGCGGTGTTACCGACCATGGGTGGCCAAACCGCTTTGAACTGTGCGCTGGATTTAGACCGCCACGGTGTGCTGGAACGCTACAAGGTTGAAATGATTGGCGCTAATGCCGATGCGATTGATAAAGCGGAAAACCGAGATCGCTTCGATAAGGCAATGAAAGCGATTGGTCTGGAAACACCGAATGCTGAAATGGCTCATAGTCTTGATGAAGCCTTTGATGTGCTTAGCCGATTAGGTTTCCCTTGCATTATTAGACCGTCCTTCACTATGGGCGGCAGTGGCGGTGGTATTGCTTATAACCGCGAAGAATTTGAAGAAATTTGCCGCCGGGGTCTGGACTTGTCGCCAACCAATGAGTTGTTAATTGACGAATCGCTACTGGGCTGGAAAGAGTACGAGATGGAAGTTGTGCGCGATAAAAGCGATAACTGCATCATTGTCTGTACTATTGAAAACTTTGACCCTATGGGTATTCACACCGGTGACTCAATTACGGTTGCGCCTGCCCAGACGTTGACAGACAAAGAATTCCAGCTAATGCGTGATGCGGCAATGGCCGTTCTGCGCGAAATCGGTGTGGAAACTGGTGGTTCAAACGTACAGTTTGGTGTTAATCCGGACACCGGACGTATGGTCATTATCGAGATGAACCCACGGGTTTCGCGTTCATCCGCTTTGGCATCAAAAGCTACAGGCTTCCCAATTGCTAAGGTTGCAGCGAAACTGGCAGTTGGATACACGCTTGATGAACTTGAGAACGAAATAACCGGCGGCAAAACGCCCGCGTCTTTCGAGCCTGCATTAGATTACGTGGTCACAAAAATACCGCGCTTTAACTTTGAAAAATTTGCTAACTGTAATGACCGGCTGACCACACAAATGAAGTCGGTAGGTGAGGTGATGGCTATTGGCCGTAACTTCCAGGAGTCAATGCAAAAAGCATTGCGTGGTCTAGAGCTTGGTGCCTCAGGTTTTGACCCTATTGTGGACTTAGAAGCTAAAGATGCCCGTTCAAAAGTTATCCGTGAATTAAAAGAACCGGGTGCAGAGCGTATTTGGTATATCGCCGACGCTTTCCGCTTAGGTATGACGGTACGCGAAGTCTTTGAACTAACGCGTATAGATGAGTGGTATCTGATTCAAATTGAAGAGCTTGTCGACCTTGAAAAAGAGGTTGATGAACTTGGTTTAGCCGGGCTCACCGCAGACGTGATGACGGTGCTGAAACGTCGTGGTTTTGCTGACTCCCGTATAGCCGATGTTCTGCATGTGAGTGAAGCAGAAGTTCGTAAAAAGCGTTATAAGTATAAAATTCATCCCGTTTACAAACGTGTTGATACCTGTGCGGCTGAATTCGCCTCTGGCACAGCTTATATGTATTCAAGCTACGATGAAGAATGCGAAGCAGCGCCGACGGACAATGACAAAATTATGGTTATTGGTGGCGGACCAAACCGTATAGGGCAGGGCATTGAGTTCGATTATTGCTGTGTGCATGCCTCGCTGGCGCTGCGTGAAGACGGTTATGAAACCATTATGGTGAACTGTAACCCGGAAACAGTGTCTACCGACTATGACACATCAGATCGTCTATACTTTGAGTCTATTACTCTCGAAGATGTCCTCGAAATTGTTCGTATTGAAAAGCCTAAAGGGGTTATTGTCCAATACGGTGGCCAGACTCCGTTGAAGCTGGCGCGTGAGCTTGAGGCTAATGGCGTGCCGATTATCGGTACGTCGCCTGACGCTATTGACAGAGCTGAAGATCGCTCAAGATTTCAGACTGCAGTGCGTCGTTTAGGGCTGAAGCAGCCCGAGAACTCAACAGTCACAGGCTTTAACGAAGCATTAACTGAAGCAAAACGTATCGGCTATCCTTTAGTCGTGCGCCCATCTTATGTGTTGGGTGGCCGTGCGATGGAAATCGTTTATGACGAAGCCGACCTGCAACGTTATTTGACTGACGCGGTCAAAGTGTCAAACGACGCACCGGTACTGCTGGATCGTTTTCTTGATAACGCGATAGAAGTGGACGTTGATGCCATCTGCGATGGTACCGACGTGCTAATTGGCGGCATTATGCAGCATATAGAGGAAGCCGGTGTTCACTCAGGTGACTCTGCGTGTTCATTACCTCCGTACTCATTGAGTGACATTATTCAGGCTCAATTACGTGAACAAATGCGTAAGCTAGCCTTTGAATTGAATGTGAATGGCTTGATGAATGCGCAGTTTGCGGTTAAAGACGATGAAATTTATCTGATTGAGGTAAACCCAAGAGCTGCTCGAACCGTACCTTTTGTTTCTAAAGCAACAGGTGTGCCGTTAGCCAAAGTGGCAGCGCGGGTAATGGTTGGCCAGTCACTGCAAGAGCAGGGCTATGTAAAAGAAATTATTCCACCGTATTACTCGGTGAAAGAAGTGGTTATTCCTTTTGCAAAATTTCAGGGCGTGGATCCGATTCGCGGACCTGAAATGCGTTCAACCGGTGAAGTTATGGGTGTGGGTGAAAGCTTTGAAGAAGCTTATGCGAAAGCCAACCTGGGTGCCGGCGAAGCGTTGGCCAAAAAAGGTAAAGCACTCATTTCTGTAAAAGACAGTGACAAGCAACGCTTGATGGACTTAGCCCGCGGCTTATTGGCATTAGGCTTTAGTTTAGAAGCAACGCGCGGTACAGCCAAAATGCTTGGCGAAGAAGGTATTGACTGCAGTATTGTAAATAAACTGCAAGAAGGCCGTCCAAATATTGTTGATGCGATTAAAAACGGCGAATATTGCTATATTATAAATACAGTAGAAGGCCGTCAGGCGATTGAAGACTCGGTCTATATTCGCCGCGAAGCACTATTGAATAAAGTTATTTACACCACAACATTGAATGCTGCGTTTGCGACAGTAAAAGCAAATACAGCGGATGATCGGGCTCGGGTGAGCTCGGTACAAGAATTACATAAAAGGGTATCGTTAATATGAACCAGATTCCAATGACGGAACATGGCGCGCAATTATTACGTGATGAGCTTAAACGTTTAAAAACGGTAGAGCGTCCGCGCATTGTTGAAGCTATTGCTGATGCTCGCGAGCATGGTGATTTAAAAGAAAATGCGGAATATCATGCAGCGCGTGAACAGCAAGGTTTTTGCGAAGGCCGTATTCAGGAAATTGAATCCAAGCTTTCCAACGCACAGATTATTGATGTAACTAAGGTACCAAATAACGGCAAAGTTATTTTTGGCTCCACAGTCACCGTTTACAACACGAAAACGGACGAAGAAGTTACTTATAAAATAGTTGGCGATGATGAAGCGGATATTAAATCAAACTTAATTTCTGTGAATTCACCCATTGCGCGTGCGCTTATTGGTAAAGAAATTGATGATATTGCGACAGTAACGACACCTAACGGTGAAGTTGAATACGAGGTTGTTGCAGTACAATATAAGTAATATCAAAAATGAGTGTATAAAAGGCTGGAAACGTAAGTTTACCAGCCTTTTTCTTTTTATTAGCTTTTCAAATACATTCCTGTTTGTTTTTTATACTATCTATTGTATAGTTTGCTCTTATCTTTTTTCTAACATTAAATTTACAAGAGAAGATGACAATGGACAAGGAACAGTCACTATCATTTAATACTCTTCAATATACACCTCTTGATGAACTCACTGTCACGGAGTGTTTCGAGCGTTTAAAACTCATCTCACAGAAGGCAACTTATAAAGATGTTTCTGTGTGGTTAGGCCGCAACGCCAACGACTATGCCAACTGGAAACGTAGTAACAAGTTACCTTTTGCCGAAATTATCCGTAAACTACTGCAAGAAAGAATTTCTCTTAACTGGTTTTTCGCTCCGGGTTATACCTTGCATGAACCCAGCTACACTTATACTCAGGGTGACTATGTTAAGAGCAGTGTGGTAGAGGAAGAACGCAAACGGCGAATTGAGTTTTTAAAAGCTCACAAGAAGATAGAGCCGTTATTGAAAGTCTACGGGCTGCAAGATGACGAAAAATGCATGACTTTGATGCTGGATGCGTATTTTTCCACTACCGATAAGTGGATGGAGAAATCGCAGGCATTAGAGTTAGTAGCGAAAGCATTAGCTCTTAAGCCTGCGATTCAAAGAATTACCCGCGAGGAAGACGAATCTTAGGTTCTTCTGCAGCACGGTATATCACTTGTGTTTTACCGATAATTTGCACTTCAGCGGCACCTGTTTCATGTACAATGGTTGCCATAATTTGCTTTCTGAGCTCGCGGTCTTCTTCCGGAACTTTTATTTTAATCAGTTCATGGTGGTCAAGTGCTTGCTCAATTTCTGCAAGAACACCTTCAGTAAGGCCGTTAGCCCCAAGTAGTACGACGGGTTTAAGCGGATGTGCTAAACCTTTTAAATGCTGTTTTTGCTTATTACTTAATGACATTCGATAATATCCGTTTTAGAGCTTGATTTTTTAACATTGTAACGCCAGATCAGGTATTCAGGCCAGACAATTAAGGAAACTTCGTTAAATCATGGGAAAAAAACGCAGTGTGAGTAGTCAGCGCTGGCTGAAAGAACATTTTGACGATCAGTTTGTCCAAAAAGCACAGAAGAAGGGATTACGATCCCGCGCTGTTTTTAAATTGGAAGAAATACAAAAACGGGACAAACTGATCAAAAAAGGTCAAACCGTCGTTGATCTAGGAGCGGCCCCGGGTGGGTGGTCACAATACGTTGCCGACTACTTTAATGGTGACGGTCAGATTATTGCTTGTGATATTTTAGCGATGGACCCAATCGCCGGAGTCGATTTTCTTCAGGGCGATTTTCGTGAAGAATCGGTACTAGACGCTTTATTGGAACGTATCGGTGGTAAGAATGTTGATGTGGTGCTGTCTGATATGGCACCTAATATGAGTGGCAATGGTACGGTGGACCAGGCACGCTCTATGTATTTGGTAGAGCTGGCGCTGGACATGTGCAATCAGGTTTTGAAACCCGGCGGAAGTTTTGCCGTCAAAGTGTTTCAGGGGCAAGGTTTTGAATCTTTCCTGAAAGATGTACGAGCAGCGTTTAACGATGTGAAAACGAGAAAACCAGAGTCCTCGAGAGCACGTTCGAGAGAGGTCTACTTGGTAGCGACAGACTATAAACTGTAGTACCCTGTTGGGTAGTTGATTTTTAATAGAGGTAATAGGCTTTGAGCGATATGGCAAAGAATCTCATCTTGTGGCTTGTAATAGCCGTCGTACTGATGAGCGTTTTTCAGAGCTTCAGTCCGAGCGGAACGTCATCATCAACCATGGTATACAGCGAATTTGTATCTCAGGTTAATAATGGCAATATTCGTCGTGCTGAATTTGGTGATGATGGACGCACTATTTCAGGTATGACTCGCAATGGTCAGTCTTATAAAACCGTTGTACCAACTCAATATGATCCAAAAATTCTGGATGATTTGTTGGCAAACGATGTAGAAACACAAGGTACTCCGCCGGAAGAGCAGAGTATTCTGGCATCTATCTTTATTTCGTGGTTCCCAATGCTGTTGTTAATTGGTGTATGGATATTCTTCATGCGTCAGATGCAGGGCGGTGGCGGCCGTGGGGCCATGTCGTTTGGTAAAAGCAAAGCCAAGCTGATGAATGAAGAGCAATCAAAAACAACGTTCAAAGACGTTGCGGGTTGTGATGAGGCCAAAGAAGAAGTCTCAGAGCTTGTTGATTATCTGAAAGACCCTTCTAAGTTTCAGCGTCTGGGCGGCAAAATACCGAAAGGCGTTCTTATGGTCGGACCTCCGGGTACGGGTAAAACTTTGCTGGCAAAAGCTATTTCTGGCGAAGCAAAAGTACCGTTCTTCAGCATTTCCGGTTCAGACTTCGTTGAGATGTTTGTTGGTGTCGGTGCTTCCCGTGTTCGTGACATGTTTGAACAAGCGAAAAAATCTGCGCCATGCATTATCTTTATTGATGAGCTTGATGCCGTGGGTCGCCAACGTGGTGCCGGACTCGGTGGTGGCCACGATGAACGTGAGCAGACATTGAACCAAATGCTGGTTGAAATGGATGGCTTTGAAGGTAATGAAGGCATTATCGTTATTGCCGCGACTAACCGTCCAGATGTCTTAGATCCTGCATTATTGCGTCCCGGCCGCTTTGACCGTCAGGTTATCGTTGGTTTACCGGATGTTCGTGGTCGTGAGCAGATTCTTAAAGTGCACATGCGTAAAGTACCATTGGGTGATGACGTTAAACCGTCAGTGATTGCTCGTGGTACACCCGGCTTTTCTGGTGCGGACTTAGCGAACTTAGTTAACGAAGCTGCGCTATTTGCTGCCCGGGGCGACAAGCGCGTCGTTTCAATGGAAGAATTTGATAAAGCAAAAGACAAGATCATGATGGGTGCAGAGCGCCGCTCAATGGTTATGACGGATGATGAAAAAGCGATGACCGCTTACCACGAAGCCGGCCACGCCATTGTTGGTCGCCTTGTGCCAGAACATGATCCAGTCTACAAAGTATCGATTATTCCACGAGGCCGCGCACTGGGTGTGACCATGTATCTGCCAGAGCAGGATCGTGTCAGCCACAGTAAACAGCATCTTGAAAGTATGATTTCAAGCTTATTCGGTGGACGTCTCGCAGAAGCCATTATTTATGGTAACGATAAAGTGACCACCGGCGCCTCTAACGACATTGAACGTGCAACTGAAATTGCTCGTAAAATGGTTACCCAGTGGGGACTGTCGGAGAAAATGGGGCCGTTGCTGTACGCCGAAGATGAAAATGAAGTATTCCTCGGTCGCTCGGTAACCCAGCACAAGCACATGTCAGATGACACTGCGCGCGCTATTGATGAAGAAGTGAAGTCAGTTATCGACCGTAATTATCAGCGAGCGAAAAAGCTGCTGGAAGAAAACGAAGATATTTTGCATTCAATGAAGGACGCATTAGTTCGCTATGAAACTATTGATGCCGACCAAATTGATGACTTGATGAACCGTCGCGATGTTCGTCAGCCAAAAGACTGGGATGACAGAGACAGTGGTGGTAACGATTCTGACGGTGGGGCTGCTAAGGCAGAGAACACCGAAGAACGTCCGGACCGCCCCATTAATGTTGATAAACCCGGGGATGCGACTTCTTAACGTTGATTCTTTTAAAAAGCCACCGCGAGGTGGCTTTTTTGTAGGACACAGTTATTAGCGGAGCTAAGCCATGCCGAAAAATCCAAAGCCGTTGCGAGTTATGGGAATTGTTAATGTCACTCCGGACTCATTTTCAGACGGGGGTGAGTACAACCGCCTAAATGATGCAATAGACCACATTGCACAGCTGATCAAAGACGGCGCTGACATTGTGGACATTGGTGGGGAGTCAACCCGCCCTGGTGCTTATTCGGTTGCTGAACAGGAAGAGTTGGACAGAGTTGTTCCTTTGGTAAAGGCGGTAAGAGACCGTTTTGATGTTGCTATTTCGGTGGACACAACCAAACCCAAAGTCATGACAGAGTCGATAGAAGTTGGCGCCAATATAATTAATGATGTGAATGCCTTGCGTGAGAAAGGTGCTCTGGAAGCGCTGGCAGCGACAAACGCAGAAGTGTGTCTGATGCACATGCAGGGTGAGCCACGAAGTATGCAGCACAACCCTAATTATGATGATGTTGTTTGCGACGTTAAGACTTTTTTGCAAGAGCGTGTTATAGCGTGTGAAAAAGCGGGTATCGAACGCGAGAGGATTTGGTTGGATCCTGGTTTTGGTTTTGGCAAGTCGCAGCGACATAACTACCAGTTATTGCAACGTTTGCAGGCGTTTCACGAATTGCAGTTGCCGTTATTGGTGGGAATGTCGCGAAAAAGCATGATAGGTCATGTTACTGGACGTGAAGTAAAAGATCGCTTAGCAGGCAGTTTAGCGGCTGCAACCATTGCAGCAATGAAAGGAGCACGTATAATTCGCGTTCATGATGTTAAGGAGACAGTTGATGCGATGAAAGTGGTTGCAGCAACTATAGAAGGAGAACACCTTTGAGTGAGCGTAAATATTTCGGCACTGATGGCGTGCGCGGACGTGTCGGGCAATTCCCGATAACCCCTGAATTTGCCGTAAAGCTTGGCTGGGCCGCTGGGCGTGTACTAGCCGCTAAGGGTACCAGTCGCGTATTAGTGGGCAAAGACACCCGGGTTTCTGGTTATATGCTTGAGTCAGCACTGGAGGCTGGTTTAGCCGCTGCTGGTGTTGGCGTGGACTTCTTAGGTCCTATGCCCACTCCCGGAATTGCTTATCTTACACGCACGTTCAGAGCTGCTGCCGGAATCGTGATCAGCGCCTCTCATAACCCATATTATGATAATGGTATTAAGTTTTTTGCTGATAACGGACACAAGCTTCCTGACGCGGTTGAGCTGGAAATTGAACGTTTGTTGGACGAGCCTATGGACTGCGTTATTTCCGAAGAGTTAGGGCGGGCAAAACGCATTAATGATGCCGCAGGACGTTATATTGAGTTTTGTAAAAGCGTATTCCCCAACGAAATGACGCTGGAAGGGCTTCACATCGTGGTTGACTGCGCCCATGGCGCTACTTACCACATTGCGCCTAATGTGCTTCGGGAACTTGGTGCTGAAGTGACCGAAATAGGCACGCAGCCCAATGGCCTCAATATTAATAAAGAGTGCGGTGCAACGCACTTAACGGCATTGCAGAATAAAGTACTGGAAACCAAAGCCGACCTTGGCATAGCGCTTGACGGCGATGGCGATCGCATCATGATGGTGACTGAAAACGGACGCCCCATTGATGGCGACGAAATTCTTTATATGCTCGCTGTTACTGCGCAGAATCAGGGACAGCTTCAGGGCGGGGTTGTTGGTACTTTGATGACCAACTTTGCTTTGGAGAAGGAGCTGGATAAACGGCGTATTCCATTCGTTCGTGCAAAAGTCGGTGACCGCTATGTTATTGAGGAACTGGTTAAGCGTGACTGGTATCTGGGGGGAGAGAACTCCGGCCATGTTATAAACCGTCAGCATCACACTACTGGGGACGGCATTATAGCTGGCCTGCAGGTGTTGGCAGCTATGTATCAGGAACAAAAGTCTCTGGAGAAACTGAGCTGCGACTTTCATAAGCTGCCGCAAGTACTTATTAATGTCCGCTTTGAGAGCGATAAACAGCCGCTGGAATCAGAAAATGTGAAAAGCGTTGTTCGTGAAGTTGAGAGCGCTTTAGCAGGCACTGGTCGGGTCTTATTACGTAAGTCTGGCACTGAACCTTTAATTCGCGTAATGGTCGAGGGTGAGAACGAAGCTAAGGTAAAAGCCTTTGCTCAGCAAATTGCGAACGAGGTCGAAGCGGCTACAAATTAAACAGTTAGCGGATAGTGGTGAAAATCTCGCTTGTAAGTTGGCGAGTGTTTCGCTACTATTCCCGCGCTCTGGAGTAGAGGACAAACTATGCCTAATGCATCACTAGTGATTGCAAATTGGAAAATGAACGGAAATCGCGAGCTAACGAAAACAATGTCGGCGGCTTTGCGGGAAAAACTTAATCAGCTTCAGCAAGTTAAGTTAGTCATTTGTCCTCCGTTCACCCTTATTGGCGAGCTGGCTAATCAATGTTATTACGATGACATTGCCATTGGTGCTCAGAATGTATCTGAACACACTGGTGGTGCCTTTACCGGCGAAATCTCAACCGCACAGCTACAAGAGTTTGGTGTTAGCTATGTGTTAGTGGGACATTCAGAACGTCGGCAGCTGTTCGCAGAAACCGACAAAATGGTGAATGAGAAAGCCTTGGCTACGGTTAATGCCGGTATGAAAGCGGTGATTTGTGTTGGTGAGAATAAAGCACAACGCGATGAGGGAAACACCTGGGAAGTTGTAGCACAGCAAGCGCAAGCGGCTTTAGCTGATCTTCCTAAGGAGCAAGCCGGTAAAATTGTTTTGGCCTATGAGCCTGTTTGGGCAATTGGTACTGGAGAAACGGCTTCACCAGAACAAGCACAGGACGTTCATGCAAAATTAAGAGCGTTACTGGTAGAGCAATTTGGCGCGATTGGTGAGAAAATGCCGTTATTGTACGGCGGCTCAGTTAAAGCTGACAACGCTGCCGAATTATTTGCGCAAAAAGACATTGATGGCGGCCTGATAGGTGGCGCAAGTCTGAAAGAATCAGATTTTGTTGCTATTTGCCAAGCTGCTCAAGGGTAAAATTATGTACGAAATTTTGATGATCGCATTTCTCGTTGTCGCTTTGGTCTTAATTGGCTTTATTATGCTGCAACAAGGCAAAGGCGCAGACATGGGCGCATCTTTTGGCTCAGGCGCATCGAACACTGTTTTTGGTTCATCAGGTTCAGGTAACTTCCTGACCCGGGCAACAGCCGGGTTAGCGGTAGTGTTTTTCATTCTGAGCCTGGTGTTGGGTAACTTATCGACCTCTACTGATGAGTCGTCAAATGACTTCTCAGACCTTTCAGTTCCGGCTGAAGAGCAAGAGTTACCTCCAGCGGATGATAAGTCAGAGTCTGAATCTGACGTGCCGCCAATTGACTAAGATTTTGCAGAAGTGGTGGAATTGGTAGACACGCTACCTTGAGGGGGTAGTGCTCTTACGGGCGTGCGGGTTCAAGTCCCGCCTTCTGCACCAAAATTAGCTCTCTGATTGTTGCCTCAGAGGTTGAAAATAAACGAAAAATACGTATAATGTGCAACAAGTTTCGGACGCGGGGTGGAGCAGTCTGGTAGCTCGTCGGGCTCATAACCCGAAGGTCGTAGGTTCAAATCCTGCCCCCGCAACCAATTTTAGTAGCAGCGTTTCGCATTAAGGCGTCGCTTTTGCTAAAATAACTGACAAAGGGTCCAGTGTTCAGAAAGCCCCGCAGCAGCTCGGGGCTTTTTGCTATGCGGCCTTAGCTATCCTAGGATAGCCAGAACACTGGGCGCTTGCGCCCTTTTTTTGTTTCAGGAGGCAGTAATTGGCAAATTTGCAAGAACGGTTAACCGATATAATTCGCCCAGCGGTAGAAGCGCTGGACTTTGAATTGTGGGGCGTAGAATTTATTCGCGCCGGTAAGTTTTCAACTTTACGGGTATATATCGATCATCCGGAAGGCATCAGTGTGGATAACTGTGCAGAAGTGAGTTATCAGGTCAGTTCACTGCTGGATGTTGAAGACCCTATTAATGTTGAATACAACCTGGAAGTGTCCTCTCCAGGAATGGAAAGACCGTTTTTTAATGCCGAACAAATGCAGCCTTATATAAATGAAACCGTTGCTTTTGAGTTAGTAGCGGCGCAAAAAAACAAAAGAAAATTTAAGGCAGAATTGATTGCGGTTGAGGGTGAAGAACTGACCCTTGCCGTTGATAACGATACTCTTCAGGTGAATATGCGTGATGTGAAGAACGCTCACCTGGTTCCGGCATTTGATTAAAAGATTGCGTTGGCGAGGCAGCACTCATGAGTAAAGAAATACTGTTAGTCGCAGAAGCGGTTTCAAACGAAAAAGCAGTACCACGCGAAAAAATATTTGAAGCGTTAGAGTCAGCATTGGCTCATGCGACCAAAAAGAAGTACGACGGCGATATTGAAGTTCGCATTGATATCGATCGCACCACCGGCGAATTTGATACCTTCCGTCGTTGGTTAGTCGTTGAAGACACGGATTCAGGGTTAGAGCATCCTTACCGTGAAATTAGCTTGTCAGCAGCGCAATACGAAGATCCATCGGTACAAGCCGGTGATTACGTAGAAGAGCAAATTGATTCGATACAGTTTGACCGTATTACGACCCAGACTGCAAAACAAGTTATCGTACAAAAAGTACGTGAAGCCGAACGAGCTCAGGTTGTTGATGAATACCGTGAGCAAGTGGGTGAAATGGTCAGCGGTATTGTTAAGCGTGCGAATCGGGAACACGTTATTCTGGATTTAGGTAATAACGCGGAAGCGATTATTTATCGTGACGAAATGTTACCGCGTGAATCTGTGCGTCCAGGTGATCGCATTCGCGGTTTGCTCTATGACGTTCGTCCAGAAGCTCGTGGAGCACAGTTATTTGTAAGCAGAACCAATCCTAACTTCTTATTGGAATTGTTCCGTATCGAGGTGCCTGAAATAGGCGAAGAGATGATTGAGCTACGCGGTGCTGCCCGAGACCCGGGTTCGCGTGCTAAAATTGCGGTTAAGAGTAACGATAAGCGTATAGACCCTGTTGGGGCTTGCGTTGGTATGCGCGGTGCACGAGTTCAGGCGGTATCCGGTGAGCTTGGTGGCGAGCGCGTAGATATTGTGCTTTGGGATGATAACCCGGCACAGTACGTCATTAACGCGATGGCGCCTGCTGAAGTAGCGTCTATAGTTGTGGATGAAGATGCACACACTATGGATATTGCGGTTGCGGCAGATAACCTGGCTCAAGCTATTGGTAAAGGTGGACAGAACGTTCGCCTGGCCAGCCAGCTAACCGGCTGGACACTGAATGTTATGACCGAAGACGAGTTCAACGAAAAAAATGAAGCTGAAACTCAGCGTCTATTGAACTTGTTCGTATCGACTTTAGATATCGATGAAGATTTTGCCAATGTACTGGTTGATGAAGGCTTCTCTTCACTTGAAGAAGTGGCTTATGTCCCGGTTGCAGAATTCCTTGATATTGAAGGGATGGACGAAGATATCGTAGAAGAATTGCGTAGCAGAGCACGTGCTTATTTAACCACGAAAGCTCTGGCTACCGAAGAATCTCTGGAATCGGCTGAACCAGATGACACACTGTTGAACCTTGAAGGAATGGAGCGTCACCTGGCTTATGTATTAGCCAGCAAAGGCGTGACAACTCTGGAAGAGTTAGCGGAACAGGGTGTTGACGACTTAGCCGATATTGAAGAATTAAATGAACAGCAGGCTGGCGATTTAATTATGAAAGCTCGCAATATTTGCTGGTTCAATGAAGAACAGTAGAACGATCAGCGGAGGTACAACAGACTATGGAAGAAGTAACGCTCGATAAGCTGGCCACAGATGTCGGTACAACAGTTGATCGTCTGGTTCAGCAGTTCGCTGAAGCGGGCATGACCAAGAAAGCGGGTGATTCTGTTAACGAAGAAGAGAAACAGAAATTACTGGCTCACTTGAATCGTCAGCACGGCGGTGGCGGCAGCTCTGAACCCAGCAAAATGACTTTAAAGCGCAAAACAAAAAGTACGTTAAGCGTTGGTGGCGGAAGAGACTCTAAATCCGTTCAGGTAGAAGTGCGTAAAAAGCGTACTTACGTGAAACGTTCAGCAAGCGAAGAACAGGAACGTGAAGAACAAGAACGCTTAGCGCAAGAGAAAGAAGCGGAAGAAGCGAAGCTTCGCGAAGAAGAAAAACAGCGCGAAGAAGAACAGCAGCGTAAAGAAGCGGAAGCCAAGGCTAAAGCAGAACGCGAAAAAGCTGAGAAAGAAAAAGCTGAAAAAGAAAAGCTGCGCAAAGAAAAAGAGAAAGAGCGTCAAAAAGCAGAAGCTGAAAAACGTGCTGCAATGACACCTGAAGAGCGTGAAGCGGCAGACAAAGCGAAAGCCGATGCTGAAAAACTGAAGCGTCAACAGGAAGAAGAAGCCCGTAAAAAAGCGGAAAAAGAAGCGGAAGCGCAAGCGGAAGAAGCTCGTAAACTGGCGGAAGAAAACGCAAAACGCTGGGAAGAAGAAGAGCAGAAACGTAAACAGCAAGAAAAAGAAGACGTGCATTTTACAACGTCATCTACTGCGCAAGAAGCTGAAGACGCACAAGATTTTGACGAAGAACGTAAAAGCCGCAAACGCGGTAAAAAGCGTCGTCGTAAAGATGAAGAAAGCGATGATACCCCACGCCGCGAGAAGCGTCGTAAAGGTGCTCGTCGCGGGTCGTCGCTGCAACAGGGCTTTAACAAACCAGCTCAGCCAGTTGAACGTGATGTGAAAATTGGTGAGACCATTACCGTTGGTGAACTTGCTAACCGTATGGCAGTTAAAGCCAGTGACCTTATCAAGACCATGATGAAAATGGGCGAGATGGTCACCATTAACCAGATTCTTGATCAAGACACAGCCGCTTTAGTGGTTGAAGAGCTGGGTCATAAACCTGCGTTGGTGAAAGATAATGCGCTGGAAGAAGAAGTGCTTTCTGACCGCCAGGAAGGCGGAGAAGAGGCACCTCGTGCACCAGTCGTTACTGTTATGGGTCACGTTGACCATGGTAAAACATCGTTGCTGGATTACATTCGTAAAGCCAAAGTTGCATCAGGCGAAGCGGGTGGTATTACTCAGCACATCGGTGCATACCACGTTGAAACGGGTCATGGCATGGTGACTTTCCTGGATACTCCGGGACACGCCGCCTTTACTTCTATGCGTGCACGTGGTGCAGGCGCAACAGACGTTGTTATCCTGGTAGTCGCTGCGGATGATGGTGTTATGCCGCAAACCAAAGAAGCGGTTCAGCACGCAAAAGCTGCTGGCGTTCCTCTGGTTGTTGCTATCAACAAAATGGATAAAGAAGGCGCTGACCCAGATCGTGTGAAGAACGAGTTGTCGCAGTTGGAAGTTATTCCTGAAGACTGGGGTGGCGATGTTCAGTTCATTCCATTGTCAGCGCACACCGGTGACGGTATTGATGAACTGTTAGAAGCTATTTTGCTGCAATCTGAAGTATTGGATTTACGTGCAGAGAAAACCGGTATGGCCTCAGGTATTGTGGTTGAATCACGCCTGGATCGAGGCCGCGGCCCGGTAGCAACGGTATTGGTTCAGCGCGGTCTGCTGAAGCAGGGCGATGTTGTACTTTGTGGTCTTGAATACGGTCGTATTCGTGCGATGCGCGATGAAACCGGTAAAGAAATTAAAGAAGCTGGCCCATCAATTCCGGTAGAAATACTGGGTCTGTCTGGTGTTCCTCAGGCGGGTGATGAAGCAACGGTTGTCAGAGACGAGCGTAAAGCGCGTGAAGTTGCTAACTATCGTCAGGGTAAATACCGTGATGTGAAATTAGCTAAGCAACAGAAAGCGAAACTGGAAAACATGTTTGCGGACATGGCCGAAGGTGATGTTGCTGAGCTTAATATTGTACTTAAGTCTGACGTACAAGGGTCACTGGAAGCGATTTCTGATGCCTTAACCAAACTGTCAACTGATGAAGTGAAAGTGAACATCATCGGTAGCGGCGTTGGTGGTATCACCGAAACCGATATTTCTCTGGCCAGTGCCTCAAATGCCATTGTTGTTGGTTTTAACGTTCGTGCTGAAGCTGCGGCCAGAAAACTGGTTGAACAGGAAAGTGTCGACTTACGCTATTACAGTGTTATTTACGACTTAATTGACGAAGTTAAAGCGGCAATGAGCGGTATGCTGCAGCCTGAGTTTAAACAGCAGATTATTGGTTTAGCCGAAGTTCGTGATGTCTTCAAATCACCTAAGATTGGTGCCATTGCTGGTTGTATGGTAACTGAAGGTGTGGTGAAGCGTTCTGCTCCAATTCGCGTATTGCGTGATAACGTTGTTATCTACGAAGGTGAGCTGGAATCTTTACGTCGCTTTAAAGATGACGTTCAGGAAGTTCGTAACGGCATGGAATGTGGTATCGGTGTTAAGAACTACAACGATGTCAAAGAAGGCGACCAAATCGAAGTCTTCGAAACCATTCAGATTGAACGTACGCTGTAATCAAGGACACAGGAATTTATGGCTCAAGAGTTTAGCCGTACCGAAAGGGTACGGCATCAGCTACAACGAGAAATCGCTATGATCCTGCAACGTGAGATAAAAGATCCTCGCGTTAGCATGGTCACAGTATCCGACGTGGAAGTTTCTCGTGACTTAGCTTATGCCAAAGTGTTTGTTACCTTTTTCCAGGATGACCCTGAGCAAATTAAGCAGGCGTTAAAAGTGTTGAATGAAGCCTCAGGCTTCATTCGATCTTTATTGGGTAAGCGCATCAAAGCACGCATTGTTCCGCAACTAAAATTTCAGCACGACGCTTCTTTAAATGAAGGGATTCGTATGGGCAAATTGGTTGCGGAAGCTCGTGAACGAGATAAGAAAAGCAGCGAAAACAGCGGAGACGATTAATGTCTAAAGCTCGTCTACGCAAAGGCCGTGCTCTCACGGGCGTAGTATTATTGAATAAACCGCAGGGCATGAGTTCAAACCATGCCCTGCAGCGTGTTAAGCGCCTGTATAATGCACAAAAAGCCGGTCATACTGGTGCGCTGGATCCTCTGGCAACCGGTATTCTGCCAGTTTGTCTCGGAGAGGCGACCAAATTCTCGCAATATCTGTTGGATGCCGATAAAGCCTACCGGGTTGAAGCTACGCTGGGGGTAAGAACAACCACCAGTGACGCCGAAGGCGAAGTGGTTGAGGAAAAGCAGGTTGCAGTTGATGCCGCTAAGGTTGCCGATGCAATAAAGCAGTTTATTGGTGAACAGGAACAGTCTCCCTCTATTTATTCGGCACTGAAGCACGAAGGCCGTCCATTATATTATTATGCGCGGCAAGGCATTGAAGTACCGAAAAAAACGCGCACAATCACCGTCCACTCTATCGAACTGCTGGATATTCAGGACAATAAAGTGACCCTGCAAGTGAGTTGCAGCAAAGGTACCTATATTCGTACTTTAGTTGATGACCTGGGTCAGTTATTAGGCTGTGGTGCTCACGTATCCATGCTACACCGTAACGCAGTAGCCGACATAGCTGAAGCCGCTATGGTGACCCTGGAACAACTGGAAACGTTAGCAGAAGAGGGCTATGAAGGTCTCGATGCGTTATTGCATCCGGCTGATTTGCTACTGGGACAATTGCCAGAGGTAACAGTGACTCAAGCGCAAACTCGCGACTTTTTGCATGGACAGCCGATTCCTTTACCTGAGCAAAATGGAAATGACGCAGAAGAATGGCGCGTTGCCACAGAAAACTCGCTATTTCTTGGTGTTGCACGGGTGAAAAATGCGGAATTATGGCCGCGTCGGGTTATTGCGCGGGAGCATGTGGATTTATAGTTGTTTTTACGGCGGCTGACGAGTATAATCGCCGCCTTCATATCGATGCTGAATTAGTGATTGGCGTCGATCATTTTGACAAAACTTAGGAGTTAGCATGTCACTAACTGTTGAACAGAAAGCTGAGATTTTAAAAGAATTTGGCCAAGGCGAGAACGATACCGGTTCTCCTGAAGTGCAAGTTGCGCTTTTAACTAAAAACTTGGCTGAATTACAAGACCACTTTAAAGAACATAAGAAAGATCACCACTCACGTCGTGGTCTGCTACGTATGGTTAGCCGTCGTCGTAAGCTACTTGATTACCTGAAGCGTAAAGACGAAAAACGTTACGTAGCTATCGTAGAACGTCTTGGCATCCGTCGCTAAGACAAACGTTCTGAAAAGAATAAAATTAAAAGGGCCTTCAGGCCCTTTTTTTGTATTCTTTTTTAGGCTTATGGGTCTTAATTTCGTCACAATTCCCCTATACTATGCGATGAGATAAATAAAGAGAGAAGACGAGTATCAATCCGGATACTCTATATTTTGAAGGTAAAGGAAAGCAACGTGAATCCAATAACTAAACAATTTCAGTACGGTCAGCACACAGTCACTTTAGAAACTGGCGTAATAGCACGTCAGGCGACTGCTTCTGTGCTTGCCAGCATCGATGACACAACAGTCCTGGTCACTGTGGTTGCGAAAAAAGAAGCTCGCGAAGGGCAAAACTTTTTTCCATTAACGGTAAATTACCAAGAGAAAACTTACGCAGCCGGTAAAATTCCAGGTGGCTTCTTTAAGCGTGAAGGCCGTCCAAGCGAAAATGAAACTCTGACTTGTCGTTTAATCGACCGTCCAATTCGCCCATTATTCCCTGATGGTTTCATGAACGAAGTGCAAGTTGTTGCAACTGTTGTTTCTGTAAACCCTCAAATTAATCCTGATATTGTTGCCTTAATTGGTACTTCAGCAGCACTGTCTATTTCTGGTGTTCCTTTCGCAGGCCCAATCGGTGCAGCTCGTGTTGGTGTCGTGAACGATGAATATGTATTAAACCCAACCGCAGATGAGTTAGAAAACTCGAAGCTGGACCTTGTGGTTGCTGGTACTGATAAAGCTGTCTTAATGGTTGAATCAGAAGCTGAACTGCTGTCTGAAGACCAAATGCTTGGTGCCGTTATGTATGGTCACGAAGCAATGCAGGACGTTATCAAAGCCATTACTGAATTTACTGCAGAAGCAGGCAAAGAGAAGTGGGACTGGCAGGCACCTGCAAAAGATGAAAGTTTGCAGACTAAAATACGTGAATTGGCAGAGCAAGGTATTGGCGAAGCCTACCGCACTACCGACAAAGCAGAACGTAAAGGTAAGCTTGACCAGGTTAAAGAGCAGATGGTCGAGAAGCTGACTGCTGAAGATGAAAATGTCGATTTAGAAGAAGCCGGCAAAATCTTCCACGATCTGGAAAGTGATATTGTCCGTAGCCGTATTATTGCTGGTGAAAAGCGTATTGATGGCCGCGACCCTGACATGGTTCGTGCTATTAGTGTGGCGACTGGTGTATTACCGCGTACTCACGGTTCAGCATTGTTTACCCGTGGTGAGACTCAGGCGTTGGTAACTGCGACTTTAGGTACTGACCGTGATGCTCAGATGATTGATGAGCTGACTGGTATGAACACGAATCGCTTCATGCTGCATTATAACTTCCCTCCATACTGTGTTGGTGAAACGGGTATGGTTGGTTCGCCGAAACGTCGTGAAATTGGTCATGGTCGTTTGGCTAAGCGTGGTATTCAGGCTGTTATGCCTAGCCACGACGAATTCCCATACACTATTCGTGTGGTTTCAGAAATTACTGAATCAAACGGTTCAAGTTCAATGGCCTCAGTTTGTGGTTCTTCACTGGCGTTGATGGATGCGGGTGTGCCAATCAAGTCTTCTGTAGCGGGTATTGCTATGGGCTTGGTCAAAGAAGGCGACAAGCATGTTGTTCTGTCTGATATCCTTGGTGACGAAGATCACTTAGGTGATATGGACTTTAAAGTAGCCGGTAACACCGATGGTATTACTGCGCTGCAAATGGACATTAAAATTGATGGTATCACTCGTGACATCATGGAAAGTGCATTAGCGCAGGCTAAATCAGCTCGCTTACACATTCTGAAAGTGATGGACGAAGCTATAGGCGGTCACCGTGAAGAGCTGTCTACTTATGCACCTCGCTTTACCACCATCAAAATTGATCAGGACAAGATCAAAGACGTTATCGGTAAAGGCGGAGCGGTTATTCGCGAGCTGACTGAGTCAACTAATACCAACATTGAGATTGGTGACGACGGTACTATTAAAGTTGCAGCAAGCGACCAGGCTGATGCCGATGCCGCTATTGAGAAAATCAAGCAGTTAACGGCTAACGTTGAAGTTGGCAAAATTTACCAGGGTAAAGTAGCGCGTATCGTAGACTTCGGTGCCTTTGTTACTGTTCTGCCAGGTAAAGATGGCTTAGTACACATTTCTCAAATTGCAGAAGAACGTGTTAACGACGTAAACGAATACCTGAAAGTTGGTGATGTTGTTCCGGTTAAAGTACTGGAAATTGACCGTCAGGGCCGCGTGCGTTTAAGCATGAAAGAAGCAGCTGAGAAAAAAGAAGAACCAGCAACTGAAGCGCCGGCAGAGCCAGCAGCTGAAGAAGAAACCAAAAGCGAAGAATAATCGTAAAGATTTTCTCAGCTTTATTGAAAACCCCGTTTAAACGGGGTTTTTTTATGTCTGCTTTTTGCCTGAATGGCGTTGAATGTGCTGTAATAGAGGCCAGTGTTTATTTAAGGATAAAATTATGCAAGAGCGCAGAAGTGTTAGGTTCATTGGAGCTTTGTTGTTATTAGGCGCCATGACGGGGTGTGCCTCGCAAAGTTCATTTAACCAGTTACCTGATACTGTGGTACTCGCTGAGCCTGAGCGGGCTGAATTTCGCTATGAAATTGAGCTGGCACGCATTGCGCAAATGTTAAGAGAAGACTTAACCGAAGAACAGCGCGGAGAGTTATACTACCGTCGCGGCGCGCTATACGATGCAGTAGGCTTAAGAACTCTTGCGAGAATGGATTTTACCCGGGCTTTAGAATATAACCCTAGACTGGCCGATGCGTATAATTTCTTAGGGATTCAATATACGCAATTAGAAGAGTTTGATTACGCCTACGAGGCTTTTGATTCAGCAATTGAACTAAACCCCGAACATCGCTACGCCTATTTGAACCGTGGTATAGCTGAGTATTACGACGCCAGAACGAAACTGTCTCAGGAAGACTTAGAATACCATCTGGAAAAAGAACCCGATGATCCTTATCGTGTTATTTGGCTGTTTCTCGCCGAACATGAAAATGATGCTGAACTGGCACAAGAAAGTCTGAAGCAAAACGCTGAGAAACTGGATAAGTCCGACTGGGGGTATCAGATTGTACAACTGTATGCCGAGAAACTTTCTGAAGAAGAGTTTTTACAACGTATGACTCGTAACTTAGGCGAGTCGGAAAAGCTGACTGAACGTTTGTGTGAAGCCTATTTTTACCTTGGCAAATACATGCAAATGAAAGGAGAGCAACTGCAGGCTGTTAACTATTTTAAATTGGCTCTAATGACCAATGTGTATGGCTTCGTTGAACACCGTTATGCGTCGGTTGAGTTAACCCGTATTCGTGAATCGTTACTTAGTCGTTAAAGAGAAAAGGAGTGAAAGCCGGACTCTTAATTGTGTTGTTTCTGCTTGCTTTAAGTGGGTGGTCTCATCAGGTTCATAACCACCAACAAGAGCTCAGCAGGTTAGCGCATCAGGGTAATGCCCAGGCACAAAATCAACTGGCAAATCATCACTGGAAACTTGATAACCGTACCGCTGCTTATTATTGGTGGCAGCGGTCGGCAAAGCAGCATTATTTCCCGGCCATAGAAAGTTTAATTGACGAATTTCCGAGAGCAAATGACACCTGGCTTGAACTGGCCGTTGCTGCTGGTGACCCGGCGGCTCAACGGCAGGTAGCTAGTGCTGAATTAACCGATCAGAAAACATCAATAAATCAATGGCAGAACCGCTGGGGCGATTCGAGAGAACCTTGGTTGCAGAGCAAGCTTGAATTGATTGAACGCTATAAGAATAATGGTCAGTGTGATATGGAAATTAATGTCGTTGCAGCGGATTCTGGGGAAAAACGACGTTATCTTAACTTTTTGTCCGCGGTACAAAATGCACCTTTTGATACTCAGAATTGGTGCGTTAGCTTTACTTTGGACGAAAACTTATCTTGTGTAACCGATACGCAGAGAAAACGGGCAAGTTGTCATTTTGAAAAAAGTTTTGATAGGCAGGTAATATTAGCCGAAGAAGGCATTGCCAGTGCCAATAGTCAGACACTGACTTTAACGACTGACAGTTCAGAAGCGGTTATTCAACATGAGCTAGGACACTGGATGGGGTTCGCTGATGAATACGAAATGTCAGAAGTACTCGCCCAGAAGTTTTGTTACGGCTATTATGACCATGACAGTCTGAATATTATTGTGACAGAAGCTCATAATGAGTATTCAGCCCAGCAGATCAAAGCGATTTATCAAAGGCTACCGTGGAAAGATGAACTCAGTTCCTGGCAAGATATTGCGATTAAGAAGCAAGGGAAGTGGCGTTTAGGAAGCTCTGGGGAAGCCGTTGTCGGCCTTTTTAAAGCGGATACCTGTAACGCTATAGATGACAGACAAGCATGGCGCCCTGTTAATACTAGAACCGCTATGGAGCGGCACGACACCAAACTATGGCCAGAAATCTACTTAAGATTGCTGGAGCAAAAAACTAACGCTTTTGATTTAGACGCTAATAGCGACTTGCGCCAGAATTAGCACTGGGCAGAGTGTTGCCAGAAACCAAATAAGTGAACGAAGTTTGTCATAGTTGCTTAAATAAGCAATGTGATAGAGCACTCTAAGTACAATAAATGAAATGCTTAAAAATTCAATTCGGTCAGTGATCTGAGAAGTTGCCAGGGCTGCCAATACTGCTGCGGCAAATAATGGGAAAGCTTCATAGGCATTATAGTGACCGGCAACGGCCCGGGCTCCACGCCCAAGTAACCGTTGCTGTTGAGCTCTGGGATGTTTATTGTCATAACCGTTATCGCGGTTCTGAAAGTAAACCACAGGTGCCTTAGCCAAAATTGGCAAGACTCCGGCAATGAGTAAACACCACAATAAAAGGCTCATGGTCACTATTCCTTAATTAACGTACGGTTTCGCCTGCTGCCTGTAAATCAGCATGATAAGACGAGCGTACGAGCGGTCCACTGGCAATGTGGCTAAAGCCCATTTCGACACCAGCAACACGCAGCTCTTCAAACTCGTCGGGGTGCACGTAGCGTGCTACCGGAATATGGTGGCGGCTAGGCTGCAAATACTGTCCGATAGTCAACATGTCGACATCGTGCGCACGAAGATCTTTCATGACTTCCAGTATTTCTTCTTTGGTTTCGCCAAGGCCGACCATAAGTCCCGACTTAGTCCGGATATCCGGCCGAACTTCTTTGTATTTTTGCAGCAAGTCTAAAGACCACTGGTAATTTGCACCAGGACGAGCTGCCTTATACAGGCGTGGCACGGTCTCAAGGTTGTGGTTAAATACGTCAGGCGCCTCGCCTTTGAGAATATCGATTGCAACCTGCATACGACCACGAAAATCCGGTACCAGCACTTCTACCTGAATGTTGTTCTCACTGTGCTCACGAATTTCACGAATACAGTCCGCAAAGTGCTGAGCACCGCCGTCGCGTAAATCATCACGGTCAACCGATGTAATTACGACATACTTTACTTTCATGTCGCGGATGGTTTTGCCCAGCTTTTCAGCTTCTTCCGGATCGGGAGGAAGAGGGCGACCGTGAGCAACGTCACAGAATGGGCAACGACGTGTACAGATGTCGCCCAGGATCATAAAACTGGCTGTACCGTGATTAAAACATTCCGGTAAATTTGGACAGGATGCTTCCTCACAAACAGAGTGCAAACCATGGCTGCGCATTGCTTGCTTAATTTCATCAATACGCTCAGTTGAAGAAGGTAACTTCACCTTCAGCCACGACGGCTTACGCAACATCTGATCGCGTTCGGTGGGAATAATTTGTACTGGTATCAGTGCCATTTTATCGGCGTCACGCATTTTGACACCAGGTTCAACTCTAACTGGCTTTGACATAATCTTGAGCGAGTCCCGTTTGTTGAAGAATGTTGCTGTAGGAAAGAGAGCTGGTAAAGTGTTTTATCACTGCATCAGCCGCTTCACTAAAGCTATCAGGACCATTGAGATCCTTAGTTTGAATCATTTTTATGCCCGAAAGACCACAAGGGTTTATTCGGGAAAAAGGTTCCATATCCATATTGACGTTCAAGGCCAATCCGTGGAAAGAACAGCCTTTACGAATACGCAGTCCCAGAGAGCAAATTTTATCTGTATTTACATAAACTCCAGGAGCGTCTCGACGCGCTTTGGCATCAATTTCGTAGTCGGAAAGGGTTGCAATGACGGTGTTTTCAATGTGGTTAACGAGTTGACGGACACCATAATTAAGACGACGGATATTAAGAAGGAAATAAATAACAAGCTGACCCGGACCGTGATAGGTAACCTGTCCGCCTCTGTCGACCTGGATAACCGGAATATCACCCGGAGCGAGAATATGCTCAGCTTTTCCCGCCTGTCCTTGAGTGAATACAGGATCGTGCTCGACCACCCACAGCTCGTCGGCAGTATGTTCGTCGCGTTGGTCAGTGAATTCTTGCATAGCATGCCATACGGGTTCGTATGGCTGCCTGCCCAATTCACGGATAATTAGGGTATCGTTCATGCCGCCATTATAACGTTTGTCAGCAACAACGGCTAGTCCTGCCGCTACAGAACGTAGCGAACGTCCTCGATATCTGAGAGTGAACGATACAATATTTCGATATGCTGCTGGCTTTCGACACGCACAGCAACAGAAATTGAGTGGTAGTTGCCTTTGCTGCTGGGCTTTACGGAAGGACTGTAGTCGCCCGGAGCATGCTCTTGTAAAACTTCCACAACCTGATCAGGAAGGCTGTCACTAGCAACCCCCATCACTTTAAAAGTAAAGTGACAGGGGAAATCGACCAGTTCGTCAAAACGAGTTTTTTGCATCTATCTAAACCTTTATTCTTCAGTAAACTGCTGTTTTATATAGTCCATCATCTTCTTGAAGAATCCACCTTCTTCGACAGCTTGTAAGGTTACCAGCGGAAATGAAGCTACATCTTCGCCATTTAGCTGAAGGTAAACTGTGCCTACATGCTGACCTTTGGAAAGCGGTGCCTGTAGCTGCTCATCAAGCTCAAAGTTAGCTTTTAATTTATCACGTTGACCTTTAGGTAAGGTGATAACGACATCTTCACTAATACCCAGCTCGACTTCATCTAAATCTCCACCCCAAATACGTTGGGAAATGAAGCTTTCGCCGGCAGAATATGCTTTTACGGTTTCGAAATAACGGAATCCGTAGTTAAGCAGTTTTTTGCTTTCAACTTTACGCGCTTGTTCACTGTTAGTTCCCATAACCACAGCAATTAATCGGGTTCCGTCTTCAACGGCGGAAGAAACCAAGCTATAACCCGCTTCATTAGTATGGCCGGTTTTAATGCCATCGACGTTCAAGCTCCGATCCCATAGCAATGAGTTGCGATTGTATTGCTTAATATTATTGTAGGTAAAAGACTTTTCTGAGTAGAGTTTATATTCGTCAGGAGTCTCATTTATTAAAGCACTTGCTAACGTGGCCATATCACGAGCGGAGACGTATTGCTCAGAATCAGGCAGCCCGTGACTGTTCGCAAAGTGACTGTCCTTCATGCCTATTTGTTCAGCATAATTATTCATTAACCCAGCGAAAGCGTCTTCGCTTCCCGCAATATGTTCAGCCATTGCAACACAGGCGTCGTTACCAGAGGAAATAATGATGCCACGGTTTAACTCTTTAACACTGACCTCTTTGCCAACTTCGATAAACATTTTGGATGACTCAGGGAAGTTTTTGGCCCAGGCATTTTCGCTTACAGTAACAATATCCTTCTCGCTAATGCGGCCAGCTAGCATTTCTTTACCAATAATATAGCTGGTCATCATTTTGGTCAGGCTGGCCGGGGGCAGGCTTTCACGGGAATTATTTTCTGCTAACACTTTGCCAGTAGTGTGATCGATAAGAATATAGGCTTTCGCATTAACCGACGGCGCATCGGGAACTAATGACTGAGCGGCGAAGCTTGCTGAGCTGAATAATAGGGTTACGGCAGTAAAAAGGTGACAAATTTTTTTCATTGGGATTATCTTTATCTTATCGGTCAAAAAGTGAATCAAATGCGTAAAGAGGCCGAATTATATCAGTTTTGTTGCACAGCGTCAGGAGTATCCGTCTGACTTTGCGCCGCCTTTACGCGAAAAGCTTGAGGGTATCCGGAAGATCGTATTTGCTCGAGTAAATCGTAGCTTTTCTGTTCTGAAACCGGACCCAGCATTAATTTATGTAGACCATCCGTTTTCTCTGTAGTTGCAATTTCCTGGAACTTGGGCGGCAGGTTGCGTTTTAACTGCGATAAACGGTTAATATCTGATGAAGCCACCAATTGAATATGATAATTCGATTGGCTTCCCGGGGCAGACTGATCTTCGACTCGCATTGGCGTTTTTAAATTAATGGCTTCAACTCTAACCGGGGCTGTACCACTATCCAACATACCCAACTTATAAGCCGCCGCAAATGACAAGTCGATAATACGTTCAGGATGGAATGGCCCGCGATCATTTACTCTAACAGTGACGGTACGGTCGTTGTTCAAGTTAGTGACTTTTACATAAGTAGGCAGAGGTAACCGGGTATGAGCCGCTGACATACTGTACATATCATAATATTCACCATTCGAAGTCAGATGCCCATGAAATTTATTTCCATACCAGGAGGCATAACCTTCCTCGACATACCCTACCGCACTGTCCATTACCTCATAATTATTGCCTAAGACCCGATAGTCCCGATTCCCCTGAGGACTGATAGGCTCATGTACGGGAACGGCACTGCGTAACTCCGACTCAGTAGGTAAACGAGTCGGAGCACTGTCTTCATGCTGAGAGTATCGGCCGGAGGGACCGCTGGAGCAACTACTGAGCAAAAACACGCTCAGCATTAAGGTGGATAAATTACTGCACTTCATTTTTCAGTTGCTCGCTAAACTGGTAGACAGCCATCGCGTAAAGTGGACTGTGGTTATACCGGGTAATCACATAGAAGTTGTCGTATCCCAGCCAGTATTCATGAGCGTTTTCTGTTTCAAACTCAAATACTCTGACCTCGGTACCATTATTAACCGCCTTATGCTGCGGAAGTTCATAGCCTTTACGCTTAATTTCGGAACGCGTGGTATTGGGTTTCATACCGTCGCTGACTAACGCTTTCCAGTCTTGTTCATTACCAAGAGGCTGTGCTACAGGTTGGCCTTGCTGCCATTTATGTTCTGCAAAATAATTAGCCACACTGCCGATAGCATCGACCGGATTCGTCAAAATGTCTCTTTGTCCGTCGTTGTCAAAGTCCACCGCGTAATGCCGATAGCTGGAGGAAATAAACTGACCGAAACCCATAGCACCGGCGTAGGAACCTTTTGCTTCGGCTACGTCCCAACCTTCTTCAGATGCTAACTGAAAGAATTCGCTAAGTTCGGAACGGAAGAAACTTGAACGGGGGGGGTAATGAAAGCCTAAAGTGTAGAGTGAATCCAGAACGGAATATTTCCCCATATAATTGCCATAAAAGGTTTCGACGCCAATGATTGCAACTATGATTTGAGCAGGTACACCGTATTCAGCTTCTGCACGTTCCAGCGTTTCTTTATGTTTTTTCCAGAACTTAACGCCCGCTTCTAAGCGTTTTTCAGTTAAGAAAATTGGGTAGTATTGATACCAGGGCTTGGCTTCCCATGGACGCTGAATGGCTTCAAGAACCTCGTCGTTTTTCCGAGCTGTCGAAAGCCATTGGCGAACTTGCTCTTCGTCCAGCTTGTGCTGCTCAACTTGCTGCTGAATAAAATCTTCAACCTCAGGGCTCTGCTCCTGAGCATTTGCAGCAAAGCTGCTTGTTGCGGTTAGCAACGCTAATCCTAATAAGGTGCGCATATAGTTTCCCTGTTTTTTTAGCCATTTTTCATAACTAAGCGATGATGGGTCGCAATTGACATGAGCATGCCGAAGCCGGCCATAAGTGTCACCATCGACGTGCCACCATAGCTGATTAAAGGTAATGGTACCCCAACCACTGGCAATAGTCCTGAAACCATACCAATATTTACAAAGACATAAACAAAGAAGGTGAGTGTTAATGAACCGGCCAGTAATTTACAAAAGATATCCTGGGTTTGTAGAGCAATAATTAGGCCTCGTAAAATAACAAAGCCGTACAAGGCAAGCAGAAGGATAACTCCGGTAAGGCCGAACTCCTCACTAAAAACAGAAAAAATAAAGTCGGTGTGACGTTCTGGTAGAAACTGAAGTTGAGATTGAGTTCCTTGAAGCCAGCCTTTACCATCAATGCCGCCTGAGCCGATGGCAATTTTTGACTGAATAATGTGGTAACCGGAACCGAGAGGATCACGCTCGGGGTTTAAAAAAGTGAGCACTCTTTGACGCTGGTAGTCGTGCATAAGATAAAACCAGAGCACAGGGGTAAAAGCCGCAGCAGAAATAGCCGCGGCGGTAACTAACTTCCAGCTTAGTCCAGCCAAAAATATAACGAAAAGTCCAGCGCAGGCAACCAGCAGAGAAGTCCCTAAGTCGGGTTGTCGGGCAATGAGTAAGGTTGGAATAATCACCAGCACTAAAGCGCCAAACAATCGATAAATGGAGGGCGGAATAGGGTGTTGATTCATATACCAGGCCAGCATAAGGGGCATGGCAAGTTTCATTATTTCTGACGGCTGTATGGTTAAAGGGCCTATATCCAGCCACCGTTGAGCGCCTTTCCCCATTTCCCCGAAAACAAGTACGGCCACTAGCAGCAGAACCCCGGCACCAAAGGCTGGCACCGCAAAGCGTGACAGGGCACGTGGTGGAATTTGTGCAACTACAAAAAGTACAACAAACGATAACCCAATACGTATCGACTGCCTTTCTACGACCTCCAGATCCTGCCCGGCAGCGCTGTAAATAACAAATAAACTAAGAACTGAGAGCACAACCAAAGGAATCAGCAGTGGCCCATCAATATGCAGTTTTTTCAGTAGCGGACTTCTTTGGCGTTCTTCAGTTGTCAGCATTTGTTTCTTCCTGCTGTTTTTTGCCATTGTTAAATCGGGTGTGCCAGACGTCTAATATTTTTCTTGCTACCGGTGCGGCGACACTTCCGCCGCCCCCAAGAGAGTTTTCTATTGCTACCACAACAACAACTTCAGGATCCTCTGCCGGAGCGTAACCCACGTACATCGCATTATCGCGATAGCGCTCGGCGATATCTTCTGCATTATATTCCTCTTCCTGTCCGAGGCTTCTGACCTGAGCTGTTCCGGTTTTGCCTGCCGACGAGTAGGGCGCGTCTTTAAACGCTCTATGCGCTGTACCTTTGGGTGACATGTTGACGTTACGCATCCCTTTAGTGATAACTTCCCAGTTGCTGCTATCGGATAAGGTCAATTTTTCCCGGTGGGCGATTAAAGCTTCTTCAAATACACCGTCTTGTATTTTACCGCGAAGCAGCCTGGGAATAAGGTGCTCACCTTTATTTGCAACCATGGCCGTTGCAACGGCTAGTTGCATAGGTGTTGCCGTCCAGTAACTCTGACCAATACCGACAGAAAGAGTTTCGCCCGCATACCAGGGCTGACCGAAACGCGCTCTTTTCCAACCACGAGATGGCATTAATGCAGAGACTTCTTCGTGAATATCGATGCCTGTTCTTTCGCCAAAACCAAACTGGGTCATAAAACCGGATATCTTATCGACGCCGAGTTTCAGAGCTAAATCGTAATAAAATGTATCACAGCTTTCAGTAATGGCTCTTTCTACGTCAACCCAACCGTGTCCCCAGGCCAGCCAGTCGCGATAGCGTCGGTCAACGCCTTTTATTTCAAACCAGCCGGGGTCCCATATGCGAGTATCTTCTTCAATGGTGCCATCTTCTAATCCAAGTAAACCTATCTGAGGTTTAATCGTTGAGGCCGGAGGGTATGCTCCCTGAGTAACGCGGTTAAGCAGTGGGCTCTGGGTTGAATTCAGTAACGACTGATATTGCTTAACGGAAATACCATTGACGAACCAGTTTGGATCGTAGCTGGGAGTGCTTACCATAGCCAATATCCCACCGGTGGTGGCATCCATTAATATAATAGAACCGCGTTGCTCCCCCAGTAACTCGGCAGCTTTTCTTTGCAACTCAAGGTCGAGTTCTAAGATGATATCCTGCCCGGGCTTGGGAGCTTCAATACTCAGAGTTCTTACCGCACGTCCGCGATTATTAACCTCAACACTCTGATAACCGACCTCGCCATGCAGGTCTTTCTCGTAGTATCTTTCGATGCCGAGCTTTCCGATTGTCCGGCTGGCGGCGTAATTAGGTAACTCGCCGCTTTCACGTAGTTTCTCGACATCACGACGGTTGATTTTTGCAACGTAACCTACGGCATGAGTCAGTAACTCTTTATGCGGATAGTTCCGGATTAAACGAGCTTCGATACTCACTCCGGGATACTTATGTTGTTGAGCTGCAAAAACCGCGAGTTGCTTTTCATTCAGCTCATCAAGTAAGGGAACATTATTAAAACGCCGTTGGTTTTTTAGGTTTCGGTAAAAGCGTTCAATAGTGCTGTCGGGGAATTCGAGCAACTGTTGAAGTTGACTTAGAGTCTGCTCAAGGTTGCCGATTTCTTCCGGGGTAACATCAAGACTGTAAATTGGTGTGTTTTCCGCTAACAAAATACCGTTGCGGTCATAAATTAAGCCTCGATTCGGCGCCAGGGGAAGTAATTTTATCCGATTATCGTTAGAGCGCGTTTGAAGCTCATTGTGTTCACTTACCTGCAAGTGATACATGTTCGATGCCAGAGCTATAAAAACCGCCACAACAATCACCATAGCAACAAGCACGCGTCGTCCAAAAACGGCCGCTTCGGAATCATGATCACGTATGTGGGTGCGGTGACGCATTATTATTCTTATTCTCTATGGTACGGATGATTGTTATTCAGGCTCCATGCCCGGTAAAGACTTTCTGCGACGATTAACCTGACCACCGGATGGGGCAATGTTAATTTAGACAAAGACCAGCGTTGCTCAGCTGCCGCCAGGCATTCATCAGAAAGGCCCTCAGGCCCGCCGATTAATAGAGTGACATCTCTGCCGTCCATTTGCCACTTCTCTAATTGCTGAGCAAGCTTAGGCGTGTCCCAGGCCTGACCTGTGACCTCTAAAGTGACAATTCGGTTCCCTTTGGGTATTGCTTGCAGCAGCAATTTACCTTCTTGTTGCATAACGCGGTTTAAATCTGCTTTACGCGTTCGTTTTTGGGCCGCTATTTCATGCAGCACTAGCTTACAATCCGCCGGGAACCGTTTTTTATATTCGTTAAAGCCTTCAGTAACCCACGTGGGCATTTTTGTGCCAACGGCGAGTAATTGAATTTGCACTGACTAGCCCCAGAGTTTTTCTAATTGATAGAAGTCGCGGATGCTGTCCTGCATTACATGTATAACAACATCACCAAGATCAACTAAAACCCATTCCGACTGTTCTCCACCTTCTACACCAATAGGTGGCGTGCCAGCATGTTTTGCTTCTGTAGCCACATGTTCAGCAATGCTTCTTACATGCGTTTTCGAGCTGCCAGAGCAGATGATCATGTAATCAACAACGTCGGTTTTATCATGAACATCTAAAATTTGAACGTCACGACCTTTAAGATCATCGATTTTATCAATGACAAATTCACGCAATTCTTCTGCCTGCAAAAGATTTTCTCCGATTTAAGGATTAAAACCCGAAGTTTAACAGAAATTAGGAAAAGTGTTCAGTTACAAATACAGCTGATGTCGTCTTATATAGTCATAAACATCGGAAGGCAGTGGTAGGTTTTTTTCACGTTTTTGAAGTTGCTTCCGGAGTTCAGTGGCGGAAACATCGACCATTGGAGTTTCTGCAATATAAAGCAACCCCTGGCGTTGTTCATTTAAGGTGTTTCTATCGCGGGTCATATGCGCTGAAATAAACTCTTTCAACTCATCATTCTGAGGGTTAAAAGGAACCCCGGCTCTTGGCATAATGACAAGGTGAGCGTACTCAATAAGCTGGCGCCACTGATGCCAGCGATGAAGACTCATTAATGAATCCATCCCCATCACAAAAAGTAGGGTGTCATCAGGAAATTGGGTTTTAAATTCACTTAATGTATTGGCGGTAAAGGAAGGTCTATTCTGTCTTAACTCCCAGTCCTCGACGGTGAAAGCCGTGTGCTGTTGAGACGCAAGTTTAACCATGTCCAACCGCTGCCCGGGGCTGGCATCCGGCTGCGGACGATGGGGCGGTACCGCGCTTGGCATCAGCGCTAAAGTGGAAATATCGAGCTCTTTTACCAGAGCGGCTGCTGTTTCCAGGTGCCCGTTATGAATAGGGTCGAATGTGCCGCCAAAAATTGCGCGTATCATAGCTGAATAAATTTTTCGTTCGGTTCAATGCCGTGATTAAATACCGAAAGTCCGTCATTAATGGCGTTGGCATTATTGCAGCAAAGTAAACTGAGTAGATGTGTTGTCAATGTAAGAGGAGATTCGCCGCTATCGAGCTTAAGCGCCGCTTCTATTCTCTCAATGAGTTGCTGTGCACTCAATAGAGTTTGCTGGCTCAATTGATTTGCGCGCTGGTGATACCCCGGTTGCTGATTAGGCCAAATCATAAATTGACGGAAAAGCGCGTTTGTATCGGTTTGTGTCTGCTTAGCTTTTTGCAACGCTGTTAGCAATTGTACTTCGCGCTGCAAAATCCAGATAAGCCTGTGAAAGTCATTTTCTTCGTCCAGTAAGCGCTCGAGGCGATGCAACGCACCTTCGAAATCTTGCTGCTGGATACTTTCCTGCAGCGCAAACACACTAAAGCGGCTGACATCATCAATGGAGCTTTTCAGAAAGTCTTCCGTAATGACACCATCGTTGCTCAGCAATTGCCATTTACTGAGTTCCTGATCCAGAGCAAGTAAATTTCCTTCAAACCAGTCTGATAACTTTTCCGGGACACCCGCGACGAGAGTGAGTTGATAACGCTGAGCACGCTGGTGAATAAAGGCGGGCAACTGTGACTTATCCGGGCTTTGGGTGCGAACCAGCGGACCGCGTTCTGCCAGTGCTTTAAACCAGCGACTGTTTTGGGTCTCTTTTTTTAACCGGTCGCCAATAACAACCAGAATTTCGCTGTCGGCCTGATTCTTTGCGTATTCGGTCAATGCGGCAGAACCGTCCCGACCGGGTTTGTTTTCGGGCAATTCCAGCTCAACCAGCCGCATATTGCCAAACAGGCTCATTGACTGCTCACCGGCAGACAGTTGCTGCCAGTCGAAGTCTTTACTTTGTAACCAATGCACCCGCTCGAGGTCATCACTGGCTAAGCTTTTTCGAATACTAGCCAGCGCGTCGTTCCTGAGTAAAAGGTCATCACCAAACACTAGCAGGACAGGGGGGATCCCATTCTGTTGCAGGAAGTGTTCGAGCTTTTCAGGGTAGATAGTTTGCATTGGCTAGGAATTCGATTCCGACATTTCGGATATGATTTGTTGCAAAATAAGGCGTGACGCTTCGGCTCTCATTTCATCGACCAGCATTTCCCGTTCGCGGGTTTTAGCCAATACAAAGTTAGGGTCGTCCTGATAGTCCCGCGCGACTTCAACCGTTCGCTCAAGTAGCAGTTTTTCGTTGTTGAACAACTGATAATTGACCTGATACAAAAGCTCGTATTCTGCAACCTGGCCACTTTCAAACAACGACAATGTTCTTCGCTCTAACTTATCTGAAAGAAGCCGAACAACAACAGGCTGTTCCGCTTTAGATACCTGGATCCCCGAATGAATAAAGCGCTGCTCCATATGCTCACTTAATTCTTTTGAAACATGGCTTTGCAGAGAAACCGCCTGCAACGTTTCCGGTAGCTGGTAGTTTCCACGCAGCTGAAAGCCACACCCGTTAAGAGTGGCTATCAGCAGCAGGGTGAGTACAAGGTTTAAGGTAACGCGCATAGGTTATCCAACAACAATATTGAGAATTTTTCCGGGCACGTAGATTTTCTTACGAACGTCTTTGCCCTCAGTATGCTTTTGTACAGCTTCTTCATCAAAAGCAATTTGCTCAACTTGTTCCGCGGAAGCGTCGGCCGGTACGGTTAATTTGGCTCGAACCTTGCCATTAATTTGCACCACAATCAGTTTTTCGTCTTCAACCAACGCACTTTCGTCAACGGCCGGCCAGTCAGCGAAAGACAGCGGCTCCTGATGCCCCAGCTCCTGCCATAATTGCTCACAGATATGCGGTGTGATAGGCGCAAGCATACGAACCATCGCATCGATAGACTCAGCTAATACCTGACGGTCCGCTTCGCTTTCCAATGGCGCTTTTTGTAAGTGGTTGAGCAGCTCCATAATGGCTGCTATTGCTGTATTAAAGTGCTGGCGGCGTCCCATGTCATCGCTGACTTTAGCGATGGTTTTATGCAACTCGCGACGCAGCTGCTTTTGGTTTGCATTTAAGCTTTGACCTGAACAAGCGCCGCCGGCGTTATTTAAGTCGTAAGTCAGTTTCCATAGACGGCGTAAAAAGCGTTGCGCACCTTCAACACCAGAGTCTGACCACTCCAGCGTCATTTCCGGTGGTGCGGCAAACATCATAAATAACCGTACGGTATCCGCGCCATAGCGTTCAACCATGGTTTGCGGGTCAATACCGTTATTTTTAGACTTTGACATTTTGCTCATGCCGCCGATATTAACCGGCTGGCCGTCTTGCTTATGTTTAGCTCCGGCGATGGCACCTTTGTCGTCACGCTCAATGTCAACTTCAAGAGGTGACACCCACTGCTTACCGCCTTTTTCATCTTCGCGGTAATAGCTGTCCGCCAGTACCATGCCTTGACACAGAAGACGCTTGAATGGCTCGTCAGATTCCACTAAGCCAGTATCGCGCAGTAACTTATGGAAGAAACGGGCATACAGCAAATGCAAAATGGCGTGTTCAATACCACCAATATATTGATCGACCGGTAGCCAATAGTTGGCTTTTTCTGGATCCAGCATCGCATCATCAGTTTGTGCGCTGCAGTAACGAGCGTAGTACCACGACGACTCCATAAAGGTGTCGAAGGTATCGGTTTCGTGTTCTGCCGGCTGGCCGTTATATTCTGTTTTACGCCATTCAGGGTCGGATTTTATCGGTGAATTCACACCGTCCATAACGACATTTTCAGGCAGTTTAACCGGTAGCTGATCTTCCGGCACTGGCACGGACTCACCATTTTCCAGATTCAGCATTGGAATTGGAGTTCCCCAGTAACGCTGACGAGATACCCCCCAGTCGCGCAAACGGTAGTTTATTTTACGCTCACCAATGCCTTTCTCTTTTAGCTCGGTTGCAATAGCGTCAAAGGCTTGAGCCGAGCTCATGCCGTTATACGGCCCCGAGTTAATAACGGTACCTTTCTCAGTAATGGCTGCTTTTTCAATGTCACTATCGCCACTAAGAGGTTCAATTACCGGGCGAATTTCCAACTGGTATTTCGTTGCAAACTCCCAGTCGCGCTGGTCATGTGCAGGCACGGCCATAACGGCACCGGAACCGTAATCCATTAAAACAAAGTTAGCGACCCACACCGGAATTTCTTCGCCGGTCATTGGGTGAACGGCTTTAATACCGGTGTCCATACCCAGCTTTTCCATGGTGGCAATATCAGCTTCTGCAACTTTGCTGTTTTTGCACTCCTCAATGAATTTAGCCAGTTCAGGATTCGTTTTAGCGGCTTCCGTAGCTAAAGGATGCTGTGCTGCAACGCCCATGTAGGTAACACCGTAAAGTGTGTCCGGACGGGTGGTATAAACGCGTAAAGTCTGCTCCGAGGAGGCGACCTTGAAGTCAATTTCGACACCCTCTGAGCGGCCGATCCAGTTACGTTGCATCGCTTTGACC
This sequence comes from Idiomarina sp. ST20R2A10, assembly GCF_051842345.1. Lineage (NCBI taxonomy): Bacteria > Pseudomonadati > Pseudomonadota > Gammaproteobacteria > Alteromonadales > Idiomarinaceae > Idiomarina > Idiomarina sp. ST20R2A10. The sequence goes on along the minus strand of NZ_JBNIEY010000001.1, from coordinate 701,378 downwards.
TGTTCTGGCCAGCCATCCAGTTGCTCAAGGTCATTCAATAACTCTTCAGCGTAATCGGTAATTTTAATAAACCACTGAGGAATTTCTTTTTGTTCTACTTTGGCACCTGAACGCCAGCCTCGGCCGTCAATGACTTGCTCATTGGCCAACACCGTCTGGTCTACCGGGTCCCAGTTGACCGTCGCATTCTTCTTATACACCAGGCCTTTTTCATAAAGCTTAGTGAAGAACCATTGTTCCCAGCGATAATAATCCGGCGAGCAAGTCGCGAGCTCACGGTTCCAGTCGTAGCCAAAACCTAAGCTTTTTAACTGCTCGCGCATGTAATCGATATTTTGATAAGTCCATTTCGCCGGTGCCGTTTTATTTTGTATAGCGGCATTTTCAGCAGGTAGCCCAAAGGCATCCCAGCCCATAGGTTGCATAACATTCTTTCCGAGCATACGCTGATGACGGCTAATGACATCACCTAAAGTATAATTACGAACATGCCCCATGTGCAGCTTTCCGCTAGGGTAGGGGAACATAGACAGGCAGTAGAACTTGTCTTTGCCCGGCTGCTCCTTTGCCGTAAATACGTCTTGTTCCTGCCAGCGTTTTTGCATGGCAGATTCGATTTTGCTCGGATTGTATTGTTCTTGCATAATTCCTGCTGATTCCGTTTGAATTTAAATATCGGTTTAGCTAATTGCGTACCACATAAGAAGTACAACGACTATGCCGGCCAGACCAAAAAAACCGTTTTCAAAAACAGCGCGTTGTTTGACTTCGGCAGGCTCTGACTTATCAATGGCGAACAACATGAGCCAGGAAGTGAGTCCCAGACCACCTGCAGCAATAAGCACAGCAAAAAGAATAGCGTCAAATATATTTTCCATAATGAGATCCCTGTGAAAAAATGGAAAAGAACAGCAACAGAATAGTTCTGCTAAGCCTTTATAGTGTACTGATTTTCGCGCCCGATGACTATGTCTGAGCGTGTTTCTTAGTACGTTTTGTAGCGATTACAGGTAACAAGCCAAACAGAGCCAGAATTATAGCTCCCCAGTTACCAATTTTATTAAATAACGTTGAACCACTAACCGGATAAACATCGGCAGATAATGCTGTTGCGGTAAACTGCGGAGCCAGCTCTATATATTGGCCATGTTCGTCAACGGCAGCTGTGACACCATTATTCGTTGCCCGCAATAAGGGTTTGCCAAGCTCCATTGCACGCATCCGCGCTATTTGCATGTGTTGCCAGGGGCCGTGTGAATCACCAAACCATGTGTCATTGCTAATGGTCACCAGATAGTCGGTATCGTCGTAGGTATTGCTACGAACTTGCCCTGCAAAAGCTATTTCATAGCATATTGCCATGGCCAGGTTACTACCGTTAGCTTTAAGGTTAGGTTGTTGGTATCCCCCGCGGCTAAATGACGACATTGGGAGGTTAAATAACGGAGCCAGCGGGCGTAAAAGGTCTTCAAAGGGAACAAATTCCCCTATGGGCAGCAGTTGATGTTTTTGGTAGCGGTTAGCATTGCCGTAACTGTAGCTTTCTTCGTCCAGCACTATAACCGAGTTGTAAAAATCGTCGTTTAATCTGTCGTAGTCAATAATACCGGTAATTAAGGCTGAGCCGTTCATGCTCGCAGACTGTTCTACTGTATTGAGGACATCACTCGCGTAGGGCTCAAGTGCCGTTATAGCGGATTCAGGCCAAATAACCAGATCGTGGTTAAACTTGGGACGGGTTAAATCAAGGTAGCGCAGAATATTCGGCCATTGCTGTTCAGCCTGCCATTTTAATGACTGTTGGATGTTGCCCTGTACCAGCAATACCGACATAGATTCTGCTTTTCTCTCTGTGGGTTGTATTTTAGGAAATACGACAGCGCAAGTGAGAAAAACAAGTGGAATTAAAAGCGACGCCGGCTTTTTGAATCTTAGCGCCAGAACCAAAGTAATGGCAGTAAACCAAAGAGCCACCGTAATACCGGTTTCACCAATAACCGGAGCCAACCCACCGAAAATACCATCAGTTTGGCTGTAGCCGAGACTTAGCCAGGGGAAGCCCGTGAATAGCCAGCCTCTGAGTAGCTCAGCAATAAGCCAAAAGAAAGGCAGGCTGAAGCGCCAGGCAAATTTACGATGAGAGAGCTTCTGCCAACACCAAAATGCAATTGCAGGAAACAGTGCTAAATAAGCAAAGAGTAGTACTAATAGAAGCAGCGTAACCGGAACCGGAACACCACCATACTGATCGATGCTAACGTAAATCCAGCTTAAACCGGCACCGAACCAACCCATGCCGAAGACAAAGCCCGCTCTGAATGCACGTTTAGGGGCGAGGGGCCATATCAGTCTTACCACTATAGGCAGTATGATAAACGGCAGCCAATGCCAGTGAAAAGGTGAATAAGACAGCGTCAGGAGAGCGCCGCAAATCACTAATAGCAAAGAGCGCGTAACGCTTCCTGAATGCTTCATCATTACTGTGCAGACTCCGGCGAGGTGTCGGTATCAGAGTCGAGACTGACTTGCAGTTGCTGAATACGTCTTTTATCTGCATTAGTGACCCGGAAGGTCATGTTGCCAAGCGTCACTTCTTCACCTGCCTGCGGTAAATGGCCAAAGCCGTGTGCGACCAGGCCACCAACGGTATCGTGTTCTTCATCACTGAAGTTGGTGTCAAAGTATTGGTTAAAATCTTCAATGGTAGTTAAAGCTTTTATCGAATAACGGCTTGGGCTAAGACGACGAATATTGGTCTTTTCGTCGTTACCATGAGCATCAGTTTCGTCTTCAATTTCGCCAACTATTTCTTCCAGAATGTCTTCAATAGTGACCAGACCAGACACTCCGCCGTATTCATCAACGACAATCGCCATATGATAGCGGTTGGAACGGAACTCTTTGAGCAATACGTCAACGCGCTTACTCTCCGGAACAATAACCGCCGGGCGCATAACTTTGTCCAGTGAAAAGGCTTCATCGGTCATATTAAAGCCGTAGCTGAGCAAATCCTTTGCTAACAGAATACCCTCAACGTGATCTTTATTGTCAGTAACAACCGGGTAACGACTGTGTTGAGAATCGATAACGATAGGCAGGAATTCGTCTACACCTTGGTGGATATCAATGGTGACCATTTGTGAGCGCGGGATCATAATGTCACGGACTTTAAGTTCAGCGACGTCGAGCACGCCTTCAATCATTTCTCTGGTATCGTTGTCTATCAGGTCGCGGTCTTCGGCGTCCTGAATCAAATCGACGAGTTCTTCTCTGCTTTTCGGCTCACCAGCGAATGCTTGCAGCAGTCTCGCTGCCCAGGATTTTCCCGATGAGCCGTTGGCTGAGTGGGGGTTGTCGTCGCTCATTGAGTGTTAAGCTCCATGTTGTCTGCGGTTTGATACGGGTCTGATATTCCCAGACTCGCTAAGATGTTACGTTCAATTTGTTCCATTTCTTCGGCTTCGTCGTCTTCAATATGATCGTAACCTAATAGGTGGAGAGTACCGTGTATCACCATATGCGTCCAGTGGTCGATGGCTGACTTTTGTTGCTCTTCAGCTTCACGTTCAACGACGCTCTGACAGATAACCAAATCACCTAACAAAGTGACGGGTAATTCTACCGGGCTATTGAATGGGAAAGACAAAACATTGGTGGCGTAATCTTTATTGCGGAACTCATTATTAAGCTGCTGAGCTTCTTCTGATGCAGCAATGCGCACCGTTAGCTCAACCGCTTTATCATCTTTTTTCAGGTAATCCAGAGTGGCCGAGACCCAGTTATGAACAGCGTTTTCCTCTGGAGCATTAGTAATACCGTCAGCCAGTTGATAATCCAGTGTTAAATCAGCCATTAGTTTTTATCAAATTCCTCGTAGGCTTGAACGATACGCTGCACTACGGGGTGGCGTACGACATCACCGGCCTGAAAGAAGGTAAAGCTGATGTCCGTGACTTTATTTAGTACCTCAATGGCGTGCCTTAATCCTGAGCGTTGGCCCCGGGGCAAATCAACCTGAGTGATGTCGCCGGTAATAACAGCTCGTGAATTAAAACCAATACGGGTCAGGAACATTTTCATCTGTTCACAAGTGGTATTCTGGCTTTCATCCAGGATTATAAAGGCGTCATTCAGTGTACGTCCGCGCATGTAAGCCAGCGGAGCCACTTCAATAACGTTGCGTTCAATGAGTTTTTCAACTTTTTCAAAGCCGAGCATTTCAAATAAAGCGTCATAAAGAGGGCGCAAATAGGGGTCTACTTTCTGAGCTAAGTCTCCCGGTAAGAAACCGAGTTTTTCACCCGCTTCCACTGCCGGTCGAGTCAATAGAATACGGCGCACTTCCTGACGTTCCAATGCATCTACTGCACAAGCTACCGCCAGATAAGTTTTACCGGTACCGGCCGGTCCAATACCAAAATTCACATCATGAGCCAGAATGGCGCGAACATAACCAGCCTGATTATGATTCCGAGGCTTAATTAAGCCGCGTTTGGTTTTAATGTGAGTCATTTTTTCAGCGGCAGGGTCGCCTTGATCGTTGCTTTGCTCAAGAACTTTTGCCTGTTGAATAGCCAGGTGCACTTGTTCGGGTTCAATTTGGCCTTCTTTGCCTTTTACGGTTGCGGTTTCAACGTAGAGGTCGAGCAACAATTTGTGCACGGCTGCAACGCTGGCAGCGTGGCCTATCAGTTGAAATTGATGACCGCGGTGCGTTATTTCAACGCCCAGGCGACGCTCTACATGCTTCAGATTTTCGTCTAAAGGCCCGCAGAGATTGGAAAGCCGACGTGAATCCGCCGGCTCTAGTTCAAAATCAAGTGTCTGTGTTTGTGGACTCAATCGTTTCCTCTTTACTTAACTGGCTTGTCGAGGCATTCGAGCAACGCCTAATTCATCTGGCTCGCTCGATTTTCCTCTTTGCAAAATAATTTCTGGTGCCGTATCTACACGAAGCCCCATATCGGCTTCTTCCCGAATTAACTCACCGCGTAGCGAGTTAGGAAGAACTTCGGTAATACGTACATCAACGAACTGTCCAATCATATGGGGTTGACCAACAAAATTTACAACCCGATTGTTTTCAGTGCGTCCGGTAAGCTCCATCGGGTTCTTTTTCGATGGTCCGGTAACCAATATGCGTTGCTCCGTCTCCAGCATACGACGAGCGTGCGCCATAGACTGTTGGTTCAAACGTTGCTGTAATAGCTGAAGCCGCTTTTTCTTGGTTTCTTCACTAATGTCGTCAGGTAAATCAGCCGCTGGCGTTCCCGGGCGAGCACTATAAATAAAGCTGAAGCTCATGTCGAAGTCAATGCTCTGGATAAGATCCATGGTTGCTTCAAAATCGGCATCGCTTTCGCCGGGGAAACCGATGATAAAATCGGATGACATGGCGATATCAGGGCGCGCTTTTTTCAAGGCGCGAATTTTCGATTTGTATTCCAACGCCGTGTGACCACGCTTCATCATGGTCAATATACGGTCTGAACCACTTTGTACTGGTAAGTGTAAATGGCTGACCAGCTCCGGAATGGTTTTATAGGCTTCGGTAATGTCGTCTGTAAATTCAACCGGATGCGATGTGGTGTAGCGAATCCTGTCAATACCATCAATTGCCGCAACCAGGTGCAGCAATTCAGCAAAGCGGCACACTTCGCCGTCGTAATGCTCACCGCGATAGGCGTTAACGTTTTGTCCTAACAGGTTTACTTCACGGACGCCTTGTTCCGCCAGTTGTGCAATTTCATAAATGACATCATCAACCGGGCGACTGACTTCTTCACCACGAGTGTAAGGCACAACACAGAATGAGCAATATTTGCTGCAGCCTTCCATAATAGAGACAAAAGCACTGGCACCGTCGGCTTTAGGCTCGGCTAAACGGTCAAACTTTTCAATTTCAGGAAAAGAGACGTCAACCATAGGCGCATGAGTCTCGCTGACCTGATTCACCATTTCCGGTAAGCGGTGCAAGGTTTGAGGGCCAAAGATAATATCGACAAAAGGCGCGCGGGCACGTATTTCATTGCCTTCCTGAGAAGCAACGCAGCCACCAACACCAATCAATAAATTCGGATTGTTCTTTTTCAGGTTTTTCCAGCGACCTAACTGGTGAAAAACCTTTTCCTGCGCTTTTTCGCGGATGGAACAGGTGTTCAAAAGAATGAGATCGGCATCTTCGGCTTCTTCGGCAACATCGTAGCCGTGGGTTGAGTGGAGCAATTCCGCCATTTTGGTGGAATCGTACTCGTTCATCTGGCAACCCCAGGTTTTGATATATAACTTCTTACTCATGACCACTCGATGGTTGATGGATTTCGTATAAGGCGCTTATTTTATCGCGTATTGGAGCAGATTGCCAAGTTTGAAATGATTAACTTTTGCGCCGTGTTCGTATGGCAAAATAGCCTGCAACAACAATGATTAACGCGCCCCACAGCATGTGCCAGGCAAGTTCCTCTCCAAATAACCAGTAGCCGAGTAAAGCGGCGAACAAAACTGAGCTGTAAGTAAACACTCCAACCTTTGCCGGTGGGGCGATGGAAAAAGCTTTGGTCATAGCCAATTGCCCATAAACTGCCAGCAAGCCCATAACAACAACTCCAAGCCAGTGCTGAGTTGGAATAGGTTGCCACAACCACAGCAGCGGAAGCCCTGAAGCAATGGTGGCCAGAGTAGAAAAATAAAATACAATTTTACTTGTCGATTCGGTGTCCGACATGCGGCGAATGACGGTTTTGGTGAAGGCTGCGAATGCGGCGGCTAAAAAGGCTAACCCGATGACAGGTGAAAGCTCGCTGTTCATAGGGTCGAGAAAAATAAAGACACCAATAAAACCCAGCCCAATAGCCAGCCAGGTTTGTTTAGCCACATAGTCGTGTAGCCAAAGCCAGCCAATAACTGGAATTAAAAAGGGGGACAGCAACAGAACCAGAGTAGCCTGCGCCAGCGGAATTGTCGCAATAGCGTAGAAAAACAAGTACATAGCGGCAATGCCCGCAGCACCACGAATAAGGTGCAGTTTCAGGCGTTCTGTTTTTAAGTTGCCAAGACCTTTTCGCCATAACCAGGGAAGAAGAACGAGAAAGGCCATCAGGTTACGAAAAAAGACCAATTGCTCGAAAGGTTGATCCTGACTGATGTATTTAACCAGCGCACTGACGCCTGCAAAACTGGCTTCGGCACTTAAAATAAGCAAAGAAGCAATAATGACCGCTTTTTGTGAACTTTCCCTGGTCTGCATAAAAAACACTCTGAACATCGTCTTATTGACTATGATAACGGAAATTCACCACGAGATGTGTTATTTATAAGGGTTAGCGGGAATGTGAGGAGAGAGCGCGCGGTACATGAAACAGCTATCAGTATTAATAAATGGCGGCGGAATGGTTGGTGCGTCGGCAGCGCTGGCATTAGCGCAGCACGGTGCAAATGTGACCTTACTTGAACCTTTTCCTCCGGGAAAAGACAGCGGTACAGACCCTGATTGGGATTTACGCATATCGTCTGTGAATAACAGCAATTGGGAATGGTTGCTAGAGTTAGGCATTGGCGTTTGTGTGCGTCAGCAGCGGGTTTTCGATTATCAGAAACTGAGCGTAACATCGCAAAGTGGCCATAACCTGAGCTTTCAGGCGAATGAAGCGGGCTTATCCAAACTTGGCGTTATGGTCGAAAATAATGCTTTGCAGCTTGCGCTATGGACAAAACTGCGTTCTCTTAAGAACGTTGATTTACGAGAAGGCGAAACGCTCGATAAACTCAATGCCGGGACAAAAACAGTGGTTTTAAGTCAGGGCGATACGCTCAGTTATGATCTGTTGTTGGGCTGTGACGGAGCCAATTCTAAAGTGGCTCAGCTTGCCGGTTTTCATTATCGGGGCTGGGACTACGAGCAACGTTGCTTATTAGCTAATGTCAGTCTGGAAAAGCCGATAGAACCTGAAACCTGGGAAGTTTTTCGCCCGCAGGGGCCTTATGCTCTACTGCCATTGACCGAGCAACAAGCTTGCCTTATAGACTACGGCTTACGTGACAACATCAACTCCCTGCAGAGAGACAAGGCGGGTCTTGAAGCTTATTTGCGAGAGACCTTTTCTCCCCATATTGGTAATTTCCGGGTACTTAAAAGTGCTAGTTTTGCGCTGCAGAGAAAACATGCTGCACACTACGTTAAAGAAGGCTCTATTGTTTTATTAGGCGATGCTGCTCACAGTATTCACCCTATGGCCGGGCAGGGCGTTAATCTGGGGTTTGCCGATGTTCGCTGTCTGGTTGAGGTACTACAGGAAAATACTCCAAGCGTAGCTTTGGATAAATACGAAAAGACCCGGCAAGGCGAAAATGCGAAAATGATGAGGATGATGGATGCCATACAGTTTGGTTGGCGCAGTCGTAATCCAGTTATGCAGTTTGCAACCGCAGCATCCTTGAAAGTAGCGGCTTTTCCGTGGGTTAAGCGTTGGTTGTTAAAGCAGGCTGTGGGCGAATAACAGGCACAAAAAAACCACCTTAAGGTGGCCTTTCTGTTTTTCCACTTTTACTTGAGTAAAATTATACTCAAATAAAGTGGTGCGGAGGGGGGGACTTGAACCCCCACGTCCTTACGGACACTAGCACCTGAAGCTAGCGCGTCTACCAATTCCGCCACCACCGCAACAGTAGTTAGTATGGCTGGGGCACCAGGGATCGAACCTGGGAATCGCGGGATCAAAACCCGCTGCCTTACCGCTTGGCTATGCCCCATCCTACTAAGATGGCAATCACTTTTGGAAACAACTAATGGCTGGGGCACCAGGGATCGAACCTGGGAATCGCGGGATCAAAACCCGCTGCCTTACCGCTTGGCTATGCCCCAATTTTAGCTGGCTCTGAGAGTTGGTGCGGACGGAGAGACTTGAACTCTCACGCCGTGAGGCACTGGAACCTAAATCCAGCGTGTCTACCAATTCCACCACGTCCGCATCATGATCAGTTAAAGGTTGGTGGCTACGGCGAGATTCGAACTTGCGACCCCAGCATTATGAGTGCTGTGCTCTAACCAGCTGAGCTACGTAGCCATACCTTTTTACTTACCGCTCTCTGTGAGTGCGGCGCGTATTATGCAAATCGCTCCGCAGCCCGTCAACCTATTTTTGAGAAAAAACGATATTAACGGGCGCGTTTGAGCAAAAAAGCAGTTATTTGCTTAAAAAGGCAGCAAATCACCAGGGCAGGCTTTCTCCGTTGCTATGAAAAAACTGTCCGGTGGTATCTAAATTCAATTCTTCAATGCGTTGCATTAAACGTTCAGCTGCGGTTTCCGGTGGAATATCTCCGGCGTGGTTAACCATCTCGGTTTGTACAAAGCCCGGATGCAGCAGAACAACGGAAATACCTTTATCTTTTAGGTCCAGCGCCAGAGATTTGCCCGCTGCATTTAATGCGGCTTTTGACATTCGGTAACCATAACGACTACCGGAACCATTATCGCCAATGGAACCCATACGACTGGTAATCAATGCCACCTTGCTGCCGCCCGTCAAGTTTTTAAGCAGAGCTTCAGTGACTCGTAGCGGGGCTAACGCATTGACCTCAAATTGAGCACGGATATTGCCGGCGTCTAGTTCACCCAGTTCGTCTTTATGAAGCAGTCCAGCGTTATTAATTAAAACATCAATTTTTTTATCACCGATGCTTTCCGTAAGACGAAGAAGATCTGACGCTTTTGTAACGTCAATGCCTTCAATAATATCGACATCTAACTCAGTCAGTTGCTTTGAGTTGTTACGGCAAACCGCAATAACTTTATAGCCTTTTTCAGCGTACTGGCGCGCAAACTCGTAGCCAATGCCGCGGTTTGCACCGGTAATTAAAACCTGTTGTTGACTCATTTTGTACTCCAAATACCAGGGGCGCTATTCGCTAACGCCACCTTCAGTTAATTTTTTCGGGTCCAGCAACTGCTCCAGCCGGTCACGACCTAAGTCGGTCATCTCATCAGCAACATCGATAATGGCTCTGCCATCTTTATAAGCTACTTTGGCAATTTCAGCGGCCTTATTGTAGCCAATGACCGGATTAAGAGCCGTTACCAGAATAGGGTTTTTCGCTAAAGCTTGTTGCAGTCGCTCTTCATTAACCTCGAAGTCGGCAATAGCTTTGCTTGCCAGAGCTTCACAACTGTTACTGAGTATATTAATGGACTGTAGTAAGTTGTAGCCAATAACCGGCAGCATAACGTTAAGCTGGAAGTTACCTTGCTGAGCTGCGGTTGTAATTGTGGTGTGATTACCATTTACCTGAGCGGCAACCATAGCTACAGCTTCCGGAATAACCGGGTTCACTTTACCTGGCATAATACTGCTTCCGGGTTGTAATGCGGTTAGCTGAATTTCGCCTAAGCCCGCCAGTGGTCCACTGTTCATCCAGCGTAAGTCGTTACTGACTTTGAGTAAGGTAGTCGCCAGCGTATTCAGTTGTGCCGAGAGTTGTAAGTTGATTTCCTGTCCGGCAATACCCGTAAAAGGGTTCGCGGAGTGTTTAAAGTCACTGCCGCTAAGCTGAGTCAACTGTTCGGCAAACTCAGCTGCGAATTCTTTAGGGGCATTTATTCCGGTACCTATTGCTGTACCGCCCTGAGGAAGAACGCGGCTGCGCTGCAATAACTGTGGAAGTTGTTCAGCTGTAACGTCCAACTGACCCGCCCAGGCTTCAAGTTCTTGCGCCATGGTCATTGGCATGGCATCCATTAAATGGGTTCTGCCGGTTTTTACCACATTGCGTAGCTCAATGGCTTTCTTGCGAATGGTGTCAATAAGACCTTTTAAAGCCGGTTCTAACTGTTTTTCTACAGCCAGCACACTCGCTACCTGAATGGCGGTAGGTATAACATCGTTGCTTGACTGGCTTTGGTTTACATGGTCATTGGGGTGAATTTCAACACCGTTTTGTTTGGCTAAATTGGCAATAACCTCGTTCACGTTCATATTGGAACTGGTGCCTGAACCGGTTTGAAATACATCGATAGGGAAGTGCTCTAAGTGTTGACCGTTAATGATTTCTTTAGCCGCTTTAATAATGGCGTCAGCCTGTTCCTTTTCTAACTGACCGATTTTAGCGTTTGCTCCGGCCGCACTCGCTTTAACCATTGCGATGGCTTGTATTAGCTGAGTGGGTAAAGTTAACCCGCTGATGGAAAAGTTATCAACGGCGCGTTGAGTTTGTGCAGCATAAAGTGCTTTTGAGGGGACTTTGACCTCGCCCATACTGTCTTTCTCTGTGCGATAATCCTGACTCATGAATATCCCTCCTGTCATAAGCTTAAGAGTAAAAGCTTCGTATCGAAACTAGTATGTCGACACTGAGTATTTCAAATACCAATAATGAACCATAGTGGATCATTAATACGTACTCCAATCATAGCGCAGTTTCGTTTTTTCGGTTACGGTTGACTGATGTGCGCTCAATGGTAATTTTGTGGAGGATCCTGTGTGAAGCGATTTTTTATTGGTGTTTTTTTCATGGTATCTGCGGTTCAAAACGTGGTTGCAGATACCGTAACGGTTGAGGTTGTGGCCGCAGATGGTCAGCCGTTGGCAAATGCTGCACTATTAATTGAGAGGGAAAAGCCGTCTGTCAAAGTGCCTGGTCAGTCGGCGGTAGTTGATCAGGTGGACAAGCAGTTTACGCCCACGGTTAGCGCAGTAGAGCGTGGCACTGACGTTGTTTTTCCTAACAGTGATAACATTCGACACCATGTTTACTCTTTTTCTGAGGCTAAGAATTTTGAGTTAAAACTTTATTCCGATAAAGAAAAGCCAAGCGTTAATTTTGATAAAGCTGGCATAGTGACTCTCGGGTGCAATATTCACGACCAGATGGTTGCCTATGTGTTGGTAAGTGACGAATATGATGTTGCTGTAACGAATGAACAAGGTATTGCGGAGCTTAATCTGGAAGAAAGAGAAGCGCCCGCTGAAATCAAGGTTTGGCATTATTGGATGGGGGACGAATTGTCTAAAGCACAGAGCGTGCAATTAGCCTCAGATTCAGGGAAGCTAACCGCGCAGGTGCAAGTATCACCGCCGGTGCAGAAAGATAAAGAGCCGTCGCGGCTGGAACAGCGCTTTAATCGTAGAGGGAATTGATGATAACACGGTTCAGAACCCGTTTAGTTCTCATCCTTGCAGGGCTTGTAGCTGGCGCTTTGTTGGTTGCGTTAGCTGCAGTTTGGGTCGCTACAGAGAATCAGTTAGGCCGCTCCATTGAACGTGAGCTTAGTGTCAGTGAAAGAGTCTTCCGTGAGCTTCTGGATAGCCGTAGCGCTCAGTTGTTGCAAGCGGCAGAAGTTCTTACCGATGATTTTGGGTTTAAACGCGCGGTGGCTTCAAAAGATCGGGAAACCATAGTGTCAGCTTTGGTCAATTACGGTGAGCGTATTGAAGCTGAGTTGATGGTGCTGCAAACTCCCGAGGGCGAAGAAATAGCATCATCTCATGCTTTTGATAAGCTACGTATTAGCCATAGTAGGGCAGGCTCGAACAGTGAACTGGCGGTTGTCGAAGGAGAACTGTTTCAACTGGTTACAGTACCGGTTAATGCTCCAAATCTTATTGCCTGGGCAACCTTAGGTTTTGAAGTGGATTCGGGGTTAGCAGAAGAGTTAAAAAACCTGGCTAATGCCGATATCACCCTGTGGCTGGAGAACTCGGGAAAAGTCATTGCTTCCAGTCTGGAGGCCCGACAAGTGTCCTCGTTTGCAAAAGCCCTGAACAAAGACGGTCATACTCTTGATAACTGGTTGTTAAGCCAGGAACTGGCGGGGAGTGAAGTGGTGCTTGATGCCGGTTCCGATGACGCCGTTCATGTGGCATTGACAACGTCACTTGAAACGGCGGCCGCCGAGTTCACACGGCTGCATTGGCAAATTGCTTTAATTGCAATTGTCGCTCTGGTTATAGCTATGCTTTTAGCGGCGATTATAGCCCGAGGGGTTTCCCGTCCGTTACAGCAGTTATCGGGAGCGGCTAGGAAATTACAGCAAGGCGACTACAGCGAATCCGAGTTGTCGCTGAACGACGATGAGTTCGGAGAGCTGGCGAATACCTTTGGCAGCATGCGCAAGGCTATTTCCGAACGTGAAAAAAGAATTTCTTATCAGGCATCTCATGACCATTTAACCGATTTACCGAATCGTTCGTTTTTCCGTGAGCAGTTACAGTACCGTTTAGATGGCAATACCAGCTCCGGATGCCTGTTATTGTTGAATATTCATCAATTCAGAGTTCTCAACGACAGTGTGGGGCAGGAAATCGGTGATGACATCCTGCGTCAGTTATCTGCCCGGCTGAAGTGGTGTTGTGGCAACGCTGAATTATTGGCTCGCATCGGTGGCGACGAATTTGCTGTTTTATACGCTTCTGATAAGTCCGAATTCGATCTCGACAACAAAATTAAAGAGCTTCACTCTTTTCTTGATACGCCTTTTAAAGTCGGCGACAGTGATTATCGACTGGCCTTTAATATCGGTGTTGTTTATTTTCCTGGGCATGGCAACGAGGTCGATTTACTTATTCGTCGCGCGCAAGTCAGTGTTCAGCAGTCCAAACTCCAGAAGAGCTTTTATGTTGAATATAAAAGTGGGTTGGACGAACAATACATGCGGCGCCTGCAAATTATCGAGTCCCTTAAAGACGCAGTAGCGGATAAGGAGCTACATCTTGTACTGCAACCTAAAATTAATTGCCAGACGGGTTCAGTGGTGGGGGCTGAGGTATTGTTGAGATGGCAAAGTGATAAGCTCGGATTTGTCGGACCGGATGAATTTATTCCGTTAGCAGAGCAATCCGGAGCCATTACAGAGTTGACCAACTGGGTGTGCAGAGAGTCGGCCAAACTGCTTCAGAGCTGGCATGAGCAGGGGCGAAGTTTAAAATTGAGCATCAATTTGTCAACCGTCGACTTATTGAGCGACGCCTTACCCTTGCTGTTTGAACAACTCATTATTGATTTTTCTGAGTTGCCAAAATTACTGGTACTGGAAATTACAGAAAGTGCGGTAATGAAAGACCCGGAAAAAGCCATTGCCCGGCTGGAAACATTGAAGCGTCTTGGGTTTTCAATATCAATTGATGACTACGGTACCGGGCATTCCTCATTGGCACAATTGCGCCGTTTACCAGTAGAGGAATTGAAAGTAGACCGGGCCTTTGTGCAGCATTTGAGCGAGGAGTCTAAGGACAAATCTATTGTTCGTTCAACCATACACTTAGCTCACGAGTTAGGTCTTCGTGTCGTTGCAGAAGGTGTGGAAAATGAGGATAGCTGGAGAGTGTTGCAGTCGATGCATTGCGATGAGTTGCAAGGCTATTTCTTTAGCAAACCCTTACCAATTTCAGGCTTTATAGATTACTTAAATAACCATGAAACCAATGGATGATAACGAATGATGAACAAGTGTTTATATGGCGGCGGTTTTTTGCTGACCTGTGCTCTAGCTTTAACCCCGCCTGCAGCAGCGGATCAGGGAGCCCGATTACTAGCGACCGGTGGTACCAGTAGTCTTGAAGGCTCTGGCGGCGGAGGCATAGTGCCCTGGGCTACGTTAAGCAGTTATGCCGGTGAAGGCCAATTTGGCGCGACGGTTAACTTAAGTGAAGTTTCAGTTGATGATTTCCGCTTAAGTGTTCAGGGCGCCAGTTTGAGCTGGAACAACCGTATTGAGCTTTCGTATGCTGAACAAACCTTTGATCTCTCCACTATTGGCGGCGAATTGAGCCAAAGCATTGTTGGTGCAAAAGTACGTTTGGCAGGGGACTTAATTTATGGTGACCTACCGCAAATAAGCCTGGGTTTACAACATAAGAAGAACAACGACTATGACTTGCCAGCGGCGATAGGCTCTCAGGATGACAGTGGCACCGACTGGTATGTCAGTGCGGCAAAAGCCTGGCTAGACGGGCCTTTCCATCGTACCTGGGTTGCTAATCTGACTTTGCGTTCAAGTAAAGCTAACCAATTGGGCTTACTGGGCTTTGGCGGCGATAAAGAAGATGGCCGTGAGTGGCTGGCTGAAGCTTCCGTAGCTGCGTTTATTAATCGTTATTGGGCTGTAGGCGTTGAGTATCGACAGAAACCGGACAACTTAAGTTTTGCTCAAGAGCAGGACTGGAAAGATCTTTTTGTTGCTTATTTCCCGAATAAACATGTATCGGTTGTTGGTGCCTACACCGATCTGGGCTCGATTGCCGGCCTGGATGATCAAACGGGTTGGTATTTATCGGTTCAGGCGGCCTTTTAAGGAGAGACTATGAAAACTGTTTTGTTATTGGTGGCCTTGTTGTTTTCGCCGCTTAGCTTTGCTCAGAGTCTGTATCAGCAACTGGGTGAGCAGCAGGGCATAGAGACTATCGTCGAAGAAATGCTCTACCGGGTGGGTGGTGATGAGCGTATTGCGCATCATTTTGATGGTGTTGATATTATGCGTGTGCACAAACTCATCAGTGAACAAGTGTGTGACTTAAGTGGTGGTCCTTGTGATTACAGTGGCGAGGATATGAAAACTTCCCATCGTAATATGGGAGTCGACAATGCGGATTTTAACGCTTTAGTCGAACACTTGATTGCTGCAATGGAAAAAGAGGATGTGCCGGTTTCGGCGCAGAATCAGTTATTGGGCGTGCTGGCGCCAATGCATAGCGATATTGTCGAAGAGTAATGAGTGAAAAAAGTGGCTCGCTGAGAGCGAGCCACTAATCGGTATTTAAACGTTAAAGCGGAAGTGAATGACATCGCCGTCTTTCACAATGTACTCTTTCCCTTCCAGACGCCATTTCCCGGCATCTTTTGCACCTTGTTCACCGTTGTTGGCTATATAGTCGTCATAACCAACGATCTCGGCGCGAATGAAGCCTTTTTCAAAGTCAGTATGAATGCGTCCGGCTGCCTGCGGTGCAGTTGAACCCACTTTAACTGTCCAGGCGCGAACTTCCTTTACGCCGGCGGTGAAGTAAGTGTGCAGGTTTAGTAGTTCATAGCCGCCACGAATAACGCGGTTAAGCCCCGGTTCGTCCTGACCCAGCTCGCTTAAGAACTCTTCTTTATCGGCTTCGTCCAGCTCGGCAATTTCTGATTCAATAGCGGCACATACCGGAACGACTACCGCATTCTCGGTTGCGGCAATTTCACGAACTTTGTCAAGATGTGGGTTATTTTCAAAGCCGTCTTCGTTGACATTAGCAATGTACATAGTCGGCTTTAAAGTTAGCAAGTTGTATGAACGAATAGTGGCACGCTCATCTTTGCTTAGCTCAACAGAACGAGCCATTTGGCCTTCGTCCAGTGCCGGTTTCAGCTTTTCCAGCACGGCGATTTCGGCTTTAGCTTGTGAATCCCCACCTTTCGCTTTTTTACTTAAACGGTACAGAGACTTATCAACCGAGTCTAAATCGGCTAAAGCCAGCTCGGTGTTAATAGTGTCAATGTCATCGGCAGGGTCGATACCACCGCTGACATGCACTATGTTGTCGTCTTCAAAACAGCGAACAACATGGCCAATAGCGTCAGTTTCACGAATGTTTGCTAAAAACTGGTTACCTAAGCCTTCGCCTTTTGAAGCACCTTTAACTAACCCGGCGATATCCACAAACTCCATGGTTGTTGGAATGACTCGTTCCGGGTTAACAATAGCGGCTAGCTTATCAAGGCGAGGGTCAGGAACAGGCACAACACCAGTGTTTGGTTCGATGGTACAAAATGGAAAGTTTGCAGCTTCAATGCCTGCTTTGGTCAGTGCGTTGAAGAGAGTGGATTTACCTACGTTAGGTAAACCAACGATACCACATCGAAATCCCATGAGAGTTTAGCCTTTCTGTTCAGGGCGGTAGCTATGCAGGCGCTGCAACGCAGTTCCCCAGCCTTCCGCCATTAATGTGTCGATACTGCGGCTGGCTTCATCGATACAATCATCAATAAGCCGCTGTTCATTTGCTGAAGCTTTGCCTAAGACAAAGCCAGTTACCTTCGTTTTATCGCCCGGGTGGCCAATACCAATGCGTAACCGCATAAAGTCCTGGCTGCCTGTCTGGGCAATAATGTCTTTAATTCCGTTATGCCCGCCGGCACCTCCACCTTTCTTAAACTTAGCAACGCCGGGTGGTAAATCGAGCTCATCGTAAGCCACTAAAATTTCGTTAGCCGGTATTTTATAAAAGTTAGCCAGAGCCGCAACAGAGAAGCCACTACGGTTCATAAAATTTTGTGGTAATACAATGCGCAGGTCATGAGCGCCTTGTTGCCAGCGTCCAATCAGAGCTTTGCTTTTTGCATCAGGGGAGAGCGTAATCGCGTGGCGTCTGCAAAAGTCATCGACTAACCAGAAACCAGCGTTGTGGCGAGTTCGTTCATACTCGGGGCCCGGATTTCCCAGGCCCACAAGCAGTTTTACTTCAGTTCCCATAACAGGAGACTGACTTATTCTTCGTCAGCGTCTTTGCTGTTTTCAGCAGGAACGTCGCCAGGTGCTACTGTATCTTCTTCGGTCTCTTCTTTCTCGACGCGAGGAGCAGTAATAGACACAACCGCCTGGTCGTGGTCTTCACCTTTAGTCAGTTCAACTAACTCAACGCCTTTAGGCAGTTTTAAGTCAGTCAGGTGAATGGTGTCACCTACGCTGAGTTCAGCAATATCAACTTCCAGGTATTCTGGTAAGTCTTTCGGTAATACAGTAATTTCCACGTCGTTTACGTGGTGAACAACAACACCGCCTTCTTCTTTAACGCCCTTCGCAGTTGTTTCGTTTAAGAAATGCAGAGGTAAGTTAGTGTGAAGTTTGTGGCCTTTTTCTACACGCTGGAAATCCAGGTGAGTCAATTTAGGCTTGTACGGGTGACGCTGCATGTCTTTTAGGATTGCCTGATGTTTCTTACCATCAAATTCCAGCGTCACAATGTGTGAATAGAAGGCTTCGTAGTCGGCCATGTTATTCACTTTATTGTGGTCTAACGCTAATGCGATAGGCTCGCCCTGACCACCGTATAAAATCGCTGGTACTTTGTCCTCATGACGCAGGCGGCGGCTCGCACCTTTCCCTTTGTCCGTGCGGACGGTAGCTTGGATGTTAAAATCTAATTCAGCCATGATTTGGCCTCTCAATGTTTAAAGTTTTTATTTGTCAGCACTCGCGACCAAGAGCTGACCCAGAAACTTAGAAACCGACAACGAGGCCGGTTTCTAAGGGCGCGCAATACTAGCACTGGGCAGGAATAATTACAACAATCAGTAATCGAACATTGCTGAAATAGATTCTTCATTACTAACGCGGCGCAGTGCTTCTGAAAGCATACCAGACAAGGTTAACTGAGTAACTTTACCAGTGGCTTTCATCGCATCGCTCAGCGGAACACTGTCGGTAACGATAAATTCGTCAATTTCAGAGTCTTTAATGTTCTGCACCGCATTACCGGAAAATACCGGGTGAGTAGCGTAAGCAAACACACGCTTTGCACCGTGAGATTTCAGTGCTTCTGCGGCTTTGCAAAGCGTTCCGCCAGTATCAATCATGTCATCGACAATAATGCAGTCACGGCCTTTAACATCACCAATTATGTGCATAACCTGCGATACGTTGGCTGACGGACGGCGCTTATCAATGATGGCTAAATCGGTGTCGTCCATTAGCTTGGCAAAAGCACGGGCACGCACAACACCACCAATATCAGGAGAGACCACAACCGGATGGTCGAAGTTTTGCTGACGCATGTGCTCTAATAAAACCGGGGTTCCGAAAACGTTATCGACAGGCACATCGAAGAAGCCCTGAATTTGCTCTGCGTGTAAGTCGACAGTCAGTACACGGTCAACACCCACACTGGATAAGAAATCGGCAACAACTTTAGCAGTAATAGGAACACGAGCTGAACGAACCCGGCGATCCTGACGAGCGTAACCAAAATAAGGCATCACTGCAGTAATACGACCAGCAGACGCACGACGTAAGGCGTCCACCATAACAATGAGTTCCATTAAATTGTCATTGGTTGGGGCGCACGTAGATTGAAGAATAAAGACGTCGGAACCGCGGACGTTTTCATTGATGGCGACGCTAATTTCGCCGTCACTAAAGCGACCAACGGAAGCTTCACCAAGTTTGATATAAAGGCGATCGGCGATTTTCTGGGCTAGCTCAGGAGTGGCGTTGCCGGCGAAAAGTTTCATGTCAGGCACAACATACCTCGACTTTTATTGGGTTAATGTCTGGATAAGTGGTGAACGGTTCTGGCCTTGAGCGATAAATGAGCAAAGTTCTTTGGGAACCTGCTGTTGCGCTTCCTTTGCGGCTTGTCTTGTTTCGAATGTTGAAAAAAGACATGCTCCACTGCCAGTGAGCCGAGTCGGGGCGTATTCTAGCAAGGCACGGCGTAACATAGCAACTTCGGTGTGTAGATCGCAGACCACTGGTTCAAACACATTCGCGACTTTTTGCTGTTGCCAGTTGTCCGCGGTAACCGGCGAGCAGTTGCGTTCTAGCTTAGGGTGAGAGAACAACGCAGCCGTACTGATAGAAACATTGGGTTTAACCACTAAATACCACGGAGTAGGCGGTGTTATATTAGTGAACACATCGCCGATACCTTCAGCAAAACAAGCATGTCCATGAATAAACACAGGCACATCGGCACCGAGTTTGCGACCTATTGCCTGTAATTCAGTGCTATTTAAATGGCTACCCCAAAGCTGATTCAGCCCCACCAGTGCGGTTGCCGCATTAGATGAACCACCACCTAGCCCGGCACCCTGAGGAAGTCTCTTAATTAATTCAATCGAGCAGCCAGGAAGTTGCGTAATGCCTTTTTCTTCGTATGTTTTTCTTAGCGCTGTTAACGCCTTCCAGACTAAATTCTCGTCGCGGGGAATGTGGCTATCGTGGTCAATTAAATCAAACTTGTCGTCGGCGGCGGTATAGAATTTCAGAGTGTCGGCGTAGTCCAGAAACTGAAAAACAGTCTGTAAATTGTGGTACCCGTCGGAGCGGCGCCCGATAATATGCAAAAATAGGTTGAGTTTCGCCGGAGCTGGGAGCGTTAAGGTGTTTACTGCCATTCGTTCACTTGTACCTTTATCAGTAGGTCCGGACTTTCCAGGTGGATTTGTTCCGGCAAGGTTACTGTTTGTACTTTGTCCTGATCATAGAACCAGCTGAGCTGCCAGTTTTGACCCCGGTGAAATATCGCCGACTGAGCTAAGGTTCCATCTTTATGATAACTCACAGACTTTAGTGAGTTTGTTTTTCTGCCCAGAACCCAGTGGTGTAATTGCTCAAAGGGAACGGCAGCACCCAGTAGACGGTATAATAAAGCGTCTGCTGAAGGAGCCCAGCGTTCCTGATCATCGGAGTCAGTTAACAAGGCGCCGCTGTCATCGACGGTCAGCTTAGCCAGTTGGCCTTTTAGCGGGTGAGAAAAACGAATAACCTGTTGGTGAGGCTGGTAGTGCCAGTTAATGTAAAAACTGTCCCTTTCCTTATTTTGCTTTTGAATAACCGCCATGCGGCCACTTAACGACCACTGTTGCAACTGCTCCAGCTTTTGTTGATGAGCGTCAATAATACGTTGATTAACTTCGGTACTGCTTGCTTGCTCTGATGGCGTCGGCAGCGCGCACCCGGCTAACGATGTTATGACAACCAGGTAAACCCAGAATAGTCGGCGTTGAATCATATTTTTCAATTGCTGCAATCGGAATGTAATTAGTTGACCAGAAAGCGCTGTCACTTTCAATGACTAAGGCTTTCACGTACAATCGGGCAACTTAGATTTTGGCCGCGTTGGGATAACGAGTTTCACAGTCAGATGACCATTTCAGCTCTCGGAATTAATCATAAAACCGCATCAGTCGATTTGCGCGAGCAAGTTGCGTTCAGTGCTGAACAGCTTGATGCTGCGCTGCAGGCCGTGCGTAATCTTCAAGGTGTTGAAGAAGCCGTCATCGTCTCTACCTGTAACCGAACCGAGCTATATTGCCGGGGTGAAGTGTCTGGCGACTTGCTCCTGGGCTGGTTAACCGGTTTCCACAAATTGGCACCAAATGCGCTGGAAAATCATCATTATCACTTTCAGGGCGAGCAGGCCATTACCCACCTTATGTCGGTTGCCAGTGGTTTAGACTCGCTGGTGCTTGGCGAGCCACAAATTCTGGGGCAGGTGAAGCAAGCGTATCAGGCCGCAAAACGTCAGGCCTCGGTGGGCGGTATCCTTGAACGCTTATTTCAGCAAACCTTTCGTGTAGCAAAAACCGTTAGAAATGAAACCGCGGTAGGTCAAAACGCGGTTTCGGTTGCATATGCTGCGGTTTCTATGGCGCGTCATATTTTCGCTAACTTACAGAAGTCAAAGGTGCTGTTGATTGGAGCCGGTGATACTTCCGAGCTGGTTGCTCAGCATTTGAAACAACAAGGCGTGACTGAAATTCTGGTGGCAAACCGGACTCTGCAACGAGCTAGCGAAATGGCTGAACGTGTCGGGGCAACGGCTCACAGCTTGTCTGAGTTATCAGAGTTATTACCGCAGGCCGATATTGTCGTCAGTTCAACCGCCAGTACTTTGCCTATTGTGGGCAAAGGCAGCATTGAAAAAGCACTGAAAAAGCGTCGGCACAGACCCATGCTGTTAATTGACCTGGCTGTGCCGCGGGACATTGAAGAGCAGGTTAATGAACTCGATGACGCTTACCTTTATACAGTTGACGATCTTCAAAGTATTATTAGCGAAAATATTCGTAACCGTGAGCAGGCAGCTCGTGAAGCTCAGGTTATTATTCAGCAGCAAACGAAAGAGTTTAATGACTGGCTGAAATCCCTGAATAGTGTAGAGCTGGTGCGGGAGTACCGTACGCACACAAAAACACTAGCTGACGAGCAGTTAAAAAAAGCATTAGCGCAAATAGAGCAGGGCAAAGACCCGGCCGAAGTGCTGCAACGATTCAGTCACAGGCTGGTGCAGCAGTTAACGCATAAACCGACAAGCTTATTGAAATCTGCCGGCGAAAATAACGACCAATATACGCTGGCCGTTTTGCAACAACTTTGGTCAGAGCCATCCTCTGACTCATCAAAAGGCAAATAAAAACATGTTGAATCCATCCATTGAACGCAAACTAGAAGGGTTAGTTGAGCGTTATCAGGAAGTGCAGGCTTTATTGGGTGAGCCCGATGTGATCAGTGATCAAAACCGTTTTCGCTCATTATCGCGTGAGTACTCTCAATTAGAAGAGGTGGTTGGTTGCTTTGAAGAGTACCGCCAGAATCAGGATGATCAGGCAGCTGCAAAAGATATGGCTGAAGATGATGACGCTGAAATGCGCGAAATGGCGGAAGAAGAGCTAAAAGAGGCAAGAAAAGCCGAAGAAGAGCTGGAAAACCGCCTACAACTTCTGTTGCTGCCTAAAGACCCGAACGATGATCGTTCATGCTATTTGGAAATTCGGGCCGGAGCTGGCGGTGATGAAGCGTCGATATTCGCCGGCGATTTATTCCGTATGTATAGCCGCTACGCTGAAAAAAATGGCTGGAAGGTCAATATCGTCAGTGCCAGTGATGGCGAACACGGCGGTTATAAAGAAATTATTGCTCACATGAGTGGTGATGGTGTTTACGGACGCATGAAGTTTGAGTCTGGTGGGCATCGGGTGCAGCGTGTTCCTGAAACTGAATCGCAAGGGCGTATTCATACTTCAGCTTGTACCGTTGCCGTGTTACCGGAAATTCCAGAAGCCGAGGCCGTTGAAATTAACCCGGCGGACTTACGTGTCGATACTTACCGCGCCTCGGGTGCTGGTGGTCAGCACGTTAACCGAACCGATTCTGCTATTCGTCTTACCCATATACCAACCGGTGTGGTGGTTGAGTGTCAGGAAGAGCGCTCGCAACATAAAAACCGGGCTAAAGCTATGTCGGTTTTACAGGCAAGAATACAACGTCTGGAAGATGAAAAACGTCAGGCAGAAGAAGACAGTACCCGGCGTAACCTGGTAGGAAGTGGTGATCGTTCGGAGCGTATTCGCACTTATAATTACCCGCAAAGCCGGGTAACAGACCACCGCATTAACCTGACGCTGTATCGGTTAGATGAAGTACTTACCGGCGACATTGATTTGATACTGGATGCCATTATTACTGAGCATCAGGCGGATCAACTGGCGGCTCTGTCTGAAGGACAGCAATGACGCTGCAGCAAGCCATAAAGTGGGGGCGGCAGCAGTTAAAGCAGAGTGAAGATGCTGCTGCGGATGTTTCTGCCTTACTTTGCTTTGTGCTGGATAAAGAAAAAACTTACCTTATGACCTGGCCGGAAAAGCAGCTGACAGAAGAGCAGCAATGCCATTATGAGGAATGTATTTTAGCTCGGCAGAAAGGCAAGCCCGTGGCTCATATCACTGGTCGCCGCGAGTTTTGGTCATTGATGCTTGAAGTAAACGACAGCACGTTAATTCCCCGTCCCGATACTGAAACGCTGGTTGAAGCGGCGCTTAGTCTTGAACTTCCCGAACATGCGCGCGTACTGGATTTAGGCACGGGTACGGGTGCGGTTGCGCTGGCTTTGAAGTCTGAACGTCCCGGCTGGCAAGTTTGGGCGTGTGATAAAAGTAGCGACGCGGTGGAACTGGCACGCCGGAATAGTCAGGCTTTAGGTTTAAATGTTGAAATTTTGTGCAGTAACTGGTTTCAATCTGTGCCAAAGTCTCTTAAGTTTGACTTGATTTTATCGAACCCTCCCTACATTGATGCAGGCGATCCGCACTTGAGTATGGGAGATGTCAGATTTGAGCCTCAGACGGCGTTAATTGCGGAAAATAACGGTTTAGCCGATATAGAGACTATTATAAAAGAAGCCAATAACCATTTAGCAAACCAGGGGTGGTTGCTACTTGAACAGGGATGGCGCCAGGCTGATAGCGTGGTGGAGTTACTGTTTAAAAATGGTTACAAAAAGGTTAACCGCTGGCAGGATTATGCTAGGGTAGAACGAGTTACCGGCGGAACAAAAGCCAGGGCGGGGAGAGACTAATAATGAGCAATCAGTTTATGTTTGCTGACGAAGCCAGCCAGCAAACCACAAAATTACCGACAGAATACTGGAAAATTCTGATTGTCGATGATGAACCAGAGGTGCATGCGGTAACCAAACTGGCACTCAACGACTTTAATTTTTTAGGTCGTGGCTTAAAGTTTTACAGTGCTTTTTCTGGTGAAGAGGCAAAGCAGTTAATTGATGAGCATCCTGATGCAGCTATATTACTGCTGGATGTTGTCATGGAAACCGATGATGCCGGACTGCAGGTGGCACGTTATATTCGGGAAGAAGCCGACAACCACTTTACCCGTATTATTTTGCGAACAGGGCAGCCGGGTCAGGCACCTGAACGTACCGTTATCGTTAACTACGACATCAACGACTACAAATCCAAAACCGAACTCACTGCGCAGAAACTTTTTACTGCAGTAATGTCATCGCTGCGTTCGTACCGCGATATCATGTCCATTGACCAAAGTCGTCATGGTCTTGAGAAAATCATCGCCGCTTCGGCGAATCTTTACGCTTTGCAACCAATGAACAGTTTTGTTGATGGTTTAGTTCAGCAGTTGAGCTGGGTTATCGGCGGTGCCAAACAAACCTTGTATGCTACTTCCAATGAAGACGGCTCATCCTATAAAGTGTTAGCCGCTCATGGAGAAGATTCCGGGGTTTGTGTTGGTCAGACTTTACGTTCGGTTATTCCATCAAAGGCTTTAGCCGAGTTAGAGCATGTTATTGCGAACCATGGTTCGTATTATGGTGACGACTTCGTATTGTTATACTGTCGAAGTCATTGCCGGTCGCACGGTTCTGTTTTGTTTATCGGCGGCTTATCCAGAGCACTTACGGCCGATGATCACCATGTACTTCAGCTGTTTTCTGAAAATGTACAACTGGCACAGGATAACGTGGTCTGTCTGGAAGATTCCGATCAGTTTCTGGCGCGTTTGGCCGATCAACTTATGCTACATCATGCCAGCCACTTTAATGGCATCCTGGAGCAAAACAGCGAAGTCCGGCTGGCGTACGCTGTAGCTCAAAAAGTTGCGGCAGAAGACGCTGAGACAACGGCTTTGGCCTGGTCTTTATTTGCGCAAGCGCGGCCGTTGCTTAATTGCGCTTCAGATGCGGCTGCAGCGGTAGAAACCACGTGTCAGCAACGAGTTGCCCGCTCATTACGAGCGCTGGGTCACGGTGAGCATGAAGCAACACAAAATGCGCACAGGGCACTTATTGAAAGACTGGAGCGCTGGGACGGCCTGGGTTTGCCCGAAGGTAAACAAGGCTCGGATATCGCGATAAGCACTCAGGTTCTTCTGTTGACCGAGCAGTTGCTGGATTGGTGGGAAAGTGGCATTAGTGACAGCGATATTGCGGTACGCCTGAAAGATGAACGGGGCCGCTATTATTCACCTAAGTTTCTTGATGTTGTTATAAAATCCCTGCCTGAGTTGAGAACCATTTAATTAAATTAAAAATAAGAGGTTACTGTGTACGCTGCTTTTAAACACCTGCATGTATTATTTGTGCTGATTTCGATCAGCCTTTTTTTATTCCGTTTTGTGCTTCTGCTTCTTGACTCACCTTTATTAAAAAAGAAGTGGTTGAAGATAGTCCCTCACGTTAACGATACCTTATTGTTGCTCAGTGCGGTGGGTATCATGGTGACGTTAAGCATGTACCCAATTCAGGTTCCCTGGTTAACTGATAAAGTCATAGGTGTTATTGCTTATATTGGCTTTGGTGTCTTAGCTATGAAAGGAAAAACAGCTGGTGCGCGCTGGCTTGGTTTTATTGGCGCTTGCGGCTGGATAGCCTTCCTGTTGCATGTGGCTGTGTCCAAACAAGCACTTATTGCCGGTTAAGTAAAAGGAGTACCTATGTTAGCGCCTGAGTCTGTTGTTTCGGAAACGAATGCCTTAATCACTAACGATGGGGTTGTTATTGGTTTATTGCTGACCATCCTTGGCTTTGTATTTTACACCAATAGCAGCGAGCATCCTTTTTTCAAGAAATTCTATCGCTTTGTTCCGGCTTTATTGCTTTGCTATTTCATACCGTCTTTACTGAATACGTTCGGTATTGTCGACGGAAATCAAACTGCCGTAACAGATATAGCAATGGATTATCTGTTACCCGCCTGTATGGTATTGCTTACCCTAAGTCTGGATTTAAAAGCCGTAATGGGTCTTGGGTCAAAGGCTCTTATTCTATTTTTAACCGGTACTTTTGGTATTGTCATTGGCGGGCCTATAGCCTTGTTACTGGTGTCTGCCATATTCCCTGAAATGCTTGGCGGTGCGGGCCCTGATGCTGTTTGGCGTGGCATGACAACCATTGCCGGAAGCTGGATTGGTGGCGGCGCAAACCAGGCTGCCATGAAAGAAGTTTATGAAGTCGGCGGTGATATTTTCTCAGCCATGGTGACAGTAGACATTATTGTTGCCAACTTATGGATGGCTGTACTGCTTTATATGGCAGCAAATGCTAAGAAAATTGATGCCCGCACCGGCGCTGATACATCCGCTATCGACAACATTCGTCGTAAAGTGGAGCAGTATGAAGCCGAGCATGTCAGAAACCCGAGCTTACGTGATTTAATGCTGATTCTGGCTGTTGGTTTCGGTATTGCTGGGTTAGCGCATTTGCTGGCTGACTGGATAGCTCCGGGAATAGCAACGAATTATCCTGCACTAAGTAAGTTCAGCCTGGACAGTCTGTTTTTCTGGGTCATTGTTTTAGCCACTGCTGGCGGTATTGCACTTTCTTTTACCCGGGCTCGTTCTTTGGAGGCCGCCGGGGCGTCAAAAATAGGCTCCGTTTTTGTTTATATTCTGGTGGCCAGCATTGGCCTGCATATGGACGTAACCAAAATAGTAGAGGCGCCTAAGTACTTCTTAATTGGTGCTATCTGGATGCTGATCCACGCTGGGCTTATGTTACTTGTGGCCAAACTGCTTCGTGCTCCTGTGTTTTATATGGCTGTGGGCAGTCAGGCTAATGTGGGTGGCGCAGCGTCAGCACCGGTTGTCGCTTCAGCTTTTCATCCGTCATTGGCGCCGGTTGGTGTATTATTAGCGGTAATGGGTTATGCGCTTGGAACCTATATGGCGTATTTCGCCGGACAGATTCTACGAGTTGTCGGTAGTTAACCGCGGGAGTTTATGATGATTAAAGAGTTACAGCTTGGTGACATTCAAATAGCAAATGATAAACCCTTTGTTTTATTTGGCGGGATGAATGTGCTGGAATCCCGTGATTTAGCGTTGCGAATTGCTGAGCATTACGTTGAGGTAACCAGTAGGCTTGGCATACCTTACGTGTTTAAGGCGTCGTTTGATAAAGCCAACCGGTCATCCATTCACTCTTTTCGCGGACCAGGTCTGGAAGAAGGGCTGCGCATTTTTGAAGAAGTGAAACAGCAGTTTAATGTGCCTTTAATTACCGATGTACACGAGCCGCATCAGGCCTCTCCGGTCGCTGAAGTGGTTGACGTATTGCAGTTACCGGCGTTTCTTGCCCGTCAGACTGACCTGGTGGTAGCCCTGGCTGAAACCGGGTCTATGGTTAATATTAAAAAGCCACAATTTCTTGCGCCACAGGAAATGAGGCACATTCTTAAAAAGTTTGGCGAGGCCGGTAACGAGAAGCTGATGTTGTGTGAGCGCGGCTCAAGCTTTGGCTATAACAATCTCATTGTTGATATGCTTGGTATGGACGAAATGAAGCCCATGGCGCCGGTTATTTTTGACGCAACTCACGCTTTGCAGCGTCCTGGCGGCAGAGCTGACTCTGCTGACGGACGCCGCGCGCAAGCAGCGCAGTTGGCTCGTTCTGGTATGTCGCTGGGTATTGCTGGTTTGTTTATTGAAGCGCACCCGAACCCCGATGAAGCGAAATGCGACGGTCCCTGTGCTTTACCTCTGCACGCTCTGGAGCCCTACCTTCAGCAGATGAAAGCGATTGATGATTTGGTGAAATCATTTACTCCTTTAGACACGTCTAACTAAAACTATGTCAATGCAGGCCAGCCAGTCATTGCGTCAGACTCCGCTTGATAAGCGTCAGGCTATTAAGCTATTGCTGAAAGCCATTGGCGGGCTCATTGCATTGCTTTCTATCGCCTTGCTGGCGCCCTTTGTTATGGCGGTGGTTAGTGGCGAAAAAGAGCAGTGGACTTACCTGACATTATCCAGCCTGGGTCTGGTTTTTGGTTTGGTTCTGTTTTTGCAGCCAGCGGGTGAGGCCAAACTGCGGGCACGACAAGTTTTTCTGTTGACCTCCTTATGCTGGGTTTCGGCCAGCTTATTCGCCACCTTGCCGTTTATTTTTGCTCGACCTTATCTGGACTTCTCCAGTGCCTGGTTTGAAGCTATGTCAGCCATTACAACTACCGGAGCCACCGTTATCTCGGGGCTGGACGACTTGCCCGCGAGTGTTCTGTTGTGGCGGGCTATGTTGCAATGGTTGGGCGGAATCGGAATTATCGTTATGGCTATGGCCATTTTGCCGTTTTTGCAAGTTGGCGGCATGCGCCTGTTCCAGGCTGAATCTTCCGATATGTCGGGTAAATTTATGCCGCGTTCCAGCCATATGGTTTTGGCAATAGGGCGGGTTTACCTCATTCTGACGGCTGCCGTTATTATCTTGTATTTAATTGGCGGCATGGGCAGTTTTGATGCCTTTGTGCACGGCATGACCACCATAGCGACAGCAGGCTTCTCCAACTACGATGCGTCTTTTGGGCATTTTTCTGATACACCATTTTTGGTGATAACGGGCACTATTTTTATGGTGGCAGGCGCCTTACCTTTTGTGCTCTACATTCGCTTTGTAAAAGGTGACTTTGGGCCATTGTGGAAAGATAGCCAGGTACGGGCTTTTGTTACCTTCCTTCTCATTGCTATTGCGTTGATTACCCTGGTTCAGATAGTTAAAGGACGGGAACTTGGTGATGCATTAATGCATACGGCATTTAATGTCGTGTCAGTTGTGACCACAACCGGTTACGCAACCGAAGATTACGGAAACTGGGGAAGCTGGTCATTAATGGCTTTCTTCTACTTAATGTTTATTGGCGGCTGCACCGGTTCAACTTCCGGCGGTATGAAAATTTTTCGTTTTCAGTTGTCGCAGTTGTTATTAAGAAAACAGTTCAGCCAGTTAATTCATCCTAACCTGGTCAGTGTCCAGACCTATCAGGAGCGTCGGGTAAATGACTCATTACTTGGCTCAATGGTCGCTTTTTGCTTTATGTACTTTTTGCTGATAGCGGTTATTGCATTGGGGTTATCATTATTTGAACTGGATTTTATGACGGCAATATCTGGTGCGGCTTCTGCGGTGGGCAACGTTGGACCTGGATTAGGCGACATTATTGGTCCGGCAGGAAACTTCGCAAGCCTTGACGGGGGAGCTAAACTTTTGCTGGTTTTTGCTATGCTGGCAGGCCGTCTGGAAATTATGACGGTACTTATTTTGTTCCATCGTCATTATTGGCGCCACTAAGTTCAGCCTGAAAAGGTTTACACTCTTACCAAAAATAAATTCAGCGAACACTTGCACGCTGAAACGACATGAATTAGATTAAACGCATGTTTAAATCATGCGTTTATTTATTTCATGGCAGCCCGAATTCCGACTCAAAAGAAAATACTTAATGCCGCAGAAATGCTCTTTTCCCGCGATGGATTTGAGCAAACTTCGTTACGGCAAATTACGCAGGAAGCAGGCGTTAACTTAGCTTCTGTAAACTATCACTTTGGCTCAAAAAAAGCACTTATTCAGGCCGTAATGGCGCGTTATTTGGTTGTTTTTATGCCAGTGCTGGAAGAACAGTTAAAACTGGCAGAGCAGCAGAGCGAGCTAAAAACGGAGGAGCTGTTCAAGCGCTTTAAAATACCTCTGGCAAAGTTAACCGAGGTCAATAAACACGGTCCCGATATCTTTTTAAGATTACTGGGCTTTGCTTACTCTGAAATTCAGGGCCATTTACGTAAATATACTCAGCAGGAGTTTGGTGAGGTATTACAGCATTTAATGGCTTTATTAAAGCGCGCAAATCCGCATTTGGATGAGCAACAAATGTTCTGGCGTCTACACTTTATTTTGGGAGCGGCAGTTTTTGCCCAGGTATCGGGACAAGCTTTGATTGAAATTGCGGAGGCAGAGTTCAATCAAAAAGTGGGTGCGCAGGACGTTATCGATCATTTGATCCCATTTGTTTCCGGCGGGCTGGAAGAAGCGTAAACAACCTGTCGTAAGTTTGAGATTTGACTACACTTTTATTGTGATGGTGCACTGGAGATACCCATGGAAATTTTTATTCTGTTAGTGGTTTTGGTGGTACTGGTGTTTGCAGTCGGAGATATCCGTCGCAGCCTGGTGACCAAGCCTGTTTTTGCTATTTTTAAACGCATTTTGCCACCCATGTCTGACACAGAGCGTGAGGCCATGGAAGCGGGCGATGTATGGTGGGATGGAGAACTGTTCAGTGGACGCCCGGACTGGCAGAAACTGCTGGATGTACCTGAACCTAAACTCACTGCCGAGGAACAGGCGTTTGTCGACAACCAGTTGGCTAAGCTGCTGGACATGCTGGATGATTTTAAAATTGTGCAGCAGGATCGCGATCTGCCTAAACAAGTTTGGGATTATCTGCGCAAAGAGCGCTTCTTTGCCATGATCATTGGTAAAGATTACGGCGGCCTCGATTTCACCCCGGCGGCAAACTCCTACATTGTTTCACGAATTGCCAGTCGTTCTATCAGTGCTGCAGTATCTGTTATGGTTCCAAACTCTCTGGGACCGGGCGAGTTACTAACGCATTATGGTACCAAAGAACAAAAAGACTATTGGTTACCGCGTCTGTCTGATGGCACCGACATTCCGTGTTTTGCCTTAACTGGACCGGAAGCTGGCTCAGATGCTGGTGCTATTCCGGATGAAGGTATTATTTGTAAAGGCGAGCACGAGGGTGAAGAAGTTGTTGGTATTCGTCTTAACTGGTCGAAGCGTTATATTACCTTAGCACCTTCAGCAACGGTTCTGGGTCTGGCATTTAAACTCTACGATCCGGAAGCCTTATTAGGTGATAAGAAAGAAATTGGTATTACTTGTGCGTTAATTCCGACATCGCACAAAGGCATTGAAATTGGCGACCGTCATTTTCCTCTGAACCAGGCTTTTCTAAATGGTACAACCTTTGGTAAAGACGTCTTTATTCCGCTGAAATGGATTATTGGTGGTTCAGACTACGCCGGTAAAGGCTGGCGTATGCTGGTTGAATGTTTGTCAGCAGGGCGCGGTATCTCACTGCCGGCACTGGCTGCTGCATCAGGCCACGTAACTCAGCGTATGACCGGCGCTTACGCTTATGTGCGTCAGCAGTT
Organism: Idiomarina sp. ST20R2A10; assembly: GCF_051842345.1. NCBI lineage: Bacteria > Pseudomonadati > Pseudomonadota > Gammaproteobacteria > Alteromonadales > Idiomarinaceae > Idiomarina > Idiomarina sp. ST20R2A10. The sequence goes on along the minus strand of NZ_JBNIEY010000001.1, from coordinate 669,934 downwards.
TGGTATGCCAATTGGTATGTTTGAAGGCGTGCAGTCATCAATGGGTAAAATTGGTGGTACCAACTACATTCTGGAATCTATGCGTCGTCTGACCATTTCGGCTTTATGCCAGGGACAGAGCCCTTCAGTAGTAACGGCCATGACCAAATACCACATGACCGAAATGGGTCGTGAAGTATTAGAGCATGCAATGGATATTCACGCTGGTAAAGGCATTCAATTAGGTCCGCATAACTATTTAGGCCACGCCTACATGGCGACACCAGTGTCTATTACGGTTGAGGGTGCAAATATTCTGACCCGTAACCTGATGATATTTGGTCAGGGCGCAACGCGTTGCCACCCCTACGTACTTAAAGAAATGAAAGCTGCGGCTAACCCGAATGAAGACGAGGGCATGCGTGAGTTTGACGGCTTGCTGATGAAGCATATCGGTTTTGCCGCAAGTAACGTCTTTGGCAGCTTATGGCTGGGTCTGAGTGGCGCACGCTTTGGCGAGTCTCCGGTGAGTGGTGAAACGGCGCATTATTACCGTAAGCTGGGTCGTATGAGTCGTGGGTTAGCTTTAGCATCAGATATTTCTATGCTGATGATGGGCGGCGATTTAAAACGTAAAGAAATGATTTCAGCCCGCTTAGGTGACATTTTAAGTCATTTGTATATGGGCTCGGCAGTACTGAAGCGCTTTGAAGACGAAGGCCGTCAGGTAGCTGATTTACCTTACGTTCATTATGCGCTGAAGCATCATTTATACAGCATTGCCGATGCGTTCTATGGCTTCTTTGATAACTTCCCGAATCGCTTTATGGCGTGGGTAATGCGTATTTTGATATTCCCACTGGGCAACCATTTCAAAAAGCCGTCTGATGAAATTTTACAGGACATCAGTGTCAGCATGATGGAGCCGGGCGTTACTCGTGACCGTCATACCTTCCTGTGCTACTGGAAAGACAGTATTGGTGATGCCACCGGGCACATGGAAAAAGCCTTTATTTCGATGCTGGAAATGAAGTCGGTTTACAAAACGCTGCGTAAAGCGCAAAAACGCGGTGAATTGTCCTCTAACCTCAATGGCAAAGAGCTTGCCGATGTGGCGCTTGAGAAAGGCTTAATCGATAAAGACACGGCTGAAAAGCTGGCTGAAACCGAAGAGCTTCGTTTAACCGCCATTGGCGTTGACAGTTTCGCTCCCGGTATTATCGAAAACAACCAGTTTTACACGGCTAAAGGTGACATAAGAAAAGCAGCGGTTAAAGACTAACCGCTGCTGCATCGGGTTCCTGCGTATAGCCTTACTGCAGGGACTCGCGCTTATCCTTCATGTTGTGAATAGGTTTAACAAAAGAGCGCGCCTGAGCGCTCTTTTTTATTTCTGCGCTGGCAGAGCTTACCGGGCAACTGCCGGTACTAATGTATGTGTTTGCGGCCGCTGTTAATGGATCTTCTGAGCTTCCCCAGTCAGCGACCAGTTGGTCTTCAACCGAACAGGTTGGTGCCAGACCATTGTAGTATTTCCCTTCACCCTCTGAGTTAACCGTTTCAAAGTTAATGGCAAAAGTGACTTTATCGCAGAGTTCGGCGGGTTGCTGGCCGACAGGCTTTCCACATGTCTGTTCGCCTATAGTGACAACTTCAATATGCGGGCTTAACGAGTTAATAATAATTTCGGAAGACGAACAACTGCTGCCGGTGGTTAGCACAAACACCCGGTCTAAATCGAGTTGCTCGACACCATCGACCAAACTAAAAGGGAGTGTCTGGTTCTGGTCGCTATTCTGCTCGTTAAAGCGGTATTGCAGAAAGGTTTTACCCAGCACATTGCTGCCGGCAGTCTGAGTAGAAATTTGATTAGCGTAACGAATTAAACCACCGCCGTTATAGCGCACATCAATGACTAAATGGTCGATGTTGTCGGCGGCAAACTGATCAAATGCCGTGTTTAAGTCTGAACCCGTGCGGTTAATGAATGAGTCCAGAGCAAAGTAACCAACTGTTTCTCCATTTTGTGTGTAAGTTTGAGACCCCATAACGGTATTGGTTTCTACTTCAACTTTACTTAAGAGTTCGGTTTCTTCACTACCGTCCGGACGTCTCCAGGTAACGCTTTTACTGACGCCACTCTCGTTGGGGCCCAATGCGTTATTAAACTCCCCATTGGCAAGTAAGTCCGCTACCGACTGCCCATCTATTTCCAATAGTTCATCGCCTCGGGCAATGCCAGCTGCAGCGGCGGGGGAGTTGTCATAAACAAAACGAATTTTTACCCGGCTTGCACTAATCTGCTCCATAGAAAAACCAAACCCAAAGTAAGTCGCACTGACAAACAGGTCATCGTATTCCTCTTCTGTAAGAATGTAGCTGTAGGTGTCCTCTGGTACTCGCAATTCCTCAAGAACCGCATAAACGTTGTCAAAGGCCTCAGGATCTAAGTTGTCCGGTAGCTGACTTGCCCAGAAGTAATCCTCTTTCATGTACTCGAAAAACTCTTCATTTTGGTATTCAGCGGAACAAAACGCGTAGTCATTTTCACCACCAGCGGAGCCACCTGAACTACCAGAACTACCAGAACTACCAGAACTGCCGCTGTCTGAGCCGCCACAGGCCGACAGTGCCAAAGTAATACCAATACATAAAAGCGATTTTTCGAGTTTCATACTACGTCTCTCTTGTTGTAATAATGTTAATTTAGCACAGCGAACGAAAAGATAAACAGGGAACATGGCGTCTTTACTGAACTCATGGCAAACTGCTGACTATTGAAAACGAAATGAGACAGCTGCTGTTATGGCACAATTAATGATAGATATTGCGGGCACAGAGCTGACCGCCGAGGACAAAAAACTTCTTGCGTCACCCGCCGTAAACGGACTAATTCTATTTACGCGAAATTTTGCCTCGCTGGAACAACTGCAGGAGTTAATACGTGAGGCACGAGCCGCTGCTGCTAAGCCGTTGCTTATTGCAGTAGACCACGAAGGTGGTCGGGTACAGCGCTTTCGTGAGGGGTTTAGCGCCATTCCGTCTATGGGCTCTTTGCAAAAAATAGAAAATGAAGATGAGCGCCAGCGTGCCGCGCGCGACTTAGGCTGGCTAATGGCAGCAGAAGTTCAGGCTGTGGGCATTGATATCAGTTTTGCCCCGGTACTGGACGTAGACGACTGCAGTGACGTTATAGGTGACCGCGCATTTTCTGCAGTGCCGTCGGAAATTTCTAAACTGGCGTCGTCGTTTATTGAAGGCATGCATGAAGCCGGTATGGCCTGCACCGGCAAGCACTTCCCTGGGCACGGTTCTGTTCAGGCCGATTCCCACATTGCCATTCCGGAAGACGACCGTACCTTAGAGCAAATTCGCGCACACGACTTAAAGCCGTTTTTGTCATTAAGCCAGAAACTAGACGGCATAATGCCGGCTCACGTTATTTACCCGCAAATAGACCCGCAGCCTGCCGGTTTCAGCGAGTTCTGGTTACAGCAAATACTGCGCAGTGAACTGCAGTTTAACGGCACCATATTTAGTGACGATTTGTCTATGCAGGGTGCTACCGTTGCCGGTGACATGCAGCAACGCGCCGTAGCCGCTCTGAACGCTGGCTGCGACATGATACTGGTGTGTAACGACAGAGCCGGAGCGGTGCAAGTATTGGACGCTGACTTACCCGCCACTGAGCCGGAAAGTGCCCAACGCGTGAACCGAATGCTAATGTCGTCGAACGCGGTGTCGCTCGAAGAGTTAAAACGCACTCAGCGCTGGGAACAAGCCCAACGCTGGCTGTAGGTTATTCGTAGCTAAGAGGGTCTTCAATGCCGTTGGCGGCGAAGGCCTCTAAGCGTTCCTGGCAGGCTCCGCATTTACCACAAGCTTTGTCGCGGCCGTTATAGCAAGTCCAGGTTTGGCTATAGTCCAGATCCATTTTAATGCCGTCGGCTAAAATCGCGTTTTTGTCTACGTCTAAATAGGGCGCATGAACCGCTACCGGTTCGTAGTTCGCCATTTTACTCACTACGTCCATTTGCCGCACAAACTCCGGCCGACAGTCCGGGTAAATAGCGTGGTCACCCGAATGCGCGCCGTAATACACCGCAGAAGCCTCTTCAGACACCGCATAACCAATGGCCAGCGACAGTAAAATCATATTGCGGTTAGGCACCACGGTGGATTTCATCGACTCTTCTTCGTAGTGGCCTTCAGGAATGTCTATGTCGTCGGTTAGCGAGCTACCCGACAGCAGCGAGTTAATAGCGGTAATGTCCACAACTTTGTGGGGTATTCCATGCTGTTTACAGACTTTAGCCGCAACTTCTAATTCTTTTACATGGCGTTGTCCGTAGTTAAACGACAGTGCCAGTACCTCGTTTCCCTCGGCCAGGGCTTTGTGCAAAACGGTAAAAGAGTCCATTCCGCCTGAATAAATAACAACGACCTTTTGCGACATGCTGTAACTCCCCGTATAATCCGCATTCACTCATGTTAACCAAAGCCATTTTAACGGAAGCTATGTCTTACCGCATCAACGAAATTTTTGAAACCTTGCAAGGCGAGGGCACCTTTACCGGGGTGCCATCTATTTTTCTGCGTTTGCAGGGTTGTCCTGTGGGCTGCCCCTGGTGCGATACCCAGCACACATGGGAAACCAACCCCAGCGACCAGGTAAGCATAGACGCATTAATGGCAAAAACCGAAGCCTCAGAAAAATGGTCAGAAATGACCGCCGAGGACATTATCGCGCGCTTTGAACAAGAAGGTTACTCCGCCAAACATGTAGTAATAACCGGCGGTGAACCCGCTATGTTTGACTTACTGCCGCTTGGCGAAGCTTTAGAAGCCAAAGGCTACCAGTTGCAAATAGAAACCAGCGGTACCTTTGAGCTAAAAGTGACCGACAGCACCTGGGTAACGGTATCGCCCAAGCTGGATATGCCCGGCGGCTATTTAGTACGCCCCGACTGCATGGCTCGCGCCAATGAAATAAAGCACCCCATAGCCATGCAAAAGCACATAGACGCGTTAGATTCCTTACTAGAACGCTGCCCACCCAAAGCAGACGCTATTATTTGCCTGCAACCCATAAGCCAGCGGCCACGCGCCACCGAGCTTGCGATGAAAACCTGCATAGCGCGCAACTGGCGTCTTTCTGTGCAGATGCATAAATATCTTAATATTGAGTAATCAGAAAAAATAGTGAGCGGATTTATTTTGATACTTTTAGTTGGACGGCTTAGCGAACGCTAAAATTTGCTGCTGGTTATTGGCATCGGCTAATTGAAGCTCACGCTGAGCTGCTATGTTAAGAGCTTCAATATAGGCTTCCTCAAATTTGATGCCTTTAGGTTTTTCAACAGCTAGCATCATGTTGTCAGGTAAAACGATTTGTTCATCTTGCAAACGGGCAAACCTATCTATCCATTGAGTTGCATGTTCGTAGGCTGCTAATGGCGTTTTGCGGTCAAACGCTATAGGTTTTATGACTTGAAGGGCGTTATGGTTATTTCTGACAAAGGGGAGCTTGAACTCACCAAGTTTCGTTTTTAACTGAGCTCGTTTGAAACCTTTTATGCTTTCGTGTTTAAACAGCTTACGAATGTTGTGCTCAAGTACATCTTCACGGTACTTCTCATTCAGGAAGTTTCTCTCAACATAATGCTCGTAGAGCTCAGTAAGTTTATTATCAATGTTATCGACGATGGCTGTGCTGACATTGCCAAAATAAACGACACCCTCACGGTGTCGTGTTAGCTCATTAAAGAGCGCTGCGGTATTTTTTCCTGGCACATTAAACGCATATTGCTGGATGCGCTTGAGCTCCGCTTCTAATAACTCTAATGTGTTGCCATAGAGCTTACCGTCAAGATCATCAAAGAATTGATTAATTCGTCCAAAACGTTTTCGGGCAAGCCTGAAGCAGAGTTTGCCTGTGTCAGGTGCGCATAACACCACACCAATGTTCGCGAACTCCTGAGTCTCAGCGAATGGCATAAATCGAACAGTTGCATACATGCACAATGTTTTCACGATATTCGCTCCCAGAAGTTGCTGTTATTAATTTGACCTAATAGTAACCGAATATGTTCCAAAAAGTCATCAGTAGGCCTCCATTCATCCGGTATCAGTGAGAAGATTGTATCGAGCTCGGTAAAACAATTTTTCGCCCTATTCTGATAAAGTTCAGCTGAAAGGCTATCGTGTTTCTGTTCCCAAGCGTACGTCCCCAAATGATGCGCTTTAAAATCATGAAACTCAAACTCATCGTCGAATGCTAAATTGTGATCTAGTGCCCAAAACTGCTTTTTAGCTACTTGGTAGAACAAGTTTGGGTTACCGCCTTTGATTGATAGGGTTCGATCGTCATTACGGATCCACAAGTCAAACAGAAACAAATCTGCGGCAAGGGTACTACCACGCTTCATCATCAACTGGTAATTAACTTCCTGCAAACCATTGATAAATTCCGAGGCAAAAACTTCGCCTTCGCCTAATGATTCCCTGGCATCTTCGTTATATTTGATGATTGATGAATCAATGTAGGCAATATTAAAGTTTGGGATGGGTAAACCAAACCGCTTCGCTAGATGAGCGCATACATACTCAGCAATTAACTGCCGACGTGTGGCTGCTTGACCTTTTACGACGTATTTTTTGCCGTTCTCGGCTATACATAGAAAAGGTCGTGTGCTGCCTTGCTCGAATGGCCTAATAATTTCCGTTATTTCGATCATGGGCGGCTTGTATCCCTTTCTACTAACCTTATAACCTCAGGTTATCGACTATATCGCCAAATCACAAACTAATATCAACTACTATTATTAGGGGGTTCGCTTATTTATTCGTCTGTCATCAGAGCAGTGCTATGTACAAATTGACGATGGTTCGAACTAAAGGTGGAGTGGGCGAGGCTCAATTACCCGAAAAGGTTAAAAGCTCATCGAGCCAGCATCCGTTATTGCAGATGCATAAATATCTTAATATTGAGTAAGACATTTGCTACTTCTGATCTGACCCTCTAAAACTCGTTCTATACTTCCTGACGTCAACGCCAATTATGGTGTTGCCTATTGCCAGGAGGGAATTATGAATACGCATTTAGCTCGGCGTTCTCGTGGTCAGGGAATGACGGAATACATCATTATTGTCGCTTTGATTGCTGTTGCTGCAATCGGAGTCTATTCACTTTTTGGTAAGTCCATACGTAACCAGGTGGCTGGACTTGCTCAAGAAATGACAGGGCAATCATCTACGCAACAGTTAAACCGAGCTCGCCAGTCGTCAAGGCGCGCAGGAACCGTGGCAAATACTGAAGTAAACCTCGGAAATTATGACGAGGCCACCGAGCAAGGCAAGAAGAAATGATTGCTTTGGCAAAATCCAATACGCGAATAAAAGGACAAACCCTGATTTTAATGGTCGGGGTTTTGTTACTCGTTTCGATGTTGCTTTTCGCTGTAACGGACATGGGAAAACACGCCCGGCGTCAATGGTACTTGCAAAGTGTTGCTGATAACGCGGCTTATAGCGCAGCTGTTGCTATGTCCCGGCAGATGAATTTTCTAGCTTTAACAAATCGTGCACTTATTGGAAACCAGGTAGCAATAGCTCAGTGGGTTGGTCTAGCGAGCTATATGTCTATGTTAGACCGGACGGCGGACAACTTAGAGACAGTAACGTCATTCATTCCTTATATCGGGCAAATAACCAGAGTGTTATCAACCATTCTCGACCGAGTCGAGGAAGCTTATCAGCAATTGGCGCGCGTCTTAATCCGTTTTCAATCGGCTGTGATACAGGGAATATCAGCGGCACAGAGACTTTTAGATGCAAGTTTCGTCTTGGAGCTACCACTTCTTATTCAAGATATCGTTTCTAAACATTCAGGAGATCTAAGTTGGGAAGCGTATCAGGGAGGTGGTGTTGTGCCATTTCCAACTCTTTGGTGGCGCAAAACAGAAGTCCGTAAAACCAGTAACGAAAGACAATCAAAAGAACTAGAAGAGTTGACACTGAAAAGTCTGGATCCCTTCAGCAAATCCAGAGGATATAACTGGATAGACGTATTCACTCATAAAATAATAAAGCGTGGAGGAACAGAATTATCAAGGAACAGAAACGGAGGCTGGGACTGGCATGCGCTGGATTCCGTTTCGCTTCACGGGCGAAAATGGTTCGTAGGAAGTTTTCGGGAGCAATTGCCATTAGGCTGGGGCGCTAAAGCACAACAGCAAAGACGTTATCATCGCTCTGGTTATGGTGCAGCCTTTCAAAGTAATTCTATGTCTTCCAGACTTGGTTTGGCGCAGATGGAGTCGTTTAATTCGAACCCACAAAAATTTAGCTATATGCGGCTAAGCAACTTTTTAAAGATGGGCATGGATACGGTGATAATAAAAGTGGGGGACAGTAACCAAGTTGCATATGCTAAAGCAAAAACGCATTTTAGTCGTCCAGACAAAATCTTCTATAGAAAAGATGATCTTTATGAAACGGATAACTTGTTTAATGCGCTCTGGGAGCCTCAGCTAACTTCAATATCTTATAAAGATAAAACAGGAATTTTAGGTCGTGATGCGCTTTAAATGTAAAGGTCAAGCTACTGTTGAGGTCATGTTATCAATTGGTATTTTGCTAGCTATTTACTTGTCGTTGTATCAAGTCCTTATACCTGCGATTAACAACAGTACCGTTAACCTTATTGAGGCTCGTAAAATTATTTGGAGCAGGGTTATGGATGTTGATCGAGCTCAATTATCGGGAGAATATCGGCTAAATAAACATACAGAAAAGTTATTTATCCCTTTAAATAGACTTCTTCCAGTAAAGCTCCAAGGGAAAAACTTAAGAGAGTTGAAGAAACTGGATAAAAAACCTTTTTATCCAATGAGTAGGTTAACAGATAGTTGGCAGGCAAGAAGCAGCGAGGAGCTATCGACTAGGCCTGCGTCTTTAGTTGTAAATAACTTACTCTCGGGAGAAATAACAGAATTAATCCAAGATGGGCTTAGCTCACTTTTTTTGGCTAAAGAGCTTAGTTCCGATTATTTAGTTTTCGGTACGATATCTCCAGATGTCGTGCCCGAGGAAGTACTTCAAAAAAAGGAATAGTTATGGATTTACCCGTAGTTTTAGAGGACTGGAGCTGGGCTGAGCAACCGATTAGTTCATCCATCAATATTGATGCTCTTTTTTTGAGAAAACCAGAAATTCCTGACTGGAAAGAGTTGAGCCAGTTTTATCCATATTGTCCCGGAGGGGAAATAATTTTTTGGCTTTGTCCCATAGAAGATACTGAATGGACGTTGTTTGAGGGAGAAAACGGACAATGGATACTAATGCCACTGACTAAGTCTCCAGGACATGAAGAATCTTTAAAGGGACCCATTACTCCAATTTCAGGATATGAAAGTAATGGAGAAAAGATATGGATTTATTTAGCTAGATATCCGCTTAAACCATTGCAAACGGCAATGATGTCTTATTACAGCCAAAAAGTAGACTCTTTTCAATCTATTGAGAAAGAAAATGATGTTTGGATATTAAAAGAAGATATGGGGCGCGTAGTTTTTTCTGAACAAGGTGAATATGTGATTTTGGCACATTATTTATGACTGGAATACTAAAGATTTATCTACATAAAAATGGAATTACTTTTCTAAAAATCTGTGGGTTTAGCTGTAACAAACTCTTAGTAGAGCTTTAATTAAGGTGCGTATATGATTGCTGATATTCCTGCAGGGTTTGATAAATGGGAATGGTCTGAAATGCCAATTTCTCAGAATGCGACGGCTACTGCTTATTTTTTACAAAGTCCTAATGTTCCAGACTGGAGTGTTATTGAAGATTTCTATTCCTACTGTCCAGCCCCTCATGGAGATTTTTGGATCTGTCCAATTGGAGAAGACAACTGGACTTTCTTCAAAGGAAATGATGGTTCATGGATTTTAAGTAAAATAATTCTTCCGTATATGGAAAAGCCTAAGCTTGACGGGCCTTTTCATGCCATTTCAAAAAACCGGAAAAATGGAAGAGAGGTCTGGGTTTATTTATCGACATTCAAATTCAAAGATATAAAAAACGTATTAAAATTAACTTACAGCCAAAAAATCGATTCTTTTCAATCGATTGAGAAACCCCATGACTTTTGGATCTTTAAAGAAGATATGGGACGCCTAATGTTCTCCGAGCAAGGTGAGTATGTGATTTTGGTTCATGTTCTATGAGAAGACAACAAAATGGCCAGGCATCGACAGAGTGGTTATTGCTCTCTCTCTTAATAATGACCATTTTATTTGTTGTTGAAGAGCAACTTTCACTCATTGACTACCTAATTGAAGTGGGTCGTGAGGCGAAAGAGTTTTATTATTTTATTTGGCGCTATTTAGTACTAATACCAGGAGGAGGATCATGAAAAAAAAGGCGAAATGGATTTTTGCCGTGATTTTTAGCTCAATAATTTCGATGGTGACGATTTTTCTAATTAATCAATATCTACAGCAAGAAACTTCCCGACGACTTCAAGAGGCGTCAGGAAATGCTGATAGTGTTGTTGTTTTTTCCAAAGATCTTAATGTCGGGGATATTTTAGAAGTAAGCGACCTCTTGGTTCGAAAATATCCGCACGAACTTATCAATGAGCATTGGTATTTGGAGAGCGCCGCTAATTTGATTATCGGTAGGAAACTGCGAAGTTCTGTTAAATCTGGTGAACCGGTTTCTGAACGCGTTCTATCGAATAATCAGAACAATGGTTTATCGGAAGTTCTGCCTAACGGTTACTACGCTATTACGGTCACTACGGACAATTTAGGCCACCACAATGCGCTGCTGAAAGTCGGAGATCTGGTCGATATTGTATTTGTCGGGGAGTCTTTTGAAAGTTCACGAGAATACGTTTCTTTTGAAGAAATCGAGGTTTTCGATATTCACGGTTTGCAGGAGGGATATGGTTCATATTCGCTGACTTTGTTGGTGGAGCCTGAGAAGGTAGCGGCATTTACAAGAGCTATTGGAAGTCCAATGTTGGTCTGGGCGAGAGGCCGTCATTTAGACCAAGCAAGTATTTGGCATCAAGATTCTAAACAAAGCAAGGTGCAACCATGGAAGGTTCAGTAAAGTTCAAACATTATCTAGTCGTGACTCTGTTATTTTTCGTCGCTATTAGTGTTCGGGCCGAGGTTAATCATAGCTCCTATCATCTTGAAGAAGGTGAGACTCGAATTATCAGTATAGAACCCGGAAGCGATATTCTTATCAGTGACGAGAGTGTTGTAGATGTTCACGTTCTCGACAATAGCCGGGCAATTCTAAGAGGGGTGGGAGTTGGCAAAGCAGATATCTGGTTTAAATCCGAAGAGGTATTAAAAGAGTTAAAGATTATGGTAACGGCTAGCCTGAAACTCTCCCTGGAGGGGCGTTTAGAAGCTATATCTGAAGCAGAACAGAGTCTTAACAAAACAGAAAAGTCAGGGCTTACAGTTTTATCGGGCAAGGTATCCAAAAGAAATTACGAAGAACTCGAGGAAATTTCCGAGAATCACGAAGAGATTTTAAATTTAACTGAATCTTTTCAGGAAGAGCCTCCTATGTTGACTTTGCGAGTCAATATTCTGGAAACCAAGCGCCAGTATCTCGAAGACCTTGGAATTAGATGGCAAGGGACAACGAGCGGCCCTACATTTTCGAGCTCTTTATCAGGTTTGTTCGAGTGGGACGCCGAAATTAATTCCCAACTGATGCTTATGCAGCGACGCGGTCTCGCCAAACTATTGGCAAATCCTGTTTTATCTACCCAAAGCGGTGAGAAGGCGACGTTTCTTGCGGGAGGAGAACTGCCTATTCCTCAAGTTGTCGCGCAGGGTATGCAGGACGTTACTTTCCGCGAATACGGTATAAGGCTTGTTATTCAGCCGGTGGTTTTAGATGACAACAGAATAAAAACGCAGCTTCATGCCGAATTAAGCAATATTGATCCTGCTGTTTCGGTTTCAGGTGTACCGGGCATACTTAGTCGTCGTACGGAATCGGTGTTTCTCTCAAATGATGGAGACACACTGGTTTTGTCTGGTCTTTTAAGTACAGATGAGTCAGCTCAGGATGACCAGATACCGGGTTTAGGTTCATTACCGATTCTGGAAAATGCTTTCAGAAGTCAGCAAAACAGAGAGCAAACCACGGAACTAATTATTATGGTTACGGCTGAGCGTATGGATACGGCTAAAGAGCGGTTGCATGATAAGCAAAAACGGTTAGCGCAAAAACACGACTGGTACCAGAAGGACTCCATTTTACAGCTAAGGGAGACATTTCGATGATATCAGTTAATTTAATTAACAGCCTCAAAGAGCATTTAGATACCAGAGATCCGCGTTTTGAGTCTATGAGTGAATGTGAGTTGAGGCGCTATGCTGAATCCTATTTAAAGGAAACTACAGGCGAGTCTGGAAAAGATATAGCAGATGCAGTAGCTGAAGTCATTGGCCTGGGGCCTATTGAGGGTCTTTTAGAAGATAATTCAGTAACTGAAATCATGGTCAATAGTTATGATCAGATCTATGTTGAGCGCTCAGGTAAGTTGAAGAAAGCGGATGAACAATTCAGTAACGAGGTTTCCCTGCGGCGAACCATCGATAAGATTGTTCTGCCTTTAGGCCGTCACGTTGATGATGCATCCCCCATGGTCGATGCTCGTCTACCAGACGGTTCTCGCGTAAACGCTGTTCTAGCTCCTTTAGCAACCAAAGGGTCGTGTCTCACTATTCGAAAGTTCACCAAGAAATCGCTAACGATCGAGAACTTGGTAGATAGTGGCTCATTAACGGAGCAAGCTGCTGAATTCTTAAGGCTTGCTGTTCGTTGTCGCCAAAATATTATTGTTTCTGGTGGAACAGGAACGGGTAAAACAACCTTATTAAATATTCTATCTCAGGAAATTCCTGAAGGTGAAAGAATTATAAGTATCGAAGACGCGGCTGAACTGCAATTAGCTCACAATAATCTGATAAGTCTTGAGGCCAGACCTAAAAATCAGGAGGGAACAGGGGCTATAAATATTCGTGAACTCGTTATCAATGCACTGCGAATGCGTCCTGATCGACTTATTGTAGGTGAGTGCCGTGGGTCGGAAGCTTTAGACATGTTACAGGCTATGAACACGGGTCATGCGGGATCTTTGAGTACCGTTCATGCGAACAGCGCTCGCGATGCTTTAAGACGTTTGGAAATTATGGTCTTGATGGGTGGAATAGAGCTTCCGATTTCTGCGTTACGACAGCAAATAGCCAGTGCTGTTAATATTGTGGTTCAGATAGCGCGTCTTTCTGATGGCCGAAGAGCCGTGATTAGTATCAGTGAAGTTACGGGGATAGACGATAATGTTTTACAGCTGTCACCACTATTTGAAAGAAGCAATACGACTCAATCATTAATAAGTAGTATGACATTATGTAAGTTCGCAGATGAGCAAGGGGACGATATTCGTCAAGAGGTCTGGGAGTCACTTATGGGAGATGGATTATGTTCATCTTCGGATTAGCCCTCTTAATCGTTTGCAGCGGACTTTGCTGGCTATGGATCTTTTCGCATTTAACACCAAAGCGATATCGACAACTTGAAGACAAACTGACGCTATCAACGGTACGCTCTTTAGAAGAATTTTTCTTGAGAATGCCGGTAACAATTTTGGTCAGAAGTTATCTGGTAGTCACACTCTTATCGCCTCTAATCGTATGGTTTTATGTTAATAGAACCTGGGCAGTAGCGACGTTTATTCTGACTTTGTTGGCTCCTCCATTTGTTTATCGTCATCTTAAAAAGCAACGTTACATAAAAATTGAAAAACAGTTGCCCGGTATGTTGATCGGGCTTAGTAACCAGTTAAGAAGTGGTACGAGTGTCGGAGCAGCTTTGAAGAATTTAAAAGGAACGTTATTAGCTCCTTTAGGACAAGAGGTGGACGAGCTATTGAGACAGGAAAAAGTGGGTAAACCCTTAACAGATTGCCTGGAAGACTGGCAGCGGAGAGTTCCTGTTTTCTCCATTAAACTCGTGGTTCAATCTTTAGTTCTAGGTTTGAAAAGTGGAGGGCAACAGTCGGATTTATTTCTAAGGTTGGCTGACAACCTCCAACAACAGCAGCACATTAAAGAGCGGCAGATAACGCTGACTTCACAAGCCAGAATGCAGGCTAAAATTCTCGTTATGATGCCGGTTGGATTGTATTTTCTTTTAAGTTGGATGAAACCAGAACATACAGCGCTTTTCACTGAGTCACGGGTTGGTATTTTTATGCTTATAGTGGCTCTTATATTGATGATTATTGGTGGATGGATGGTTAAGCGAATTATGCATCCGGAAGATGAAAAATGATTATAGTTGCTGTCTTAACATTTCTCGCGACTCTTAGCTTTTCGCTTTTAGTCCTCGCGTTCTGGCAAATACTGGGGCTTGGGCAAAAGCTTGATTATGCAGTGTCAAAAATGTGGTCGGTTTTACCGGAAAATGTCAAAAGATGGACTGTTCGTTATCTGGAAGTAGATTTTCTAAAAGGAGCCGCGCGATCATTTTTCTTCTGGGTTTTTATGGCATGTGTATCTGTCTCTATTTCCCTGCTTTCCGGGGTTTGGCTTTTAAGTATTGCTTATGTTCTCTTACTACTAATGGTAATAAATAAGAGAAGACAGTTAGCTCTAAAAAACAATAAAGCGATAGTTCGCCAACTTCCTGATTTTTGTGATCTAACTTCTATGATGATTGCTTCAGGTATTCCGTTAATTTCCGCTTTAGAAAAGGTATCTGCGTCGTGCAGCGATCTTCTGCTGGCGCGGGAGATCACATCGATGCTCAGTCGGTTGCGACGAGGGACAAGTTTTGCTCAGTCAATGTATGAACTATCTGAACGGTATGACGCGAAGCAGATCCATGAGTGGAGTTCGATGCTAATAAAAGGATATCAGCAAGGAACTAGCCTAACCAAGTCGTTAAGGTTTTATGCTAACCAATTAAGACAGGATCTACTAAACTCAGCGGAGAAGAGAGCGCAAGAAGCGCCCGTAAAGCTCCTTTTTCCACTAGTAACTTGTTTTTTTCCCGTAAACTTTCTGGTTATTCTCGGGCCAGTTATTGTTCAAATAAGCCAAGGAGGGTTTGGATGACGAGTGAGAAAGAAATTATTGCATGGCCCAAGGTGAAGGCCATGAAAAAGTTTCATCAAAGGTTAATTGGCATGCTGGGCGAGCAGCAACCAACGCCAGAGATGGCCTTTTGGTTTCCATTTTGTAGGTCAATACACACTTGGGGAATGAAAGAGCCAATTGATGTTGTGGCCCTCGACAAAGGAAATCAAATTATAGAGGTTCGTCGATTCATTTGTCCCAATGAAATCGCTCGCTTTAAAGGAGCTCACGGATTAATTGAAATGGCTGCTGGAAACTTTTGGCCTTTAGAAAAATGGGTTGGAAAGAGATTAAAGTTTATAAACAAGCATGGAGAGCTAAATGAAAACAAGCATTTTGATTGCTGTATTGCTATTGAGCTTAATTAATCAAGGCTGTAGCGCGACAGTAGAAGAGAGGCAAGTTAAGGAACAGAGCCTGGATACCGCCATTAACTGGTATAAAAATGGCGATCTCTTATCAGCGGAACAGCATTTGCAATGGTTACACCGTAAGGGGTTAGGGACGGATAAAAGTTGGGCGCTACTCGGTAACATTTACTTTAGACAGTATCGTTTTAAAGCTAGCGAATCAGCTTACGGGCAATCTCTGAGACTTAATTCTTCTGATCGGAATGTGTGGTTCAATCTGGCATTACTTAATTTACGTCAGACCACCAACATTCTTATGGATGCCCGGGTTGAGCTGGATACTTTTGACGGAGAGCTCGAAAGGCTGCTCAATCAACTATTGAAACTTCAACAGGCACGCCTGAATGACGCACCTGAAGTTCCAACTAACGCACCGAATGCTTCATTATCCGAGCCTTCTGGCGTTGCCAGTCGCGCTCTTTAATGGTGTCGCGCTTATCGTGTGACTTTTTACCCTGGGCTAAAAATATTTCCAGTTTTGCCCATGGGCCTTTCCAGTACATGGTTGTGGCAACAATGGAATAGCCCTCACGCTCTGAGGCGCCAATAAGCTTATCCAGCTCGCGGCGCTTCAGCAGCAGTTTACGGCTGCGGTCTGGCTCGCAATAAACATGGCTTGAGGCTTGGTTAAGAGGCTGAATTTCGGCACCCAAAAGGTAAGCCTCGCCATTTTTAATAATGACGTAGCTGTCGCTAATGTTGACCTTGCCAGCCCGTATGCTCTTAATTTCCCAGCCTTGCAAACTAACACCTGCCTCGAACTTGTCTTCAAGGAAGTATTCATGCCGCGCTTTTTTATTACGAGCTATGGTATTGGATGATTGTTGTGGTTTCTTTTTACTCATAGCCCCATTATACCTATGCGCACTGAAAAGAAAATTGCTTTAAGGGCTTCAAAGCGCTTCTGGTTGCGTTATTATTGCGCAGTTGATTTTAGTCGTAGGTAAAAAAATGCCGAGTATCGAGAAAAGTGCTTTAGTTTCGTACAGCGCCAAACAAATGTTCGACCTCGTTAACCACGTTGAAGCTTACCCGGAGTTTGTGCCCGGATGTGCTGCTGCGCGGGTGCTGGAGTCGTCCAGCCAACAAAAAGTGGCTGCGTTAGACATAAGCAAGGCGGGTATCAGCAAAACCTTTACCACCCGTAATACGCTGCACGAACCCGAACGTATAGATATGGGCCTGGTAGACGGGCCATTTAAAAAGTTAACCGGTGGCTGGGTATTTACGCCACTGGCCGACGACGCCTGCAAAGTTGAGCTTAAGCTGGACTTTGAGTTTTCCAGTCGCTTGCTGGGCATGGCCTTTGGTAAAATATTTAAAGAAGTGACTTCTCGTATGGTCGATGCCTTTGTGAAAAGGGCGGAGCAGGTGTATGGAAACCAGCATGGGCAATAAATTAACTATTGAAGTGGCTTACGCTACCCCTGACAAGCAAGTGCTGTTAACCGTGCATCCGCAAGAGGGCGCAACGGTGGAAGAGTGCATACGCATGTCGGACGTGTTCGAGCAGTTTCCGGAAATTGATCTTGAACAGCAAAAAGTGGGTATCTGGAATAAGACGGTGAAGTTAAATGCACAACCGCGAGACGGGGACCGCATTGAAATTTATCGTCCGTTAATTGCCGATCCAAAAGCCGTACGCAAACGTCGTGCGGAAGAAGCCAAACAGTCCGGCCGGGCTAATCGGGTTACCGGTGGCCGACCTGACACAAATCGCCGAACGCAGGCCGAGGAGTCTAAGCCAGAATGAAGCTGTATATCATGCGTCATGGTGAAGCAAACTACCCACAGGGCAGTTATTCCGATCGCGAGCGCCGTTTAACCACCAACGGTGAACACGAAGTTATAACCACGGCGAAATGGCTAATAGACAAGCAACCGAAAGTTGACTGTGTTTATGTCAGCCCTTATATACGCGCTCAGCAAACGGCTTCTATCTTATTGTCGCATCTGAAAACCGGGCAGAAGCAAAATTGCGATGACATTACGCCCGATGGTCATGCTGGTTCAGTTGTCAGTTGGCTTGCTGCGGAAATTCAGCAGCACGGCTATGAGAGTGTGGTGTTGGTGTCGCACATGCCGCTAGTGAGTTATTTAGTGCATGAGCTGGATGCCAGCGTGCAGCCTCCTATTTTTCCGACAGCGGGTATTGCGGTTGTCGACTTCTCGCCGGAAACTTTGCGCGGTAAATTTCAGCAACTGTTAATAGCGGAGCGGTGTGCGGGCTAATTACTAGCTCGCAACTTTTAACAGCACCAATAACGACGCTGCGCCGCCCCATTCCAGCGGAGCCTGATGAAACGCCCTTACATGAGGGTGCTGTACTAACCAATGCGGCAGTTGTTGTTTTAACTTACCACTGCCGTGCCCGTGCATAATGCAGCAACAGTCTATGTGTTCGCGCTCACATGCCAGTAATAATGCTGCTAACTCCTGGCGTGCCGTGGCTAATGTCATGCCGTGTAAGTCCAGTAGTAACTCGGGCGTGTAGTCTCCCCGGCGTAACTGCTTAACCAAATATCCAGACTCACCCTCCGCAGCAAAACGAACCGGGCCGTCGGCAAAGTAGGCTTCAAAATCATCGGAAAAATAATGACTGGCCGAGCGACTGGCGTCGGCAATTTGCTGGGCGCTGGGGTCTTGCGATAGTTGTCGGCGCTGCCGTAATTCAGCAATTTTTGGTGGTTCCGGCGGCAGTTTGTCCTGCTTTATACGGGCAGCACCTTTTGCGGCTTCACGAAAAAGCTCGATATCGTCTTCAGAAAGTGATGATGACTGACGTTTGTTTACGACCATGATTGATGAAAACCGCGCTGAATTAAGGTATCTTTAAGGCATTAAGTTTACTCAGTATAAAACATTCAGTGGTCGGGAGACAGCCTTTGCAAGTGCGTAATCTGGAACAAGCCATTCAAGAGTTAGTAAGCATTGATGACATTACCCGCTGGAGCGTAACTCAGCTCAACCAGTCTGATGTGTATTACGGTCATGGCACCGACAACCCAATTGATGAAACCCGGGCTTTATTAAGCTTCGTGCTACAGCTAACAACGGCTCAGTTAGCCGCTATGGGTCATTGCCGTATGCTCAACTCAGAGAAACAAGAATTTGTTGAGTTATTAAAGCAACGCGTTGAGCAACACATTCCGGCTGCGTATCTGACTCATCAGGCCTGGTTTGCCGGATTGCCATTTTATGTCGACGAACGGGTTCTGGTGCCACGCTCTCCAATAGCCGAGCTTATTGAAAATGGCTTTCAGACTTGGTTAGTCGAAGCCCCGCACCGTGTTCTGGACTTATGCACCGGCGGTGGCTGTATTGCCATAGCCTGTGCCTATGCGTTTCCTGAAGCCGAAGTCGATGCGCTGGATATTTCCACCGAAGCGCTGGAAGTGGCTGAGTTCAACATTGAACAGCACGGTTTAACTCATAGAGTGACGCCCATTCAGTCGGACTTATTCGATGCAGTAAAAGCCGAGAAATACGATTTAATTGTTACCAATCCTCCGTATGTCGATGCCGAAGATATGACTGATTTACCACCTGAGTATCACCACGAACCGGAACTTGGGTTGGCGGCCGGTGAAGATGGCTTAATTTTGGTAGACAAAATGCTGATGCAGGCTTCGGACTTGTTGAACGACGGCGGCCTGTTTGTTTGTGAGGTGGGCAATTCAATGCCGGCTTTAGCTGAAAAGTATCCGAAAACGCCGTTTATGTGGCTTGAGTTTGCCAATGGCGGCGACGGGGTATTTTTGCTGACAAAACAGCAATTAATTGAACATAAACAACGGGAAACTAAGGCCAGCTAATGCCAGGAAACAGTTTTGGTCAGTTATTCAAAATTACCACCTTTGGTGAAAGCCACGGGCCTTCACTGGGTGCAGTTGTTGACGGTTGTCCTGCGGGGTTAGAGTTAACCGAAGCCGATTTACAGGAAGCTTTAGACCGGCGTAAGCCAGGACAAAACCGCTATACCACAGCACGTCGTGAGGCCGATCAAGTCAAGATCCTCTCCGGGGTATTTGAAGGCGTGACAACCGGCACCTCTATTGGTTTGCTGATTGAAAACACTGACCAGCGCAGCCAGGATTACTCTGACATAAAAGATACCTTCCGGCCCGGCCATGCCGATTACACCTACCAACATAAGTACGGTGTGCGGGATTATCGCGGTGGCGGTCGTTCTTCAGCGCGTGAAACCGCAATGCGGGTGGCGGCTGGTGCTATAGCCGATAAATTACTACGGCAGCAGGGTATACAGGTTCAGGCGGCATTAACGCAAATGGGCGATGTTGTTGCTAGTAACATTGACTGGCAGCAGGTACGCGAGAATGAACTGTTTTGCGGAGACGCCAATGCGGTTGAAGCTATGCAGGAGCTTATTCGTCAGCTGAAAAAAGAAGGCGACTCAATTGGTGCAAAAATTCGGGTGCAGGCTACTGGAGTGCCGCCGGGTTGGGGCGAACCGGTTTTTGACAGGCTGGATGCTGATTTAGCCAAAGCACTGATGAGCATTAATGCGGTAAAGGCGGTGAGTGTTGGCGATGGTTTTGAGGTGGTAAGCCAGCGTGGCAGAGAACACCGTGATGAAATGACGCCGGACGGTTTCTTATCGAACCACGCGGGCGGTGTCTTAGGCGGTATTAGCAGTGGGCAGCCAATTTTTGCTGATATCGCACTGAAACCAACCTCAAGTATTGCCATTAGCGGGCGTACAATTGACCGTTGGGGTAACGAACAGGCCATAGTAACGAAAGGCCGTCACGACCCCTGTGTCGGTATACGTGCGGTACCTATTGTTGAAGCTATGACCAGCCTGGTTTTAGCCGACCATTGGTTACGCCAGCGGGCGCATAATTTAACAGCGCAAACTGAAACGCCGGATATTAGTCGCTAAGCGAATATGAGTCAGACGTCAGAACACCATTATGAGCGCTTAATTGAGATTTTTAAGCGCTGTTTCAGCGAAGATTACAACACCATACTGTTTGCCGGTGACGATGAACCGTATTATCAACCAGCAACAAAAGCGGGTGAACCGCATAAAGTAGTGTTTGCTCATGGTTTTTTTGCCTCAGCGCTGCACGAGACCGCTCATTGGTGTATAGCGGGCGAAGCGCGCAGAAAGCAGTTTGATTATGGTTACTGGTACGAACCGGACGGGCGCAACGAAGCCCAGCAGAAATCCTTTGAGCAGGTTGAGCAAAAGCCACAAGCGCTGGAGTGGCTGTTTTCTTTATGTTGTGGTTTTCCGTTTCAGGTAAGTGTGGATAATTTGAATGGCGTTGAAGTAGACAGGCAGGCGTTCACAGAAAAAGTGGCTGCACAGTTAAACCGTTTACTGGAAGAAAATACCATACCGCCACGCGCTGCAAAGTTTGCAAAAGCACTCTGTCACGACTTTAATTGTAGCTGGCCAAACGGTCAGTCCGTTAATTTTTAGTCATGAATAAGGAGTTATCTATGTTTTTAAGAGCATTGTTAGTAACCGTTGCAATACTAGGGTTAAGCGCTTGTGAAACAATAGAAGGCGCTGGCCGCGACTTACAAAATGCCGGTGAAGCGATAGAAGATGAGGCTGATGACGAGTAGTAATGGAAACAAGTAGTAGATTAACCGTTGGTTTTATTATTAACCCGTATGCGGGTATTGGTGGCGCTTTAGCTTTAAAGGGAAGCGATGGCGCCGATATTCGGCAAAAAGCATTAGCGGCCGGGGTTGAGAAAAAGGCCGCTAGAAGAGCTGAAACCGCATTAGAACTTTTGCTCCCATACAATCAGCAACTTCATTTTGTTACCGCCGATAATGAAATGGGCGCGGATAGCCTCAAAGCTCTGGGTTTTTCATTTGACTCGGTCTACAAAGCTGCTGAAACGCTATCCTCACCAGAAGACACAAAAAAAGCGGTGTCTGAAATTGTGACTCATAACGTCGATATTCTTTTATTCGCCGGCGGTGACGGTACTGCGCGCGATATTTATCAGGTGGTTCCTGAGCAACAATTAGTTTTGGGTATACCGGCCGGCGTTAAAATTCATTCAGGCGTTTACGCTATCAGTCCAACCGGGGCCGGAAGGGTTATTGAGAAGATCCTGCAGGGCGAGTTATCCAGTATTCATAATGCCGATGTAATGGATATTGACGAAGAAGCCTTTAGAAAAGGTACCGTAAAAGCCCGACGTTTTGGTGAAATGTCGGTACCGGCCGAACTGGAATACGTTCAGGCGGTAAAAATGGGCGGCAAAGAAAGCGACGAGATGGTACTGGATGATATTGCGGCTGAAGTAACAGAGCGCATTGACGACGAACTTTTAGTCATGGGGTCTGGCTCTACAGTAGAAGCTATTATGCAGTCCATGGGGCACGAGAATACTTTGCTCGGTGTCGACTTAGTCCAACAGAATAACCTGTTAGCCAGCGACGTAACAGAAAACCGTTTATACGAAGAAGTGGCTCAGCGCGAAACTGGAAGCATTAAATTGGTTATAACCTTAATTGGCGGGCAGGGGCATTTATTTGGTCGTGGAAATCAGCAATTAAGTCCACGGGTTATTCGGCATATTGGTAAAGAGAACATTTGGGTGGTTGCCACTAAAACTAAGTTGCAGGCACTGAATAACAAACCACTACGAGTCGATACCGGCGATTCGGAACTAGACCGTGAACTCTCAGGCACTATTCGGGTTATTACCGGCTACCACGACGAAGTTCTTATGCCGGTGGCAGCCGTAAATTAATTTCAGGCTTATTTAGAACTGAGTTTTCGGCATGTGCACAACTAAGCCGTCTAATTCGTCCGTTATTTCTATCTGACAGCTTAAGCGGCTATTGTCCTGCGGCTCTAAAACCATATCTATCATGTCTTCTTCCTGCTCCGATGGGGCAGGAATTTTGCTTTGCCATTCTGGCGGTATGTAACAATGGCAAGTTGCGCACGACATAACGCCGCCACATTCGCCAATAATGCCGTCAATAAAGTTTTCGACAGCGGCTTCCATAACGTTGGTTCCTGCATCGACAGTAGCTTCAAATTGGTTACCATCGGCATCAACAAAGTAAACGGTTGGCATGATAAATTCTGTGTCCTGTTAAAAAATAAAAAGTGAGCAACAAATTCTGTGGCGGTTAGGATAAAATACCTGCCCTTTAACCACAACGCTAAACTTTCAAGGTTGCTCATGCTGGAAAAGCTGTTTTCAATTAAAGCTAGTGGCAGTTCGGTTAAGTCTGAGGTTATTGGCGGGCTCACAACCTTTCTGACTATGGCTTACATTATCTTTGTTAACCCGTCCATTTTAAGTGAAACCGGTATGGATTACGGCGCCGTATTTGTCGCTACCTGTCTGGCTGCGGCTATTGGCTGTCTGGTCATGGGGCTGTGGGCAAATTATCCGGTAGCTCTGGCGCCGGGCATGGGGCTAAATGCTTTTTTCACCTACACCGTTGTTTTTAGCATGGGTTACACTTGGCAGACTGCTCTTGGAGCGGTGTTCTTTTCCGGTTGCTTATTTTTCTTGCTGTCGGCTTTGCGTGTTCGTGAGTGGATAATAAAGTCCATTCCAACCACATTGCGTTTGGCTATTGCTGCGGGTATTGGGGCTTTTCTGGCGCTAATTGGTTTGCAGAACGCCAATATTATTGTTGCCAATGACGACACCATGGTGACTTTAGGCTCTTTGTCTGAGCCTTCAGTATTGCTTGCAGCCGCGGGCTTCTTTCTTATTATTGGGTTAGTTGCGCGACAAGTGCAGGGCGCGGCTTTAATCAGTATTTTGCTGGTAACCGTTATTGCCTGGGCAACCGGGCTGGTTGAATATAATGGTATTGTGTCTGCACCACCGAGCTTGCTGCCAACCTTTATGCAAATGGATTTAGCAGCGGCTTTTGATATTGGCATGTTGTCGGTTATTTTTGCTTTCTTGTTTGTAGATCTGTTTGATACGTCCGGCACTTTACTGGCAGTGGCGCAGAAAGCTGGGTTGGCAAAAGCCAATGGGGAAATGCCGCGCTTGAATAAAGCATTAATGGCAGACAGCACTGCAACCGTTGCTGGTTCCATGCTGGGTACCTCAACCACCACCAGCTATATTGAGTCAGCTGCCGGTGTGGCATCAGGTGGTAAAACGGGGCTTGCCGCGGTGGTTGTTGGTATTTTATTTTTATTGGCCATGTTCTTTGCGCCGTTGGCTGGTATGATCCCTGCTTACGCAACCGCAGGTGCAATTATTTACGTTGCGGTGCTAATGCTGTTTACGCTGAAAGACGTAGAATGGGACGACATTACTGAGGCCGCGCCGGTAACAGTGGTTTTATTGATGACACCACTGACATTCTCGATAGCCGACGGCATTGCACTAGGGTTTATTAGTTACGTTGTGGTGAAATTACTGGGCGGACGCTATCAGGATTTAACACCAAGCGTCGTTTTCTTGGGCGCACTTTTTGTCGCTAAATTTATTTGGTTAGGGTAACGAAATTATGGGATGGCATTCAAACCGCGAGTTTTTTGTATCATGGGAAGAGTTGCACCGCGCAACGCGTGAACTAGCGCGTCGGCAATTACCGGCGGAGCAATATAAAGGTATTATTGCGGTTAGCCGTGGTGGCTTGGTTCCGGCGGCAATTGTGTCGCGCGAGCTTAATATTCGAGTTGTCGACTGTGTTGCTGTAAGCTCATATGACCACACCGAACAGCGTGACGACTTGCAGGTAATGAAAGACGTAACGGCAACCGAAGACGGCGAAGGTTTTCTGGTCGTTGATGACTTAGTGGATACCGGCAATACGCTGAAGTTTCTGCGGGAACGCTTGCCGAAAGCTAAGTTTGTGACGGTTTACGCAAAACCCAGTGGTATGGAAATGGTCGACGATTTTGTTGCCGACTTAGCCCAGGACACCTGGATCCACTTCCCGTGGGATATGCACTTACACTACATTGAGCCTTTAGCGGGTCAGGAGTCTTAAGACTCTCTCGTTAAAAAATTAAGGCAAAAAAAATGGCCTGATAGCGAAAACTATCAGGCCATTTTTATTAATAACGTCAGTTAGAGTTGTTGCTGTATGAAGCTAATGCAGTCATCTAAATTGATTTTCTGCTTCTCTCCGCCTTTACGACTTTGGTACTCAACCTGGTTTTCATCAAGGTTACGCTCACCAACCACAACCTGATGAGGAATGCCTATGAGCTCCATGTCGGTAAACATGACCCCGGGGCGCTCCTTACGGTCATCAAACAGCACATCAATACCTTGAGCCTTTAAGTCGGTATAAAGCTTCTCAGCGGCTTCCTGTACCCGTGCCGACTTGTGCATATTCATTGGCACTATAACAACCTGGAAAGGCGCTAAAGCTTCCGGCCAGCAAATACCGCGCTCGTCGTTATTTTGCTCTATGGCGGCAGCGACTATGCGCGAAACACCTATTCCATAGCAGCCCATGGTTAAAGTTTCATGTTTACCGCTTTCAGACAACACGCCGACTTTCATAGCGTCACTGTATTTTTTGCCCAGCTGGAAAATATGACCAACTTCAATACCGCGAGCAATTTTGACTTTGCCCTGACCACAAGGACTCGGGTCACCGGCAACAACGTTACGAATATCCACGACGCTGAAATCACCTGTGTCACGCTTCCAATTAACACCGGTTAACCACTGGCCGTTCTCATTTGCACCACAGGCAAAGTCGGCAAGGTGCGCTGCACTGCTGTCAACTAACAGAGGCAATTTCGCGTTCACGACACCAATGTAAGGTGCTTCTACGCCGGTGGCTTTCTCTGTTTCAGTCAGTATTTCCAGCGGAGCCGCAACCTGAGCCAGTTTCTCAGCTTTTACTGTGTTCAGTTCATGGTCAGCGCGAAGAACTAGCTGAACGTATTCAGAATCAATGTCGTCCGCTGCTTTAACAATAAAAGACTTGGTTGCTTGCTGGCTTTCTACAGACAAAGGCTGTAGTACAGCAGCTAGTTCGTCGCCTTGTACTTCATGCTTTTCTACTTTTTGATTAGGAGCAGGGCGCTCACCAGCAGGAGCCAGAGCTTCTGCCATTTCCACGTTTGCGGCGTAATCTGAAGAGTCAGAAAACGCGATGGCGTCCTCACCGGAGCTTGCCAGCACATGAAACTCGTGCGAGTGGCTTCCGCCAATAGAGCCTGTATCGGCTATAACCGGACGATAATCTAAACCAAGACGCTCGAAAATACGGCAGTAGGCCTGATACATATCGTCGTATGTTTTCTGCAGAGATTCGTCTGTCAAATGGAAAGAGTAGGCGTCCTTCATCAGAAATTCGCGCGCACGCATCACGCCAAAACGAGGGCGTATTTCATCACGGAATTTGGTCTGGATTTGGAACAAGGTTAATGGCAGTTGTTTGTAGCTGCTAACTTCCTTACGTACCAGTTGACTGATAATTTCTTCGTGGGTTGGCCCCAGTAAAAAGTCACGTTGGTTGCGGTCTTTTATACGCAGTAATTCCGGGCCGTAGTCATCCCAGCGTCCTGACTCCTGCCAAAGATCGGCGGGTTGTACCATTGGCATTAAAATTTCCAATGCGTTAATGGCTTCCATTTCCTCGCGCACAACGTTTTCAACTTTGCGCAGTACACGCAAACCGGTTGGCGTCCAGGTATACAACCCAGCGGCGACTTTACGGATCATACCTGCCCGCAACATCAGCTGATGACTCACGATCTCTGCATCAGAAGGTGTCTCTTTAAGCGTTGATAATAAATATTTGCTGCTGCGCATAGTCCGGCATCTCTGCAAGTTATAGTGGTCAAAAATTAGAGCGAAGTTTAGCAGTGTCTGACGCCGCCCAAAAGCCTTTTACAGCTGTTTTAGTGAGATTTCTTCAACAAAAACGGTGTTTTGTTGTACATACCAGCGAATATTGTAGTTCAAAAGCGCTGTGCCGTAATTTCTCTGGTTTTCCTGTAACTTGTGGTAAGCGGGTCTGGGGTCCTGGCTGAGCACCTCGGTAATCAGTGTTTTAAGCTCAGGAGCGCACTCTGACTCCCTGATAAGAGTCGAATCCGCCGCTTCCAAAAATTTCACCTCTAAGCTTTCTTCCGGTTTTTGCTGAGCAAATCCCGCACGAGCGTCACTAATAGCGTCGACGTAGGGAATATAAGGTTTTATATCAACAATAGGGGTGTTATCCACCAAGTCAGCTCCGCGTACCGTCAACACCACCTTAGGCTCGGTTTCTACTGCAACTAACTCAACCACAGATAAGCCTAATTGATTCGGCCGGAAGGGGGAGCGGGTGGCAAAGACGCCCAGCTGTTCATTACCGCCAAGCCGGGGCGGGCGAACGCGCTCCTGCCACGAACTGTGCTGATGAAACTCGAAGGTTAGCCAAAGGTGAGAGAACTGTTCTATACCCTCTATGGCTTGTGCATGCTGGTAATTCCCAACGAGCTCAACCTGAGCCAATGCAGAGGGAGCCAGGCCGGGTTGCCGGGGAACACTAAACTTTTCAGGAAAAGGCGTACGAATGATAGCTATGGGTGTTAGTTGTTGCTGGCTTTTCATTCTGCCTCCGTTAGTGAATATTCAGAATTGTGGTAGCCAATTTGACCACATAGTTTGTTAATTCACTAACCTCGAAAATTAAAGATGGATTAACCCACTGATTTTATGTGACTTTTATTTTTGGCACAGGCGTTGCAAAAGCTAGTCATAAGCAACTTTTAGTGCTTTAGGGGTTAGCATGAATCGTTTTAATAACAATAGGAAAAGAAAAATGATGAAACACAAAATCTGGCCTTTAACTTTAGGTTTTATTGGTTTAGTTACAGTAAGTACAGCCGCGTTTTCTGCCGAAAGTGAACGCACGTTAACCAGTAGTTATATTGTTAGCAGTGATACAGAAATTCATTTAGACGCAACGGTGGGAACGGTTGAGTTAAGTGTAACAGAAGGCGATACGGTCGGAATTGAGCTTCGTGTAGAGTCGGATGATGACGGCTGGTTCGTCAGTGGCGGTGAGCTTGATAAAGTGATTATAAAAGGTGAACGAGACGGGAATCGCCTGGAAATTTCGGCAACACCCGATGACGATATGTCACAACATTGGATAGTGTCCGTGCCGCGCAGCCGATTGCTTGAGATAGATCTGGGTGTTGGTCAGATTGAAGGTGACGTACCATTCAACGACTTAAAAGTTGATTTAGGTGTTGGTGATGTCTCTTTGAATCTGGCCAAGGGCGACTACAAGCAAGTAGAAGCATCGGTAGGAGTTGGCGATACCAGTTTAAAGAACTTCGGCAACACTCAGGAAGACAGAATGATTGTGACATCTGAGTCGAGTTATCAGGGTAACGGCTCTGTCAGAGTTAAGGTTGAAGTTGGCGTTGGCGACGTTACCTTGAAACAAGGTTATTAATCACGCCATTGAATAGCGCGACCCACGCAGCTGACTTCACTGTAACAGATGGAGTCGGCTTCGGGTTTAAAAGAAAAGCATTGAGCGCCGATAATGGCATGAGCTTTAAATCGGGCAGCGTCTTCCCGCAGGGCTTGAACGGCATCGTTCGCCGACGCTTCTGCGCCTCTAAATTTTCGCTGGCAGCTTTCACCATTTACAATACTTATCAACTCGTATGCACGCGAGGGCTTGTTGTCACCGCGATAAACTTCAACATCACCTGAGTCGATCTGATTAAAGCCTCCTGACATCTGAGGTAAGATGCTACAGGCAGAAAGGCCGAATAATGGCGTTAATACGAATGCTATGAAACGATAGCGCAATGTCGATCCTTGCCAGTTTGAATTTTCTATAGCCTAATCAAGCTGAGCCTATTGTTCAACAAAAAGCGTAATCTCTACTCTTTATTATTGGTAGAGATTACGTTTGACTAACGCTACTTAATTAGAAATGCTTCTAATGATTTGCCATTATCGACCGCTGTTTTCATGGCTTTAGGCATGCGACCCTGACCAGTCCAGGTTTGTTTTTCGCCGTTTTCGTCGGTGTATTCGTATTTAGGAGGCTTAGGTGCCCGTTTTTTACGAGTGGTTTTAACGATAGGTTCGCCACCCAGCTCTTGCTCTAATATGTCGGACAATTCAATGCCGGCATCGGCCATCGCGCTTTTAAATTCTTCAATTTTTTTCTGCTTTGCTTCGTTCTGGCGTTGCTTTTCAGCTTCCTCTTCGCGACGCTGAGAAATTACCGAATCAAATTTAGATTTAACACTTTCCAGCTCGTTTAAATCCAGTTCTTTTAATGCTGCTTTTAAACGGCGTTCGTGACGAAGAATGTTAATGAATTCACTCATTTTTTGCTTACCTTATTTGATTGCTTAAATATTGGTTTGTTTGCATTATAGCTGTTATTACAGTTTAAGTTGAAACTTCTTTTTATTGAATAAGTACATAGAAATAGAGAAAGAGGATTAAAATCACCTATAGCGTTACTTATTAACAATTACTTATAATTACTATCAATACTGCTCTCTTTTCACTTCATTTTTATATGACTCGTTTAAAAGTACATTTATGACTTAATAAGTCGACAAACTTATAATTTTTAGTTCCTAAAACGAAAAAACACCAAAACATTTAACATGCTTTGGTGTTTTTTGTTATTAACTTTACGAAGTGTTTACATATTAGGGTAGGTAGGTCCGCCGCCACCTTCGGGCACAACCCAGGTTATATTCTGGCTAGGATCTTTAATATCACAAGTTTTACAGTGTATGCAGTTTTGCGCATTAATTTGAAAAACTTGTTTGCCGTCTTCTTCAACCACTTCATAAACCCCGGCAGGGCAATAGCGTTGCGCAGGCTCTGCATACTTCGGTAAATTGACCTCTAATGGAATATTAGCGTCACTGAGCTTTAAATGGCAGGGTTGATCTTCTGCGTGATTGGTATTGGACAAAAATACCGATGACAGACGATCAAATGTCAGTTTATTATCTGCTTTTGGATAGTCGATTGCCGTATAGTTTTCGGCTTTACCTGTCGCTTTATAATCCGGTGTCCACTCTTTAAATTTAAAGGGTAATTTACCACCAAACCAATTTTGATCGACCATATTATAAGCGCCGCCAAGTATTGTGCCCAATTTATGCACAGCACCGCCGAAATTGCGTGAGCGATACAATTCATCAAATACCCAGGACTTTTCAAACGCCTCTTTGTAGCTGGTAATGTCGTCGTTGGCTTTACCATTTTTTAGCTGTTCAAATACACATTCAGCGGCCACCATACCCGACTTCATTGCGGTATGGTTTCCTTTGATCTTGGCAAAGTTTAAGGTGCCTGCGTTACAGCCAACCAGCAAACCTCCGGGGAAGGTCATTTTCGGTAACGAATAATAGCCACCTTTAGCAATAGCGCGTGCGCCGTAGGACACCCGCTTACCATTTTCAATGATTTGCTTAATAGCCGGGTGAGTTTTGAACCGCTGAAACTCCTGAAATGGATTCAGGTAAGGGTTAGCGTAGTTAAGATCAACAATAAGGCCTAAGTACACTTGTCCGTCTTCGGCATGATATAGATAACCGCCGCCAGTAGCATCACTGTCGGTTAGCGGCCAGCCTGCGGTGTGAACCACTTTGCCGGGCTCGTGCATGTCCTCTGGTACATCCCAAATTTCTTTAAAGCCTAGACCATAATGTTGCGGGGTGCTGTCTTTATCCAGTTCAAACCTGCTAATCAGCTCTTTGCCTAAATGACCGCGACAACCTTCTGCGAATAAGGTGTATTTAGCACGCAGTTCCATTCCCGGCATATAGCCGTCTTTTTCGCTACCGTCTTTAGCCACACCCATGTCACCGGTTTGAATACCCGCAACGCTGCCATCGTCGTTATACAGAATTTCAGAGGCCGCAAAACCAGGGAATATCTCAATGCCCAGTTGTTCGGCCTGTTCTGCCATCCAACGGCACAGGTTACCCATGCTGGCAATATAATTGCCTTTATTATGGAAGGTTTTAGGGACACTAAAGTCTGGCAGGCGACTGTGGTTATTTTCGTCTTTTAGCAATAAAACATCGTCGCCGGTTACTTCGGTGTTGAGTGGAGCGCCGCGCTCTTTCCAGTCAGGAAAAAGCTCGTTCAGGGCTCGAGGTTCGAACACCGCGCCGGATAATATATGAGCGCCAATATCTGCGCCTTTTTCAACCACGCATATCATGAGCTCTTGCTCATTTTCCTGCGCGAGTTGTCCGAGTCGACAGGCGGTTGCCAGCCCTGATGGGCCTGCACCAACTATGACGACGTCAAATTCCATGCTTTCGCGTTCCACATTAACCTCCACTATATTCAGGCTATCTGGATAGGGATAAGCCCGTTATACTGCTGTAATAATTCAGTGATTTGCCGCGCCGGGACCGGTCTACTGAAAAGAAAGCCTTGTCCGGTACTGCATTCACGTTGTAATAAAAATTCGACTTGTTCTTCGGTTTCGATACCCTCGGCAACCAATTGCAGGTTTAAATTACGCGCCAGACTAATAATGGTCTGCGTAATGGTTGCGTCGTCTTCATTGTGCGGTAGATCTCTGACAAAAGAGCGATCTATTTTTAACGAAGTAACCGGAAAATTCTTCAAGTATGACAGTGACGAATAGCCCACACCAAAGTCGTCTATAGCCAGCGACATTCCCTGTTCACGCACCGAATGCATGAAACGGGTATGGGATTGAATGTTTTCAATAAACACTTGCTCAGTTAGCTCTAGCTCTACTTTGTTTGGCGGTATTTGGGCTTCGTTCACCCGTTCCATAATGTCATCGACCAAATCAGCTAAGTGTAGTTGCTTTCCTGATATATTGATGGCAATGCTCAATTCTTCGAAGCCAAGTTCGTGCCATTGCTTTAATTGTAGAAAGGCTTCTTCCATCACGTATTCCGATATTGGAATAATGAGACCGGTGTCTTCAGCCAGTGGAATAAACTCATCCGGAGGAATGATGCTGCCATCATCGTCAACCCAGCGAACCAGAGCCTCTAAGCCACTGATACGGCGGCTACCGAGCTCAACTTTAGGTTGGTAATAAACCGTTAGTTGCTGCTTGGAAACGGCGTGGCGCAGCCGTTTAACCAGTTCCAGTTTTTTGGTCAAGTCACGATGAATGGCTTTATCGTAAACTTTATAGGTATTGCGGCCATGTTCTTTTGCCTGATAAAGCGCAGTGTCGGCGTTACGAATAAAGTATTCAGCGTTAAAATCGGCATCATCCGCGAAAGTGACCCCAATAGAGGCACTAATAAAGAGCTCATAGACGTCCACGAAAAAGTGCGTGTCGAGCGCCTGAAGCAGTTGTTCCGACAGTTTGATTACAGCTTCACGACTATCAGGCTTTGCTATTGCCAGTAAAAACTCATCACCGCCAGCTCGTGCCAGAACGCTTCCTTTAGGCGCTAATTTCGTAATGCGTCGCGCAACCCGGCGCAGCAATTCGTCACCAACCGTATGGCCCAGCGCATCATTGACTTCTTTAAATCTATCTAAATCTATAAATAATAAAGCGGCTTTTTTATGCGGTGACTCGGTTTCCAGCCACTCACCCAGAATGCGTTTTAATGCGTTTCGGTTTACAAGGCCAGTAAGAGAATCATGCTCGGCAAGATAAGCCATCTGCTTTTCAATGCGCTCGCGTTCATCAATTTCACTATAAAGTTCAATATTGGAATCGGCCAGTTGCTGCGCTTTAAAGCGGCTTTGGCCTAAAATATAAAGGACAAAAGTCAGCATGCTGGTTACGAGTAAACCGGCGATTAAAGCGGCTACTGAAATTCCACCACGGAGTTGCTCCAGGTGACCAGCGGTTGGCCAGACTGAGAGCTCCCAGCTGTTTCCTACTAATTGTAGTGAATGAAAATGTGACCATTCATCGCGTAATGAGGTATCGCCGGCAAATTGATACAGTATGTCGTTGTCACTGCGTACGCTGAGTTGGAAACCTTCACTGATGTTACTGCGTACGACATTATTAAACAGGCTTTGCAGGCTTATCACAAAACCCAGAAAACCGTGGGTTTGCTCTTGCTCTACACGGACAAAAATAGCTATGTCGCTGCTAATACGCCCCAAGTTTCCGGCGGCTCCCATCATTGCGTGACGGTTTCCTTCAGAAGCTTTTAGTTTTTCCAGCAATGGCGTTTTAGCGAAAGGCGTTCCCAGTAGCTCGGGCTGCTCGTTCTGAGGATAGATAAGCTCAATATCCAACTGGTCATTGAGCCAGGTGATGCCTTGTACATTTTGATAGTACAAAGTAACGATATCGGCGTTTTCCTTCCAGCGTTCCTCTATCGAAAGATCACTGCGTTCCCACTCGCGCGCTAGCAATTCAGCGACAAATAAATGTGAGACCAGGCTTTGCCGAATGTCGCGTTGCAAGTTGTAAGTTTCAGCTTCCAGGGCATCGTGGACAACTTGATTTTCCTGATAACGCAAATAGCTAAAAGCGGTAACAGTAATGACCAAACCAACAAGGGCTGCTATAACAGCCTGCCGTGATCCGTGCAGGAACATCATGGATTAACGCAACTCCTCTCTATCACGGAAGTAATCCAGTGCTTCTGGGTTTGCCAGAGCATCCGTGTTTTTCACGGGCTCGCCGTGAACCACATTACGTACCGCTAATTCGACTATCTTACCGCTTATAGTACGGGGTATGTCGTCAACCTGCAAAATTACAGCAGGTACGTGCCGTGGAGTCGCGTTAGCACGAATGGTTTTCGCAATGTTTTGGCGAAGTTCGTCGTTAAGCTCTACTCCGTCTCTGAGTTTTACAAAAAGAACGACGCGCTCGTCATCATCGTATTGCTGACCGACAGCAATACTTTCCAATACTTCATCAACCTTTTCTACCTGACGGTAAATTTCGGCAGTGCCAATACGTACGCCACCCGGGTTGAGAACGGCATCGGAACGACCGTAAATAATAACGCCGTCGTGCTCGGTGAGCTCGGCAAAGTCACCATGTGCCCAGGTATTTTTAAAGCGGTCGAAATACGCATTGAAGTAACGTTCGCCATTCTCGTCGTTCCAGAAGCTCACGGGCATGCAGGGGAATGAGTTTTCGCAAACCAGTTCGCCTTTTTCGCCTTTAACCGGTTTTCCGTTCTCGTCATAAACGTTAACGGCTAAACCAAGCCCCCGACATTGTAATTCTCCCCGGTAAACAGGCAGAATAGGGCAGCCAAGGGCAAAGCAGGAAACAATGTCAGTACCACCTGATATCGACGAAAGACACAGGTCTTTTTTAATGTCGCGGTAAACGTAGTCAAAGCTTTCTGGCGGTAGTACCGAGCCCGTGGTTAAGATGCTGCGCAGCTTTTCCAGGTTATGACTTTCTCCCGGTTTAACGCCTTCTTTTTCAAGTGCGGCTAAATATTTGGCGCTGGTACCAAATACGGTAATGCCTTCTTCGTCAGCCACGTCCCATAAAAACTCAGGTTTAGGTGCAAACGGCGAACCGTCGAATAAGGTTAGAGTTGCGCCCACAGCCAGACCACTGACCAGCCAGTTCCACATCATCCATCCGCAGGTGGTGAAGTAAAACAGATTGTCGTCACGATCTAAGTCGGTATGCAGACCGTGCTCTTTTAAGTGCTGCAATAAAGTACCGCCCGTACCATGAACAATGCATTTAGGGACGCCCGTGGTACCTGATGAAAACATGATATAGAGCGGGTCATTAAAGTTGCGTGGAGCGAAATCTATCTGGGTCTTTTCAGCGTCGCCAAAATCACTCCATGAAAACACTTTGTCGCCTTCAATGCGGTCTTTTTGTTGGCTGAAATTAACCAGCACCGTGGCTTCAATGCTTGGAATTTGTTTAATGATATCGGCGGTTTTGTTCTTTATGTTGAGGTTTTTGCCGTTATAAAAATAACCATCAACAGTGATCAGAACTTTAGGTTCTATCTGACCGAAACGGTCAAGTACGCCCTGAACGCCAAAGTCCGGCGAGCAAGACGACCAGATAGCGCCGATACTGGTGGTTGCCAGCATACCAATTATGGTTTCTATGCAGTTAGGCATCATGGCGGCAACACGGTCACCGGCTTCAACTCCGCGTTGGCGTAAGCCTTCGGCAAAAGCTGCAACTTCGTGGTTGAGTTCGGCATAAGTTAACTGCTGGCGTGTGCCATTCTCACCGCGAAAAACTAGAGCAATATGGTCGTCTTTATGACGCAACAGGTTCTCGGCAAAATTCAGGCTGGCTTCAGGAAACCATTGGGCACCGGGCATTTTTTCTTTATCGGTAACTATCGTAGAGCCTTTTTCACCAATAACATCAAAGTAATCCCACACCATAGACCAGAAACTTTCGTCGTTCTCGACGGACCACTGATAAAGGTCGTGATAATTGGCCAGCGCTACGTTTTTATCTTTATTCACTTGTTGTAGAAAGTCTGTCATGCGGGCATTAGCAATGGTATCTGCTGACGGTTGCCATAAAGCTTCTGAAGTCATTTTAATCCCCTTATTTTGCTAATTAAGCTTTTGCCAATTCTGCTACTGCGACCTGAGAGCGGGGGCCATGCGCTAAATGCTGACAAATATCGGCTCCGGCCGCGATTAACTTGTTCAGGTCAATACCGGTTTTAATGCCCATACCATTTAACATGTAAACCACGTCTTCAGTGGCAACATTGCCACTGGCGCCTTTAGCGTATGGGCAGCCACCCAGACCAGCTACGGCTGAATCAATGGTAGCAACACCCAGTGGAAGGCAGGCTATGATATTGGCCAAAGCTTGTCCGTAGGTATTGTGAAAATGCAGCGCGAGCTTGTCCATGGGGACTTTCTCTGCAACGGCGGCAAGCATTTCCTGAGCTTTTAACGGCGTACCGACGCCTATTGTGTCGCCCAACGATACTTCATAACAGCCCATGTGATATAAGGCTTCTGCAACTTTAACCACATTTTCTACCGGAACCTCACCCTGATACGGGCAACCCAAAACGCAGGAAACATAGCCTCTGACGGGAATGCCTTTTTCTTTAGCTGCGGCAATAACTGGCTTAAAACGCTCCAGCGACTCGTCGATACTGCAGTTAATGTTCTTTTGGGCAAAAGCTTCCGACGCTGCACCGAATACCGCTACCTCGTCCATGTTGGCTGCTACTGCCGCTTCAAAGCCCTTCAAATTTGGCGTTAAACCGGCGTAAGTGACTCCCGGGCGACGTTTAATCTGCTCCATAACGGCAGTGCTGTCGGCCATTTGAGGCACCCATTTGGGGCTGACAAAGCTGGCACTTTCAATATAAGAAACGCCGGCTTCTGCCAGCGCTTCAATTAAGGCAACTTTTGCATCGACAGAAACAGCTGCTTCATTTTGCAAGCCGTCACGAGGACCAACTTCGACGATTTTTATCTGTTCTGCAATTGCCATAATTACTCCTGGTTACTTCTAATAATGTCTTATTATTCGGCTTCGCTCACTGCAAGCAGTTCATCTCCGTCGCTGACCAAATCCCCCGCGGCGAAAAAGACGTCGGTGACTTCACCTTCATGTCCAGCTTTAATGGTGTACTCCATTTTCATGGCTTCCATAATGACCAGCGGTTGATCTTTCTTGACTGTATCGCCTTTTTTGACCAGTACTTCCATGATGGTCCCGTTCATTGGGGCAACGTGACCACCATGAGCCGCTTCATCCGACAGCGTATCAGTCACGCGGTGTCGATGGAAAGTC
Source organism: Idiomarina sp. ST20R2A10 (assembly GCF_051842345.1). NCBI lineage: Bacteria > Pseudomonadati > Pseudomonadota > Gammaproteobacteria > Alteromonadales > Idiomarinaceae > Idiomarina > Idiomarina sp. ST20R2A10. The sequence goes on along the minus strand of NZ_JBNIEY010000001.1, from coordinate 633,696 downwards.
ATAGGGCCGTTATCGGTGAATACGGTAATTTGCTGGTCGTCGGCACTGACATAGCGATGATAGCGCATACTACCGGCAGTCAGAGTGAGTTTGTCGTCGGTTAAAGATGCCTGCCATTGTATGCTTTCGTCATCAACTTGCTGCAGGAACTCTCCGTTAGCGGTTTCTATTAGTGAAATGGAGTAGGTTTCTTCGCCAAATTGCAGTGGAACCGTATGTGTCGCCGCTGAGTTCATTCTAAATGCATTACCACTTTGCCATGGTGAACTGCCACGCTGTTGTTGGCGCTGACAAATATCAAACAAAGCCGCTTCCGTTGCAATTTGCTGATAATTTACCGAGCTATCGGGCAGCAGCTCTTCCTGATGTTGCTGGATAAATTCGGTTGTCAGGTTTGTTTTCACAAACTCCGGATGTGAGGCCAAACGATGCAAAAAGTCTACGTTAGTTGTTAACCCAGTTAAACGATATTCACGCAAAGCCTTTTGCAGACGCAGCAGGGCACGGGTACGATCGGTGTCCCAGACAATCAGCTTAGCTATCATTGGGTCATAGAAAGCAGATATCTCATCGCCTTCTTCAATACCGGTGTCAATGCGGATGCCGTTTTCTTCTGCAGGCGTACGTAAATGCTTAATGGTACCGGTGCAAGGTAAGAAATCGTTGTCTGGGTCTTCGGCGTAAATCCGTGCCTCAAACGCGTGACCGTTTACCTGAATGTCATTTTGCGCCAGAGGTAATGGCTGACCCGAAGCGACCAGCAACTGCCATTCGACTAAATCCTGGCCGGTGATCATCTCCGTAACCGGATGCTCAACCTGTAAGCGAGTGTTCATCTCCATAAAGTAGAACTCGCCACTTTGGTCGAACAAAAACTCAACCGTACCGGCGCCAACGTAATCTATTGCCTGGGCTGCTCGAATGGCAGCTTCGCCCATTTCGGTACGTGTTTTCTCGGTCAGTGCCGGAGCAGGAGCCTCTTCAAGCACCTTCTGGTGACGGCGTTGCACTGAACAGTCGCGCTCTGCTAGATAAACGGCGTTACCGTGTTCATCGGTAAATACCTGAATCTCTACGTGGCGAGGGTTACGAATAAAACGTTCCATCAGCATTTTATCATTGCCGAAAGAGGACTTAGCTTCGCGTTTGGCGGAATTCAGAGCGTCATCGAATTCGCCCATGTTTTCGACCACACGCATGCCTTTACCACCGCCGCCGTACGCCGCTTTCAGCAGTAACGGGAAACCCACTTTTTCAGCTTCTGCTTTTAGCGTTTTAATGTCCTGCTCGCTTCCGTGGTAACCCGGAACCAGAGGTACGCCGGCGTCCTGCATAATGGATTTAGCCGCGCTCTTCGAACCCATAGCAGCAATGGATGATACTGGCGGGCCAACAAAGATAATATCGTTAGCCTGACATTGGTCGGCAAAATCTTCGTTTTCTGAGAGAAAACCGTAACCAGGATGAATGGCTTCGGCATCAGTTTGTTTAGCGGCGGCGATAATTTTATCCGCACGCAGGTAACTGTCCGTGCTCGCTGCAGGACCAATATGTACGGCCTGATCTGCCAGCTTAACGTGGCGTGAGTTACGGTCGGCATCGGAGAATACCGCTACGGTGCGAATTCCCATTTTTTTAGCTGTGGCAATAATACGACAGGCAATTTCACCACGGTTCGCAATCAATAATGTTTTGATCATAATGAGACCTGTTGTTAACTCTGTTTAAGCCAGGCGGCGGGGCGTTTTTCAAGAAACGCACTGAGTCCTTCCTGACCTTGTTCCGACACGCGAATTTCGGCAATGGCTTTAATGGTGTGTTCACGCACGTCTTTATCAATTGGACGTGAACCAACATTGCGAATCAGTTGCTTACAGGCGTCTACCGCTTGTGGACTATTGGCTAGAAGAGCTTCTAATAACTTATTCAGTGGCTCCTCGAAATCTTCTACAACTTCGTTAACCAGACCTAGCTCCTGTGCTTTGTCGGCAAAGAAGCGCTCGGCGGTGAGCATATAGCGACGCGACTGGCGCTCGCCAATAGTACGCACAACATAAGGGCTGATAACCGCAGGAATAAGCCCAATTTTGACTTCACTCAGGCAGAAGCTGCTGCGCGGCTGCGCCAGTACAATGTCACAGCAAGCGGCCAGGCCTACGGCACCGCCGAAAGCGGCTCCCTGGACTAAAGCAATGCTGGGCTTGCTGAGCAAATCCAGACGCTCCATTAACAGCCCGAGCTCACCGGCGTCATCCACGTTTTGCTGGTAGTTTTTATCGGCCATGGAGCGCATCCATTTAAGATCCGCACCGGCAGAAAAGTTTTTACCTTCTGAGCGAAGCACCAGCACTCTCGCGCTGGCACTTTCTTCAACTTCTTTTAACGCCTGCAGCAGCTCTGCAATCATCACGTCGTCAAACGCGTTGTGAACGTCAGGCCGGTTCAATGTCAGCGTGGCAACGCCCTGGTCGTTAATATCGAGCTTGGTGTATTTTGCCATTATTAATAACCTCCGATTACATGCGGAAGACGCCGAAGCGGCTGTCTTCAATCGGTGCATTTAATGAAGCGGCAAGGCTCAATGCCAGAACTTCGCGCGTTTGTGCCGGGTCAATAATGCCATCGTCCCATAAGCGGGCTGACGCATAATAGGGGTGCCCCTGTTTATCGTACTGTTCAACAATGGGCTTTTTCAGCGCTTGTTCTTTCTCTTCACTTAAGCTTTCGCCTTTACGGGCTAAGTTGTCTTTAGTCACCTGCGCCATAACGCCGGCGGCCTGTTCACCGCCCATAACTGAGATACGGGCATTAGGCCACATGAACATCATGGTTGGGTCATAGGCGCGACCACACATGCCATAGTTACCGGCGCCGTAGCTGCCACCGATTAACACGGTAAACTTAGGTACTTTGGCACAGGAAACCGCCATCACCATTTTCGCACCATGCTTGGCAATGCCTTCGGCTTCGTATTTTTTACCTACCATAAAGCCGGTAATGTTTTGTAAGAACACCAGTGGAATTTTGCGCTGGGCGCAAAGTTCAATAAAGTGAGCGCCTTTTTGTGCAGATTCAGAGAACAAAATACCGTTGTTTGCGACAATGCCTACCGGGTAGCCGTCAATGCGGGCAAAGCCGGTCACCAATGTATTGCCATAATTGGCTTTAAATTCGTCAAAGTCTGAGTCATCGACAATGCGCGCAATCACTTCGTGTACATCATAAGGTTTACGCAAGTCAGTGCCGACAATGCCATACAGCTCTTTTGCGTCGTAACGCGGCGGTTTGGCTGGCTGGCGGTCGAGCTTAGTTGGTTCACCGCGGTTAAGGCGGGCTACTGAGCGACGCGCTAAGGCTAAAGCGTGTTCGTCGTTGTGAGCAAAATGATCCGCAACACCGGAGATGCGTGTGTGCACATCGGCACCGCCGAGCTCTTCGGCTGAGACTTCTTCACCTGTTGCTGCTTTAACTAACGGCGGACCCGCAAGGAAAATAGTGCCTTGCTCTTTCACAATAACGCTTTCATCGGCCATAGCCGGTACGTAAGCACCGCCTGCGGTACAAAGACCCATAACCACCGCAATTTGTGGAATGCCTTTGGCTGACATATTTGCCTGATTAAAGAAAATGCGACCAAAGTGTTCTTTGTCCGGGAATACTTCATCCTGACGGGGCAGATTAGCACCGCCAGAGTCCACCAGATAAATACAAGGCAGGTGGCAACGCTCGGCAATTTCCTGAGCGCGCAGGTGTTTTTTTACGGTTAGCGGGTAATAAGTACCGCCTTTAACGGTGGCGTCGTTGGCGATGATCATGCACTCAGTGCCTTCAACCTGACCAATACCGGCAACCACACCAGCAGAAGGAACGTAGTCTTCGTAACATTCCCAGGCCGCAAACTGACCTATTTCCAGAAACGGTGAACCCGCGTCCAGTAGTTTATTAATACGGTCGCGGGGCAATAACTTACCACGGGACAAATGGCGCTCCTGATACTTCGGACCGCCACCTTGATGAATTTTTGCCGCTTTTTCCTGCAGGTCGTTAACGACGGTCTGCATAGACTCGCTGTTAGCTGCAAATTGTGCATCGCGGGTGTTGATTTTACTGGATAAAATCGCCACGGCGTTGCCTCCTTATTATTTGGATTCAGTGAACAGTTCGCGGCCAATGAGCATACGGCGAATTTCTGACGTACCAGCGCCAATTTCGTATAGCTTGGCGTCACGTAGCAGGCGTCCTGTGGGGTATTCGTTAATGTAGCCGTTACCGCCCAATAACTGAATAGCGTCCAGTGCTAGCTGAGTGGCTAATTCTGCGGCGTAAAGAATTGCTCCGGCGGCATCTTTACGAGTGGTCTCGCCACGGTCGCAAGATTGAGCCACGGCGTAAACGTAGGCACGCGCCGCATTGGTGCGAGTGTACATATCAGCAACTTTGCCCTGAATTAGCTGGAATTCGCCGATCTCTTTACCGAACTGTTTACGATCATGAATATAAGGTACGCAAGTATCAAGGCAGGCCTGCATAATGCCTAAAGGGCCCGCTGCAAGAACAGCGCGCTCGTAATCAAGGCCACTCATCAACACTTTAACGCCGTCGTTAAGTTCACCCAGAATGTTTTCTTCAGGAATCTCGACATCTTCGAAGACCAGTTCACAGGTATTTGAACCACGCATACCAAGTTTGTCGAGTTTTTGCGCCTGGCTGAATCCTGGTGTGTCTTTTTCAACGATAAAGGCCGTAATGCCCCGTGAGTTCTTCTCGGGTTCGGTTTTCGCGTAAATTACGAAGACATTAGCTTCCGGACCGTTAGTGATCCACATTTTATTGCCGTTCAGAATGTACTTGTCGCCTTTCTTCTCTGCACGTAATTTCATGCTGACTACATCAGAACCGGCATTAGGTTCACTCATAGCTAAAGCGCCAACGTGTTCACCGGTGCACAGTTTCGGTAAGTATTTTTTCTTCTGTTCTTCGTTACCATTACGGTGAATTTGGTTAACACAAAGGTTTGAATGGGCACCATAACTTAAGCCAACCGAGGCAGAAGCGCGGCTAATTTCTTCCATAGCAATAACATGTTCAAGGTAGCCCATGCCGGAACCACCATATTCTTCAGCAACGGTTAAGCCAAGCAGACCCATGTCGCCAAGTTTTTGCCATAAATCGCCGGGAAATTCATTTTTTTCATCAATTTCGGCGGCGCGTGGGGCTATTTCATCACGCGCGAAGGCATTAACCTGTTCACGGATCATATCGGCTGTTTCGCCGAGACCAAAGTTAAAGGTGGTATATTGACTGATCATAACGACTCCTGAGAATGAACTTCTGAAACTGACGACTGAATATTCTCGAGCTCGTCTTGGCAACGTTGCTCCAGACCACTGAGTTCGGTCAGTAACACATTAATATCTTCCATTTGTTGTTTAAGTGAGTGTTTTTTCTCACTGACCAGCTCAAGTACCTTTTCGAGCTGGGCCGCACTGCTATTATCCGCGTCGTAAAGTTCGAACAAACGACGGGTTTCGGCCAGTGAAAAACCGAGTCGTTTGCCGCGTAGAATCAGCTTTAAACGAACCCGGTCTTTGTTGGTATATATGCGCTGCTGCCCCTGGCGCCTGGGGGAAAGCAAGCCTTCGTCCTCATAAAAACGAATGCTACGGGTGGTAATGTCAAATTCTTTTGCCAGTTCGCCAATACTGTAGGTCACTTTATTGTTCATCGGTACTTGCTTTTTGGTTGTCCTAAGATCTAAGCTTAGAGGAAGTTTACGTTAACGTAAAGTGCATTTGGAGGAAAAATGTCGAGCGATTCAATCGTTATAGTAGCGGCCAACCGTACGCCAATGGGCGGTTTTCAGGGCAGCTTAAGTGAAGTTACTGCTCCCAATTTGGGCGCAACAGCTATAAAAGCAGCGCTGAGTAACAGCGGTTTAACAGCCGATGATATTTCAGAAGTTATCATGGGCAATGTGTTACCTGCCGGCTTAGGTCAGGCGCCGGCGCGTCAGGCAATGCTGCATGCCGATTTACCTCGCTCAACAGGCGCCACAACCATTAACAAAGTATGCGGCTCTGGCTTGAAAGCTGCAATGATGGCGCACGATTTAATTAAAGCGGGCTCTGCAGACGTGGTGCTGGCCGGTGGCATGGAAAGCATGTCGAATGCACCTTACATGCTGCCAAAAGGCCGCAGCGGTTATCGTATGGGGCACGGACAAGTGCTGGATCATATGATGCTGGACGGTCTGGAAGACGCCTACGAGCATAAAGCTATGGGGTGTTACGCACAGGACACTGCTGACGAATACGGTCTGGGCCGTGAAGCAATGGATGAGTTTGCCATTCATTCACTTACCAAAGCTCAGGCTGCTATTAAAGATGGCTTTTTTAAAGACGAAATCACCCCAGTTACATACTCTACTCGTAAAGGCGACGTCACTGTCGATACTGACGAGCAACCGGGTAAAGCGCGTCTGGACAAAATTCCTCAGTTGCGTGCGGCATTTAAAAAAGACGGCACCATTACCGCGGCTAATTCCAGTTCCATTTCTGATGGCGCAGCAGCACTCATTTTAATGCGTGAAAGCGATGCAAAGGCCAAAGGCCTGCAGCCGCTGGCGCGAGTTATGGGTCACACTACGCATTCTCAGGCGCCGTCTGAATTTACCGTTGCCCCAATTGGTGCAATGAACTCTTTGCTGAGTAAGCTGGACTGGACTAAAGACGACGTCGATTTATGGGAAATTAATGAAGCCTTTGCCATGGTTACCATGCTGGCTATTCAGCAAATGAAACTGGATCCGGAGAAAGTGAATGTGCATGGCGGAGCCTGTGCTTTAGGGCATCCCATTGGCGCAAGTGGGGCGCGGTTATTGGTTACTTTGCTGCATGCACTGAAACAAAAAGGCCAGAAACGGGGCATCACCTCACTGTGTATTGGTGGTGGAGAAGCCGTTGCTCTGGCCGTAGAAATGATCTAAAGCGCTGGTTAGCGGGCGGGTTTAAGTTTGTTAACCCGTCCTGCCAGCCATACGGCAAGAAAAATAATAAGAGCACCAATGCTTAAGCGGGTATAGTCGAAAGACTGTTCCCAAAACACGACATTAACCAAAATGCCCGCGGGAATTAACGCATTGTTCATGGTGGCCAGTTGCCCGGTATTGACTCGTTTTCCGGAAAGGTTCCAACCAAGGTAACCAAGGCCGGAGGCAACAATACCGAGCCACAATAAAATGCCCCATTGAAGATTGGTGGTCGGCATTTTGGTTAAGTCGCCAAATAATAAAACACCAAGGCCGGCAACGACGCTGGCACCAAAGAAAAAGGCAGCAAATTGCTGGCTTTGTTCTAAGGTTTTACCCGTGGGTAAACGTTTATAAGCAACTTGACCGGCAGCAAAGCACGCATTGGCTGCCTGAATTAAAAAGAAGCCGGTGATGAAGTCATCGGACAAGGGTTGATAGCGAATAATGGCGGCGCCGCATACCGATACTGCAGCGGCTATCCACCATAACAGCGGCAGATGCTTGCGGTTAAGTATCAGCTCATCAATTAGCGTTATGTAGAGTGGTGTAAAGATAGTGAACAAAAGCACTTCGGCAACGCTCAAATACAAAAACGCATGATAAAGAAACAAATACATGGCGCCAATTTGTACAGCGCCAATAACGGCCAGTTTAGCTAGTTGAGGCAATTGCCCATTTTGGGGCGACAGATGACGCCAGCGGAATAAGGGCAACACTGTTATCAGTGCTAAAATCATGCGAATAAAGACAACCAGATAACCATCAACCTGGCCCGCAAGGTAAACGCCAATTAGCGAAAAACTGGCGGCCCAAAGTAAAGTAATCAGAATTAAGAGGGTCACGTAAAAGGCTCACTTAACTAAATTTAGCTCATCAATAGATGACAAAATAACACAATAAGAAGGTGAATTATGTCTAAGAAAGTGCCTCTGTATATAGATGGCGAATTTATCGCCTCGAAGTCAGAACAGTGGATACCTGTGACCAACCCTGCAACTCAGGAAGTTATTGCTCAAGTGCCAGTTGCTACTCAGAGCGAAATGGACGCGGCGGTTGAGAGTGCCCGCGAAGCTTTTAAAACCTGGAAAGAAGTGCCGGTTTCTGAGCGTGCTCGCGTAATGATGCGTTATCAGGCCTTGTTAAAAGAACATCAGGAAGAAATTGCAGAGACTCTGGCGCAAGAAACTGGTAAAACTTTTGAAGATGCCAAAGGTGATGTCTGGCGTGGTATTGAAGTGGTTGAACACGCGGCGAATATTCCTTCGTTATTAATGGGCGAGACCGTTGAAAACGTTGCCCGTAAAATTGATTCTTACAGCTACACTCAGCCATTAGGTGTTTGCGCTGGTATTACGCCGTTTAACTTTCCGGCGATGATCCCACTGTGGATGTTCCCGCTGGCCATTGCTTGTGGTAATACCTTCATTCTGAAGCCTTCCGAGCAAGATCCGTTAACGCCAACCCGTTTGGCTGAACTGTTCGAAGAAGCAGGCGCACCTAAAGGTGTGTTGCAGGTCTTGCATGGTAATAAAGATCAGGTCGATTTTCTGTTAGACCACCCCGACGTTCGTGCCTTGTCTTTTGTAGGCTCAGTGCCGGTTGCTGAATATATTTACCGCCGTGGTACTGAAAATGGTAAGCGTGTACAGGCCTTTGCCGGTGCGAAAAACCATTGCGTTATTATGCCTGACGCCAATAAACAGCAAGTCATCAACAATATGGTTGGCTCTTCTGTCGGTGCGGCGGGTCAACGTTGTATGGCGATTTCTGTCGCAGTATTTGTTGGCGCGGCAAAAGAGTGGATCCCTGAAATAGCGGAAGCTATTGCTAAGGTTCGTCCGGGCGCATGGAATGACGAAGGTGCCGCTTATGGCCCGGTTATTAGTCCACAAGCGAAAGAACGCGTTGAAGCTTTGATTACTCAGGGTGAGAAAGAAGGCGCTAAATTGCTGGTTGATGGTCGTAATTGCAAAGTTGACGGTCTGCCAAATGGTAACTGGGTTGGCCCAACAGTGTTCTCTAACGTAACGCCGGATATGGAAATCTATAAAACAGAAATTTTCGGTCCGGTATTGTGCGCCACAGAAGTGGACAGCCTTGAAGACGCTTTGGAATTGGTTAACAACAACCCTTACGGTAATGGTACTTCTATCTTTACCGCAAGTGGTGCCGCCGCGCGTAAATACCAGCACGAAGTTGAAGTGGGTCAGGTCGGTATCAACATTCCAATTCCGGTACCGCTGCCGTTCTTCTCATTTACTGGCTGGAAGCGTTCATTCTTTGGTGACCTTCACGCTTATGGTAAGCAGGGCGTTCGTTTCTACAGCGAAACTAAGACGGTAACAGCGCGTTGGTTTGAGAGCGACCTTGAAGATCCAGCAGGTCCGAACATGTCAATTAACCTGAGATAATAGGGGATAACGATGAATTTCGAATTGACAGAAGACCAGCAAGCCTTTGTGGATACAGCCAAAGCTTTTGCCGACAAAGAGCTGGCGCCTAATGCGGCTAAGTGGGACGAAGAGCACTACTTCCCCGTTGAAGTGTTCCGTAAAGCTGGTGAAATGGGCTTTATGGGCATGTATACGCCGGAAGAGGCTGGCGGCTTTGGAATGAGCCGCTTAGACTCAGCGCTCATTTTTGAGCAGTTGGCAGGAGGCTGTACCGCAACCACCGCCATGATGACGATTCATAACATGGTCACCTGGATGATTGGCTCCTTCGGCCAACAGTCTGTGATTGACCAGTGGGTACCAGAATTGGTTACCGGTGAGAAGCTTGGCTCTTACTGCCTGACCGAACCAGGCTCTGGTTCAGACGCTGCCAGCTTGCGTACCAGTGCGAAAAAAGACGGCGACGAGTACGTCTTAAATGGCTCTAAAATGTTCATCTCCGGTGCCGGTGAAACTGACGTTTTAGTGGTTATGGCTCGTACTGGCGAAGACGGACCTAAAGGCATTTCTGCCTTTGCTGTACCGGCGGACGCCAAAGGAGTTATTTACGGTAAAGCCGAAGATAAAATGGGCTGGAACGCCCAGCCAACCCGCTTAGTGACCTTTGAAGACGTTCGCATTCCGGCAGAAAACCTGCTGGGTAAAGAAGGCGAAGGCTTTAAGTTTGCCATGATGGGCTTAGACGGCGGACGCATTAACATTGCGGTATGTTCTGTGGGTACTGCGCAGGCGGCATTAAATACTGCCAAAGCTTATATGCAGGAACGTACGCAATTTGGTAAGCCCCTCGCGGCTTTTCAGGCGCTACAGTTTAAGTTAGCCGATATGGCGACTGAGCTGGTTGCAGCCCGTCAAATGGTGCGTCTGGCAGCCAGTAAAGTCGATAACAACGATGCTGATAAAACTACCTATTGTGCTATGGCAAAACAGTTTGCGACCGATGTTGGTTTTAAAGTGTGTAACGACGCACTGCAGCTGCACGGTGGTTATGGCTACATTAAAGAGTATCCGTTAGAGCGCCATGTGCGTGATGTTCGTGTGCACCAGATCCTGGAAGGCACAAACGAAGTTATGCGCATGATTATTGGACGTCGCATTCTGGCTGATAACGATCGCGAAATCTTGTAAGGAGATTCCATGCAAGACGTTGTACTTTTTGAAGAACTGAACGCCGGTGACAAAGTCATCGGCGTTGCTACGTTAAATTCCGAGAAATCATTGAATGCCCTAAGCCTGGCAATGGCTGAAAAGCTGTTACCGCAGCTGAAAAAATGGGCAGAAGATGACAAAGTTGCTTGTGTCTGGTTACAGGGTGCCGGTGAAAAAGCATTCTGTGCCGGTGGTGACATTGTGGCTATGTATAAAGCCATGCAGGCAGAGCCGGGCAAATTAGTGGAAGAAGTCGAAAACTTCTTCACCCAGGAATATCAACTGGACTACTTTATTCAGACCTTCCCTAAACCTCTTATTTGCTGGGGTGACGGCATTGTGATGGGCGGCGGTATGGGGCTAATGAATGGCGCCAGCCACCGTATTGTGACCGAACGTTCGTTACTGGCTATGCCAGAAGTGACTATTGGTTTGTACCCGGATGTTGGTGCGACCTACTTCCTTAATCGCATGCCACGAGGTTGCGGTTTGTTCTTAGGTATTACCGGCGCAACGATGAATGCGAACGATGCACTGTATCTGAACCTGGCCGATCACTTTGTTGGGCATGAGAGCAAAGAAAGCATTCTGAATAAGCTGAAAGAAGTTCAATGGGGCAATACCGAGGCTCTGAACAAACAAAAAGTGACGGACTTACTGAGTGACGTGGCAAGTAGTGACCCAACAGCATTACCCACGCCTCAGGTAGAACCACATCAGAAGCTAATAATAGAGCTGACAACGGGCAATGATATTGGTGAAATTGTTGAACGTATTGTCAGTGACGAAACCGATGATAAATGGCTGGCGCGGGCGCGTAAGAACCTGGCCAATGGTTGTCCGTTTACATCGCACCTGGTCTGGAACCAGTTGCAGCAAGGCTCTGACTTGTCTTTGGCTGACTGTTTCCGTTTAGAGCTAACCTTGTCCTGTAACTGTGCAGTTCGTGGTGACTTTGTGGAAGGTATTCGGGCACTGCTGATTGATAAAGATAAGAATCCACAATGGCAGCATAGCTCGGTAGCCGAAGTACCAGCGGAAGAGGTTGATGCATTCTTTTTACCGCCCTGGGGCGAGCGAACGCATCCATTAGCCGATCTTGATAAATAAAACGAATTAACAAGAAGGAGTGCCTTTATGGCAACCGTAGGATTTATTGGACTGGGTAACATGGGTGGCCCAATGGCCAGCAATCTGGCAAAAGCCGGCCACAAGGTTAAGGCTTTTGACTTATCTGAGGAAGCACTTAAAGCGATAGTTGCTGACGGTGCACAGGCTGCGAAAACAGCAGCTGAAGCCATCGACGGAGCTGAATTTGTGGTGTCTATGCTGCCTGCAGACCGTCACGTAAAAGGCGTTTACCTTGGTGACGACGGCCTAATCAACAAGCTGAATAAAGATCAGCTCGTTATTGATTGCAGTACCATTTCTTCTGAAACCGCTATGTATGTGGGTGAACAGTTAGAGAAAGCTGGTATTGCCTTTATCGACGCTCCTGTTTCTGGTGGTGTTGGTGGCGCGAAAGCGGGTACCTTAACCTTTATTTGCGGTGGTACAGAAACTAACGTTGACCGGGCTCGTAGCGTGCTTAACGACATGGGCAAAAATGTTTTCCGCGCCGGTGATGTCGGTGCCGGACAGATTGCAAAAATCTGTAATAACATGTTGTTGTCAGTATTAATGGTGGGTACTTCTGAAGCTCTGCAATTAGGTAAGGCTAACGGGTTGGACCCGAAAGTTTTATCGGAAATTATGCTGGCAAGCTCGGGTAGTAATTGGACATTACAGGTATATAATCCGTGCCCAGGGGTAATGGACAACGTGCCTTCAAGTAACGACTACCAAGGCGGCTTTCTGGTTGACTTAATGGCTAAAGATTTAGGTCTGGCGCAACAAACCGCATTAGAAAGTGGTGCCGCAACGCCTATGGGATCACTGACTCGCAACCTTTACCACAGCTGGTCTGAGCAAGGCCATGGTCGCCAGGACTTTTCCAGTATTTTTAATTATGTGGCACCTAAGTCACAGAAGTAACCTAAGAATTGGGGAAACACATGCAAATTAAAGACAGTGTCATTGTTATTACCGGTGGTGCTCAGGGGCTGGGCCTTGCGATGGCTGAAGATTTCGCCAGACAAGGTGCCAAACTTGCGCTTATTGATATTAACGGCGACGTATTAGGTGAAGCTCAGGAGCAATGCGAAAAGCTGGGCGCAGCCAAAGTGGTTGGTTATGAAGTTGATATCACCGACGAAGAGTCGGTAGAAACCGTATTTGAGCAAATTCAGCAAGAGTTTGATGGCATTGATGTGCTGGTGAACAACGCAGGCCTATTGCGTGACGGCTTGCTGATCAAATTCAAAGACGGCGAACTGAAACAGAAAATGCCTTTACAACAGTTCCAGTCGGTACTGGATGTGAATCTCACCGGTACCTTCTTATGCGGCCGTGAAGCCGCGGCACAGATGGTAAAAGCCGGCAAGAAAGGCGTTATCATCAATATTTCCAGCGTCGCGCGTGCTGGTAATATGGGACAGACTAACTATTCCGCAACCAAAGCCGGTGTGGTTGCTATGACGGTGACCTGGGCTCGCGAACTGGGTCGTTACGGCATTCGCTGCGGTGCCATTGCGCCGGGCTTTATTGAAACTCCAATGACGGCACAGATGAAACCTGAAGCTGTTGATCGCGCGTTGTCTATGGTTCCGCTAAAACGCTGGGGCCAGCCTAATGAAATTGCCCACAGTGCGCGCTACATTATTGAAAATGACTTCTTCAGCGGCCGTGTGGTCGAAATTGACGGCGGCGTTCGGTTGTAAGTCACATTAGATAAAGTAATGATGAATAGCCGAACTAAGGGCGTCTCTGTTATAGTGGTGGTTATCTACTAAACAGAGACGCTTTTTAGTTAATGGCATGCGGAAATTACCTCCCTTAAACGCGCTTAAATCATTTGAAGTGGCAGCGCGTCACCTCAGTTTTACCAAAGCAGCCGAAGAGTTATTTGTGACCCAGGCGGCCGTCAGTCACCAGGTAAAAGCGTTAGAAGACTTTCTTGAGCTTAAGCTTTTTATTCGACGTAACCGCTCGCTGTTACTGACCGAAGAAGGGCAGGAATACTACTTAGAATTACGGGATATTTTTGAGCAACTGGCGCAGGCTACCGATAAACTTCGGCTAGTGTCTGAGCGTGGGGCTTTGACCGTGTCGGTTCCTCCAAGTTTCGCTATTTTATGGTTTGTTCCCCGGCTCAGTAGTTTTCGCGAAGAACACCCGGATATGGATATACGAATTAAAGCCGTGGATGAAATTAGTGGTTCGTTAACCGACGACGTGGACGTTGCTATTTATTATGGCGACGGGCGTTGGCCCGGGGTAAAAGCATACCAATTGCATGAAGAATACTTATGGCCGGTTTGTTCGCCGTTGTTACTGAACAAAGCGAATATCAAAGAGCCGATAGATTTATTCAAGCAAACTTTGCTGCACGACGAAACCCGTAATGCCTGGAAGGACTGGTTTCAGTTGGTGGGATTACCTCAGTATAAAGGCGATAACGGACCGGTATTCAGTCATTCGAGCCTGGCTTTACAGGCGGCGGTCCACGGGCAGGGCATTGCATTAGCCAATAATGTGCTGGTGAAGTCTGAAATTGACAGTGGCCACCTGGTTCGTATTTTCCCTCAGGCTTTGCAGCGGAATAAAGCGTTTTATCTGGTTTGTCGTGACAATCAGGCGGAGATAGGTAAAATCGCGACCTTCCGTCAGTGGTTGCTAAACTTGGTTCAAAAAGAAGAGCAAGAGTTTAATCAATAATGCGTTATCAACAACAGAACCCGGAAGGAGCCTTCCGCATCGTGTTTTTGCACGGTTCAGGAGGTGGTCCCGACACAGCTTTTATGGATTTCTTTGCGGAGCAGGGCATAGCGCTTGGCGCAGAGCTTGTCCGTCCGGACTTTCCGTATTGGGAAAAGGTTCGTGAAACTGGTAAGCCACGGCCGCCGAATAAAATGCAGGCATTGTTCGATGCGATTGATGAACTACTGATCGAATTACAGCAAGATAATAAGCCGTTAGTTTTGATGGGGAAGTCATTAGGAAGCCGGGTGATGTTGCGTTTAGCCGATAAATCCGGCGCGAAAGCAGTAATTGCTTTGGGGTTTCCGTTCCATCCGCCGCAAAAACCTGAGAAGTCACGCCTTGAAGAATTAGAAATGACGCAGGCGCCCGGTCTTATTTTGCAGGGAACACGGGACCCGTTCAGTAAACCGCTTTTAAAAAGAGCGGAGCAGGGGCAAAGCGTGGAGTTGCCGCATAACTGGCAGTTGCAGTGGCTAGAGGGTGCCGATCACGGTTTTGCCGCCACAAAAGCCAAAGCGGAGAATACGCCTAAGCTTTGGCAACAGGCCGCAGATGCCATTAAGGAGTTTATTCAATGAGTCAGATATTTTTAATTGTGGCCGCCATTTTAGGCGGTACCGGCGTTATGTTGGGCGCTTTTGCTTCGCACGGTTTAAAATCGAAATTAAGCGAGAGTTTGCTGAGCGCTTTTGAGACCGGAGTCACTTATCAATTTTATCACGCGTTGGCACTGTTTGTTTTAGCGCTTTGGTTAAAGCAGTCACAGTCAGTCTGGTTTGTTGCCAGTGGTTATTTGTGGCTGGCTGGCGTGGTTTTATTTTCCGGCAGTTTGTATGCCTTAGCACTTACCGGTGTTAAATGGTTTGGGCCTATAACGCCTATTGGCGGGTTATTATTTATTGCTGGCTGGGTCAGTTTATTAGTTGGCGCAATAAAGTTAGGAGCAGGTAGTTAATGAGTGAGATTGTTAACGGCAGAGGTAGTGGCATTGTATTGCTGTGTCGTGCTGGGTTCGAAGGTGATTGCGCGGCCGAAATTCAGGATAAAACCGCGGAACTGGGTGTTTATGGTTATTGCCAGACACAACCCGAGCAAGCTTACGTTACCTATCATTGTCAGCACGAAGAAGCAGAGCATATTGCCCGTAAACTGACGCTGAAAGACCTGGTCTTTGCGCGCGAAATGTTTGCCTTACTGGGGTCTGTTAAAGTGGCTGGTATTGAAGACCGTGCCAGCGAAGTCATAAAGGTATTAAAACCTCACCAGGAAACCTTCGGTTTAGCCGGTGAGTTACGGGTGGGAACTCCAGATACTAATGAAGCTAACCAGCTATCCAAATTCTGCCGAAAATTCAGCGTGCCGCTGCGTCAGGCGTTGCGTAAAGAAGATCTTTTAAGTAATAAGCCGCTAGCTAAACGACCGATGCTGCATGTGTTATTCGTCAACCCGGCGCATGCCTTGGTGGGCTATTCATACAGCTATAACCAAACCTTACACAACGGTGGTATTGTGCGTTTGCGTATGCCAAAAGAGGCACCAAGCCGTTCAACGTTAAAACTGGATGAAGCCTTTCAGGTATTTGTACCTGAAAACGAACATGAAAAACGTGTTCACTCGGGCATGAAGGCGGTAGATCTTGGTGCAGCGCCGGGAGGCTGGACTTATCAGCTGGTTCGCCGCGGTATGATGGTGCAAGCGGTTGATAACGGCCCGATGGCTGAGTCCTTAATGGAAACCGGGCAGGTTAAGCACATTCAGGAAGACGGCTTTAAATTTCGTCCGAAACGCAAAAATGTTACCTGGCTGGTGTGCGATATGGTTGAAAAACCCGCACGTGTCGGCGAGCTGATGACCAGTTGGTTACTCGAAGGTGACTGTGAAGAAGCCATCTTTAATCTTAAGCTACCAATGCGTCAGCGCTATGCTGCTGTTAAAGGCTACCTGGATCAGATTAAAGAACAGCTACAAACCGAGGGGACTAAGCCGTTTGAAATTCAGGCCAAGCACCTTTACCACGACCGTGAAGAAATTACCGTACACTTGCGCTGGCTGCCCCGCAGCTAGCTTTAATGGCATAGCCTGAGTTCATTCATGGCTATGCCTGTACTTCCTGTCATACTCTCAATATCTCTGCTTTTCACTAAGACTTTAAGTACAATTGAATAATATCCTTTAACTCCTGATGTCCTATGTAAGAATGAGCTAAGTTCCCGCCTTCAACTCTTAAATTACTGTCTATACTCCGTCACTTACTGGATGACTTTTTCAGTGAATAAATATATGTAATATACTTTTGAAAGTATATACTTTTAAGTGTATATTTTAGAGGTAAACCATGGATTGGGTAATTTTAGTTACGGATGACTACGAAGACTGGTTTTTTACGCTTAATGATGCAGAGCAAGTCGATGTTCAGGCGATGATAGATGTACTGGAAATTAAAGGTCCTGGCTTGGGAAGGCCGCAAGCTGATACTTTAAAAGGAACAAAAGCCTTGAAGAACCTGAAAGAGCTCCGGATTCAACATGACGGGAAGCCATTTAGAGTGTTCTACGCATTTGATCCTAAAAGACAGGCAGTTTTGTTATGTGGCGGGCGTAAAGATGGAAGTAGGGATAAAGCCTTTTATAAACGAATGATCCCGTTAGCTGAAAAGTTGTTTCTGGATTATTTGAAAACTGATAGTAGCTAGAGATTAAGGGTGGTTATGGCAAAGTCATTGCACGAGATGAAAAAGAAAATTAAGCCAGAAGTACAAGCCGCTGCGAGAGCTAAAGCGGTTGGTATCATTGCGGAAATGACTCTGGCGGAAGTACGAAAAGCGCGGGGGTTTAACCAGTCTGTTGTTGCTAAAAAGCTTAACCTTGCTCAATCTAATATATCTCAGGTCGAGACACGGCCTGATGCTCTGCTAAGTACATTGAAACATTACGTTGAAGCTTTAGGGGGAACACTGGAGTTACACGCTAAGTTCCCAGATGGCCAGAACGTTGAGATAAATCAGTTTAAGTAAATAAGTTAGTCTGACTATACTATTAGACCAGCTTTCCCAATTCGGGAAAACTGGCTGCTGTTAATTCAGGCTGGCCTTGTAAGCTGAGTCTTGTTAAAGACGCTCAATAACTGCCTGAGTAAAATCAGTGGTACCGTGCGAACCGCCTAAATCACGAGTGGTACGGTCACCACTGGAAATCACGTCTTCTAGTGCTTTGGTGATTTTTTCGGCTTGCTCTTGCATGCCCAAGTATTCCAGCATCTGAATTGACGCTAAGATAACTGAGGTTGGGTTTGCCAGGTTTTTACCGGCAATATCCGGGGCTGAGCCGTGTACAGCTTCGAAAATGGCGCAGTCTTTACCAATGTTAGCGCCGGGTGCCATACCTAAGCCGCCGACCAAACCTGCGCACAGGTCTGACAGAATATCGCCAAACAGGTTGGTGGTAACAATAACGTCAAACTCTTCAGGGTTCATAACTAAGCGCATGCAGGCCGCATCAACAATCATTTCTGTTGATTCAATGTCCGGATACTCTTCCGCAATTTCACGCGCTACTTTTAAGAATAGACCAGAAGTGGACTTCAGAATATTGGCTTTATGCACTGCGGTGACTTTCTTACGGCCTTCGCGGCGTGCGGTTTCATAGGCGAAACGGACAATCCGCTCAGCGCCTTCACGGGTAATTTTGCTGACTGCTTCTGCTTCATTACCGTCTTCAGACACTTTTTGGCCTAAGCCGGAATACATACCTTCGGTATTTTCACGAATGGTAATAATATCAATGTTTTCGTAGCGCGCTTGGGTGCCGGTAAAAGACAAAACAGGGCGTACGTTAGCATATAGCGAAAAATGTTTACGCAGGCTGACATTAATAGAGGTGAAGCCTTCGCCAACCGGAGTAGTCAGTGGACCTTTTAATGTAACACCGTTACGTTCAATCGCATCAAGAGTATTTTGAGGTAATAACTCTCCGGTTTTTTCCAAAGCAGTCAGACCAGCGTCGACGTATTCATATTCAAAGTCACAACCTGCTTTATCAAGAATGGCTGTTGCAGACTCGACAATATCCGGGCCGATGCCGTCACCTGGAATAACTGTGATAGTTCTACTCATGAATTGATTCCTTTAAACCGTGTTACAACAAAAACAGGAACGGTAATTCTACCATTGCCGCGCTAATACTGACTAGCAAAGCATTATTCAGCCAGTGAATGTAGGTTATAACGGTGAGTAACAGTGACTTTCAAAAGCCGATTTAGCTTTAATTCGGGTCAGTTGCTCACTGTTTATTTGCAGTTGCTGACAATAAGACTTTAGCATCGATTTTACTGAACTGCTTAACGACACTTCTGGATAATAAGTGCTTAGCGTTAAATAGTGGGCTAAGAAAAATAGTGCACTTAATTTGCTGGTCTCGGCTTTATCAGGGTTTAATAAATTTTCGGTAGCCGGAGGCAATTGCCAGCGCTTAACTAATTGTCGACTGCGGCGAAAGTCACTGATATCCAGTGCAGAGCCAACCCAACTTGTGCTATAGCAGTGTTCTATTTCTCGCGGACGGGGCCACTTCGCTGATTTAAGCAGCTCTGGGTGACGAAAAAGATCAGAGCCTGAGAGTAGGGCAAGTAGCGGAGCCGGGGTTGGCAGGCTAACGCCGGTTTCCGCCGATAAGTGCTGTAGCGTTGTGGTCAGTAAGCCGAGCTTTTGCATCAATGCGTTATGCAGAGGAATTGTATTTAATGAAAATTGGTGTTGTAAAAAAGCGGTCGCAAGAATAACTGAAGCTCGTTTAGAGCCTAGCCATAAATAAGACTGTTTCAAGTCCATACGGCTGGCTTCGCTGTAGCCAATGCGTTCGCTCTGATGCACGGCGGCATGAAGACTGCTGGCTAAAAAAGGCAATTGGTTAATTTGCTGAATTACTGCGTTTAAGGCGCCACTGGCATTGGCGTAACGGTTTATTGCCCGTAACAGTTGTCTGGGCGTTTGTTGTGTTGTGCTTGTTTGCTCTTGTTTTAGCAACCGATGCTGAGCCAGTGCGCTCATTTGTTCCTGTGTCAGAGGTTTGTTGTTAACTTGCCAATTTTGTGTTTCGTCCGGGCTGACATAAAACGGGCTGTCCAGCTTATGTAATAGAGCCAGAATCTGGTGCTTTCCTTCATAACCTAAAAGTACCGCGGTCTGCTGGTTTTTGTGATGTGAAAACTTTTGACCAGTGAGTCTTACCGGAAGCGTATCCTGCTGATTTAACAGCGCCCAGAAGCGGTAGCGGAATTCGCCATTCAATAAGGGAAAAAATGCCTGTGTGGGCTTACTACGTTGCAGCTGAACCTGAGTTAAGGCGTTAACCCAGTAGCGAAAAAAGACAATATCAGCGGATTTTAGTGTTAAAGACTCTAAAGCAGACAGCCACAGCGGCTGTCTTAAATGAAGTTGCTTCCAGTAGTTCGGGTCTGGGTTGAGTTTCTCACTGACGCAAGCGGCGGCCAGAATTCGGCGATAATGTGAGTGCAAAGACCATTGGTAACCGCAATGCAGCGCGTTTACACAAACCGCGAGTAACTCACTTATTAGCTGATTATTGTCCTGAGCATGTTGCTGAGCGTAAAGGGGAAGCAGTTCAGGCCAGCGGTTTTGTTGATACTCTTCATCAATAAACTGAACCAGACGATAAAGCTGACGAACGTCGTGTTGTTTCAGTAAACTTGCCGCTTTTTCACAACACTCGGTCAGTTCTCTCATTCTCGCCTCTGATAATTCTGATAGTCACGATAAGAGTCGTTACCCCAGGCGATAAGCTTATTATCGCGAAAAACCAAAGGGGTACATTCATCTTTAGTCGTGATTCCGTCAGAAGTCACGTGATGAGTTCGATAAAACAGAACTTGCATGTCACCTTCAGATGACGCTTTCGCTTCAGTTATGTCTGGTGAGCCTAAAACTCGAATAACACTGTCTTTTGACATACCCAGATCAAATTGACCAATTTGTCTGGCGTTGTAGGTCTCTCGTTCCTGCCACTGTAAATCAGCAGGATCAGCCTGATAAAGCATCAGCACTGCTCCTACTATAGCTAGATAAGAAACAGCGCCAATGGCGAGTATGACAAAGACTTTATTTTTCATAAATCCTTCAGTCAGTAACAACCTTATAACAAGGATGATACACCGAACCTGGTAATTTCATACGCCCTTGTTCGACGAATGCTCTTAACAATACGTCCAGTCGTTTCATTAACTCTTTTTCACCGTGAATGGTAAATACGCCTTTTTCTCTAATTTGGCGAATGCCACCATCTTTCACATTGCCGGCAACAATAGCTGAGAATGCGCGGCGTAAGTCCGCTGCTAACTCTTCTTTAGGCTGTTCCGGGTGCAGGTTCAGTGACGCCACATTTTCGTGAGTCGGGTAGAACGGGCGTTGGAAGTTTTCATCAATAAACAAGGTCCAGTTAAAGTAGTAAGCGTCACCAGAATCACGGCGGTATTGTTTTACGGCTGCCATGCCTGCGTGCATGTGCTGTGCAACCCCTGATGGGTCAGCAATAATAATACGGTAAAAGCCGCGAGCCTCTTCACCCAGAGTTTCGACAATGAAGGCATCCAGCGCATCAAAGTAATCTTTAGACGCTTCAGGGCCCGTCAATATAACTGGTAAGCTTTGTTGTTGGTTTTTCGGGTGCATCAGTATGCCAAGAAGATACAGCAGCTCTTCAGCCGTACCCGCGCCACCCGGGAAAATAACGATGCCGTGCGCACAGCGAACAAAAGCTTCCAGGCGTTTTTCAATATCGGGCAAAATAACCAGTTCGTTAACAATAGGATTAGGTGGCTCGGCAGCGATAATGCCAGGCTCAGTAAGGCCCAGGTAACGACCACCACTAATACGCTGTTTAGCATGACCAATGGTCGCGCCTTTCATAGGGCCTTTCATGGCACCCGGACCACACCCGGTACAGATATTTAAGCCACGCAAACCCAACTGATAACCCACTTCTTTAGTGTATTTATACTCAGCTTCGTTAATCGAGTGACCACCCCAGCAAACAACCATATCGGGCTCTTGCATGGCCTGAATAGTACGGGCGTTGCGTAAAATATCGAACACCACGTGGGTTAGGGTAGCGCTGTCGGCGTCTTTCAGTTCTTCTTCTGAGTAGCGCTCTCCGGTAAAGAGAATATCGCGCAATACGGATTCCAGTAACTCACGAATACCGACAATGAGTTCGCCATCAACAAAAGCTTCCGCCGGCGGTTCAATCAACTCAATTTTAATACCGCGCTCTTTGCGGATAATATTAACGGAGAAATCTTTATACTTATCGTAAATTTCAGCGCTGCTGTCGGTATTACTTCCGGCATTTAGGACCGCGAGACAGCAGTTGCGAAATAATTTATAAAGTTGGCTGTTTGAGGATTGCTTTAAACGTTCTATTTCCAGTTGTGACAAAAGAGACATAGTGCCTCTTGGAGAAATGCTTGCTCTCATTATTTTTCCATACTCCTGTAATAACGATGACTCGGCGTCATCCTTGTGCCGGCGGTGATCCTCAGCGTTGGTTTCTATTTTGCTGTGATGACTTTGTTGCGCCCGCTATTTTTTGCTTCATAGAGCGCCTTATCGGCTCTTTCAAAAACCGCCAGCGGTGTATCTTCATTGTATTTAAATTCGGCTATTCCCGCGGAAATAGTAATGCGTATATCGTCGGTTTTAAATTTAAACGGGATATTAGCCACTTTCTCCCGCGTATTCTCGATATGTTGATAGGCACTTTGTCCATCAGAACAGAATATGATAGCAAACTCTTCGCCACCATAGCGACAAACAAAAGCTGATTCTCGTAACGATTTGCTAAGAGTACCTGCGATAACTTGTAAGGTCTTGTCGCCGGCAATGTGGCCGAAGCTATCATTAATATTCTTAAAATGATCAACATCGATAATGGCTATACTCAGCGGGGTTTCATCGTTGACCCAACGCTGGAATTCCAGGTTTAAGCGCTCATCAAAAGCAGAGCGGTTAGGCAGCTTGGTCAGGTTGTCCTGTAAGCTGCGGAACTTTTGTTTAGCCAGCTCCTGCTTGTAATGTAAAACCTGCTCTTCGGTTTCACGGAGTTTCTGCTCCATGGCCTGTGTGTTGCTATGGAAACTTTGACGTTCTTCGTCATGCAACTTTAGGTGCTGATTTAAAGTTTCACCTAAACGGTGTAGCTGCAAACCTACCGATTCTTTTAAATCGTTCAGTTCATACGCGTCAGTGACACAAGCTTTTATCTCGGAGACGCCACTTTTTAGTTGTTGGTTCAGGTGCAGTCGCTGGTCGGCAAAGTCCGCAGAATGACTTATGGTTTTACCTAATACACTCTGAACAGACTCTAAAGAAGCATTTAATTGTTGCAGAAATAGTTGTGCTGAGCGGCGTTCATCGTTGATGTTGTTAAACACCAGCCGCATAACCTTCAAGGTTATAGCTAACAAGGTTTCGTTAGTTTGCGGCTTTTGTAAAGCTACTTTTACTTGCTGCAAGGTGTCAGCAGCATTTCCCAGAAACTCGACTTCGCTGAGTAAATCAAGCAATTGACTTTGATATTGAGCTACTTGGGTTTCTGTCTGAGTACCTTGCTGCTGGTAGGAAAGTGCCAGTAATTGGTTTACTAATGGCAAATAATGAGAAACCGTCATTGTTGGTTGCTCGAATTCATTTGCTATTTTTTGCAGCTGGCTTCTGCCACTGCTATCACGTGGCTTAATAGACTGTAATGCCAGTTGGATACTTTCGTTGGTTTCTTTCAGCAGCGTTTGCATACGAATGGTATGCTGAGAAATTACCTCACCCACTTGTTGCATCATGGGCTCTAGAACCGCAGCGGACGCATTTTGCTGCAGGTGACCGCGTAATTTATGCAGTAAACCGTCTAACTCACTATCAACACCATTTAATGCCAGACAAAGGTCGTTCACAAAGTTTGAGTAACGTTGCGAATCGCGCAGATAGTCGTCTTCTATCTGTTTACGCGACTGGATGCTCTGTCGTAGCTTCTTGCTAAGGTGCTGAACCTGCTCTTGCGGTGTTTCCGGTATTGCCAATGCTCACCTACCAAATGTTGAAGTCAATACGCATAATACGAAAAATAATCCCATAAAGTCTAACCTATCTGAATTTATTTTCTATTGGTGAATTGTGGTAGTCTTTGAACAAGTTAACTAACAAATAAAGCGAAACTAACGGAGATAAACTGTGCGCAAGAGCTTATTAGCTGTTGGTGTTATGTTGGCACCTTCCATTGTATTGGCAAATACCGATTATAAAATTGATTTAACGCAACCTGAGCACCACAAAGGCGAAGTGTCTATAACCTTCCCGGCCAGTGACGCTAAGTTTCTGGATGTAAAAATGCCAGCCTGGAGAACAGGTTATTATCGCATTTTGAATCTCGCTAATGGCGTTCGTGACTTTGATGCTCAGAGCAACGGGGAAGAACTTCGCTGGGAAAAGGTCGATAAAAGCACCTGGCGCGTATACTTACCTGAAGACAGCGGTGAAGTAACCGTTGACTACGAAATTTACGCCAATCAACTTGGGCGTCGCAGTCGTCATATCGATGATACTCATGCCTACTTAGATGCCTCTGCTGTATTTATGTATGCAGACGCCTGGCGTGATGAGCCGGTGTCCGTTTCTCTGGATGTTCCGGGCGAGTGGAAGAGTTACTCCGGTATGGAGAGAGAAGGCGAGCACCAGTTCTCGGCCGCAAACTGGGATGTCTTAGTTGACTCGCCGATAGAAACGGGCATTAACAAACACTATGAATTCACTCAGGATAATCGCGATTATGAAGTCGTATTCTGGGGAGAGGGTAACTACGACGCTGAAAAAACGGTCGAAGACTTACACAAGCTGGTGGCTACCGGTGATTCGATTTGGAGCAGTTACCCATTTGAGCGTTATGTTTTCATGATCCACGCGACAACCGGCGCGGGTGGTGCGACTGAGCACAAAAACTCGACGATTATCCAGCGCCCCAGATACAGCTTTGCCAGTCGCGATGATTACCTGTCGTTTATGTCCACAGCGTCACACGAGTTTGTGCATACATGGAACGTGAAAGCTTATCGTCCGGACGGGCTGGTTCCATACGATTATCAAGAGGAAAACTACACTGATTTATTCTGGATTGCGGAAGGTTCAACCAGCTACTTCCAGAACCATTTGTTATTACAGGCGGGCATTATGGAACCGTCTGAATATTTTGAACGAGTAGCAACTAGTATTGACCGTTATCGATCAAAACCAGGCCGGGAGGTTATGTCAGTGGCTGAGGCCTCTTTTGAGGCGTGGATTGATCAATATGGAGACCGTGCGCACAACGATTCTGTGAATATTTATTCGGAAGGTGCTTTGGTTTCCTGGCTGCTGGACAGCGAATTGTTGAAAACAACTGATGGGGAAGTTAGCTATCGCGACGTGCATAATGAATTGTATCAGCGCTTCGATGCCGAAGAGCAGGGCTTCACCTCAGCCGACGTGCTAACTATTTTGAAAGATTTAACGGGTGAGTCCTGGCAGGACTGGTGGCAAGAAAATGTTGAAAGTCCGGCTGCAAATATTCCGTTTGAGAGTATGCTGGATCAGGTGGGTTTAGAGCTGGTTTACGATCAGGACAAGGATGAAGACGAGGGTGAACCCGAAGCTGAGAAAGTCTGGGCTGGCTGGAGTGCCAGTGAAGCCAGCGGAGGAATGGAATTGACCCGGGTTAGTAAAGGCAGCCCCGCCTGGGAAGCGGGCTTTACGCCGGGCGATGTCATTGTTGCTTACGACGGACACACCGTAGTTGATGGTCGTTTTAAAGACGCTTTTTCTGAATATAAAGCGGGTGATTCAATTGAAGTGACATTCTTCCGTCGCGACCAGTTGCACAAGAAAACCTTAACGGTGCAACCAACCCCTGCAACCGATGCGAAAATTGAACCATTGGACGAGCCCACAGCTGAACAGAAAGCTCGTTTTCTGCAATGGTTACAAATTCCGCACCCTAACGCTTAAAATTCGTTATTGTCGGGCCATGCGTTGCATTTGCAGCGCTGGCTCGAAGTCGGAACGAAATGGGTTTATGTCCAGACCGCCACGACGTGTGTAACGGGCATAAACCGTCAACTTTTTCATTCCTAGTGCTTTCAAGTCCTGATAAATGCGCTCAACACATTGCTCGTGGAATTCGTTATGACGTCTGAATGAGACCAGATAAGCCAGCAGCGCAGCGCGATCCAACTTCGGCCCCTGATAATGAATGTAAACCGAACCCCAATCGGGTTGATTGGTTATCAGGCAGTTCGATTTTAACAGATGACTGTGCAGTTCTTCTTCTGTTTCATTTTGTTCTGTAGCAAGCAGCGACGGCTGATAGTCGTAATGCGAAATACTGATATTCTGATCATCTATGCAATGACCCGGGAAAGTCGCCACAGATTCACCTTCCAGCTCAGATACCTGTTTTAGCTTGACTTTAACCGGCGCGCCGGCACAAGCGGAAAGATCGGTCTCCATCAGTTGTTGCACCTGCTCCCAGGTCTCAAAACGCGAGTCATTGAAGCTGTTTAAATAAAGCTTAAACGACTTGGACTCGACCAGGTTAGGGCTTTCTGCTGGCACTGCAAAATACCCCACCGCAACCTGTGGCAGTCCGTTTGAGTTTAGCCAGGAGACTTCATAACCGGTCCATAAATCCACACCCGAAAAAGGTAGCTTATCTTTAAGCCCTATAGGTTCCCGATTCAGTGAGCGGGGGACTGGCTGCAGCTGCTTCGGATCATATTCATTCGGGTAGTCGGTGTGCTGACCCAGTGATAAATGGTCTAGTGCGTCCTTCTTTGGCATTTAAGTCGCTCCGTAAGTACAATGGCCGTATTGTAAATTTTCTGAGGTGTAAGTACCAGATGAAGACGTTAGAAGAATCAATAGATGCACTAATGACACGCTATCAGGAAAATGTTCCTGTGCGCTATACCGAGTATGTAGAAGAGTGGAATAGCCCAATTTACGGAACTGTGATTGATGAGAATACGGTTGAGTGGACGCCGTGCCGGCAACCCGAAGCGTTAAACTTTGATGATCTTGAGAGTGCTCTGGAAATGAGTTTCCATCAGAGTATTAAAACTTTGTTTGGCCGCTGGTATGCAGGAGACCTTGCGCTTGATTATCAGGGGCACACAATTAGTTTACTACAGACGCAGAGTGCAGAAGACGGTGAACGTTTATTAGAGAATATTACTGGTCACATTTTAATGAAGCGTCGTTTGAAACAGCCTGAAACGGTCTTTATTGGTTTAGGTAGCGAGGATGACGGGTTGTTGGTAACCATAGATAACCAAAGTGGTGCGGTTGGACTCGAATGGGTAGGTAAGGAACAACACGAAGTTCTGTCTGACTCATTGGCTGACTGGCTTGATAATTGTCAGCCTCAAGTTGAGACTGATAAAAACTCTTGATGAGAGTCTTGCCTGAATGGCGGATAAATGACTCTCGACAGAATTCCGAAAAATGGTTAAGTTGGTGTTATGAAAAACTTACAATTGGCTATTCATTATGCAGGGTCTGACAGAAAAAACGGAAAACGAAATTGATGAAGCAGGTGAAAACAGCAATGAGCATGTTCAGGGCGAGCTGGTTTACCTTGTTGCTGAAGATCTGAAATTAGCGGCCTCGCTTTTGTTCCAGACGTATTACGATGATGAATTACTGCAAAAGATTTTCCGGTCAGACAAACCTGACTACGATAAGCGTTTACGGGCGGCTATCCGCGAAGACTTAAACGCTTTCTGGGAAAGCGGACAGCCTATTATTGGTATTAGAGATGGCGGCACACTACTAGGTGTCGCGTGTCTTACCCGTCCTGGTAAAAGCTTTGGTCCCGGACGTTTCTGGCATTGGCGAATAAGCATGTTATTAACGGCTGGTTTTTTGAGTACTAAGCAGGTACTTGAAAAGGAACGCTTAATTCAGGAAGCGATGCCTGATGTGCCTTACCATATGCTGGCATTTATTGCGGTAGCACCACAGTATCAGTCGCAGGGAGTGGGGCATTTACTTGTTGAAGCTGCCAAAGCGGTTTTTGAGGAAGACCCCGAATCACAAGGGATAGCCGTTTACGTGACTCGTTCGGATTATCAGGCTTTCTTTAAAAAGCGCGGCTATCGCATTCAAGCTCAGATAGAAGTGGAAAAGCTGCCAGGTGAAGTTCTGTTCTACCAACGGCAGCCTGATTAAATTATTGCGCGGGAATTCGAAACGGCGGTAACTCGACACCTACCAAACGCTGGTTATGAAGGGTTAAGTCGCCTTCATAACGAGTTTCGCCGTCGCTACTAAAGCCCATTTTAAAAGTACTACGCCAGCCCGGCTGGCTGCCTTTAAAAGACCAACGCGTGTCCTCGCGACGAATATCTAAAAACTGAAGCCCCTGCTGCTTACAGTAAAATACTGCATGTTTTTGTGCGCTTTCTGACTGTTGGCGGTGTTGCCAAAACACCCATATTGCCGTTGCCAGCGCCAGTAAAACAATGACATCGAGTAAATTCATCAGCTTCCCTGAGTCTGTTGTTTTAATCGGTTTAATGCTTCATTAACCGCAGCAGACTGTTTTTGTTGAGCAATAATAGATAACAGTAACGGACGTATGTCCGGCAGGGCAATAATATCCTGAAATAAGGCATCAAACAGTGAATTATCAAGCTCTGCTATGGCGTCTAAGTAGCACAACAAATTTGGTTCTTCGCAAAGCACCGGCCATAAACGCGCAGCAATAACAACGAGCTGATCGGCATTGGCATTTGGAACCAGCTTGTTTACTGCCTTTTTTACCCGAGGATGAGCTGAAGCGGAGGCCAGCGCGCGCAAACTGTCAGTGCACAGTTGAGCATTACTGCTCTCGAGGTTCTGCAGAAGAACGTCTCGTACCGGTGGCGTCAGGCTTTGTTGCTCAAGCGCAACCGCCAACGGCTGGCGCACCGCACTTGGGTAATGAGAGAAATGCGTTGCTATGGCTTTGCTCAGTTCCGGCAATTGCTCTAACCGGGCAGCGCAGTCATGTAACCCCTGCAAGCCCATTTGTTGCCAGTCTATGCCGCTTTCAGGTTGCCTCAAATACGCTTCTGCCGTTTCAAAATGTATAGACGGCGACAATTTTTGCTGGCGCTGAACCCGGGCATGCAAAGCTGCGCGTTGTTGCTCATTCGGCGTTAATAAATACGGGTTTTGCTGCAGTTGTTTTTGCTGCTCTTCGGTCATTTCTCCGGTTATTTCATGGCCCAATGCATTGACCACATACTCCAGGTATTGATTACGTGCGGCTATATTTAAAAGACCGCGCTCGTCCAACGGAAATTGCAAAAACCAAATAAAAGGCTGTTGGTCATGTTGTTTATGCTGGAACAGTATTGCCAATTGAGCTTGCCGCGCAATGGGGTAGGGGTACGGACGTTGTTGTTGCTCAATTGCTGCAAACTCTTCTTGAGACAGCTCCGTCAGGCATCTGCCAATATCAAAAATTTTGTATTCGGCTTGGCCGGCTTGCAAAAACTCACCCAAGGTGGTGATGGTTGGTGCTGACACAGGCGCTCCCTTTTTGCTTGAATTTTAAGGCGTATTAAATCACTATGGCGCCATTATATCGGTTTATACAATGATGTGGTAACGGAGTCTGATATGGAGCAGTATCAGAAAGCCGCTCGATTGCTGGATAGAATAGAGCGTGAACTGAACAGTCTTGGCTTATGGCAGTCTCACCACCCGCCGGTGCAGGCGTTAGAGAGTCAGCAGCCTTTTGCTGTCGACACGCTGGAGTTTCATCAGTGGTTGCAGTTTATTATGCTTCCCCGAATGTGGGCGTTAGTGGATAGCAAGCGACCTCTGCCTGAGGGGATTGCCGTTAGCCCCATGGCTGCGCATATATACCGCAGCGAGCTGGAACAATACGAACAACTTATTGCACTGATACGTGAATTTGATGTGTTGCTCAGCGGAACTGACCCTTTGCAGGAAGATGTCTAACGGTGAGTCAGTTAGAACTTGTTTATCTGGATGATCACCTTGCCGTTATTAATAAGCCCA
This sequence comes from Idiomarina sp. ST20R2A10, assembly GCF_051842345.1. Taxonomy (NCBI): domain Bacteria; kingdom Pseudomonadati; phylum Pseudomonadota; class Gammaproteobacteria; order Alteromonadales; family Idiomarinaceae; genus Idiomarina; species Idiomarina sp. ST20R2A10. The sequence goes on along the minus strand of NZ_JBNIEY010000001.1, from coordinate 604,100 downwards.
GTGGCTTATTGGTTCACCGAAGCCGTATAGCCAGCGGTGCCCGTGAGTTTGCAATGCAAATGCTGCGGAATCAACTGGGTTGCCACGTTTATCCTGTTCATCGTTTAGATCGCCCGACATCCGGTTTGTTGATTTTTGGCTTAAATAGCGATGTTGCCCGTACCATGACAGAGCAACTGACCGCGCGCGAAGTGAGCAAAACATATCACGCTGTGGTCAGAGGTTACTTACCAGAAAAGGGCACTATTGATTACGCACTGAAAGAAGAACTTGATAAGCTTGCTGATAAAGACGCGGATCCGGATAAAGATAAGCAGCCTGCGGTAACGCATTATCAATGTTTAAAGCAGATTGAACTGCCTTATAAAGTCAGTAAAAAACATGACACCACACGTTATTCACTGGTTCAGATGCAACCAGAAACGGGTCGTAAGCACCAGTTACGTCGGCACATGGCACACATTCGGCATCCCATTGTCGGTGATACTAACCATGGTGATGGACGGCATAATAACTTCTTTCGCGAGCACTTTAATTGTCACCGTTTACTGCTGGCAGCGACTGGACTTAGCTTTAAACATCCGGTCAGTGGCGAGTCCATCAATTTGGAAATACCACTGCCGAATGAGTTTCACCAGCCATTTCTTAAGTAAAAGTTATTCCGCGCTGCGTAGCAGGGCATTGATACCGACTTTGGCACGAGTTTTAGCATCAACCCGCTTAACAATGATAGCAGCGTAAAGACTGTGCGTTCCATTTGCGGAAGGCAAGGAACCCGGTACAACAACGGAACCCGAAGGTACGCGACCATAAAGAATGCGGTCATTTTCGCGGTCATAAATACGGGTACTCTGGCCAATGTAAACGCCCATGGAAATCACTGCGCCTTCTTCAACAATAACGCCTTCAACAATTTCTGAGCGCGCACCAATGAAGCAGTTATCTTCAATAATCGTTGGGTTGGCCTGCAGCGGCTCCAGAACACCACCGATGCCTACGCCGCCGGACAAGTGAACATTTTTACCAATTTGCGCACAGGAGCCCACGGTAGCCCAGGTATCCACCATAGTGCCTTCACCAACGTAAGCACCAATATTAACGTACGATGGCATTACGACAACGTTGCGGCCAATAAAGGCACCTTTACGAACCATGGCGGGTGGTACAACACGCATGCCTTCGGCGCGGAAACGGGCACTGTCATAGTCGGCAAATTTGGCTGGCACTTTGTCCCAGAAGCGGGTTTCTCCGCCTTCAATCAGGTCGTTGTCGTTTAAGCGAAATGACAACAGAACCGCTTTCTTCAGCCATTGATGAACAACCCACTCACCGGAAATTTTTTCGGCTACCCGTAACTCGCCGCGGTCAATTTCGTCGATAACGTAACGCACAGCTTCACGAAGGTCATCGTTGTCGGTACGGGCATTGATTTGATCACGTTGTTCAAATGCATCGATGATGCGCTGCTTTATGTTTTCCATGATAAGAATTTAAAACTCCAGGTCTTTGATAATTTTTGCTTTCAATGTTTTTTTCTGTTTGTCGCTAAGGGCGGTTTGCTGCTCGGTAGTGACAATAAATAAATCTTCTGCCTGCTCGCCTATAGTCGTGATTTTCGCTGCCAGCAGGATAACGTTCTGTTGTTGTAAAATAGCGGCAAGTTTAGCAATAAGCCCCGGTCTGTCCAGTGTCACCAGCTCGAAGGTGGTACGGCCGTGGTGTTTACTGGGTATAAAAGTGACCTCAGTTGCCACCGAAAAGTTCTTCATGCGACGCGACAATGGCCGCTTAGTGCTGGGAACGGGTATCCGTTTATGCAGAACATCCAGCAATTGTTGTTTTACCTCTTCAATACGATGAGGCTCTGTTAACGGTTTGCCATCTCGTTGCAGTACCACAAAGGTATCCATAACAAAGCCATCGCGGGTAGCCAGAATTTGGGCGTCCAGAATGTTGAGTTGCTGACTGTCGAGAACACCGGCAACCGAGGCAAACAAATGCCCCTCTTCGTGATGGTAGATAAACAACTCGGTTGTGCCGTAGTTGTTTTCGTCTCCAATGAGAATGAGCGGCAACTGCTCGCTTGGCAGGTTCAGAATATGCTGTGAATGCCAACTGATTTGCTCTGCCGTATGGCGGAAGAAATAGTCTGCGGTAAAACGTCCCCATAACGCCAGAATTTCCGCTTTTTCAAAGCCTGCACTTAGTAGCAAGGCCATTGCACTGGCTTTATTTTCATTAATTCTTTGGCGAATATCCAGAGTAGGCTTATTACTGTCCTGCTGCAGCAAGTAAGAAGTGGCGTTATAAAGCTCTTCCAGTAAAGTTGCTTTCCAGTTGTTCCACAGCGACTGGTTAGTTGCCCGAATATCAGCCACCGTAAGACAGTAAAGGTAATCTAGCCGCTCGAGCGTCGAAACTTGATTTGCAAAGTCCTGAATAACTTCAGGGTCATGAATATCCCGCTTTTGCGCGGTAACCGACATGGTTAAATGATGCCGCACCAGCCAGGCAACCAATTCGGCGTCTTCTTCGCTGTAACCATGTTGGTGGCAAAAATTACGCGCATCCATTTCACCAAGCTCTGAGTGATCACCGCCGCGACCTTTAGCTATGTCGTGGAAGATACCCGCCAGATACAGGCAATAACGGCGATCCATTTGCGCAACGAGCTTTTCGCACAGCGGAAATTGGTCCTGATAATCTTCGTCACTAAAGCGGTATAAGTTTCTCACTAAACGAAAGGTGTGTTCATCTACTGTGTACGCGTGAAAAAGGTCAAACTGCATTTGTCCGACAATTTGTTGCCACTGCGACAGGTAACTTGCCAGTACACTGTGGTGATGCATCAGTGCAAAGGACAAACCACAGCCTCTGGGATGCTGAATCAGCTGATTGAATAAGTCGCGGCATTCTGGGTCATGGCTTAACGGTTCGCTTAATTGGGCTCGGGCATTTCTGAGTAAACGTATGGTATTCGAGTGTATGCCCTGTATTTGCGGGTGTTCCGCAATGCAGACAAAAGCGCGGATAATATTGCAGTGATTATCAAATACTTTGTCGTGGCGTGCTGTTAACAGTTTATTCGCAACCGCAAAGTCATCGCTAATATGTTCAGCGTGTTGTAAGTCCTGTGTTCCTAATATCGCCTGATGAAAAAACTGCAGAAGCATCTGGTTAAGCTCGCTGACGCGTAAGACCACTTTAAAGTAATCTTTCATCATGGTTTCAACGGATGCCTTACCGTCATTACCGTAGCCCAGGCGAACAGCTACGCCTGGCTGAAAGTCAAAGAGTAAGCGGTCTTCGCGTTTACCTGCTTCCAGATGAAGGGCAAAGCGTATGCGCCATAGCCAGTTCATGCAGTCACGCAGTTCAACGAATTCATCGGCTGTCATATAACCGTACTCAACCAGGTTTTCATCTGAGTGAGTACGGAAATGACGTTTAGCAATCCAGCCTACGGTCTGAATATCACGTAGCCCTCCGGGGCTCGATTTAATATTCGGTTCCAGGTTATAAGATGTACTGTGGTATTGCTGGTGGCGCTGCTTTTGTTCATCCAGCTTGGCCTGATAGAAATCGCGGCTTGACCAGGGGAAGTCATTTAACAACTGTTGATGAAATTCATTGTAAAGCGATTCAGCTCCTGAGAGGTATCGGCTTTCAATAAGGTTTGTGGCTATCGTGATATCGTTTTCTGACTGAGCGAAGCAGTCTTCGATAGTACGTACCGAATGGCCGATATCCAGGTGCAGGTCCCATAAAAAGGTAACAAACTGTCCGAGTTTTTCAGACAACTTAGCTTCGGCTTCAGCATTTTCAGGGCCCACTAAAATGAGCAGGTCGATATCTGAACCCGGGTGCAGAGTCTCACGACCATAGCCACCCACAGCTAAAATACTTGCCGGCTCGTCTTCAAGCTGAAATTGCTGCCACAACTGGCTAATTAGCTGGTCAAAGAAGGTCGCACGGTGATGAACCAGCTCATCGATATCGGCGGTAACAAAACGTGCTGCAGACCAGTTTTGGTAACTTTCTAAAAGCGCTTTGTAGTCTTTTAGGCAAGGTTGCAGGGTTCGGTCAGGCCAGCGCCCGTGAAAGTCTTTATCTTCTTGAACGTTAGCCATAGGCTCCCCCTGCAAATGCGTTAGCTGTGCTCGATAACTCGCGCTAAGTCAGGCTCATCACTGCGCAGTGTCAGTACTTCAACACCGTTATCGGTAACTAATAATGTATGTTCCCACTGTGCACTTAAGCTGCGATCTTTAGTCAGTACGGTCCAGCCGTCTTTCATCAGTTTAGTATGGCGCTTACCCACATTTACCATAGGTTCAATAGTGAAACACATACCGGCTTTTAGCTCTTCGCCAGTACCTGCCTCACCGTAATGCAGAATTTGTGGGTCTTCATGGAATACAGAGCCAATACCGTGACCGCAGTACTCTCTAACAATAGAATAGCCATGGCCTTCGGCGTGTTTCTGAATAACTTCAGCAAAGTCACCCAGCTTGATACCTGGCTTAACCATTTCTATGGCTTTATAAAGCGACTCCTGAGTTACCTTAATTAACCGCTCGGCCATTATTGAAGGTTTACCCACAACAAACATTTTCGAAGTGTCGCCATGGTAACCATCCAGTTTAACGGTAACGTCAATATTCATGATATCGCCGTCTTTCAGTTTTTTCGGGCCAGGAATACCATGACAGACACAATGGTTAACCGACGTACATATCGATTTAGGGAAACCGTGATAGTTTAATGGTGCTGGATAGGCGTTATGATCCGTGATGTATTTATGGCAGATATCATCCAGTTCTTCCGTGGTTACGCCTGGTTTGACGTATTCACCAATCATTTCAAGCACACTGGCGGCGAGTTTGCCTGCGGCGCGCATTTTTTCGATTTCTTCGGGTGTCTTAATTGAGATGGTCATTCTCTTCCTGTCCATGACTGCTGGAAAAGCCGACAGTTTAACAGTGACTGATAAAATTCGCTATCTTTGAGGTGGGTCAAAGCAGAAGTTAGCGAAGGTTTTTTGTTGTGCAGGGCTCGGCTTTATGGTATAAAACGCACGCTTTTTTGGCCTTATGCCAACAAAGTACACTTGTATGTAAATTATAATCCACACATACATCGACACATAAGGCGGGGTGCTTGTCTAAGAACAGGTCGGCTTATGGGATGTATGGAGGCTTAACCCCCTAAAAAGGAAAATATTATGGCTAACGTGTCAATGCGTGACATGCTGAAAGCGGGTGTCCACTTCGGTCACCAAACTCGTTTCTGGAACCCAAAAATGAAACCTTACATTTTTGGTGCTCGTAACAAAATTCATATCATTAACCTCGAAAAAACTGTGCCTATGTTCAACGACGCGTTGAGCTATATGCAGCACGTTGCTTCTAACAAAGGTAAAATCCTGTTTGTTGGTACTAAGCGCGCAGCAGCTGAAGCGGTTAAAGAAGCAGCCATTAACTGTGGTCAGTACTATGTAAACCACCGTTGGTTAGGTGGCATGTTGACTAACTGGAAAACAGTTCGTCAATCAATCAAGCGTTTAAAAGACCTTGAAACAATGAGCCAGGACGGTACTTTCGAGAAACTGACCAAGAAAGAAGCTTTGGTTAATACTCGTGAAATGGAAAAGCTGGAAAAAGGCTTAGGCGGTATCAAAAACATGGGCGGCTTACCTGACGTTCTGTTTGTTATCGACGCTGATCACGAACACATCTCTATTAAAGAAGCAAATAACCTGGGCATTCCAGTTGTTTCTGTTGTGGATACAAACTCTAACCCTGACGGTGTGGACTACATTGTTCCAGGTAACGATGACGCAATCCGTGCGGTTCAATTATACTTGAACACTGCTGCTGAAGCGGTAAAAGAAGCACGTACAGCGCAAGTTGAAGCGAAAGACTCAGACGATTTCGTCGAAGCAACTGAATAATCGAGGAATAGAATCATGGCTATTACAGCAGCTCTAGTTAAAGAACTGCGCGAGCGCACAGGCGCTGGCATGATGGACTGCAAGAAAGCATTGCAGGAAGTCGACGGTGATATGGAAGCGGCAATTGAACTGATGCGTAAGAGCGGTCAGGCAAAAGCAGCTAAAAAAGCAGGCCGTGTTGCGGCTGAAGGCGTTATCTTAGTTAAATCTGAAGGTAATCAGGCAACTTTGGTTGAACTGAACTGTGAAACCGACTTTGTTGCTCGCGATGACAGCTTCCTGGAATTCGGTGATAAAGTTATCAACGCAGCATTTGCTAATAAAGAAAATGACGTTGAAGCATTAAAAACAACTGACATTGATGGTCAGACTGTTGAGAAAACTCGTGAAGACTTAGTGGCTAAAATTGGCGAGAACATGAACGTTCGTCGTGTTCAAACTCTTGAAGCTGGCGACGTTGTTGCGACTTATACTCACGGTGCCCGCATTGGTGTTGCTGTTGCTTTAACTGGCGGTGACGAAGATCTGGCTCGTGACCTGTGCATGCATGTTGCAGCAAGCAGCCCGCAATTCGTTAAGCCTGAAGACGTTGCAGCTGAAGTTGTAGAAAAAGAGCGTTCTATTCAGGTTGATATCGCAATGCAAAGCGGTAAGCCGAAAGAAATTGCTGAAAAAATGGTTGAAGGCCGTATGCGTAAGTTTACCGGCGAAATCAGCCTGACAGGTCAGCCTTTCGTTAAAGATCCATCAATGACTGTTGGTGAGTTACTGAAGAAAGCTGGTGCTGATGTTGTGACTTTCGTTCGCTTTGAAGTGGGTGAAGGTATTGAACGTAAAGAAGAAGATTTCGCTTCTGAAGTTCAGGCACAAGTGGCGGCAGCGAGTAAAGGCTAATAGCGTGGTCTCGACCAGCCCCATGAAATAGAAAATTATAAACCGCGTCTTGAGCGTTCAGGACGCGGTTTTTTTTAAACTAAAGGAAAGAGTAGAGGCAATGATGAGCACCCATCCGAAACCCAGTTATCGACGCATATTGTTAAAACTCAGTGGTGAAGCCCTTATGGGAGATGAGCCATTTGGTATTGACGCCAAAGTACTTGATCGTATGGCGCAGGAAATTAAAGAATTGGTTGAACTTGGGGTTCAGGTTGGTTTAGTCATTGGGGGCGGTAACTTATTCCGTGGAGAAGGCTTAGCAAAAGCTGGTATGAATCGGGTTGTGGGCGACCACATGGGCATGTTGGCCACAGTAATGAATGGCCTGGCTATGCGCGACGCTTTACACCGAGCCTTTGTTAACGCACGTTTAATGTCAGCTATTGAATTGACCGGTGTTTGTGACAGTTACAACTGGGCAGAAGCCATCAGTTTGCTAAAATCAGGACGTGTAGTGATATTTTCTGCGGGAACCGGTAATCCGTTCTTTACTACAGATTCTGCCGCTTGTTTGCGCGGTATCGAAATTGAAGCTGAAGTCGTACTTAAGGGAACCAAGGTTGACGGAGTATATTCTGATGACCCGGTGAGTAACCCGGATGCGACTTTGTATAAGCATATTAATTACGATGATATACTGGAAAAACAGTTAAAAGTAATGGATTTAGCGGCTTTTACTCTGGCGCGTGATCACGCTTTGCCTATCCGGGTGTTTAATATGAATAAGCCGGGTGCCTTACGAGCCGTGATAATGGGTGAAGAAGAAGGTACACTGATTAGCAAGAACGCAGAGTAAACGCAGTTATTGAATAAAAGGGTATAAGACAGTGATAAAAGAAACTATAGAAGACGCTAAAGATCGCATGGAAAAAAGTGTTGAGTCGCTGCGCAGTCAAATGTCAAAAGTGCGTACGGGTCGTGCTCATCCAAGCATACTGGACAGTGTCATGGTGAACTATTACGGTACTGACACGCCTCTTAAGCAGTTAGCTAATATCACCACGGAAGACTCCAGAACTCTGGCTCTGACAGTGTTTGATAAGTCAGCTTCAGCGGCAGTTGAAAAAGCCATTATTAATTCTGATTTGGGTCTGAATCCGGCCTCAGCAGGCGCAGTTATTCGTATTCCATTACCTCCGTTGACAGAAGAGCGTCGTCGCGACTTAGTTAAAATTGTTCGTGCCGAAGCTGAGAATGGACGTATTGCGGTACGTAATATTCGTCGCGATGCTAATGGCGATATTAAAGATCTGCTGAAAGAGAAAGAAATTACTGAAGACGAAGAACGTAATGCTGAAGAAGAGATTCAAAAACTGACCGATAAATTCGTGAAGCAAATTGATGAAGCTCTGAAAGCAAAAGAAGCGGATTTGATGGAAATTTAACCATCAAACCGTCCCTACGTTGGTCTATGACGCCGTGTCAGGTATACTCGCACGGCGTTTTTTAATGTTTACGGCAGATTGAATGAAAGAATTACCGTCAATTGAGCAGTTAGTCCCCAAGCATGTTGCCATTATAATGGATGGTAACGGGCGCTGGGCGAAACAACGCGGTAAAATAAGAACCTTCGGGCATAAAGCCGGCGCGGAAGCAGTGCGCAAGGCTGTTGCTTTTGCTCGCCGTAACGGTATTGAGTCACTGACTTTGTTCGCATTCAGTAGTGAAAACTGGAAGCGTCCGGCAACTGAAGTCTCGGTATTGATGGAATTGTTTATGTCAGTACTGAAAAGCGAAATTAAAAAATTAGATGACAACGATATTCGCTTGCGCATAGTTGGTGACAAAGAGGCTTTTTCAAAGCGTTTGCAAAAGCGCATGAGTGAAGCAGAAGAGCAAACGCGCAGTAACAGCGGACTCAATCTAAACATAGCGGCGAACTACGGCGGTCAGTGGGATATTACACAAGCCAGTCGTAGATTAGCTGAGAGAGTGAAAGCGGGTGAAATAGAACCGGCGGAAATTACTGAACAGACAATAGCAGGCGAATTGATGATGGCAGACCAGCCTTTGCCGGATTTACTTATTCGTACAGGCGGTGAACATCGTATCAGTAACTTTCTTTTATGGCAGCTGGCTTATGCCGAACTGTATTTCACCTCAGTATTATGGCCTGATTTTGACGATACGGCCTTTGCTCAGGCAATTACAGATTTTGCGCAACGGGAACGCCGTTTTGGTTTAACGAGCGAACAATTAACCGTGCTAATGCAAGGCATAGAAACTCGGATAGAGGAATAACACTTGCTAAAACAACGTATTATTACAGCACTATTGCTGGTTCCGGTGGCACTGTACGGTGTTTTTATGCTGCCGTTGTGGGGCTTTGCTCTTTTCATTCAGGGGGTCCTTATGCTGGGCGCCTGGGAATGGTCTCCGCTAATGGGCGTGCGTCGCATTTCAGCGCGCATCGCTTACACCTTATTTGTCGGCGCCATAATTGGCGTGTTGTCCTGGCTGGCTCCCTACGAGCATTTGTGGGAGGGCGGTGAGCTCTCTAAACTCATCTACTACACTATTTTGGCTGGCGGTGTCTGGTGGGTCGTTGCGTTGGCAATGATCGTAAATTATCCCTCCAGCCGACGTATGTGGTCACGAACCCGAGCCATTGTCGGTGTATTTGGTTTGTTAATTTTTATTCCTACCTGGGCGGCATTAGTCACGGTTCGCTCAATTGATATTGATGAGTCGCGCTTCTTTGGTGGCTGGGTGGTTCTCTTTATTTTACTGCTGGTTTGGGCTGCTGATGTTGGTGCGTATTTTGCCGGCGTGCGTTATGGCCGTAATAAGATGATGCCAGCGGTAAGCCCGGGTAAAACAATGGAAGGCCTTTGTGGTGGTGTGACCTTAGCTTTTGTGGTGATGATGGTTGTGGCGCACTGGACTAAAGTGCCTGCCGATCAGTTTACCGGTTATTACTTAACCGGATTGTTTACTGTGGTTGCTTCAGTATTTGGTGATTTAAACGAAAGCATGTTTAAGCGTAGTGCAGGGGTTAAGGACAGCGGTTCAATTTTACCCGGGCACGGGGGAATTCTTGACCGTATTGACAGTCTTACCGCTGCAGTGCCTATTTTCACCTTAGCTTATCTGGAGTTTTTGCATTAAACCTATGCGTCGAATAACAGTTTTGGGAGCAACCGGCTCTATTGGTCAAAACACATTGAACGTTGTCTCACGGCATCCGGATGACTTTCAGGTTTTTGCCTTAACAGCCCATAGCCAGATTAGTGCTATGGCTGAGCTTTGTGTAAAGCATAATCCGCAATACGCGGTTATGGGCTCACAAAATGCTGCTGCGGAGCTTAAAGCGCTTCTCGGTCAACAGACTTCAACTCAGGTTATGTATGGAGATCAGGCTTTAGCTGAGGTCAGTTCGGACGGTGAGGTGGATGTGGTTATGGCGGCTATAGTCGGTGCGGCCGGACTATCACCGACACTAGCTGCGATTGACGCAGGTAAAGATGTACTGTTAGCCAATAAAGAAGCTCTGGTTATGAGCGGTCAGTTGTTTATTGATCATGCTCAACGTTCCGGCGCTAGAATTATTCCGGTCGACAGCGAACACAACGCTATTTTTCAGTGTTTACCCCAGGCTGCGCAGCAACAGGTTGGTACTATGGCGTTAGCGGAGCATGGCATTCAGTATTTACTGTTAACCGGCTCCGGCGGTCCGTTTCGCGATATACCTCTTGAGGAGTTGCCGCAACAAACCCCTGGTGCGGCATGCAATCACCCAAATTGGTCCATGGGTCGGAAAATTTCAGTGGATTCTGCCACCATGCTGAACAAGGGGCTGGAATACATTGAAGCCCGCTGGTTATTCAATTGTTCGCGTGACCAACTGAAAGTTGTTATTCACCCGCAGAGCGTTATTCATTCTATGGTGCAATACACCGACGGTTCCGTACTTGCTCAAATGGGTGAACCGGACATGCGCACGCCTATAGCCCATTCGTTGGGTTATCCAGAGCGTTTAGAAAGCGGTGTTGCGGGCTTAGATTTTACTCAAATAGCCGAACTGACCTTTAAGCAGCCCGAAGCGCAACGTTATCCGTGTTTACAGTTGGCGATAGAAGCATGTTGGGAAGGGCAGTGGGCCACTACGGCTTTAAACGCGGCGAACGAAGTTGCCGTTGCTGCATTTTTACAAGAACAGGTTGGTTTTACTGATATTGCAAAAGTTTGTGATTCGGTATTGCAGTCAATACAAGCTGATGAGGCCGACAGCTTAGAGACGCTGTTAGCCATAGATAAACAAGCGCGTTTAGCAGCCAATAAATGGTTGCAGGAGTACGCACAGTGATAGACGCAATTTGGTATTTCTTTTCCTTCGTTGTAACTCTCGGTATTTTAGTTGCTTTTCACGAGTTTGGGCACTTTTGGGTTGCGCGCCGCTGCGGTGTAAAAGTGTTAACTTTCTCGGTAGGTTTTGGCAGGGCTATATGGAAACGTGAAGGCAAAGACGGCACGGTTTATCAACTGGGGATTATTCCCCTTGGTGGCTACGTTCGCATGCTGGACGAACGTATTGATGATGTCAGCGAGGAAGAGCGAGATGTTAGCTTTAACGCGCAATCAGTATATAAACGTTTTGCGATAGTTGCTGCCGGTCCAATCGCGAACTTTGTTTTAGCGGTCGCTGTTTTATGGTTGATGTTTGGCATTGGTGTTCCCACGGTGAAACCGGTTATCGGCTATGTAAAAGCCGACTCTGTTGCAGCCGAAGCTCAGCTTGAAAGAGGTAGCGAAATTCTCTCAGTTGATAATGTTGAAGCCTATGACTGGCAACAGGTTCAGCTGGGGCTTATGTCGGCAATTGGCGACGATGAAACAGTACTCACATTAAGAACGCCGGACGGTGACGAAGTAAAACGCACACTGAATTTAAGTGGCTGGCAGTTTGATCCGGAAACGGAATCGACCTTTGGCAGTTTGGGAATTGAGGTTTATCAACCCGCTGTTTATACCGAACTTAGCCAGGTAGAAAGTGGCTCCCCAGCCGAGGCCGGCGGATTAAAAGAAGGTGACACAATCACCCGAATTGGTGATGAAAGTGTCGAAAGTTGGACTGAAATACGTAAAATAATCGCTGAATCGGCGGGACAGGACGTTTTATTTACGGTTCAGAGGAATCAGGTTGAGCAGCAAATTTCTGTTCAAATAGGGGAACGGGAAAGCCAAAATGGTGTCATAGGCTACCTTGGCGTAGTTCCGGTAACAGAGCCTTTGCCAGATGATTACGTTTTCACGCATCAATATGGTTTTTTTAGCGGCTTAGCGAAAGGCGCAGAAAAAACTTGGGAATTGATGGTTGTTAGCGTGAAAATGATAGGTAAACTGCTGACCGGAGATGTTTCTGTAAAGAACCTGGCAGGGCCTTTAAGTATTGCCGAAGGTGCTGGAGTTAGTGCCAGCAATGGGTTCGTTTATTTTTTAAGTTTTTTGGCGCTGTTAAGTGTCAATTTAGGGATAATTAATTTATTACCTTTACCGGTATTAGACGGCGGTCATTTGATGTTTTACAGCATTGAATGGGTGCGCGGTAAGCCGGTATCCGAAAGAGTGCAAGACGTTTGCTATAGGATTGGTGGGGTGCTGGTATTCGCGTTGATGGCGTTAGCAATATCAAATGACATCGCCCGTTTCGCATTCTGAGTCACGAATTAACAATAAGTAGCTAGTGATAATGACGTTTAAAAAGCTGTTAGTGAGTGCCATGATTGCAGGTGCAGTAGCACCAGCCTACGCACAAGATGAATTTGTTGTCGAAGATATTGAAGTAAAAGGATTACAACGTGTCGCTTTAGGTGCTGCGTTAACCTACATACCTGTGAGAGTCGGTGACGAAGTTAGCGAGTTGCAAATTCGCAGCGCTATTCGCTCACTTTATTCTTCTACTCATTTCGACTATATCGATGCGCGCAGAAGTGAAGACACTTTGATCTTCACTGTTAGTGAACGGCCAACCATTGCCGAAATCACCTTTGAAGGTAACAGCGATATTAAAGACGAGCAGCTTCAGGAAAGCTTAGTTGATAATAATATTGTTACTGGTGAACCTTTAGACAGAACCACTATTTCTGGCATTGAAAAAGGTCTGGAAGACTTTTATCACAGTGTGGGTAAATATAATGCGTCGGTGGAAGTTCAGGTTGTGGACTTGCCACGTAACCGTGTTGAGTTACGCATGAACTTTGAAGAAGGTGATGCGGCGGAAATTGCGCAAATTAATATTGTGGGCAATAAAGCTTTCGCTGATGAGCTATTACTGGATACCTTTGAACTTCGGGATAGCCTTCCATGGTGGAACTTTATAGGCGAAAAGCGTTACCAGAAACAACAATTAAGCGGTGACCTGGAAACCTTAGAGTCATTTTATCGTGACCGCGGCTATTTGCGCTTCCGGGTAGAGTCTGTACAGGTCTCTATGACGCCGGATCGCGAAGGCATTTATATCACTATAAATGTCAGTGAAGGTGATAAATATAAAATTAGCGAGACCGATGTCATTGGTGATTTAAAAGGCCATGACGAGTTGGTTGGAAAAATTGCTAAAATTGAGAAAGGCACGCTCTATAACGCGGCACAGGTTACTTATATTGAAGACATGATCAGCCGCTTTTATGGTCGCTATGGTTATGCGTATCCAGAAGTTAGAGCTATCCCTGAGCACGATGATGAAGATAAAACGGTTAAAATTACCTTTTCGATAAACCCAGGAAAACGCGTCTACGTTCGTCATATTAATTTTGAAGGCAATGGCGCGACCAAAGACCGGGTGTTACGCCGTGAAATGCGTCAACTTGAAGGCGCATGGTTGTCTGACAGCAACATTGAGCAAGGTAAAGTTCGTCTTGAGCGTCTGGGCTATTTCGAAACCGTAGAAACGTCCACTGAACGGGTTGAAGGCCGGGATGATCAGGTAGATGTGACTTATAAGGTTAAAGAGCAACCTTCAGGTTCCTTTAATGCGGGTATTGGTTACGGAGACTACTCAGGTCTGCAACTTAACGCAGGTGTTCAGCAAAACAACTTTTTAGGTACGGGTACCCGAGTCGGGTTCAATATCAGTACCAGTCGTTTTAATAAAAACGTCAGTGTGTCGTATTCCGACCCTTATTTCACTATGAATGGTGTTGGACTCTCAGGTCAGATTTATATGAGCGAGTTTGACGCAGGTAATGCACAAAACCTCGTTAACTATAATCAGAAAACCTATGGGTTATCCACGGGACTTAGCTTTCCAATAGATGAAATTAACCGCTTAAACTTTGGCGTGGGTTATAAAAATCAGGAAGTGAGTGTTAATTCGCAGAACCAAAGTATCGAGCAAATCCAGCAGTTTTACCGCTCTTATCTGGATGACCAGAATCCGGAGCGACCAATCAGTTTCGATATTTATGAATTAAATGCCGGTTGGTCTCGGGTGACGCTTAATCGTGGAACATTCCCGACTAGTGGATCCTCGCAGCGTGCTAGTGCCGAAATTTCGGCGCCATTTAGTGACGTAAAGTATTTTCGTTTAAACTATGAGTACAAGCACTATTATCCGTTAAGTCGTGACCAGCAGTGGTCATTTCTCACCAGACTGAATTTAGGTTATGGTAACGGTTACGGTGAAGACGATGCTGGAAATGATTACCTCTTACCGTTCTGGGAATACTTCCGTATTGGTGGTCAGGGCGATTTACGCGGTTTTGAACCTAATACTGTCGGTCCGAGGGCTGTCTATGTTGTACCTGAGTCGGTCAACTCTGAGGGTATTCCGGATTTCACCGGGTTGCCGACACCGAACTACAGTTCAGAAACGGGTAACCAGCAGTTGTTTGTGCAAAACAATTACTCTTTAGGCGGTAACGCTAAAGTGTCTGGCGGAGTGGAGCTGATTGTACCGACGCCATTTGTTGATGAGGGTATGCGTAATAGCATACGAACTAGTGTCTTTGTTGATTTTGGTATGGTTTGGGATACTGAATTCGACTACGATAGATACAAGGACTTGGAGAATACCAGTCCACAACCGTTAACCGACTATAGTTCGCCGGGGGACTTCCGTGCATCGGCTGGTGTGTCAGTGCAATGGATATCTCCAATGGGCCCATTAACTTTCTCGTTAGGTCGGGCTTTGAAAGAAGTTGAGGGTGATGAAACCCAAGTGTTCTCATTTAATATCGGAACCACATTCTGATAATAATAATTAAATATAGTGATAAAATTTGAAGGAGTTTTACCTTGAAAAAGTTAATTAAATCTACAGCTGCAGCGGTTGCTGTTTCCACAGCACTTTTTGCTGGTGCCGCACAGGCACAACAAAAAATAGGTGTGGTCGATATGATGGAAGTATTCCAGCAGTTGCCACAACGTGAGCAAATTTCAGAACAACTGCAAACTGAGTTTCAGGATCGCTTTGAAGAAATGCGTCGCCTTGAACAGAAAGTTCAGGAACTGCGTCAAAAACAGGAACGCGATGCATCAATCATGTCCGCTTCTGAGAAAACTCAGTTAGAGCGTGATCTTGAGCAAACGATCTCTGAAGCACAGCTGAAGAGCAAAGCGTTACAAGAAGATACTCGTAGTCGCCAAAATGAAGAACGTAACAAGCTACTTGGAAAAGTTCAGGACGCGATTACTGCTGTTGCAGAAGCTAAAGACTACGACATGGTTCTTGAAAGCAACGCGGTTACTTACATGAAAGCCGATAATGACTTGTCTAACGCCGTTGTCGAGAAAATGACTTCAGGTAACTAATTTATGTCTGAGTACACATTGCAGCAGTTGGCTGACCATGTGGGTGGGGAGGTGCGAGGCAATTCGCAGCTCCCCATTTTGCGCGTGGCGACCTTGCAGTCTGCTACTGGTGACGCTATCGCTTTTCTGGCGAATAGCCGTTACAAAAGCCAGTTAGAAACAACCTCTGCGGGTGCTGTTATTGTCTCTGAAAGAGACGACAGCGATGCGATTGATAACGCGATTCGGGTGTCCAACCCTTACGCGGCTTTTGCTCGAATAGCGCAGCTATTAGACACTACGCCGAAACCAGCGAAGGGTGTCGCTGAATCTGCGAAAATTGCGCAGTCAGCCAGCATAGGCAAAAATGTTAGCATTGGCGAATATACGGTCATTGATGATGGCGCTATAATTGGTGATAACACCAGTATTGGATCACATTGCTATATTGGCTCTGAAACGCAAATTGGCTCTGGGTGCACACTTTGGTCAGGCGTTAAAATCTACCATCGTTGTGTTATTGGCGATGACTGCCTGTTTCATTCCGGTTCTATTATTGGTGCTGACGGTTTTGGCTGGGCACCTGATAATGGTAAATGGCTAAAAATCCCTCAGTTGGGGCGTGTCGTTATTAAAGACAACGTTGAAATTGGTGCCAGTACAACGGTCGATCGTGGAGCGCTGGATGACACCATTATTTCGTCGGGTTGTATTATTGATAACCAATGTCAAATAGCACATAACGTTTTCATTGATGAAGACACGGCTATTGCGGGCTGTACTGTACTAGCCGGTAGCTGTCGCATTGGTAAGCGTTGTATGATAGGCGGAGCTTCGGCTATTAACGGTCATATTAGTGTGTGCGACGACGTGCAAATTATGGGATTTGCTATGGTGATAAAAGAAATCACCGAGCCAGGTGTTTATGCGTCAGGTATTCCTGCCAGTGGACATCGTGAATGGCGACGTAATGGAGCGAGATTCCGTCAGCTGGATGATCTTTTCAAGCGTGTCAAAGAGTTAGAAAAACAAGCTGACGATAATAATTGAGTAAGGTGAAAGGTTTGAAAATTACGGAATCAGGGTTTGATATTCAGGGCGTATTAGATTTACTGCCTCATCGTTATCCGTTTTTATTAATAGACAGAGTTATAGAAACAAACTCTAAAGACTCATTGCACGCGATAAAAAACGTGACTTTTAATGAGCCTATGTTTAATGGGCATTTTCCGGCTAAGCCTATTTTCCCGGGAGTGTTATTGCTCGAAGCTATAGCTCAGGCTTGTGGTTTATTAGGCTTTAAAATTACCGAAAGCAAAAAGAATGCAAACGATTTGTACCTTTTTGCCGGTATCGATAATGCTCGTTTTAAACGTCAGGTTATCCCCGGTGATACCGTTGATTTCTTCGTTACCTTCGAAAAAGAACGTCGTGGTATCTGGAAATTTACCGGCCGCGCGGAAGTCGACGGTGACGTTGCCTGTACTGCCGAAATTATTTGTGCAAGAAGAGAAGTTTAAGTGATTCACGAAACCGCAATTATCGATCCCAGCGCCAAACTCGGTACTAACGTTAGTGTCGGTCCCTGGACGGTTATTGGCCCCGATGTTGTTATCGGCGACAACTGCGATATCCGCTCTCATGTTGTTTTAAAAGGCCCGACAACCATTGGTAAAAATAATACCATTTATCAATTTGCGTCGGTTGGTGAAGACTGTCAGGATAAGAAATACGACGGTGAACCGACACAGCTTGAGATTGGTGACAACAACGTCATCCGTGAGTCGGTAACCATTCACCGTGGCACGGTGCAGGATAACTCGTTAACTAAAATTGGCGATAATAACCTGTTTATGGCCTACGTACATGTTGCGCATGATTGCGTCATAGGTAATGACAATATCTTTGCTAATCAGGTTACTCTGGCTGGCCATGTTCACGTAGGTGACTGGGTTATTCTGGGTGGCATGAGTGGTGTGCATCAATTTTGTCATATTGGTTCTCACTCTTTTGCCGCGGTTAACTCTATTATCGTTCAGGATATCCCTCCCTTTGTGATGGCGCAGGGTCATAACGCCAAGCCCAGAACAATCAATTCCGAGGGTTTAAAGCGTCGCGGCTATACGCCCGAACAAATTCAAAATGTCCGTCGTGCCTATAAAATTTTGTACCGTTCCAGCCTGACTGTAGACGAAGCCCTGGAAGGTATTTCAGCATTAAATGAACCGGTGCTGGATGGTTTTAAAGCTTTTGTTGAAAACAGTTCACGAGGCATTATTCGTCCGTAATGAGCTGCAATCAGCCGCCTAAAATAGCTATTGTTGCCGGTGAGCACTCGGGTGATCTGTTAGGCGCCGGGCTAATGCAGGCCATTGCCAAACGTCACCCCAATGCAACTTTTATTGGAGTCGGCGGGCCTTTAATGGCAGAACGGGGAATGGACTCGTTCTTTGCCATGGATGATTTGGCCGTTATGGGCATTGCTGAGGTCTTTCAGCAACTTCCTAAGCTGTTAAAACACAGAAAGAACCTGGTCAACTATCTTATTTCTGAGCAACCGGATGTGATGATAGGCATTGATGCTCCTGACTTTAATCTGACGGTTGAAGCTCGCCTTAAAAAAGCCGGTATCCCTACTATTCATTATGTCAGTCCATCTGTCTGGGCATGGCGTGAAGGTCGTATCAAAGGCATAAAAAAGGCAGTGGATCACGTACTGTGTTTATTGCCTTTTGAGAAAGACTTCTACGATAGACACCAGCTACCAGCAACCTTTGTTGGTCACCCTCTGGCAGATGATATTCCTATGCAGTGGCAACAGACGGAAGCACGTAACGAGCTGGAACTTGAACCTGATGTTACGTATCTTGCCATTTTACCTGGAAGTCGTAAGGGTGAGATTGCCCGTATGGCGCCGGTATTTCTGAATGTAGCGAACAAGCTAGCAAAAAAATATCCGGAATTACGCTTTGTTGCTCCTATGATAAGCGAAGCTCGAGCCATACAATTTCGGGAATTAGTTGATCAGTTCAGTCCTGAACTGGATATTGTATTACCTGTTGGTGAAAGTCGAAAAGTTATGGCGGCAGCCAATTATTTACTGCTAACGTCGGGAACTGTTGCGCTTGAAGCCTTGCTGATTAAACGGCCAATGGTAGTCGCTTATCGTTTTCATTGGTTGTCTTATCAAATCATTAAACGTTTGTTTCACGCACCTTTTTTCTCTTTACCTAACCTCTTAGCGGGTAAAGAAATTGTGCCGGAACTGGCTCAATCAGAAGCTTCGGAAGAGGCAATCGAACAAGCGCTAGTGCGGTTAATTGAGCAAGACAACCAGCCGCTTTTGGAGCAGTTTACGAATATTCACCAGCAATTGAAGGTGTCGGCGAGCGAAAAAGCCGCTGATGTGGTTGAATCTTTTCTATAGTTCTATTTTTTAGAAAAATAAATAGAAAATAATGCGCTAATAATTCCAAAAAATAGACTCTATTATAAGGGTATACCAACTTAAGGAGTTTATTATGGGTTTATTAGTTGATGGTCAATGGCACGACAAGTGGTATGACACCAAAAAACATGGTGGCCGCTTTGTCCGTAGCGAATCACAATTTCGCAATACCGTAGCGCAGGGTACTGAGTTTGAGCCTGAATCCGGGCGTTACCACCTTTACGTTTCTTACGCATGTCCGTGGGCTCACCGGGCGCTTATCTTCCGTAAATTAAAAGGTCTGGAAAGTCATATCGACGTTTCCGTTGTGCATCCGCTAATGCTGGAGAATGGCTGGGAGTTTGCTGATGCGCCACTTAACGAACCACTGTATGACGCGGACTTTCTTTATCAGCTGTATTTAAAAGCCGACCCGGAATACACCGGAAGAGTAACCGTTCCAGTACTGTGGGATAAGAAAAATCAGACCATTGTGAACAATGAGTCGGCCGAAATTATCCGTATTTTTAATTCCGCGTTTAATGAACTGACCGGGAATACACTGGACTTCTTTCCTGCAGATAAGCAAAAGCAGATAGAAGAAGTTAATGAATGGGTTTATAACGACATTAACAACGGTGTTTACCGCAGTGGCTTCGCGACTACACAACAGGCGTATGAAGAAGCGTATGAATCGCTATTCGCTGCCTTAGACAAAGTAGAGAACATTCTTAGTCAGAACCGCTATTTAGCCGGTGACGAGTTAACCGAGGCGGACTGGCGCTTATTCACTACTCTGGTGCGTTTCGATGCGGTTTATTTTGGGCATTTTAAAACCAATAAGAAGCGCATTGTCGATTATCCTAACATGTGGAATTACCTATTGGAGCTATACCAGCATCCGGGCGTGGAGGAGACCGTCGTGATGGACCATATTAAGACGCATTACTATGCCAGTCATAAAACCATTAATCCGACGCAAATAGTGCCTAAGGGGCCGGAAATCGATTTTCATCAGGCACATAACCGTAGTAGCAAGGGGAGTAGCCAGTCATGAGTGTTATTTTAGCCAAACACCGGGGAATGCCAGCGCAGGACGGCGCGGGAGTTAAACTCACTCGTATTATTAACCAGCCGGGTTTAAAGCATCAGGACCCGTTTTTAATGCTGGATGAGTTTCGCTCCGATAACCCGGACGACTATATTGCCGGTTTTCCGCCGCACCCACACCGTGGTTTTTGTACCCTGACCTATATGTTGGCGGGTACGATGGAGCATAAAGACTCTGTTGGTAATAGCGGTGAAGTGGATGCTGGTGGTGTGCAGTGGATGAAAGCAGCGAAAGGTATTATTCACGCCGAAATGCCGAAGCAAGTTGAAGGCCTTATGTGGGGCTTTCAGCTCTGGGTCAATTTGCCGGCCGATGAAAAAATGAGTGAACCTGAGTGGCACGACTATCCGGCAGCCAGTATTCCTGAGTTGAAAAATAATGATGCTCTGATCAGGATTATTTCAGGGCGATACCAGCAACAGGAAGGCCCCGTAAACGCGCCGGGAAGAGACTTTCTAATGCTGGATGTTCACTTAGGAAGTGAAAGCTTCAGCTTGCCGTCACAAGGGCAAAAACGACGCTTGGCTTATGTTTATCAGGGTGAGCTGACAGTGAATGGGGAGGCGGCGAAAGAGGGCGAGTTGATCTTGCTTGATCCTGCTGAAACCTTAGATTTTTCCGCTACTGAACATGCGCGCTTTATCTTGTTGGCCGCTAAACCTATTGAAGAACCCATTGCCCAACACGGTCCTTTTGTCATGAATTCGTCGGATCAGATTGAGCAGGCTATTAAGGATTATCAATCAGGTCAGTTAGCCGCTAACCAAAAGCTGAGCTAGCGCAGTTCCAACCCTTCAGTTTGCTCCAGTAACCGCTCATAGCGGTTACTGTGGCTACTGGATAATTGGAGCCCCTCTAAGACTTTAAAGCAATTATCGCATTCTTTCTTAAGCCGAACTCGCTCTCCACCTGGAATTTCTTCAACATAACGGACGGCCGCCTGAATAAAGTTAAGTGCAGCACCACTATTCATTGGCGCGGCCTCCATGGCTTTACGAAACAGCTCCAGTGCACGAATATAGTTGCCTTGCTGATAAGCATCTAAGCCCGCCTTATGAACTTCAAAGAAGTTATCCTGCTGTTTTTGAGCTGCAGCTAAGCGTGCCTGTAAAATTTTAGTGGTATAACTGTCAAGAGTCGGGTTTTCATCCTGATTCGCTGCTAGCGCATTCGCTTTTTCATACTCCCCGACATCCAGTAAAATGGCGATAACGTCAGGTAGTAAGTCTTTATTGATAGGCTGGTTGTGCGCCAGTTTTTCGCCAACAACCTCGTTTAAGCGTTGCTGAGCTTCGCGTAAACGACCATTAAATGAATCAATACGCGATAATAAAATGGATTCCAAATCCTCAAACGAAATATCGGCATGCAACAGATGCTCGTCATAGCGGGCTCGTTGCAGCTCCATTGTTGCTTCCGTCTGATACTTACTGATTTGCTGCGGTGTATCGCTATTTTCGGCCGCATCTAAAATGCTGCGTAAATAGTTGCATAAGTGATGTGCGTTACGAAAAACCGATTTACGAGCTATTTGCAAAACGTTGTTCATGGCTTGCTTGGCAATGTCAAAGTCGCCGTTGTCGCGGGCAATATGGGCCAGTTTGGTTTGCCTTTCAATTGAAAATGGCGCCATGGTGATGGCATCACGGGCGCTTTCCAAAGCGTCTTCCAGCTGCTGTTGTTGAAGGTAACATTCGGTTTTCAGGTCATAAGCTTCAACAGCATTAGGCATGCGCTTAATTAAATGATTAAGAATATTCAGGGCTTCTTCGGGAGAGTTTTGTAATAACCGCGTTTCAGCCAGTTTTAGAAAGACCCAACTGTGAGAGTTTTCCTCAAGTAGTTCTTTAATTGCCGTTTCCGCTTTATCTAATTGACCGGTTTTGTTGTACAACTCAATTTGCAGTTTGCGGCAGTAATTACTGTAGCGGCTGTTAGATTGAATATGTTTCTGGCAAGCACCAATACAGGCTTCATAATCATGATTTGTCAGCGCTTTGAATACGTCCTTTAACCACATGCGACGCTTATAGGCTCGCACAAGACGGGAGCGCAACACTCGATGTGAAAACGGTTTCATCAAGTAATCATCGGGTTGCAGTTCAAGTGCGCTGAGAACCATAGGTCGGGTGTTGTCACCGGTAATAATAAAGAACAGAGTATGCTCTTTCATTAACCCTCGAACTTGCAGTTCCTCTAAAACCTGACGACCATTGCGACCACGCCCAAGGTTATAGTCTACTAACAGAATATCGTGCGGGTTTTTAATGTAAGCGGCAATACCTGCTTCGCCGGTGGTCTTGACTTGTACGTCCTGCGCCCCCAAGTTTAACAGCAAGCCTTTGAGCATGACCTGAAAGGGCTTCTGGTCATCTATTAATAATACGCGTTTATTATTGAGCTCTAAGGTTTTGTCCATTTGCGTCAAACAGTATCCTGATCTTATTCATACCGACAGCATACTGGCTAATTTCAATAATGTTAAGCGGCAACAGAGGCTGATATGAAAGCAATTGCTATTTCCGAACAAAAAGTACACTGGAAGAACCATCCTGAGCTGGACGAGCCACAGGCTAATGAAGTTCAGCTGCGGGTACTGAGCGCCGGGCTTAATCGTGCCGACTTAATGCAAATAGCAGGGAAATACCCACCACCTAAAGGTGCCTCAACTATTCCTGGACTAGAAGTCTGTGGGGTTATAGAAAAAGTAGGTAGCGAAGTCAATGGCTGGCAAACCGGGCAACGTGTCAGCGCGTTATTGGCTGGCGGCGGTTTTGCTGAACAAGTGAATGTTTCTGCTGAACAAATACTGGAGGTGCCTGAAAACTGGAGTAATGCAGAAGCTGCGGGTTGGCTGGAAACTTTTGCCACTGCTTATCTCAATGTGTATCAGCTGGCTGACTTAAAGCCCGGAGAGCGGGTATTAGCTCATGCGGGTGCCAGCGGTGTGGGTTCGTCACTGATCCAGTTGTGCCGGGAAAGTGGTAATGAGCTTACCGCCATAGTGGGTAGTGGAGAGAAATCAGAGTTTTGCCTGAAACTGGGGGCGAAAAATGCGATAAACCGGCACAAACAGAACATTGTTGAAGAAGTTAAAGCTCTTGGCGAAGTCGACGTCATTCTGAATCCTGTCGCTGGTGAGTCTATAGCAAAAGACCAGCAGTATCTGGCACAGGATGGCCGTATTATTTTAATTGGTTTAATGGCTGGCGTGACTGGCGAAGTTGATTTCGGACGTATGCTGATGAAGCGCCAAAAGCTGATTGGCTCAACTCTGCGAGCATTATCACCGGAACGCAAAGGAAAAATTTTACAGGGTTTGTGGCGTGATTTTGGCGATAAGTTTAAAAGCAGCACCATAAAACCTATCATCGATGAGGTTTTTGCCGCTGACGATATTCAGCAAGCACTGGATTATGTTGCAGATAATAAAACTCAGGGTAAGGTGGTTATAACGCTTTCGGAAGAGTAATTCAGGCTGATAGCCAACTGCCGGTGCAGTAAAGAAATGGTGGAGGGGGCAGGATTCGAACCTGCGAAGGCTGAGCCGTCAGATTTACAGTCTGATCCCTTTGGCCACTCGGGAACCCCTCCACTCAAGAGGCGCGTATAATAACAGTCTTAGCTTAGCTGTAAAGAGAAAACTTAAACTTTTAGGACTTTGGCCGATACAGAAGTATCTGTAACCGATTATCCAGAGTCTTAATGAGTCAAGTTTCAGCTGTACAGAATAGTGCTGTCGAAAACCAGGCCGCTCATTTCTTTGAGCAACACGCGAGCGAAGCAGTTAATCACGGCTTCGCGGGCGAGTTTGCTTATTGGGTGTCTGCCTTGGGTGACGACCCGGTTATTTCTGAGCGCCCTGCGCAAGTTAACTGGCAAAGAACCATTGGTGCCGGCAGAACGCGGCCTTTAGATGTAAAGCCAGGCATGGTGCTGGCTAGTGGTGTCTATGCAACAGTTAGTCAGTTGTCAGACTTTAAACTACAGGACGCAACTCATCCTCAGCCGCTTATTCCCGATGCAACGCCTGATCGTTTGCCCCTGGAGCTTCTTCATAACCTGGACTGGCGGGTTCGTCAGCGGCTGGAAAAGAAGAAGCAGCCGCAAACGGACGAAAAAAACGAGTACAAATATAAAGGGCCCGCTGGCCTATACGATGTTCTGCAGAAACTAGGCATTACTCATTAGCGCTTAACTTGATTCTTTTCGGAGAGTTTTGCACAAGCAGTTTCAGCCGCTCTCGCTATGCGGCATAATAGCATTATCATTTCGCTAATTTCCAAAAAACCATGAAGCAACTCCGCCCAGAGGACGAAGACCGTATTGATGCTTTTACTGAGCACCTCTGGCTGCATCATGGCTCCAGCAATAATACTCAAGCCGCGTACCGCAGTGACTTACGCCGTTATTGTGAATATTTGCTATCGCTTAAAAAATCCTTAATGGACACTGATGAAGTGGTGCTGCAGGACTACCTGTTGTGGCGGCGTATGCAAGGCTTATCGCCACGAAGCACCTCGCGATTTTTAAGTTCGACGAAGAAATTCTTCCAGTTTGCTGTAAAACAGCAGTGGGTGGCAGTAGACCCAACAGCACGCCTGAAACGCCCTAAATTACCGCAAAGCATTCCACACTCGTTAAGCGAAGAGGATGTGATTTCTCTATTGGAACAACCGGATACAGAAACTCCCATTGGTCTGCGTGACCGAACTATGCTGGAAGTTCTCTATGCCACCGGATTACGGGTAACCGAACTTATTCGTCTGCAATATGACCAGTTGAGCCGCCAGCAAGGCTTAGTTCGGGTTGTTGGCAAAGGCAACAAAGAACGTTTGGTGCCGTTAGGAGAAGAAGCGCTGGAGTGGCTGGACAATTATTTAAAGCATGGACGTCCGGCAATAACGGATAAAAGCAGCCCCTGGATATTTGTTACGCAACGTGGCTCGTTATTAACACGTCAGGCATTTTGGTACAGATTAAAGCATTACGCCGAAGAAGCCGGCATTTACGCACATTTGTCGCCGCACACTTTACGCCATGCTTTTGCCACGCATTTGCTGAACCATGGCGCCGACTTACGTGTCTTACAGCTACTGTTAGGTCACAGTGATTTATCTACCACACAAATTTATACCCAGGTTGCACGTGAACGTCTGCAGGCCTTACATGCTCAGCATCACCCGCGAGGCTAATTGCATTTTGGCTGGTAACAGGGTAGGGTTCGGACAGTTAATTTAAGAGGTATTTATGCGCAATTTAATGTCTGTAGTTGGATTAGTCGGGCTGGTCGGCGCAAGTTTCAGTGCGCCGGCTATTAGTGCGGAACAAAGTGAAGTCGACACCCAGCACCTGAATAAAATTGGTATTGAAGTGTTGTCCACAGAGCCCGGTGAAATTGACGGCTATGTCCGTGCGGTGACTAATCAGGGCATGTTTTATGTGTCAGATGATGGTGAACGGCTGATTAGCGGCAATGTGTTTGATATAACCGGCAGTGAACCGGAAAACTTAAGTGAAGCGGGTATGGCTAAAGTTCGTCTGAAAATGCTGAAAGGTTTTGAAAACGATATGATCGTGTACCCGGCTGAGGACGAGAAATATCAGGTAACGATTTTTACAGACACTACCTGCGGTTATTGTCAGCGCTTGCACGAAAACATGGACAGCTATCACGCACAGGGCATTACCATAAAATACCTGGCCTTTCCCCGTGGTGGTATGAGTAGCAAAGGCGGGCAGCAGCTACAGACGGTTTGGTGTGCGGATGACAAAAAAGCGGCCATTACCGCCTTTAAAGAAGACGAAAATTACAGTGGCGACTTAAGCTGTTCCAATCCGGTTGCGGAGCACTACCAACTCGGTAAATCGTTTGGGGTAAGCGGTACTCCCGCTATTGTTCTGCCCGACGGTCGTTTAGTGCCGGGAGCGCTACCTGCATCACGTTTAATTGCTGAAATTAAAAAAGGTGAGTCACAGTAATTCATGAGTGATTATGAAATACGTCGTTATCAAGTCGTTGACGATGACTTTTTGCCGCAACAAATACCGCCTTTGTTGCGGCAAATTTATGCCCGCCGGGGTGTCCGTCGTGCTGACGAATTATCTTTGAAAGCCTCCGGTTTACTCCATTTCTCTTCGTTAAGAGATATCGATAAAGCCGTTGAACTGCTGCTAAATGCGTTAAAAAATCAAGAAAAGGTTTGTATTTGCGGTGATTTTGATGCCGACGGCGCAACCAGTTCGGCATTAATGGTGTCGGCCCTGCAGGCCTTTGGTCTGCAGCAAGTGGGTTATCGTGTACCAAATCGAATGACTGACGGCTATGGCCTGTCTGTTGCCATGGTAGAACAACTGGCCGTAGAGAATGTGCAGTTAATTGTGACTGTCGATAACGGTATTGCAGCGCATGACGCCATTGCACTTGCTCGTGAAAAGGGCATACAAGTGCTGGTTACTGACCACCATTTACCACCTGAAGAACTGCCTCCGGCTAATGCGATAGTGAACCCGAATCAGCACGGCTGTGAGTTTCCAAGCAAAAATTTAGCCGGTGTGGGTGTGGCGTTTTATGTTCTGCTTGCGTTGCGCTCAGCGTTACGTGAACAAGGTGTTGAGCCACTACCTAACCTGGCTGACTGGCTGGATCTCGTTGCTCTTGGCACTGTAGCTGATGTTGTGCCGCTGGATTATAACAACCGCGTATTGGTGCAACAGGGTATAGCCCGTATTCGTAAAGGTATGAGCCGCCCAGGAATTAAGGCGTTGCTGGAAGTTGCGAACCGTGATGCCAGTCAGCTGGCTGCCAGCGACTTAGGTTTTGCTCTGGGTCCGAGAATCAATGCTGCAGGCCGTTTAGACGATATTGGGCTGGGAATAGAATGCTTGTTAGCGGGTGAAACCCGGGCGCAGCAGTTAGCGCAGCAACTTAACGATTTAAACCAGCAACGTAAATCAATTGAAACGGAAATGCGCGAGCACGCTGAAAGCGCTGTCGCAAAGTTGCGCTTTGATCAGGGACAGGTGCCTGATTTAGTCACTTTGTATCAGCCGGACTGGCATGCGGGTGTTATCGGTATTGTCGCGGGCAGGGTAAAAGAGCAGGTGAACCGTCCGGTTATTGCGTTAGCCAACGATGACGATGAATTCCTAAAAGGCTCCGCACGTTCGGTCAGTGGTCTGCATATGCGAGACTTACTGGAACGTGTTCATAGTCTTGAGCCGGGCATTATGGAACGTTTCGGGGGACATGCCATGGCCGCCGGCTTAACCATGAAAAAAGAAAATCTGGCGCGCTTTTCTGAACTGGCGGAGCAAGTTGCGTCGGAGTGGTTGTCAGAAGAACAGAAGCAACGTGTGTTCTGGTCTGATGGCGAACTCACAACACTGCAACTTTCGCAGGACAGTGTGAATATGCTGCAAAGTGCAGGTCCCTGGGGTCAGCAGTTTCCCGAGCCTATGTTTGACGGCCAGTTTGAATTGGTGGATCAGCGCATTGTCGGAGAGCGACATCTAAAATTGGTGGTGCGTCATCCGCAAGGCGAATTATTAGATGCGATTGCCTTTAACGTCGATACACAACAATGGCCGGCGCGGCAGGCCTCCGTTGTTGAACTTTTATACAAGCCACAGCTTAATCACTTCCGCGGACGCACAAACGTTCAGTTGTTGGTGGAGCAAATCCGCGCAATACGTTAAACTACGCCCCTTTTAGAATTAACAGAATTAGGTAGTCGCATGTTTGAAACTAACGCAACCTACAACAACATCAAAGAAATGCGTGAGCGTAGTAATTCGCTTAGGGGGTATCTTTGACTACGATGCTAAGTTAGAGCGTCTGGAAGAAGTTACTCGTGAGATGGAACAGCCCAATGTGTGGGATGATCCACCCAAGGCGCAAGCCTTAGGTAAAGAGCGTGCGGCATTAGAGCAAGTGGTACAAACCCTGGATAAACTTCAGCAGGGGCTGGATGATGTCGAGGGTCTTGTTGATCTTGCGGTAGAAGCAGAGGACGAAGACACTTTTAACGAAGCTCATGAAGAGCTGTCCGGTTTAGTGAAACAGCTGGAAGCTTTAGAGTTTCGTCGTATGTTTTCAAAAGACAACGACTCGGCAGACTGCTACCTGGATATTCAGTCAGGCTCCGGCGGAACCGAAGCTCAGGACTGGGCTAATATGCTGCTACGCATGTATTTGCGCTGGGCAGAAGCGCATGACTTTAAAGCGGAAATTACTGAGCTGTCAGAAGGCGATGTCGCTGGTATAAAATCGGCCACGGTACGTGTGGTCGGAGAATACGCCTACGGCTGGCTGCGTACTGAAACCGGTGTGCACCGTTTGGTACGTAAATCCCCCTTCGACTCAGGTAATCGCCGCCATACATCTTTCGCTTCGGTTTTTGTTTACCCGGAAGTAGACGACGACATTGATATTGAGATTGATCCGTCTGACCTGAGGGTAGATACCTATCGGGCATCGGGTGCCGGTGGTCAGCACGTTAACCGTACCGATTCTGCGGTTCGTTTAACGCACGAACCAACAGGCATTGTGGTGCAATGTCAGAGTGACCGTTCGCAGCACAAGAACCGCGACTCAGCAATGAAACAGCTGAAAGCGAAATTGTACGAATTTGAATTACAGAAACAGAACGAAGAGAAACAGGCATTAGAAGACTCAAAAGCTGATATCGGCTGGGGCAGTCAAATTCGCTCTTATGTTCTGGACGATGCGCGTATCAAAGATTTACGTACGGGTATCGAAAACCGTAATACCCAGGCTGTGCTTGATGGCGCACTTGACCCGTTTATTGAAGCCAGCTTGAAAAGCGGGCTGTAAGTTTAATTTAAGTATCCCGACAGAGGAAAATCGATAATGACTGATAAATCGCAGGCACCTGAAGTAGACGTAAACGAACAGATCGCGCAGCGAAAGGCGAAACTGTCGGCGCTTCGCGATAAGGGTATCGCATTCCCGAACGATTTCCGTCGGGACTCGTTAGCTGCTGACTTACACGCTGAATACGATAATCTGAGTAAAGAAGAGCTGGCAGAAAAAGGCATTCGCGTGAAAGTTGCCGGCCGTATGATGACCCGCCGTATTATGGGGAAAGCCAGTTTCGCAACCATTCAGGATATGAGCGGAAAAATTCAACTGTATGTTGCCCGCGACAATCTGCCTGAAGGTTATTACAACACGGAATTTAAAAAATGGGATTTAGGCGATATTCTCGGCGCCTCTGGCACCTTGTTTATTACCGGAACCGGTGAGTTAAGCGTGCAAGTTGACGAAGTACGTTTGCTGACTAAAGCACTGCGTCCTTTGCCGGATAAATTCCATGGCTTGTCAGATCAGGAAATGCGCTATCGTCAGCGTTATCTGGACCTGATTACCAACGAAGAGTCTCGCAGTACTTTCATGGCTCGCTCTAAAATCATTGACTATATTCGTCGTTTTTTAAGTGACCGTCAGTTTCTGGAAGTTGAAACTCCTATGATGCAGGCGATTCCGGGCGGCGCCGCAGCTCGTCCTTTCAGCACGCACCATAACGCACTGGATATGGAGCTGTTTTTACGTATTGCACCAGAACTTTACCTGAAACGTTTAGTCGTTGGTGGTTTTGAGAAGGTGTTCGAAATTAACCGTAATTTCCGTAATGAAGGTCTCTCCACACGCCATAACCCAGAGTTTACTATGCTGGAGTTCTACTGGGCGTACGCGGATTATCACGACTTAATGGATTTAACCGAGCAGATGTTACGCGGCGCGGCTGAGTCGGTCTTAGGCTCTGCTCAGTTTACCAGCCAGGGCGTGGATTATGATTTCGGTAAGCCGTTTGAGCGCATGACAGTGTTGGAAGCTATTGTTAAGTACATGCCGGAAGTGAGCCTTGAGCAGCTTAATGACATGAATACAGCAACTGAAATTGCCGAGCAGGTTGGTGTCAGTGTTAAGCCGTCATGGGGCTTAGGTAAAGTTCAGATCGAAATTTTTGAGACTGTTGCTGAGCATCGTTTAATTCAGCCTACCTTTATTACTGCGTACCCGGCTGAAGTTTCACCGTTGGCTCGTCGTCACGACGACAATCCGTTTGTGACCGACCGGTTTGAATTCTTTGCCGGTGGTCGTGAGTTGGCGAATGGTTTCTCGGAGCTTAACGATGCTGAAGATCAGGCTGAACGTTTTCGCGAGCAAGTTGAACAGAAAGAAGCGGGCGATGATGAAGCCATGTTCTACGACGAAGATTATGTCACCGCACTGGAACACGGTATGCCGCCAACAGCCGGTCAGGGCATTGGTATTGACCGTCTGGTAATGTTGCTAACGGATTCTGCGTCTATTCGCGACGTATTATTGTTCCCGCATATGCGCCCAAAAGCGGATTAATTACCTCTCTGAAACAAAAAAACCCGGCTTATTAGCCGGGTTTCTTTTATCAAAAACAGCGCTTAGTGATCTTCGCCGTCAGTGTGAACGTGACCGTGCTCAAGTTCTTGCTCAGTCGCTTCACGAACTTCAATAACTTCTACGTCAAAGTTGAGGTTAACACCGGCCAGTGGGTGGTTACCGTCAACAGTCACTTCGTCGTCTTTTACTTCAACGATAACAACAGACTGTTCGCCTTGATCCGTGCTGGCACGGAACTGCATGCCAGGCTGTACTTCGTTTTCGCCGAACAGGTTACGTGGTACAGTCTGGATTAAGCCGTCATGACGTTCGCCATAAGCTTCTTCTGGTTTAACTTCTGCAGTGAAGCTATCGCCAACTTTTTTGCCTTCCAGTGCATTTTCCAGACCAGGAATCAGCATGCCACGACCGTGGATGAAGTTCAGTGGGCTGCCATCTTTAGACTGGTCCAGCGTCTGGCCATCTTCCGTTTTAACGGCATAGTTGATAGCCACGACTTTGTTTGGTGCAATGGTTTCGCTCATAAATTTAACCTAATTGATAAGGCAGTGAGTGTATTTCCAGAAGACTTGCGTCGTCATCCCGGACTCGTATAGCCGTGTCAGTGTCTATGTCACTGGGTAAAACAGCTAATAAGTCCACTTGGGTGTCGGTGCGGTTCACTGCCATAATGACCGTACCTGCACGACGCCAGTTCTCGCCAATGGCTTTCTCTAATTGCGTACCAGCAGTAACTTGAGCCGTTACTTTACCGGATAAGCGAAAGAGCGCCCGTTTCTGTTTGCCCAAATATTTCATCCGGGCAATAGTCTCCTGGCCGATATAACATCCTTTGTCAAAACTGATTCCATCCCACACCTGCAAATTCATCATTTGCGGGACAAACGCCTGGATGTTCTCAGACGTAAGTTGTGGACGAACCCGTTCAATTTCCAACGCATCCCAGTAAGGTTGCGGATAATCCGTAGAAATTGGCTGTTGGCTGAGTAACAGATATTGGTCGGGACTGGTCCCAACCTGCATTACCCGGCCATCAAATTCTGCTGCAACGCTGGCTGCTTTGCTACCGAAAACACCGGCTATGCTCCAGTCGTCGCTTACATCTTCAATAGTGACTTTACTAAAGACACCGAATTTCTTTAATTGTGCCAAAGAGCCTTCAATTGCACTGCGATGCATAATTAAAAAAACGGCGTCGTCTTCGCGATAAAGCCAGAAGATGCTAAACGCTTTTCCGGTTTGATCGCAATGTGCGCCATATAAGCAATTATCCTGGTCGAGTTTGCGTAAATCACATGTCAGCTGACCCTGTAAAAAACTGTCAGCATCTTCGCCAGAAACCGAGAGGATACCATAGTCCGTCAGTTGAACGGAAAGGTGATCCTGATTTGCGTCAGTAAAATGCTGCGTTAACTCAACCACAATGACTCCTTATTAAATGGCTTACGTGGTAATATTAGGGCACATTATCGAATTACAAGGGCAATTGCTGCGGAGATTTTATGTTGCCGTTAAAACAGTCAGAAGAAGCACTAAAAGACAAGCGTCGTTTACGTTGGGCGTGCCGCCGGGGCATGCTGGAGCTGGATGTATTATTTGAACCTTTTGTTGATCAGGCTTACGACGAACTAAGTGAAGAACAAAAAGCGGTATTTCGCCGTTTAATTACCTGCGATGACCCGGATCTTTTTGCCTGGTTTATGGGTCACCAGAAGTGTGAAGACGAAGAACTTGCTGAAATGATTCGGTTTATGTTGTCACGCGTTAAGGTATAGACCCGCGCGGTGAACCCTGACAGTTATTTTCGTTTACAGCGACCTATGCGCGTGTTGTCTGTGTCAGCGTGCGGACGTTACTGGTGGTGGCTGGGTGAACGTTGTCAATTATTCAGCAAGGCACTGGTCGTAGGCGGTATGTTGGTTTTACTGCCGCTTGCCTATAAAACAGAAAAAGGTCAGGAAAAGCGGCACTGGCTCCGGGTTTGGTGGTTTCAGTTGTCAAAGGCGCAGCAGATAAAACTGCGGCGCCAGTTACAACAGCTGTCAGAGCCTTAACTTTTCGGTGTCAGCACCGTAGGCTGAGGATCCGGCAATGTGTCAGGGTAGTCCAGAGTATAATGTAAGCCGCGACTTTCTTTACGACTAATAGCGCTTCGTACAATAAGCTCTGATACCTGCACTAAGTTACGTAACTCCAGTAAATTGTTACTCACGCGGAAGTTCGAGTAATACTCGTGAATTTCGCGCTGTAGCAACTGAATTCGATGAAGAGCCCGTTCCAGACGTTTGGTGGTACGTACAATACCCACGTAGTCCCACATAAACAGACGTAGCTCATGCCAGTTATGTTGAATTATAACTTCCTCGTCGGAATTGCCTACCTGACTTTCATCCCAGCCAGGAATATGATTTAAGGCCTTCTGATGAGGGCGCTTAGATAAAATATCTTTAGCCGCCGCACGGGCGAAAACCAGACATTCCAGCAGCGAGTTACTAGCCATGCGATTGGCTCCGTGCAGACCTGTGCAGGCAACCTCACCAACAGCATACAAGTTGGGTAAATCGGTCGCTGCGTTCATATCGGTTTTAACACCGCCACAGGTGTAATGGGCCGCAGGAACAACCGGCATCGGCTGTTTGCTGATATCAATACCCAGCGACAAGCATTTTTCCATAATGGTAGGGAAGTGATGCTGAATAAAGTCTTTCGGTTTATGAGAAATATCCAGATACATGCAGTCAGCACCCAAACGCTTCATTTCAAAGTCGATAGCTCGGGCAACCACGTCGCGCGGAGCCAATTCAGCAGACTCATGAAAGTCCGGCATAAAACGAGTTCCGTCGGGCCGTTTCAGCAAAGCGCCTTCGCCACGCAAGGCTTCGCTTAATAGAAAACTCTGCGCGTTGGGGTGAAATAAACAGGTTGGATGGAACTGATTAAATTCCATATTGGCCACACTGCAGCCTGCGCGCCAGGCCATGGCAATACCGTCGCCGCTGGCAATATCCGGGTTACTGGTATACTGATATACCTTACTTGCACCGCCCGTAGCCAATACCACACAGCCTGCCGCAACGGTTTCCACTTGTTCTTTCTGACGGCTCCAGACATAAGCTCCATAGCAACCGTCAGGTTTACCGATACGAGAACCCGTGATCAAATCGACCGCGTTGTATCGTTCCAGCACCTGAATATTTGGATGCTCCATTGCTTTTTTCTGCAATGTTGTCTGTACCGCTTTGCCGGTGGCATCTGCTGCGTGCAGAATTCGTCGATGACTGTGACCGCCTTCACGGTTCAGGTGGTACGCTGGGTTGCTGTCTTTAGACTCGACTTGATCAAAACCCACGCCGGCATCAATCAGCCATTGCAGACTTGCGCGCGCGTTTTCTGTGGTAAACTTAACGGCTTCGGGATCGCAAAGGCCGGCGCCGGCAATTAAGGTATCCTCGATGTGACTCTCAATACTGTCGTTTTCGTCGAATACTGCGGCAATGCCGCCTTGCGCGTAAAAGGTTGAGCCTTCAGTCAGCGGGCCTTTACTTAGTACCGTAACGTTTAAGTTATCGGCCAACTGTAAAGCGGTAGTTAATCCCGCGGCTCCCGAACCAATAATCAGTACATCGCATTGATAATTTGCAACAGGTTCCATAAAGTACTCAATGTGAATTTTGAACGATTTTACGCATTTGACGATATTTTTGCGAACTTTTTACATGCGGCTCTGTCACAGTCAGTAAGAAACAGGACGGGCCGCCAGTTCCAGCAGTTCCTGGGTTAAGGGAGAACAGGCTCGGATGAGCGAACAGGTGAGTGACCAACAGCTGGTCGAAAGAGTACAACAAGGTGATAACCGAGCTTTTGATCTGCTGGTAAAAAAGTATCAGCATAAAGTCATGAGTTTGATATCGCGTTATGTCAAACAACAGGGCGACGTAGCTGATGTTGCACAGGAAGCGTTTATAAAAGCGTATCGGGCGTTACCGAACTTCCGTGGCGACAGTGCCTTTTATACCTGGCTGTACCGAATTGCGGTGAATACGGCGAAAAACTATTTAGTTTCGCAAGGTAGAAAACCGCCCGCATCTGACATTGATGCAGAAGACGCAGAGTTTTATGAAGGAGCCGGTGCGCTAAGAGACAGCGCCTCTCCGGAAAGGCAAATGCTCTCTGATGAGATTCGAGATGTGGTATTAAAAACAATTGATGAATTGCCGGATGATTTACGTCGGGCAATTACTTTAAGGGAAATTGAAGGTCTCGGTTACGAGGAAATTGCGCTAGAAATGGATTGTCCTATAGGTACTGTCCGCTCTCGCATCTTTCGCGCTCGGGAAGCAATAGATAATCAACTCCGACCGTTGCTGGAACGGTAAACTAACAGAGGGGCATCTATGTCTCGGAATAAATCAGAATCAACATCCGCGCTGTTTGATGAACAACTCATCAATGCCGATGAAATTGAAGCACTGTTGCAAGATGAACAGGCTCAGCAGGAGTGGCACCGTTACAGTGTTATTCGCGCGGCAATAAAAGGTGACTTAAACTCGGATATCAGCCTTGATATTAGCGAGCGTGTTCGTGTTAGCGTAAGCCAGGAGTCCAATGTCGTTAAGCCAGGTTTTGGTCGCTCTAAGAGCCAGAATAAAGCGGCTTCACGTTGGTTCCAGCCTTTCGCCAAAGTTGCCGTTGCAGCAAGTGTGGCCGTGGTTGCGGTGATGACAGTGCAAACTTATCAGCAACCCGCGACACCCGATGGTAGCAGCGCAGAACCTACTCTGCTGACCAGCCCCATTGGTGGTGGCCGTGAGCCGGTGAGCTTGAATCGTGTTGAGCCAATGTCGCAAATCAGCGATCAGCAAAGACGCCGTCAGGTTCAGTCATACCTGATTGATCATCAACAACAATTGATGTTGCAGCAGAAAACAGAGCAAGCAGAAAAAGATGAGCAGTCAGAGCAGGAGCTCAACAAAGGTAATTAAGGCTATGATAACTCGGTTGTATCGGTCTATTTTATGTGGCGCTGTTTTATTCGCCAGCACCTTCTCGGTAAGCGCACAGCAGACTAACGAACCAGCAGAAAGTGGCGCTGACTGGTTCAACCGTATGGCAGAAGCTTTAACTGAACTGAATTTTGAGGCTTCTTTAGTTCATGTACATGGTGATCAAATTGAGCCTTATCAGTGGCTACAGGGCAACGATCCGGAGACAGGAAGTACCGAACTGTTAATTCAAATGAACGGTCCGGACTTTCGCATCTTAAGAGTGGATAACAAGGTTGCCCACTTTAATACCTCATCCAGTAATTACGCGCTAGAGTCTGATACTATTACCGCTATCTTTCCGGCCGCATTTTCTCAACCCTTTGAGGGTCTTAGCCATAGTTATCAAGTTATGGTGGGTGGTGGTGCACGGGTTTTAGGTCGCAATGCGCAGCATATTCGTATTTTAAGCCGAGATAATCAACGTTACAGCTATGCACTATGGATTGACCGCAAGAACGGTATGCCGCTTAAAATGATCATGATGAATCAGTCCGGCGATGTTGTGGAGCAAATGCAACTAACCAGTTTATCGGTTCGTGATACCGCTCCCGAAATAACCAAAGAAATAAGCAATATTGAAATGCCACCGCTGTTAAAAGACCTCCGTGTGCAAAGTGCGATAAACTACAGTGTTGGGCCGCGGTGGGCACCGCGAGGATTCAAATTATTAAGCCAGCAAAGCCACACTCTCGTTGTTGACGCAACGCCGGTTGATCATTATTTGTTTTCCGATGGCCTCGCCGAATATTCTGTTTATGTGGCTGAGCTAACAGAAGGTATGGAAACCGATCTCGCGCTATCTTCTTCACACACTTTGTTCTCAAAGCGTTATAATAACTTTCTTGTGACAGTGGTGGGTCAGGTACCTTTAACCATGGCTCAACGCATAGCGGCGGAAGTTAAATAATGAAAGAAGTAGCAGAAGTAACCGCGGTTGATGGCAACCGCGTAACCGTTACCACCCAGTTAAAAACGGCCTGTTCGGGTTGCGCGCAGGTATCTAACTGTGGCGCTGGCATTTTAAGTAAAGTTTTTGCCGACCGAAATGCGCAGTTTACTGTGGTTACCGAACAAACGTTTAGTCCCGGCGACCAGGTGCAACTAGAAGTACCGGAAACCGCAGTAACACGTTTTGCTCTACTACTCTACGGTTTACCTATACTGACACTGTTGCTATTAGCTGTGCTACTGGAAAACACAGGCACGTTACCCGAAGGTTTTGTTATTTTATTGTCCTTTGCTGGCTTTGCTTTTACCTTCTGGGGACTAAAACGCTGGTTCCGTAAACGTGACATTCAAGTCAATGCAATGGTCAAACTGGAAACCGTCGCGGCTGAAGTTCAGCACTGAAACCCCTGAACTGTCATAAAGTCCTTTGTTCTTGCCGCTAACATGAGTATGATCGGGACTAATTTTTTAAGTTCCAGAATTCAGTTTTACAGAGGTATCATCAATGCCGAATAGGGCGTTCAAGCAAAGTAATATTCGTAACTTCTCGATCATCGCTCACATTGACCACGGTAAATCCACCTTGTCCGACCGCTTGATCCAGCATTGCGGTGGACTGACTGACCGTGAAATGGCTGAGCAAGTACTCGATTCCATGGATTTGGAGCGTGAGCGGGGTATTACGATTAAAGCGCAGAGCGTAACCCTTTATTACACGGCTAAAGATGGTGAAACCTATCAGTTAAACTTCATCGATACGCCAGGGCATGTTGACTTCTCTTATGAAGTCTCGCGTTCGTTGGCGGGTTGTGAAGGCGCACTGCTGGTTGTTGATGCAGCTCAGGGTGTTGAAGCGCAGACTTTGGCAAACTGTTATACCGCTATTGAAATGGACCTGGAAGTTGTTCCGGTATTGAACAAAATTGACTTGCCGCAGGCCGATGCTATGGGCGTTGCACAGGAAATAGAGGACATTGTCGGCATTGAAGCTGTGGATGCGGTTCAGTGTTCGGCTAAAACTGGTTTAGGTATTGGCGACGTGCTTGAGCGCATTGTCCGGCAAATACCGCCGCCTAAGGGCGAACCAGAAGAGCCATTACAGGCACTGATTATTGACTCCTGGTTTGATAATTATCAGGGGGTTGTTTCTTTGGTTCGCGTGCGCAATGGAACGTTGCGTGCCGGCGAGAAAATGACAGTAATGTCCACTGGTCAGTCGTATCAAATTGATAAAGTTGGTTATTTTGACCCGAAACCTCACGAGACCGGCATTTTGCACACCGGCGAGGTGGGCTATGTTATTTCGGGTATCAAAGACATTCTGGGCGCACCGGTCGGTGACACCCTGACCAATACACGTAACCCGGCAAAAGAGCCGGTACCCGGCTTTAAAAAAGTAAAGCCTCAGGTTTACGCAGGTATGTTCCCAATCAGCTCAGAGGACTATGAGTCGTTTAGGGATGCTTTGGGTAAGTTGTCGTTAAATGACGCGTCACTTTTTTATGAGCCGGAAAATTCTGCTGCACTTGGTTTTGGTTTTCGTTGTGGTTTCCTTGGCATGCTGCACATGGAAATTATTCAGGAACGCTTAGAGCGTGAGTACGACATAGACCTGATTACCACTGCACCAACGGTTGTTTATGAAGTTGAAAAGACCGATGGCAGTATAGTCAAAGTGGATAACCCGGTGAACTTGCCAGCGGTTAACGATATTGAAACCATTTATGAACCTATTGTGGAAGCTAACATTTTGGTTCCGCAAGAGTTTCTGGGTAATGTTATTACCTTATGTGTTGATAAGCGTGGCGTACAAACGGCTATGGCTTATCACGGTAAACAAGTTGCGGTAACTTACGAACTGCCTATGGCAGAAGTGGTTATGGATTTCTTCGACCGGTTGAAATCGACCAGTCGTGGTTACGCTTCACTGGATTATCAGTTCAAGAAATTTGAACCTGCGGACATGGTTCGTGTCGATATACTGATTAACGGCGACCGGGTAGATGCGCTGGCAATGATCACCCACCGTGATCATGCTGAAGGGCGCGGCCGCCTGTTAGTTGATAAAATGCGTGAGTTAATTCCACGACAAATGTTTGATATTGCCATTCAGGCGACCATTGGCAACCATGTTATTGCGCGCTCGACGGTCAAGCAGCTGCGTAAAAACGTAACAGCTAAGTGTTATGGCGGTGACGTTAGTCGTAAGAAGAAGCTTTTACAAAAACAAAAAGAGGGTAAAAAGCGCATGAAGAACCTGGGTAACGTAGAAGTACCTCAGGAAGCCTTCCTTGCGGTTTTAAAAGTAGGCAAATAGGAAATGGCCAATTATTTTTCAATTATTTTAACCGTTATTACGGTTCTGTCCGGGTTGTTATGGCTTTACGATGCGCGAGTACTGAAGCCAAAGCGTAAAGCGGTTATTGCGGAGGTTGAGACAAAAACAACCAAGGCTTTAACCGACGAGCAAATTGACACTCTGGCGCCTCAGCCTAAACTTATGGAGCTGAGCGAGTCTATTTTTCCGGTTATTGCTTTAGTACTGGTGGTTCGTACATTGTTATACGAGCCGTTCCAGATACCGTCAGGCTCAATGATGCCGACGTTGCTGAAAGGTGATTTCATTCTGGTAGAAAAGTTTTCCTACGGTATTAAAGATCCGCTTTTTCAAAAGACGCTGGTGGATACCTCGTTGCCGGAACGCGGTGATATTGCGGTATTTAAGTACCCAGAAGAACCAAATATAGATTATATAAAGCGCATTATTGGCTTGCCCGGTGACCGTATTATTTACCGTGACAAGTCGCTTTATATTCAGCCCGCTTGCGCTGTTGGCGAGAAAGATTGTGAAGAAATGAAAGTGGTATCCACTGCGTTAAAAGCAGATGGTGAATATTTCTCCGGTTCGTCACCTTTACGCACTTATGACGAGCACTTAGGTGATGTAAACCACGAAATTCTTATCGACCCACGTGTTGCGCCGCGCACTATGCTTTATTTTAATCAGCCGGGCACACAGAAAGACGAGTGGGTGGTGCCGGAAGGCCAGTATTTTGCTATGGGTGATAAC
This sequence comes from Idiomarina sp. ST20R2A10, assembly GCF_051842345.1. Lineage (NCBI taxonomy): Bacteria > Pseudomonadati > Pseudomonadota > Gammaproteobacteria > Alteromonadales > Idiomarinaceae > Idiomarina > Idiomarina sp. ST20R2A10. Next base: position 564,475 of record NZ_JBNIEY010000001.1, on the reverse strand, counting down.
CGCGATAATTCTCGTGATAGCCGCTATTGGGGCTTCGTTGACGAAGAACTGCTGGTTGGCAAAGCGGTGTTCATCTGGATGAGTTTTGAAATGGATCGCAGTAGCGATAGTTGGTTGCCGTCGTGGGTTCCTACGGGAGTTCGATTTGAAAGGCTAGGGAGTATTGAGTGAGTTTGCCCAAACCACCTTTAACGGAACTGGAAAAAATTGTTGGTTATAGCTTTGAACAGCAGGATTTCTTGCGTCAGGCAATGACCCACCGTAGTGCTTCATCAACGCACAATGAACGCCTGGAGTTTCTGGGCGATTCTATTTTAGGTCTGGTAATAGCTGAAGCTTTGTATCAAAAATTTCCCAAAGTCGCAGAAGGCGATTTAAGCCGCATGCGCGCCGCGATAGTTTGTGGTCGTTCTTTGGCGAAGCTGGGTAAGAAAATGGGGCTAGGCGATTTTTTGTCGCTAGGCCAGGGCGAGTTAAAAAGCGGCGGTTATCGCCGTGAATCCATTCTTGCTGATGCAGTAGAAGCCATTATTGGTGCCATTTATCTGGACAGTGACATGGATACCATTCGGCAGGTCATTCTTAACTGGTTTGAACCCCAGTTAACCTTGATTGAGCCCGGCACTAGCCAGAAAGACCCAAAAACACGCCTGCAGGAGTTACTGCAGTCCCGTCAGAAGCCTTTACCTGAGTACGACGTGGTCGCTACGCAGGGGCAGGCGCATAATCAACAATTTACCGTAAACTGTTCTGTAGAAGGTATCGAAAGTCCTTTTAAAGGCACAGGTACCAGCCGCCGTAAAGCCGAACAGGCTGCAGCAACGGCCGCATTAGAACATTTGCAGGAGAGCGCATGACGCTGGATATAGAACTGGACGAGAATAAACACAGCGGCTTTGTCGCCATTGTTGGTCGTCCGAATGTGGGGAAATCCACACTGATTAATCGGTTGCTGGGGCAGAAAATCAGTATTACCTCGAATAAACCTCAGACCACCCGTCATCGTATTTTAGGCGTAGATACCGACGATGGCTGTCAGGCTATTTATGTCGACACGCCTGGTATGCACAAACAGGAACCTCGTGCGATAAACCGCGTGATGAACCAGACTGCATCCTCCGCCTTGAAAGATGTGGACCTAGTGCTTTTTGTGGTTGAAAACCTAAAGTGGTTAGAAGACGACAAAATGGTGCTGGAGAAAATTCAGCGCAGTAAAGTGCCGGTAGTGTTATTGGTTAATAAAGTTGACCAATTGAAAGACAAAGAGCGCTTATTACCGCACTTGCAGTGGCTGAATGAACAGCATAAGTTTGATGCTATTCTGCCCATATCGGCAACACACGGCGACAATGTTGACGAGCTAAGAAAAATTGTTCGTTCGCATTTGCAGCCAGGCTACCACTATTATCCGGAAGACTACGTAACGGACCGTTCTGTGCGCTTTATGGCGGCAGAAATTGTGCGTGAAAAGCTTATGCGTTTTACCGGTGACGAACTGCCGTATGAAACGACAGTGGAAATTGAGCAGTTTGGTCAGTCTGAAAAAGGCACCACTCATATTCATGCCTTAATACTGGTTGAACGCGAAGCGCAGAAGCGGATGATTATCGGGCAGGGTGGCAGCAAACTGAAAACCATAGGCACCGAAGCCCGGCGCGATCTAGAAAAACTGCTGGACAACAAAGTCATGATGAAACTTTGGGTGAAGGTAAAATCTGGTTGGTCGGACGACGAACGAGCCTTGAAAAGTCTGGGCTACCGGGAAGATTAATCGGTGGCGCAGCGGGCACTGGTGTTGCATCGTTGGGACTATCAGGAAACCAGTCTCATTCTGGATCTGTTCACTGAAGATAAGGGACGGGTTCGGGTGGTGGCAAAAGGCGCTAAGCGCCCGAAAAGCCCCTGGCGCGGTTTAGCACAACCTTTTATGCCACTGTTGGCCGAGTTTCAGGGGCGCAGCGACTTAAAAACCTTAACCTTGCTGGAGCCGCAGCAGACAACCCAAAAGCTGCTGTTGCAGGGCGATAAACTCTACAGTGGCTTTTACCTCAATGAGTTAATTCAACGGCTGGTGCCGGCAGAAGCTGAAGCCCCCGAGCTTTTTGAAAGCTATTTGTCAGCCTTACAAAACATGACCAACAGCGAGCGTGTAGAGCCTGCTTTGCGTCAGTTTGAATGGCAGTTATTGCAGCATTTAGGAGCGGCATTTGACTGGCATTATGACGCCGACACCGGTAATGTGCTGTCCGACTCGAAGTGGTGCTATTTTATTCCCGATCATGGCTTTGTGACCCAAGCCAGAGACAATCAACAACGAGCGTATTCGGTGGTGGATATTCAAAAACTGGCCGCGTGGGATGTTGACGACGAAAACCGCTTAAGACTGCTAAAATATATTATGCGTGACGCCTTAGCGGTTTACTTAGGTGATAAACCGCTGCGCAGTCGTGAATTGTTCCGAGGCACTAAGCGTCAGTGAATTACGAAGAACTAGCCGAAAGCGAAAGGAGCTGAATAATGAAAGGTTTACGCCTGGGCGTTAACATTGACCATGTGGCCACGTTGCGTAACGCGCGTGGAGTTCGTTATCCCGACCCGGTAGCTGCGGCAGCTATTGCCGAACAAGCTGGTGCCGACGGCATTACCATTCATTTGCGTGAAGACCGCCGCCACATTACTGACCGCGACGTTGCCATGCTGAAGCAGACACTGAACGTTCCCATGAATCTGGAAATGGCTGTTACCGAGGAAATGCTCGATATAGCGATAAAGACGCAGCCTACTTACAGTTGTCTGGTACCGGAAAAACGCCAGGAACTGACTACGGAAGGTGGCCTGAATGTTGCCGGTCAGTTAGAAACCATCACCGATGCCACTCGTCGCTTAAGTGATGCCGGTATTCAGGTGTCGTTGTTTATTGACGCCGACCATGAGCAAATAGACGCCGCTAAAAAAGCCGGTGCACCCATTGTGGAGTTACACACAGGGCAATACGCTGAGGCCGAAACTGAAGAGCAGCGTACTGTTGAACTGGCACGCTTAATGGAAGCGTCAGAATACGCGCATTCTATTGGTTTGCAGGTGAATGTAGGTCACGGTCTGCACTATCACAACACATTAGAAGTGGCGGAAATTCCACAAGTTTGTGAACTGAATATTGGTCATTCGATTATTGCCCGTGCGGTATTGGTTGGCTTGGATCAGGCTGTGCGCGATATGCGCAATATTTTAGATAAGGCACGCTAATGGCAATTTGGGGCTTAGGTACTGACATTGTTGAAGTAACCCGTATAGAGCAGTCGTTAGCGCGTGGCAACAGTTTAGTGAAACGCGTGTTAACACCAAAAGAACAGGAAGAAATGACAGCCTCGGTTGACGAAGCTGCTTTTCTGGCCAAACGTTTTGCTGCCAAAGAAGCCTGCTCCAAAGCTTTTGGTCGTGGTATTTCTGCCGGATTGTCTTTTCAGCATATGCAGGTAGTGCATAACGAATACGGTAAACCGGAGTGGCATTTCACCGAAACCGCCGAACAATGGATAAAAGAGCAGGGCATTACTGGCAGTCATTTATCCATTAGTGACGAAAAGCACTACGCGGTAGCAACGGTTATTTTAGAAACAGATTAGAAATAAATCAGGTAAAGCAAAACCAACATGGCGCAATTTTTTAAGCCGCAGAAGCGCAATAAGTCTGTAAGTAAAACCCTAAAAGGTCAGGTGTCAGCACTTGACCATCAGGCGCGTGCGGTTGTACGTGCAGTTATAAAAGGCCAGCCCACTCGTTTTATTATGGGCGCCTTGCCGGGCGAGGTTATAGAATACAAAACTGCCGGCAAACACAGTGGTCATTTAGAGCGTATTCTGGAGCCCAGTAGCGACCGTCGCGAAGCGCCTTGTCAGTATTATGCTAGCTGTGGAGGTTGCGACTTTCAGCACATAGACGAGCAAAAACAGCTGGCTCATAAGCGGCAAGTGGTGGAAGAGCTGTTTCAGAAGTTTGGCGTATTTAATCCCCAAACCAGCAGTCTGCCGTGGCAGGAACCGCTGGTCAGCGAACCGATGCGTTACCGTCGCAGAGTGAGGCTGGCAACGCGCTGGCTGGGCAAAGAGCAAAAGCTGCTGATTGGCTTCAGAGAAGCACAAAGCCACCATATTGTCGCCATACAGGACTGCCTGGTAGCCGATGAAATTCTGCTGCAACGTGTCAATGCCTTGTACCCTCTGTTAAATACATCGGCGGTTGCTAGCAAGCTGGGTCATATTGAGGCCATTAATACCAATACCCCCATTATTTTGCTGCGTATAACGGAAGCGCTGCCGGGTGACGCCATGCAGGCGTTGCAGAAGTGGCAAACGGCCAATAAAACCAATATTTGGTTACAGAGCGAGAATGAACTGCAGCCTTTAGCTGGTGCAGCAATTCCTTTTGATACCAGCATCGACGGTGACAAACTGTATTTTCAACCGGGTGACTTCCTACAAGTTAACGGCGGTATTAACCAGCGCATGGTGCAACAGGCTATAGACTGGCTGAGGCCAGAAAAAACACAGCGCGTGTATGACTTTTTCGCCGGTATTGGCAACTTCAGTCTGCCTTTGGCGCGCCGGGCAAAGTCGGTACTGGCGGTAGAAGGTGTTTACCGCATGGCCGAGCAGACGCGCATTAACGCCGAAAAAAACGGTATGAATAACCTGAGTTCACTTAGCGCCGACTTAAACGAAATTACCGCTTCAGACTTAGGCGAACCCGCCGATTTGTGGTGTTTAGATCCTGCAAGACCGGGGGCTGAAGGTGCGGTGAAGTTGCTGCATAAGCTGAAGCCCGAACACAGACCACAACGCATTTTGTATGTTTCCTGCGCACCGGATACTTTGGCGCGGGATATTGCCGGCATGCTAACCGAAAGCAAAGGTTGCAATTACCGCATAATTGGCCTGAGTACAGTTGACATGTTTGTGCAAACCCATCACATTGAAACTATGGTTTGTCTGGAGAGAGCGTCGTAAATCATGGTCCATGTACGCAGTACCCACGTGGATGACCCCAAATACAAAGACAGTGAACAGCATTGGCTGAACGCTGTGAGTGATCCTGAGCCGTTAGAAAGTACTTTTCAGCAACTGAAGCAGCAGTTTCCTGAGGAAGCTGAAGCCTTGCTGAAAGGCCAGGAAATGGTCGAAATACTGGCACCGCTAAAGCTGGATGCCGAATCCTTGCTGGCGGCGTTATACGTGCCATTGCTGGAAGCAGGCAAGCTCGATTTAGACAAAATCACCGGTAAACAGTCGAAAACCTTGATTGTGCTGCTGCGTAACGTACAGCAAATGCAAAGTATAGGTGACTTACAACACTTCCAACACGGTCAGCCAGACGGCAGCCAGATAGACAATGTGAGACGCATGTTACTGTCTATGGTGGAAGATGTGCGCGCGGTGCTGATAAAACTGGCCGAACGCATTTGCTACCTGCGCGAAGTGAAGAAAGCCGACGAAGAAACCCGGGTACTGGCCGCTAAAGAGTGCGCGGAAATATACGCGCCGCTGGCTAACCGGTTAGGCATAGGGCAGCTGAAGTGGGAACTGGAGGACATTTCTTTCCGTTACCTGCATCCTAAAACCTACAAAACCATTGCTCAGCGTTTAGATGAGCGCCGTACCGACCGCGAACTCTACATAGATAACTTTGTGTCAGGTTTGCAGGAGTCACTGAAGCAGCAGGGTATTGATGCCGATGTCTATGGTCGCCCCAAACATATTTATTCTATTTGGCGCAAAATGCAGAAAAAGCATCTGCAGTTTGACCAGCTGTTCGACATTCGCGCCGTACGTATTCTGACGCATAACCTGAAAGACTGTTACGCCGCACTAGGCGTTGTGCATTCCAGTTGGCGCCATATTGCGTCCGAGTTTGACGACTACGTGGCAACGCCTAAACCGAACGGCTACCAGTCCATACATACCGTGGTTATTGGTCCTGAACACAAGAACGTTGAAATTCAGATACGCTCGCACGACATGCACGACGACGCCGAGTTGGGCGTGGCCGCGCACTGGATGTACAAAGAGGGCGCAGCCGCCGGTAAACGCCACGGTTTTGAAGACAAAATAGCCTGGCTGCGTAAGCTACTGGCCTGGCACGAAGACATGGCCGGCAGCGAAACTCTGGTAGATGAAATTCGCTCGCAGGTGTTTGAAGACCGTGTGTACGTGTTTACCCCGAAGGGCGAGGTAGTGGATTTGCCCATGGGCTCAACCCCGCTCGATTTTGCTTACTACATTCACAGTCAAGTAGGGCATAAGTGCATTGGCGCTAAAATCGACAGCCGCATTGTGCCTTTTACTTACCAGTTGCAAAACGGTGACCGGGTTGAAATTCTGACTCAGAAAAACGCCCAACCACGGCGCGACTGGTTAAATCCGCAACTGGGTTACCTGCATTCGTCACGGGCACGAGCCAAGGTTCACACCTACTTCAAAAAAGAAGACCGGGAAAAGAACCTGCAGGCCGGTAAAGAGTTACTGGAAAACGAACTGCAGAAGTATCAACTGCATGTGCAGGATGCCAACAAAGCGGTCGAGCGCTTTAACGTGCCGACGTTGGACGATTTGTTAGCCGCTATTGGCGCTGGCGACGTTCGCTTGCACCAGGTGGTGAACTTCCTGAAACCGCAGGAAACCGAAGCCGACAAAGTAGAGCGCTTAACTAAGCGTCGTAAAGCCAAGCAGTCACCAAAAACGCCGAAGTCGGACGTAACGGTAGAAGGCATTGGTAACCTGATGATGCACTTTGCTAACTGCTGTGAACCGCTGCCGGGTGAGCCTATTACCGGGTTTATTACTCAGGGGCGGGGCGTGTCCGTGCACCACAGCGACTGCGATCAACTGAAGCATTTATTGCACCAGCACCCCGAGCGCGGTATTGAAGTGTCCTGGTCGGGGCATTCCAAACAGGAATACCGGGCAAGCCTGCGTGTGTCGGCTTTAGATCGTAATGGTTTGTTACATGACATTACCAGCGTGCTGTCGAATGAAAAGGCGGCGGTGGCGCAAATGGACAGCGAGAGCGATGCGCAGTCACAGTCGGCGACAGTAGTGTTAACTCTGACCGTAAAAGACAGCGACGCGCTCAGCCGCATTACAGACAGACTGCGCCAGGTTCATGGTGTTGAGCAAGTTCAGCGCATTACTTTAAAGCTTTAGTTGAAACAATAGAGGTACCTCAGTGAAAGGCATGCAACAACTGCAACAGGTTATGACTCAGTTACGCAACCCAGAAAGCGGCTGCCCCTGGGACTTAAAGCAGAACATGACCTCGTTAATTCCTTACACCATAGAGGAAACCTACGAAGTTGTGGATGCCATTCAGTCGGGTAACTGGCAGTCGATAAAAGATGAGCTGGGCGATTTACTGTTTCAGGTGGTGTTTTATGCTCAATTAGCGCGCGAAGAGCAGCAATTTGAGCTGGATGATATAGCTGTACATACCGCTGAAAAGTTGATAAACCGCCACCCGCATGTGTTCGGCACCGATGCGCAGCGCAATCTGTCTGACGCCGAAATTAAAGCCCAGTGGGAGCAGATAAAGCAGCAGGAACGTACAAAGAAAAATGCCAAAGGCTCTGTGTTTGACGACATACCCAGCCAACTGCCCAGTATTCTAAAAGCCGCCAAACTGCAAAAGCGTGCCGCGTCAGTAGGTTTTGACTGGACCGAAGCCGAACCGGTTTACGCCAAAGTTGATGAAGAGATTCAGGAAGTAAAAGAAGCCACCGACCAGGACCATATTGAAGAAGAAATTGGTGACTTATTGTTTGCCGTAGTTAACCTGGCCCGCCACAAACAAGTAAACCCCGAAGCCGCGCTGCAACGCGCTAACGACAAATTCAAAAGCCGTTTTCAGCATATAGAGCGAAGCCTGAGCGAGCAGGGTAAACACCCAACTGACTGCAACCTTGAAGAACTTGAAGCCCTCTGGCAGAAAGCAAAACAAGGATGATGAAGTGACTAACTTGGACGGCGTAGCCTGACGTTCACGTCAGGTGCGATCCACCATATTTCCTCCCTTACTAATTTGTACTTAATAAAATGTTGAAACTTTGTAACCTTCCAATGGTCAGTTAACTGTGCCTGTTACATTTTTCCAACAATACCGAATGTAATTCAGCATTTGGTGCTTTGAACTAGGACTTATTATGAACAAATTAAAAATCATTTTCTTAACCAGTATTCTAACATTCGTTGCTTCATGCAGTAATATTCCACTCAGTACCATGATTAAAATGATGAACCTGAATCCATTAGAAACAGATCCTAAGCAGCTGGTCGTGGCTGTTGTGGCTCCGGATGGAGTTAACGTGCAAGATGGTGATGTGGTTATCGATTTTAATTTTAGAACTGACGACCCAAGTACCAGTTTTGACCATCACTTCCCGGTAATTATTAATGAAGACTACGCGGTTCCTGATAACTTAAAAGAAGACATTGAGGGAAATGAAAGAATTACAGTCATGCAGCTGTCAAAAGAAGATGCGCAAACAATGGCTGAAGGACAACAGATGGTGAAAGACTACCGCGAAAACAATGAAAAAGGAGGCGCGGGCAGTATGAACGTGAGACTGGTTTCCGCCTGTCGCGACGAGAATTTTTCCTGGGGCAACTCCGAATTAAACGTCTATTTAAAAACTCAAGACGATGAGGACTTTTTCTTGTTCCTTGAGGATATGGACGTCACTAAATTAGATACCGACGTTCAGCGCAATATTAATTCGATCCCTACATGCGACAAAGCCAGTTAATTACGGGCTTTTATGAACCTTGCACTTTTTGATTTTGACGGAACAATAACAGGGCAGGATACTTATACTAAGTTCCTGTTCTACGTTACGCCTAAACGCCGACTGATAATGACGCTGCTATTAGCTTCTCCGTTTATTGCGCTTTATAAATTAAGACTACTTAAACCGTCCAAGACAAGGCCGCTGTTATCTAGAATCGTGTTCTGGAATCGCTCCGTGGCTGACATTACGAGGTTAGCCCGTAGTTTTTCAGAGCAATATTTACCCAGTGTTATCAGAGCCGAAGCCCTTAACAAAATTGAATGGCACAAAGCGCAAGGAGACGAAGTTTATGTGGTATCGGCTTCATTAGACTTTTACCTTTCCTGCTGGTGCCATTCACAAGGTATTAAGTGGGTATGCAGCGAACTGGAAATAAAGAATAACAAATTAACGGGACGTTATGTGTCGGGTGACTGCAGCCTGGAGAATAAAGTCAGTGCCATTAAACGAAAAGTAAATTTATCCGACTTTAAAACCATTTACGCCTACGGCGATACAACAGAAGACATGCCAATGCTTGCTTTAGCCCATGAGAAGTATTTTAACTGGCAGCGTGTTTACTGACCAAGATGCTCACTTATGTTCTTTAACATGCGCACTTTGTATTTGCTTGTTTTCGATAAACTCTTTATTGTCAGTAACATAATAAAAACATATTTTGTGCATATTCATTAAAACGGAAAACAAAGTAAGCATGCTCATTTTGCGTCGGCTGATATTGGCTCGTATTGCCCTGTTCGTATGGTTTTTGTCGGGGAAATGGTTGGTATAAAGTGTGCGTGCGCAATATACAAAGGTTAGATTTGCGTCTTGGCCTTAATTAAGGAGATGGGAATGGGATATGAAGTTGACTTTCTCCCTGTTGGTGATGAGGGGAAAAGCGGGGATGCTATAGCATTGCGCTTTGGCAATTTAGATGGTCACAGAAATGAACAGACAGTTGTAGTTATAGACGGGGGCTATAAAAAATCAGGTGAATCTCTCGTTTCCCATATTAAGCAACACTACTCAACAGATGTTGTTGATTTGGTGATACTTACTCACCCAGATTCCGACCATGTTTCAGGGTTGCATGTTGTTCTGGAAGAGATGACCGTAAAAAAACTATGGATGCATAAGCCGTGGGATCATTGCGACGGAAAGGCTCTTAGCTTTCAAGATGGTCGTGTCACTGACAATAGCATTTCCGAACGACTAAAAAAGGCACTGGAAAGTGCGAATGGGCTTTACAGGTTAGCGTTAAAGAAAGACATTCCTATCGAAGAACCATTTACAGGTCTAAATGACGCAACAGGTTGCGTTCAGGTGGTTGGACCTACTTATGATTACTACAACGAGTTGCTGGTAGAGTTTTCCAGTATGCCTCAAGTGGCCTTAGAGTCAGCCTCAAAAGACGCTTCTTTCTTTGATAAAGCCAAAGAAAAGGTAATGGAGTGGATTTCTGATCAGTGGAATATAGATCTAATTAAAGATGATGGGAATACAACAAGCGCCCAAAATCACTCTAGCGCGATAATTCAATTAAATATAGAAGGGAAGAGGTTGATTTTTACTGGTGATGCAGGAAAAGAGTCGTTAGAAAAAGCAGCGGATCACATCGGGCATATTGATTACTTAGATAGTCTCGCTTTCATCCAAATACCACATCATGGAAGCTTTAGAAATATTGGTCCTACAGCTCTCAACAAGCTTGTTGGTGAAATAAAGCCAAAAGATCACACCCCGCACTTTACAGCTTTTTGCTCTGCAGCTAAGTCTGGCGCACCAAAGCATCCATCAAAAAAAGTTCTTAATGCATTTACTCGCCGTGGAGCAAGAGTTCATGTTACTGCCGGGGTTGGAAAGTATCATCAAAAGGGGGCACCAGGTCGAGATGACTGGAGTACTGCTACTCCTGAGCCTTTTCATGAGCGGGTTGAAGACTAATTGATATGAAAAGCCTCGAAAAATTATTCGATGAATATAGTCTCAATGCCAGAGTAAAGCCTGCTTTTTTACTTATGTTCCCCGCTATCATCTCCGTAATTGCGCTGTATGAGCCATCGAGGAGTTGGGGGGGCGCAGCCATAACCATTCTGACGTCATTTGGCGTTATTGCCTTTGCGGCTAATCAAATGTCGACTAGGGGGAATATTCTTCAAGAGAAGCTTTTTAAGAAATGGGGAGGTGCGCCTACAACGATTATCTTGAGGCATTCAGATTTCAGGTTAGATAAAAATACAAAAGCACGGTACATGTCAAAACTAGTGAGCCTCATCCCTAGCTTTAAAATGGTATCTTACAAAGAAGAAATTGATGATCCTGCGGGCGCAGATGAAACGTATAGAACTGCGGCAATTTTTTTGCGAGAGCATACAAGAAGCTCGACGGATCACCCTTTGGTCTTTAAGGAAAATATTGCGTATGGTTTTAGTAGGAACACGAGGGCTTTTAAATGGCTTGGCGTCGTGATATGCCTGCTGTCAATAGCTATTGTTTCGACCATTGTATGGTCAAACTATTTTAATGAGAAAGATGGCCCTATATTAGAACTGCTCCTTGGTATCCCTTTTGAGCGTGCAGCACTAATCCTTCTGCTTGTGGGTTCTCTTTTTTCGTGGTTGTTTTTGGTTACTGAAAAGTGGGTTGAGGTTAGGGCATTTGCATATGCAAGAGCACTCTACGCTTCGTGTGAGCATAAAATCTAACAATTTGCTGCACGCGGATAAGTTGTTCGCTGCGCTCACAATTTACCGGTGAGCAAGGCGTTAGCTATTGGAGGGCATTAGTGGAAACGGTTGAAGAAAAAATTGATAGGTTTCGAACCTATAACAGGGCAATGATTGCTGCTGCTTTCTCTAAACCAAACCGTCGTCACCAAGGGCTTCCGGCAAAACTTCTGCTTTGCTCAGTTTTTGATTCCCTTTCGATCGCCGCTTTTCCTAATGAGACTGGTGTGGGAAAGCGCTATCGACAAACCGTATCGGCGCACTCTGGCTGGTCGTATCATGACAGGGTTAGTTTGTTGCAGCTTTGCGGCGTCCTCGACGGTCTCTCTCAAGTACCTAGTTCCTTCTCAGATCTTAACGGTTGGGCTCAATCTGAGAAGCACAAGAGATTTGCTGTTTCGAACAGGCTATTGTCACGCCATAAAGAGCTAGAAGCTGACCCGACACTTCAGGAGGCTCTTGCTGAGTGGCCGTACCAGAGTAATGATCAACCAGAAAAACTGGATGGGAAATTTCTACCATCCAGATTCACGCACAAAAATCTGCTTTGGATGTATAGGAACAAACTGGCTCACGAGTTCAGGTTGCCTGGCGCAGGGGCAGAGTCCCCTTTCAGAATGGAGTTTGCTCCTTACTATCAAGAGGTTTCAACGATATCCGATATAGACCCTGTGAGTGGTTTAATTTTCAGCAACCGATGGGAGCTAGTCTATCCAACCGGTTTTTTTGTTCAGATTGCAAAGAGTAGCCTCGAAAGCATCTGCTCAGATTACCGTATTAGCGGTACAAGCCCATTTCTAAGTTACCAAGAGGGCAGCTCGTGGCTATAACACCAATGGTCCGGCGCAAATCAGCTAACAATGCCATGCACCGGAAGTCAAAAACTCTGCTTCGTGCAGTTTTTGCCTCCGGTCATGGCGGGCGTTATAACGATAGGCGAATATGAAGATTCCTAATAAATCTAAAAGTTCATTAGTGGTTGGTTTGACACCCGAAGGGTACAAAATACCTGACTTGAGAATGACGAAGCCTACGTTTCATTTCGCAAAAGATAGTAGCGGTTCAATGTTGATTCAAGACATCGATACAGTCAAACTCAACCGTTCGAGAAAGATTAGTTACTTCGTTCCAAACAGCATTGGCATGTTAATGAGCGTAAGCACTAAAGCTTCAGGTCGAGCAAAAGCAATTTTTGACCGGAAATTTAAAAGCAGTAGCTACGAATTGGATATTACTAAGCTAACCGGAAATAAAAAAGATGCTATAAGTGCTATTTCCCAAGACGTTTACGACTACATTGAAGAAATTCAATCTGCAATCGTCTTTGCTTATACTGCTTTAGAAGCATTTGCTAATCTTAGTATTCCTCATGGGCACATTTACCAAACTAAGAAAAACTCGAAAGGTATTACAGAGTCATACGATAAGGCAGCCATTGAGCGGTGGCTTAGTTTAAAAACTAAGATTAAATACATTCTTCCTGAGTTGTACGAAACTAAGGCTGTAGAAAAGCAAAAATGGTGGGGACAGTTTGTTACTCTTGAAGAATACAGAAATGAGATAATCCACCAGAAATCTATCGATGCAACTGAGTTTTATAAAGCATATTTCAAAGACTCTATTTTTAATATTATCAACTGCATAGAACCCGTAATATCATTTTTCTACGTAGCTCATCAGGCTAATGGTAAAACTAATGAAGTGTGGCCTTGGTTAAAAGACCATGTTGATATTCCATCGGTAGAGTTTCAGCAAAATCAATTTGAAGTTACTGGGAATGTTCATCAAGGCTTCTAGTAAATCGTTATAACAAGCGCTTTAAACGGAACAAAAACAGTTGGCTACGTTTTGCTGCGCTACACAGTTTAGCCAACAATTTTTGTCCGCTTAAGCGGGCGTTAATTTTCGATAAAATTACTATGCGTATATTAATTTTATCAATCACGTTGCTCTCTGTTTTTGGCTGCACTGCTTCATATCAGCAGAGCGCTCTCACGGAGCCCAGTGTTAAGTTAGCTGCAAATCAGTTTATATACATAGTTACCCCAGAAAATGGCTGGTACGGTGACCAGGAGTATAGGAGCTCCGGGGTTATGACTGCAAACGCTACTCGGGCTGCTTTTGCTAGATATAGCTCGAGTACAAAGGTTATAGGTTCCTGCTCCAGAGAAAACTGTTTTACTGAGCTAGTAGGAAACTCAGGCTATCTTGTTGTGCCAATAATTCTTCATTGGGAAGATAGAGCTACAGAGTGGTCAGGAAAGTCAGACCGTCTCGAAATCCAGCTCTCGGTTTATGACCTCGAAACTCGGGAAGAGTTGGCAAGTAGTGTGCTTACCGGGAAAAGTAAATGGGCAACAATGGGCGGAGATCATCCGCAAGACCTGCTGTCTGACCCAGTGAATAGCTACGTTGAGAGTTTGTACTAGTATGGGTAAAAATAAAATGTGCGTAGTGGCTGGGGTAAGCTGTATTTTGTACTTGCCGTTACTTTTATCGGTGTACTTTTATGCATTTTAAACGTATCAATGCAGAACATTCGGAGCCTGCGGTCGCTGGGACTGCAGATTATCTACGTCATTGGGGGACTTGAGCTTGCGATAGGACGCGCTTTTTTATTCCTAAATATCCGAAAATTGTAGCTAAACTGGCTGCATGAGCGATCAATCTGCTATCCATAGGCCACGCAGGAGAACGTCATGAAAGAAACGGGTAAAATCAATTATGTCGAGATTCCCTCAAGAGATCTTGATGCAACAAAGGGGTTCTTCGCTTCGGCTTTTGGGTGGTCATTTATCGACTATGGCCCAGAGTATATGGCGATTGAGAATGCCGGAATTGACGGGGGCTTTTACAAGTCTGACAAAGTTTCGTCTCCCGAAAATGGTAGTGTACTGGTTGTTCTTTATAGCTCAGAGCTAGAGGCAACGGTTAAGAAGGTCACCTCATCAGGAGGAACGGTGGTTCAGAATATCTTCGACTTCCCAGGCGGCCGGAGATTTCACTTCACCGATCCAAATGGAAATGAGTATGCTGTCTGGTCTGAACTTGATGCATAACTAAGCCCGTCGCTGGAAGTACATATGGATAGCTAACTTGCCCCAGTCGTTGAGGCAGAAATAAAAAAGGATGAAAACAATGAATCGATTAATGATTGCACTGGCTGCGCTTGCTGTCGGGGGATGTGGAGCAAATAATGCTTTCGGTGGCGATGCCACGGAGACTGAAATGTCCTGTGCGGCATTGACTGAGTTTGAAATAGCGAACACTGAAATCACCAGTGCAGAGATGAAATCGGCCGGTTCATTCAGCTTCGGAGGCGGTCCCGATAACACGACGGTGGAGCTTCCCGATCATTGTTATGTTGAAGGCATGAGCAATGAACGTGAGGGCGCGGACGGTAAAACCTATGGTTTAGGTTTCGCGTTGGCAATGCCTGCAAACTGGAATGGTCGTTTTCTGTTCCAGGGCGGTGGAGGACTGAATGGCACAGTGCACCCTCCGCTTGGCGGCAACGCCGCCGGCGACACGCCAGCTCTGGCGCGTGGTTTTGCGGTGATATCTACCGATGGTGGGCACAAGGGCAAGGGCGGTTTCGACGCGTCCTTTATGGCCGATCAGCAAGGCGCGCTTGATTTTGCCGGGCAGTCCGTGGCCAAGGTTACCCAACTGGGGAAAGACATTGCGAAGGCTTATTACGGGCAGGCGGCACATCATACCTATATTTCAGGCTGCTCTACCGGCGGGCGTGAAAGCATGCTTGCCGCGCAGCGCTACCCCATGCTGTTTGACGGCGCCGTTGTCGGCGCACCGGCTATGCGCACGGGACATTCAAATTTCGCTCTGCGTAAGGCTGTTGCGGCCTTTAACGAGATAGCACCGCGTGACGAGGAAGGGAATCCGCAAGTTGGCAGTGCCTTTTCACCGGCTGAACGGCGCACGGTACATGACGGGCTTCTGGCGCAATGCGACAGTCTGGATGGCCTTGAGAACGGAGTGGTTGCCAATGTTCAGGGCTGCGACTTCGATCCCGGCCGGCTCGTTTGTCAGGCGGGGGACGATGACGCGTGTATCTCACAGGAGCAGGCGGATGCGATTAACAAAGCATTTGCGCCCCTCGCTAATAGCGCTGGTTACGAGATCTATCCCGCCTTTCCCGTCGATACCGGCATGATTGAGGGCGGTATGACCTTTATTCCTGGTGAGAACTTTTTCTCGCCCGGTGCCAGCGCAGGCCAGACCGAGCTCGATATTGATGCCGAAGATGCGCGGCTGCGCAATGACCCGATGCAGGGGCGCACTGATAGCTACGGCTGGACTAACTTTTCGACCTTTCTCGATCGCGGTGGGAAGATCCTTTTCTATCACGGGGTCAGCGATGCCTGGTTCTCCGCCTATGACACGCTCGGATTTTATCAGCGGGCTGATAGTGCCAATGAAAACTGGGGCGATGCCAGCCGGTTCTATTTCGTACCGGGCATGGGTCATTGCGCTGGCGGGGCCAATACCTACGATTCCTTTGATCTGCTGAGTGTGGTCGTCGACTGGGTGGAAAATGACGACGCGCCGGGAAATGTTACCGCCTCACGCAAAAAGCCGGAACCCGCCAGCACCAAGCTTTGCAGCTATCCGGAGTACCCGCATTATACTGGGGGCGATGAGGCTTCCGCCGATAGCTATGAATGCCGATAGAGAAATAATGTTATTCAGAAGCGTATTGGCTGGCCTGGCACTTTTAACTTTATCGTTTCCTGCCGCCGCAGAGGTTTCTGGACTTCCCACGCTTTTTTCTAGCGAACGAGTAACGCCATGAAGAGCATCTGTATATATTGTGGTTCAAATCCCGGTCGACAGGAAGCCTACTCCAGAGCGGCCCGTGATCTTGCAAGAACACTTGTAAACCGAAACCTAAAGCTTGTTTATGGTGGCGCGAGTGTTGGTATTATGGGGCTGATTGCCGATACTGTGTTGCAACTTGGAGGAGAGGCCGTTGGCGTCATTCCCGAAGCATTGGTGCGGAAAGAAGTTGCGCACCCAAACCTGACCGAGCTGCACGTAACGCAATCTATGCATGAACGCAAAACCTTGATGGCTGATCTGTCGGACGGGTTTATTGCTATGCCCGGAGGGATAGGGACTCTTGAGGAGATTTTTGAAATTTGGACATGGGCTCAGCTTGGATTCCATAAAAAACCTTGCGGCTTGCTCAATATAGAAGGCTACTTTGATTCGTTAACTGCATTTTTTGATCATGCCGTAGCAGAACAGTTCGTCAAACAGCCGCACCGCTCAATGTTGCTTGTAGATTCTGCTCCCGAAACGCTGCTCGATCGATTCGCCAGTTATGAACCTACGACGATTCAAAAGTGGATAGGAAAAACGGATACATAATGAGGAAGCCGCTAACCATTCACTCCAACAATGTAAAGGCCACTGCAGTCTCTCGAAAAAGTAGGTAACCTTAGTTACTGGTAATGTTAACTATTATAGTTAAAGGAATAACTTATGCTCTCGAAGATATGGATGATTCTGGCTGTTTTGGCTGCCGCAGGCGGACTCTTTTTTCTCGGAGTCGCAGGCAAGTACACATTCGGGTATTACGCTAACTCCGCTGCGGAGTATCGCCACGAGTATATGCAAGTTGTGATTTTAGCATTGACCGCGGCATTGCCTTGTTGGCTAGCCGCATCAGGCTTCCTGTGGCTAGTCAGGGAAGTAGTACCCAAAGTGGTGCTGTTTTCAGTTTATTTTGTGACACTGTGTCTGTGTGCTTTTTACCTTTTTACCAACTTGTACGCCTTTGTCATGTGGTTACTTGATAAATAAGCTTTGTGAAAAATGCTATGAAAACGGAAACTGTTACTTATTTAAAAGAAAATGCGAATTCGCTTCAGGTAGTTAAGCTGAGCGCTAACTACCCAAGGCTGTATCCAGCACAAACATCAGCACGAAACCCAGCATCAGACCATTCGTTGCAGACATTTCGTGGCCTTGTTTGTGTGACTCGGGAATCATTTCATGACTGATGACGAATAACATAGCACCCGCGGCCATAGCCAGCCCCCAGGGCAGCACAGCTGAGTTGCTTAATGCAATGGCGCCAATAACAGCCATTAATGGCTCCACCAAACCGGATAACATCCCGACACCAATTGCTATCTTACGGCTATAACCTGCGGCCAATAGAGCCATGGCTACGACAAAGCCCTCAGGTATGTCTTGCACAGAAATACCGGTTGCCAGAGTGGACGCTCCGACTGTGTCATCGCCGGCGTAAGCTACGCCTATTGCCAACCCTTCAGGAATATTGTGCAGAATAATTGCAAAAACAAACAACCAACTGCGCTTCAATATCAGTGCCTGGCGTCCTTCAGTACCTTTAATAAAGTGCTCATGTGGGACACTGCGCTCCAGAGCCATCATTAAAAAAGAGCCCAAAAGTATAGCCGCAGACACTTTTAGCGGCGCATGCCAAGCGGTTTGTGTCGCTACTTCAAATAGATCTAACGCCGGTACAATGAGAGAAAAAATGCTGGCTGCCAGCATAACTCCGCCGCCAAACCCCAATATTGCAGCATGTAAACGAGTTGATAATCCACGAGAGAAAAGAGCGGGAAGGGTACCCGCAGCCGTGGCTCCAGCCGCTACCATTCCGGCATAAAACGCGTAGCGTACATGGTCCTGATTCTGCATTAACAGAATGAGCTGATATAAACCATAGCCTGCGCCCAAAACCAGGACGAACCAACCGAGTAGCTTGCTTCCAAGACGCCAACCCGGTTGAAATAATTCCATTACCTTCATTCATGTTCCTCAAAACGCCTGGCAACTTCCGGCCAGTGAATCACTTCATAAAATGCTGCAATATAGTCTGCACGTTTGTTCTGATATTTTAAATAGTAAGCGTGTTCCCAAACATCCAGCTCGAGTATGGGAGTCAGTCCATCCATTAATGGACTATCTTGATTCGCTGTACTGGTTATTTCAAGTTGTCCGTTGGCATTAATCACTAACCAGGCCCAGCCGCTACCAAACCGACTGACCGCAGCCTGAGTGAATTGTTCCTGAAAGGCCTTAAAGCCGCCAATGTCGGTCTCTATGGCTTTAGCCAGATTGCTCGTGGGTTCGCCACCGCCCTGAGGTGACATAACTTGCCAGAACAATGAGTGGTTAGCATGGCCACCACCATGATTACGCACAGCAGACTGCATATTACTAGGTATACTCTCAATTTGTCGTAACAGTTCAGATAAGTCCCATTTTTCGTAACGGGTTTCGGCCAGTGCCTGGTTCAGACCGTTGACATAGGTCTGGTGATGTCGCTGATGGTGAATTTCCATTGTCATGGCATCGACATGAGGCTCAAGTGCATCGTAGTTGTAGGGTAACGCAGGTAATTTAAAGCACATAGTTTACTCCTGATTAATTTGAAGTTAACGGTAATCATTATCATTTAATTAAATTGCAAGGCATGCTGATGAGTAACGCAGGAGGTTATTATGGAACTGATACAGAATTGGAAAATGTTACAGCGTATGGGGAATTATGAGTTTGAGCAGGGACAATGGCAAAATGCCAATCATTACTACATGAATAGTATTCTTCTGTTACGAGGACATTTGAGTGATATCCTGAAAAACCAGCATGAGCAGGCTGGCGAGGTTATTATTTGCTTGTCAATTGCGGTGCAGAATCTGTCTGAGACATATAATCGTCAAAATCGCGTGAATTGCTGCGTTTCTCTGTTAAGTCGGGCATTACACAATTTTCAGCAGTTACAGAATACGCTTTCGTCAGATCATCCGGCCGCTATAGCTATGCTTCGCGAAGGCTGCAAGTTGCGACAACTCATGTTTACGTACAAGGAAACAGAGGAACAAACTATGCCTATGAATGGGACTACCGTTGCTGGATATGATACATCAGCGTATTCGCGGCTACATTAATGTAGCCGCAGGTATAGGATTTTGTCAGCACAGTACAATAAACTTTAGCTATGTCCGATGTCGGACGGCTAAGCTTAAAAGACTCCGGTTAAAAAGCCGCTTTAAAAATAGTAACAACGTCTTCGTGACTGGGTTGAATTGGATTAGTCAGGCCACAAGCGTCTTTCATGGCATTGTCTGCCAATGTATTAAAGTCCTCTTCTTTTGCCCCTAATTCTTCCAAACCAGCCGGAATATTGACGCTTTGAGATAGTTTTACAATGGCGGCAATAGCAGCGTCAGCCCCTTCTTTGTCTGTTAATCCCTGTACTTCTGCGCCCAGTGCTTTACCAATGTCTTTCAGGCGCGGTGCGACAACCTGACTGTTGTAGCGTTGCACATGAGGCAATAAAACCGCGTTGCAGACACCGTGCGGCAAGTCGTAGAATCCGCCGAGTTGGTGCGCCATGGCATGTACATAACCCAGAGACGCATTGTTAAACGCCATACCCGCCAGGAACTGTGCGTAAGCCATTTGCTCACGAGCTTCCATATTCGCTCCGTTATGAACCGCTTCGTGCAGATTGTCCCGGATAATCTCTATGGCTTTTATGGCACAGGCATCGGTAATCGGCGTAGCGTCGGTAGATACATAGGCTTCAACGGCATGGGTCAGCGCATCCATGCCTGTTGCTGCAGTCAAGCTGGCAGGCATACCGACCATTAACCTTGGGTCGTTAACCGACAGAATTGGTGTCACATTTTGGTCGACAATTGCCATTTTAATATGGCGTTCCGGATCGGTAATGATGCAAAAGCGGGTCATTTCGGACGCTGTGCCTGCGGTGGTATTAATACTAATGAGTGGCAGTTGTGGCTTTTTCGAGACATCAACGCCTTCATAGTCACTAATATGCCCGCCATTAGTGGCAACCAGGGCTATACCTTTGGCGCAGTCGTGAGCTGAACCTCCACCTAGTGAAATAACACAATCGCATTGATGTTTCTGCAGAACATCTAACCCGGCTTTCACGTTCGTTACTGTCGGGTTGGGTTGTACGCCATCGTAAATTAGGCTGTCTATTCCATGCTCTTTGAGCAGGGCTTCGATTTCGGCAGTAACGCCCAGTTTGGTCATGCCGGGGTCGGTGACTATCAAGGCTTGTTTAAAGCCATAGTTGTCCATTTGCGTAGCCGCATCTTTAAGGGCGTTCTCGCCAATAATATTGACCGCTGGAATATAAAAAGTACTGCTCATGGCATTAGCCTTTTCTGTCAGTGAATTTATATTCTATTATTGTGTTCCTTTGTTTCGCCGAATAGCTTGATCTGAATCAATAATTTGGCGTAAAGATAAAATCAGCACACCAGAGAGTCTGCATATAGCCCCGCTATCATACGTAGTAGCAGGGCTATATCGATTTTTTAGATCATGAAAGGGCAATACCTTAGAAGTCCCAGCGCACACTGGCACTGATATTACGTGGTTCGCCATAAGAGCCGTAGTTGTACACGCCGACACTTTCAAAGTAACTCTTATCAAAAAGGTTGTTAATATTTAATGACGCAGTAAGGCTGTCAGAGATCTGATAGCGGGCAAACAGGTCGGCAACCGTATAACTTTCCTGACGGGGGATTTCACCATTAGGGCCCACACCTTGGTTTCTTGAAGGGAATACTTCACTTTGCCAGCGAAGCCCACCACCCAGAGTAAGCCCCGACAAATTCTCTGCAAAGCTATAAGAACTGGTTATTCTTACCATGTCTTCAGGCGCCTGCCGGCTGACTTTTTCGCCGTCATTGTTGCGGGCTACCCGATGTGTATAACCGGCGTAAATTTGAAGGCCGGTCATTAGCTCGCCAGAAAGCTCAGCTTCATAACCTTTGGTTTCAACACCGTCTTCTGCTTTATAGCGTTGCTCTGGTTGGCCAGCGACAATCACTTCAATATCCGGAACCGCAACATTTCGCTGCTTAACCTGGAATACTGCAGTAGAGAAGTTCAGTCGTTGGTTAAAGAATTCGCCTTTCAGACCTATTTCATAGTTTTCGCCGTGCACAGGGTCAAGCAAATTACCATACCGATCTTTTTGAGTTTGAATGTTGTAGATATCGGTCAGGCTGGCGTAGGTGGAGAAATGATCATTAATATCATAAACAATGCCTACGTACGGAGTAATAACACCCGAGTCAGATTCATCCACCGCGGTGACAGGGGAACTCATAGCCTCAGGAGTGTAATTGTACTCTTCATGTGACCATGAACTGGTGCGAAGCCCTACAATTAGTGACAAAGGCTCCGCTAGGTCAAATTGCGCACCACTGTAAAATCCGCTTTGCTTAGTCTAAAGTCCAGAGTATATTGGTTCCAGTCACCTCTGGTCGAGCTGGGGCTGGCTCCAAGTCCGAGGCCAGTGTCCCGATCAAGAAATCCGGTTACATACATTCTTTTGTCGTCGTAGTGTCCGTCAATATGGCTGGCGTAGAAATCAAATTGCCAAAAGTTGGCAAAACGATGCTCCAGTGAGGCAAAAGTAATGTTGCGGTCGCGATCACGATACGTCCAGTCGCTTCCGGTATTGCTGGAGCGGGGGAGATCAGTACGTGTACCGTCGTTGTAATATAAAGGTACGGGCTCACCGTAACTTATTCCATCAACATGATGTTTCTGGTAGTCGACACCGAAATTGACTTCGGTATAGGGCGTTATGTCAGCTTCCAGAATACCGTAAAGAATCGTTTTATCACGCTCTACACTGTCCATGTAAGAACCGGCATCCTGATAAGCCGCAACAAAGCGTCCCCTTAACTTGTCGTCAAAACCAAGACTTGACGAGACATCGGCTTCCGCTCGGGTTAAATCCCATCGACCGGCTTTAATGTTAATAGAAGAGCGGAGGTCTTCCGTTGGTTTTTTACGAATTAAATTGATAGCGGCTGATGGATTGCCCGCCCCCTGTAGTAGACCTGCAGCGCCCCGAATCACTTCTACACGCTCATAAACGGCCATGTCAGAGAGAAAGTCGCCTTCAACACCACCGTAAGCACCGCGCACATTAGCACCGTCAAATTGCACGTTATCAATAGAGAACCCGCGTGCGGTCGGAAAAATGCGATCTGTTTCGGCTCGGTTGACGTTAATGCCGGTGGTGTATCGGAGTGCCTGAGCAATTTCTGTTATTGCTAAATCGTCAATCTGCTGTTGGGTAATTACGGTCATTGACTGCGGGGTTTCTCTAAGTGAGAGGTTAAGCCCGGTGGAATAATTCATAACACGTGTTGTGTAAGAGTTTTTAATTTCAATTCTTTCCATTTCTTCGCTTTTGCTGCTTTCGTCCTGAGCGTAAGACGGCAAAGCAGCTGAGGCTGCGCCTATGCCCAGTAATACCGCTAAGTGAAGAGGGGATTTTTTTAAATGCTGAGTTATCACCTTTATATCCTCACCTGTGTAAAGTGTAGAGAGGTTACTATAATGTTAATGATAACTATTATCAATTGTATTTAAGGTGAGCTATTGCCGCTATGGCTTTATTTAATGAGATGATGTTTACTTCGGTAATCGCATGCGCCGCTTTTTTGCTTTAACTGAGAGACCGTTATGGTATTTATCTTTTATGCATTCGCAATTTTGTCTCTGGCAGTGAGCGCTGCTGCCGTATATATGACGCTTATCCAGTCGTTTCCTGTTCAGTGGTCGTATTACCATTACTTTATTCGAAAGCCTTTTACCTGGGCTGTGCTGGTTGCTGGTGTTATCGGTACTTTGCTAATGAGCTGGCAAATTGACGAGCTGCCTTTATGGACGTTTCCTCCTCTTATCCTAATGGCGTTGGCCGTTGTATTAGCGCATCGAATGCATCAGGAGAATGCGTTTAAAGCGGTTGATTTCCCCGCCATGGCAGATGAGCCGCTGAAGCTTTCTCTTCAGGACAACATGGAGCTGGCTGTTATTGAGTGCGATGGTGTTACTAAGGCTTACCCGCTAGACTATGTAATACATCACCATATTATTAATGATCGTTTCGATGACAGACTGGTAGCATTAACTTATTGCGCTATGTGCCACAGTATTATTCCTTTCGATGTCACCGATATTGGCCCTTTGTTTGTCGGCTCGTTTAAAAACGCGAATATGATTGTGGCTGACAAGAAAACTAAAACCTTTTTTCAGCAAGCCAGTTGTGAATCGGTTATTGGCAAGTTACACCCGTATACACTAACAATGATCCCGTTTCAGGTTTTAACCTGGAGTGAGGTGAAAAAGCTGAACCCCTGTCCTAAGGTCGTGAGAGTAACAAAGCAGGACTTTAAAGCGTTTGAGCTTCCCGTTAAGGGCCTTTGGAAAAAGGTTATAGCGAATGGTTTGACCCCAGGACTGTCATCAAAAAAACCGGGATAATACCTTTTCGCCCCGAACGCATGTGGTGGGCATTACCGATAAAATCGCTAACCCGCAGGTTGTGTACCTTAAAGGCGAGTTACTAAAGCAGGGCGTGGTTAACAACGAAGAGTTAGGTGTTGTGCTTGTCGCTGTGAACGGCTCAGTTCTTGGTTTTAAAAGCTCAGTCGAGGAAAAGCCGGTGAGCATTGAACCCGGTGCTAACAGCACGCTTTGCGACACTAAAAGCGGAACGGTGTGGGATGTTCGCGGTAAGTTTATAAAAGGCGAAATAGAATCGAACCTGGTTCCTGTAGCTATTTCCGATGAATATTGGTTCTCCTGGAAGCTGTTTAATCCCGGCAGTAAGCTGGTGCATTGCAAATAAGCACCAGCAAATACCGGAAATTTAGCGATTCATCGGTATGTGGAATACGATGACTCTCTTAACGAAAAACGATACCGCCATCAATTAACGGAGCCTGACCCGTCATGTAGTCAGAATCGGGGCCAGCCAGATAAGATACAAAACTTGCTACATCCTCTGGTGTTTGCGCGCGGCCAAGAGCAATGCCATCAACATACTTTTTATATGTCTCGCCTACGGGCGCATCAGTAAGTTCAGCAAAGCGTTTGTCAATTTCAACCCACATATCGGTGCCAACGACTCCGGGGCAGTAGGCATTTACCGTAATACCCTGGCTTGCATATTCCAGGGCTGCGGCTTGAGTTAACGCGCGCACGGCAAACTTAGTTGATGAGTAAACACCCAATAATGCAAAACCGTTATGACCCGCGATAGAGGAGGCATTGATAATTTTGCCTTTTTGTTTGCGCTCAATAAACTTCTTCGCTGCTGCCTGAATGCCCCAAAGGGTACCATCAACATTAATTTTCTGAATTTTATCTAATTCTTCTTGAGTGACATCCGCAATCGCCTGAACTTGTGCAATACCGGCGTTGTTCACCATGATGTCGAAACCACCAAGCGTTTTTTCAGCGTGATCAATGGCAGCGTAAACCTGCTCCCGGTCACTTACATCAGCTTTGAATGTTGTTGCTTTCCGGTTTAATGCTTCTACTTCTCGGGAGACTTCATTCATCTTGTCTTCGTTTAGGTCCACAATGGCAATGTCGGCACCATCTTTTGCCAATCGCAAAGCTATAGCGCGCCCAATTCCCTGACCAGCTCCAGTCACTAAAGCTACTTTATTTTGTATAGACATAACGTACTCCTATTTGAAGATTGCACTTCAATTAGAGTACATACGCGGCGGTTAAGTTTCGCAAATGCAGATCAAAAAGTGAGGATTTTCATTACGACATAACCAAGGACATCACTTCCGCAACTGCTTTGTCATCTAAGTCCATTTGATCAACCGTTTCGCCGAGTTGGAGCATGGCCTGGCTAAGTGCGGTATTATAGCTACTGATTTCCTTTTGCAGAGCGTCTATTCGAGCCTTGCGTTCTTCATCGCTCAGGGCACTATCGTTCATAACGTCCCGCAGTTCCTGCTGTTTCTCCTTAAGCTTTTCTCTGTACTCCGCTATCCGTTTTAGTAAGTCTTTTAGCCCTGTGGGAAGGCTACTTTCGTCAATTTTTTCCTTCTTAGAAAGCAGGGAACTTTCCCCTTTTTCAGAGGCAGAGGTAAGTTCTTTAACCAAAGGTGACAGGTCAACATAAAAACTGGCGCTGCTACTGGTTTTGTCGCTCGCAGGTTGGCTATTCGTTGTGGTGTTGAGCGGCTTAGTACTAACCGAAGGCACACTGGAAGAGGCGGTCTTCGTGTATAAAGAGATGGGCATGGCACTCTCTCCAGAAGGTTAAAGGCTATTTCCGTAGGTTTGCCTTAGTATCGGCAACGTTTGCGAATACTTGAGTTCGTCCTTGGAAATAGCCTTTAGCTTACAACTCGCGCCTATATTGTTTAGCGTTTGAGTTTATAGGCAATCACATAATCGCCAATAGTGGTGCCAATAGAGCCGTGACCACCGGCTACCTGAACCACCATTTGTTCACCCTGACTGTTCAGATAGGTCATTGGTGTGGCTTGTCCGCCAGCTGGCAAACGAGCACGCCAAAGTTCTTCACCGGTGGATAAGTCATAAGCGCGCAGGTAGTTATCGACAGCGGCTGCCATAAAGACCACACCACCTTCGGTGATGATAGGGCCACCAATACCGGGGACGCCCATTTTAATTGGCAGCGGGAGCGGTGTCAGGTCACGAACAGTACCGTTTTTATGCTTATACACGGTTTCGCCCGTTTTCAGGTCAACACCGGCCACGTAGCCCCATGGTGGCTGCTGACAGGGGACGCCGGCAGGAGAAAGCAAAGGTTTCATATCCACCGCATAAGGCGCGCCTTCGTTTGAGTTCAGACCTTGTTCTCCCTGGTTGGCCGGACCCATGTCGGAGCCGTCTTTTTTAACCAGCGTTTGTGTGAAGGCCAGGTATAAAGGCATACCGAACATAACCTGACGTTTTGGGTCTACTGCAATGCTGCCCCAGTTGAAGACCCCGAAGTTACCCGGATACACCAATGTACCTTGTTCTGATGGCGGTGTGTACTGGCCTTCATAGCGTAGAGACTTAAACTGAATACGGCACATCATCTGATCCAGCGGCGTCGCTCCCCACATGTCTTTTTCAGTCATGGTGGGTGGACGGAAGGTTAGCGCTGAAATTGGCTGTGTTGGCGAGGCATTATCTGGAGCCACCGTTCCCTGAGGTGCTGATTTTTCGGTAATAGGGAAGATAGGTTCGCCGGTTTCGCGGTTCAGCACATACACATCGCCTTGCTTAGTGGGTACCACAAGAGCTGGTTGTCTTCCGCTTACGGTGTCTAAGTCGAGCAATACCGGCTGGGCAGGGGTATCCATGTCCCACAGGTCATGATGAACAAATTGTTGTACCCACTCTACCTGTCCGGTTTCAAGGCTTAGCGCAACCACAGAGCTGGAATATTTCTCTTCATTTTCAGAGCGGTACCAACCCAGCTGATCGGGTGTGCGGTTCCCCATAGGAAAGTAAATAAGACCCAGCTCTTCATCGGCACTGGCTACCGACCAGCTGTTAGGGGAACTGGTAGTGTAAACTTCATCTTCGGCAATAGGAGCGGTTTCATCCGGGTTACCGGAATCCCAGTTCCATACCAGCTCGCCAGTTTTTACGTCATAGGCACGAATAACGCCGGAAGGTGAGTTTTTATCGTAGTTGTCGTTTACGGAGCCTGCAACCACCACTACGCCATTGGCTA
Source organism: Idiomarina sp. ST20R2A10 (assembly GCF_051842345.1). Lineage (NCBI taxonomy): Bacteria > Pseudomonadati > Pseudomonadota > Gammaproteobacteria > Alteromonadales > Idiomarinaceae > Idiomarina > Idiomarina sp. ST20R2A10. Next base: position 537,369 of record NZ_JBNIEY010000001.1, on the reverse strand, counting down.
CAACTGGCGGCGACGTAGAGTAATAATAACCGGCTTGTTTGAAGGGCATATTGTGGGTTAAATCCAGTTCACCGTTATCGGCAAAGTTTGCACAACGTGCGCCGCTGGTTGGGTCAATCGCAATTAAGCGGGCATCAGAAGTTGGCAAAAAGAGTTCGGCGTCACACTGAACTGGTGCCAGAGTTTCGGCTGCTATATCCAGCTTTTCAGCAGACGGTGCTTCACCGGAGCTGGGTGGCAAATAGGACACGCCGCGACAGGTCTGATGCTGGCGCTGGCTTTCCGGTGGTACTTTGGCGTCAAATACCCAGCGTTTAGAGCCGTTGTCGGCATCCAGTGCCACTAACCAATTGTGCGGTGTACACAAATAGAGTGTATCGCCAATTTTCAATGGCGTTGCTTCATAGGTGGTTTCACCGACGTCTTTAGGCCCTTTCATGTCGCCGGTGCGGTAACGCCAGGCTTCTTCCAACTGCCCCACATTTTCGGTGGTGATTTTATCCAGTGGCGAATAACGCTGACCCATATTCGTCCGGCCATAAGCGTACCAACTGCCTTCCGGAGAGTTGCCCAGTTTAGGTGACTCGCTGTCTACTTGAGTATCCAATTTGCCGGATAAGTCATGCGGGTTCGCGAAAAGGCTGCCCAGTGTCATTAACGCGAGAACGGCCCAAACGGGGAGCAATACTTTGCGCCTGCCATTGTCTGCCACTTTGGAAAGTAGCAAAGGTATGGCAAGCACCAAAAATAAACCTATGCGGGGTGCTAATGCCCACCAGTCATACCCAGATTCCCATAATGACCACAGCATGGTGAGGATCAGGAATACAGCGAACAAAGTGCGGGTTAACGGATGCCGTTTGTAACCAAGCCAGGCATTAAATAGTAAAATCACGCCTGCTAGAGCGTAATAGAAGCTGCCACCCAATGTAAGCAGGTAAATACCGCCTACTGTTAAGGCGAGGCCAAGAAGTGCAATTAGAATAGCGAATAAAATCATAGCAATGATTCCATATGTTGAAATGCATACAGATGTGAGCGATATTCTAGCAGATGGAATACCAAGTCACCGCTGAATTTGAAGGAACAGTATGAACATTACAAGGAAGAACTTAAGCGAGGCGGCAGATAAAAACATTATATCTACTTCGCAAGCCGACGCTCTTTTTGAGTTTTTTAAAGAGCAACATCAGGACAAGCCTCAGTTTACGTTCAATCATGTGCTGTATTATCTGGGCGGGCTGATTGCTATTGGCGCAATGACGCTGTTCATGAACCTGGGGTGGGAATCCTTCGGTGGTGTCGGCATTGTTCTGATATCCGTTCTTTATGCCGCTATTGGCTTAAAGCTTACTCATGTTTTCTCCGCTAAAAGCTTATCTATTCCCGCAGGAATCTGTGCCGCCTTTGTGGTCTGCTTAACGCCGTTGGCTATTTATGGCCTTCAGCAATGGTTGGGAGTGTGGCCCGACGAAACTGTCTATCGTGAGTATCACCGATATATAAAGTGGCACTGGATATACATGGAGCTGGGCACCCTGGCTGTCGGTGTCATTATGGCGTGGAAGTACAAATATCCTTTTTTAGTTATGCCTATAGCTGTGACTCTTTGGTATATGACTATGGATATTGCCGTCATGATTGCTGGCGGTGACATCAGTTGGGAGTTAAGAAAACTCGTATCCTTGTACACTGGGCTATTAATGATAGGTCTTGCATTCTGGGTGGACATTCGTGCGCGTGATACCGTCGACTATGCTTTCTGGATTTATATCTTCGGTGCTTTGGCTTTTTGGGGCGGCCTATCTTTTATGGAATCAGACAGTGAGCTGTCAAAATTTGTTTATTTCTGCGTAAACCTTCTGATGATAGGTGTTGGTGTATTACTGGTTCGCCGGATATTTGTGGTGCTTGGAGCCCTTGGAAGTTGCTTCTATCTTGGTTATTTAGCTCAGGATGTTTTCCAGGATAGCTGGCTATTTCCGGCCGCTTTAACTGCTATTGGTCTGGGGATTATTTACTTAGGCATTCTCTGGCAAAAGCATGAGAAAGCTATTACCAAAAGGTCGCGTGAGTTGCTTCCTGCGGCGTTACGGGAGTTGTTAGAGGAAAGATCTTAACGGACAAGCTGGATGTTGGATACTGGCAACTGATACTTTGTGTTGAAACATAGCCCGAAATTGGAGGTTTCCATGTCGAAAGATGATGATTTTCTATTTCAGTCAGAAGAGCTTGAAAAAGCGCTCGCTATACTTTCAAAGCATCTCGCTGGCGACCGCGGCGTGACGCCAGAAAAGCCCGCTTTTAATCTGCCGACAGAGCTTCCGGTCGAGGGACTTGGAGGCTCGGCTGCTTTAGAGCATTTGGCGAAGGGCTTTTTTCCTTCGGCAGCCCGGCTTAATCATCCCGGCTATTTTGCGCATATGGATCCGCCGACTCCCTGGGTGTCCTGGGTTGGTGCGCTCTGGGCTGCGTCGTGTAACCAGAACCTTTTACATACAGATACCGGAAAAGGGGCTCGGCAGCTTGAGGAAACCGTCGTTCACTGGCTTAGTAAATTTTTTGGTATGGACGGTGGGCATCTGGTTCCGGGATCGACAGTGGCGAATATTACAGCACTTTGGGCGGCACGTGAGCTTAAGGGCGTACATAATGTGGTTGCGAGTGAAATGGCACACTTAAGTATTCGTAAGGCCGCCTCTCTTCTTAACTTAAACTTCCACGAGGTACCCGCGGACAGTCAGCATCAGCTGCGCCCGGAAGCGATAGAGAATATCGATATGGAGAAAACTGCTGTTGTACTAACCGCCGGGACTGTTGCGGCGGGTGCTATAGATCCTTTGAATGCTTTTCCAGATGCTGCATGGCGTCATGTTGATGCAGCCTGGGCGGGGGCCCTTCGTTTAACTAAACATTCCAATTTGTTGGATGGTATTGAGAGTGCAGACTCTGTTTCTGTGTCAGCTCACAAATGGCTGTTTCAACCTAAAGAGAGTGGTGTTGTAATGTTTAGGCAGTCTAAGGAGGCTCATGAGGCAATGAGCTTCGGCGGAGGGTACCTTGCGGTGCCGAATGTCGGGTTGTTGGGCTCTCATGGCTCTACTGCGCTTCCTCTGGCTGCAACGCTTATGGCCTGGGGTAAAGAGGGTATTGCGGAGAAAATTGAGCATTGCATGCAATTAGCGCAGCGGCTCGCGTCTCGTATAGAAACTGAACCAGCCTTAGAGCTTTTCGCAAAACCGGTTACTGGCGTTGTGCTTTGGCGGCCTCGGAATGCTTCTCCGACTGAAGTGCGCAAACGAATGAACGAGGCGTTTGTTTCATTGACCCAAGTAGGTTATGAAAGCTGGTTTCGTTCAGTAGCGGCTAACCCACAAGCCGATCCAGACCGCGTGATTGATAGTGTTCTTGCCGCAATTGAAACAGAGTAGGTATGGAACAGCCAAAAAAGGGGAACATCAATGCCATCAAAGGTCGTTAATTTTGCCGAAAAATTGAGTAAGTTTTCCGAACACTGGTCGCCACGGGTGGTTGCCGAAATGAACGACTATCAAATTAAGGTCGTTAAAATTAAAGGGGAGTTTGTCTGGCACGATCATAAAGATACTGATGAAGTTTTTCTGGTACTCAAGGGAAAAATGGGTATTGAGTTCAGGGATAACGTTGTGCAGTTAGCGGAAGGCGAAATGTATGTGGTGCCTAAAGGAGTAGAGCATAAACCCTTTGCCGAGAGCGAATGCCAGGTGCTCCTGATTGAACCAAGTGGCGTTATCAATACAGGTGAAGCCGGTGGTCAGCTTAAGGCGAAGAACAATGTTTGGGTTTGAGGTTAATTCGTAACCTGCTACAGTTGAAACAGTCTTTAAAAAGCCTTTTTAAGGTTGGTTATGAAAACGGAAACGGTTACCTATTTAAAAGAGCATGCTAACTCGCTTGAGCTAGAAGAAGACTTACTGGTAACTAAAAAAGGTAAGCCCGCCTATATGGTGCAGTCATATTCTGATTACGAGTTTCAGCAGGAAATCATGGCTTTACTTAAGTTGGTCAAGTTGTCTGAAAAGACTCTAAGCAGCAAAGAGCTGAGTCTAGATGAAGCCTTCGAATAATAACTGCGCGGTGGTTGCTTCAACGGTATTTAGATTATCGTTACAACGCTTTAGAGCCAAACCTGCAAAAAATTGATTGATGAAAGTGGATTCGGGATAGCCTAACTCAATGAACTTAGCTCTCTTTGACTTTGACGGCACAATAACTAACCAAGACACCTACACAAAGTTCCTGCTTTACGCAACCCCTAAGCACCGCGTTATAGCAGCTCTGATTTTAGCCGCACCAATTATTATTCTGTATAAACTGGGGCTTTTAAAAGCCTCACGAACGAGGCCTGCGTTATCCAGAATTGTATTCTGGAATCGTCGTGAGTCTGAAATTTTAAAGTCAGCGAAAGAATTTGCTACGCATTACCTCCCTAGCGTTATAAGAGAGGAAGCACTTGCAAAAATTGAATGGCATAAAGAGCGCGGCGACGAAATTTATGTGGTGTCAGCATCGTTAAATTCATATTTATCGTTTTGGTGTAAGGCTCAGGGTATTAAGTTCATATGCAGTGAACTGGAGCTTAAAGACAATAAATTAACAGGCCGTTATGTTTTCGGCGACTGCAGCCTGGGCAATAAGGTGAAAGGGATTAAACGTACCCTCGATTTGTCAGCTTTTGAAACCATATTTGCCTATGGTAATACCGAAGAAGACATGCCCATGTTGGCATTAGCGGATGAAAAGTACTTTAGGTGGCAACGTATATCTGAATTAGCAGAGCCTTCTGCTGGTTTGAAAAATTAAAATGTTATTTGTTAATGGGTAACCGAAAATGGATCCACATACTCTGGCTTCACAGCTACGTCACCCTAGTGGAGAGCATGCCGCTGAAGTCGCTTTAAACATGAACAGTGCAAACGGTCAGTTGAACGTAAAATGCATAAACCTTTTAAACCTACAACATTCAGAATCACTGCTTGAAATTGGTCCCGGCAATGGAGTTTTTGCTGCTGACATAATCAAACGGGCTGATAACCTCTCCTATACCGGCGTTGACTGGTCAGCAGATATGATTGCCGAAGCGAAACGCATGAACGAAGATATAGTGACTTCGGGGCAAGCGACATTTCAGCAGGGCAATTCCTCTCAACTCAATTTTGATAGTAATGTATTCGATAAGATTCTGACCGTTCATACTCTCTACTTTTGGGACAAACCGCTTGAACATTTAGCGGAAATTCGACGTGTTCTTAAACCTCAAGGGCTATTTTGCCTCGCTTTTGGCGATAGTTCGTTTATGAAAGACTTACCTTTTGTGCCTTATGGTTTTGAGCTATACGATAAAGAACTTGCCTGTAACTTGTTGCAAGAATCGGGGTTTAGATTACTAAATGCGGAGTATTATGTAGAGCAGGGCGTTAGTAATACAGGTGAAGTCGTTGATAAAATAATAAATATCATTATCTGCGAAGCTTAACTAGAAAGCCGGAAACCCTTTTACCGACTCAGTTACAGGGACAAAACTTGACCAATTTTAAATACATTCTGGTTCTTGCTTTATTGGTAAGTGCTTTCACGTATGCGGACGATACTGCGATCGCAGAGGACAAAGAAAAGTACTGTGATTTTAACTTATATTTACCAGCAAAGAGTGAGGGAGCCCCGGATACCTTACTGTTAGAGCGTTCTGACCTTAGTTCGTTAAATACAACTACCGACAATAATACGGTTCAATGGACAATAGAAGTGGCCGACCATGCGCTGAGTAAATGGAAAGCCGCGAGTAAAGAGCATATTGGTTTACCCATGCGAATTTATTGTGGTGATGAATTGATATCAAGCCCCGTTGTCAGGGCACCACTTGGAAAGAAGTTTAGAGTGACCGGAATGGACGAGGGCGCTCGTCGCATACGTTAGTTCCTCCAGGCCGTTATGCAGAAACTTAGGGTTAAGTTTCTGTAAAGGTGTCCACAACTGTATTGGAGCTGGGTATTAAGTTGGGTAAACTCAGTTTACAAAATGACAACACGGTGCCAATGGAAGGTGCATAGTAAGTTTTCTTCCGTTAGCTGTATTGTGAAGAGCCGCGCTATTACTAATAAGGGAATGTCTTATGTCGATGCACGAGTTTGAAGACCTGGTTGAGTCGTCGGTTAACTGTCTGGCTCAGTCGAAAACAAAGACGAGCCAGGAACTGCGCTCGCTATTCTGGAACCTCTATCAATTTCAGGAATGTTGGGATACTGGTTTTACTCATCTTCGTGTTATTGACACTTTGTTGAAACACAACTTTGTTTACCAATTTAAACTCACTCAACACCCTGACTACGCCGCGCATAAAGCCTTTTTCGATAGCGTACGCGAGTTTACTTTTGTTGGACTTCACCCTGAAGAAAAGTGGAACGGCGAGACAAACCCCACCGTCGGCTACATTGAACCACCTTACCTATATTGCGATGCTGGCTCACCGCTCTGGCAGAAATTCGTCGAAGCAGGCTTGCTTACGGGCGACGATGCATTGCCGCCGGTGGAAATGGCTATTCAGGATACGGCAAAAGAAGTCATTGTTGAGGCAAAAGAGCAGAGTAACCCTGAATTAGTCAGCCTGTGGTATTCCGCATTAGGCTTATATTTATGGTCTTTTCACGAGGAAGCGCAGCTGGAAGAGGCTAAGTCGGATGCATCCATTAAGGCAATTAGAGGTATTGTTCAGGAAACCGGAGCGCTTGATCTTGATCCGGGTCATGGCTTTTTACAGCAACCGCCGCCGGAAGCTTTAGAAGAATATCCGTACTTGTTCTGGTGGTTTCAAATAAACGAGTAGCACACAAAGATGTACCAAAAAAATAGGTAGGGAAACAGTGAATATATACAAAGTTTTGGGTGTTGCTTTTGTCAGCGCAATGCTGAGCGCGGGTTGTGCAGAAAGCAAGGAAGCTAAGCAGGAGGGTCGAACTGTGTACGAGCAAATTCAGCAACGCGATGAACTTCACGACGCCCGTTTTGAAATATTAAAAGGGCTTGAGGACGAAGAGCTCGGACGTGCACTGTACGGTCAGGAAATGTCTAACTTCCAATGGATGATGGACGTTTTTGTCTTTTATGCCGGGATAGAAAAAGTTGAATACACTCAGCCGGAGTTTTTCCATTTCAACCAATACAGTGACAGGGACGCAATGATCGAAGCGTACTTGCAAAGTATGGTAGCGGTAAACAGTTGGAAACACCTCTCTTGCATGCAATATTCAAACGAACAGGGTTTTACTCTGAAGCCTGGCTTTGAGTTTCCGTTTCGTTACAGTCTGACATACACCAATATGATTTTCGACAACGGTGATACCTTGGGCTTCCCTGAATATGCGAGCTTTCCTGATATGGCAAATAATAAGCAGGCATTGGGCGATATTGTCGATACACGTGAAGAATTCTGTTTCACCGAGGCACGCGATGAGAAGTCCCCCAGACCAGTTGCTGTAAAGGGAGAGTTTTATGCAGAATTGCCAGAACAGATAATTACATTTGAACTCAGCGCTGAAGATGTTGGAGAAACTCTGGAGCGGGACGGCTTTTTAATTAACGTGCTGGAGTTTGGGGAAGACTATTACGTAGTTGAAATTAGTACTGAAGACGGCACTGCCCCCGCTAAATTGTTTGGGAATGAAGATGTTCTTGCTGAGGCCGTTACAGCCAATGGGGATTATCTTGCCTGGCGGTCAACTCGACGTCGGCCTATGTCTGAGGTTTATCAGGAAAACGACCTGCTGGAAGAGGTGATAGAAAAGGCTAAACAGGGAAATATCGATTTAGAAGCTGTAAAAAAGGATTTTGAGGCCTGGCAAAAAGACAGTAAAGAGGCGCGCGCTGGTAAAATATACTTAGGCAGGGCCTTTAACGGACAAGTAGACAAAGGATTGTTAACGCTATTAGTGTACGGTGAAGAAAGCCAAAAAGTGGAACGTGAGTTAGAGCTTCCAGTGCTTGACCTGCCATATTCCCGGACTTATGAGATCAGCCTGGGCGATATACCTGAGATTGAGCTAACGGCTCCTGTTTACAATGATCGTCTGCCTGTTACAGCATCCCGTACCGAATTAAATGCACAAGAAATTTCAGATTTAATGACATTACTGCATTTCCGGGGATATGAGTTCGACGACCCGAAAAGACAGGATGTTGAAACCCCCGGAGTTATAAGGTGGTTTTACCCCAATGTACAAAGTGATGTATTTATTGAAAGTGGTAACCGGGTGGCGGCATCTGCAATGGCCGGTCATAAGTTCTTTGATGAAAATAATGAGCCAGTGCAGGATGCCGCTGAAGTTGAGTTAAAGAAAAGTGGAAACCTCGAAAGCACGGACTTAGAGAGCATTGAATTTGCTTATGACTTTAAAGCGCACAGTATTGATTATTATCCAAAAAGGTTCACAACCAAACCTGAACGTTTTAAAGCCGCGCTTCCAGTGCTTATCGCGCCTAATCTAACGAAAGAAAGCTATGCTAAAGACGAACTGCCGCAAGGCGTAAGTCTAAAAGGTAACCGACTCATTATTGACTACGCGGAGTTTGAGCCGCGCGAAACGATAAAAAGAAAAGCGTACGAACAAGAACGTCGCCGGAATGAGGTTTTTGTTAAGGATAGCAAGGGATACCTCAAGGAAATAACGAGGCAGTCTTTTGTGTATGCTCATGGTCGGAACAAGCCACCGGTAGATGTTTACTATTTTTATGGCGAGCCCGAAACCTTTGAAGTTTGGTATATGGGGGAGGCTAAATTTATCGACTATGACGTAGATATTGACTTGAATTCTACTGGCACGCAGAACGCAAAGTAGTTTATAGGCTTATAGCTTTATTGCTCTGCGCTAGCGTTCGCGGCTTAAGTTCGATAAAGTAGCGGGCATGAAAATCTCATGGTTACTCATTACAGTCATCCTGATATACAGCTTTTTTACCTGTGCGTCTGTGGTTGGCCATATGGAAGACGCAAGCCACAGCAGTGTGGATGTTGTTTTTGATGTAAACCATGGTTTGGAACATAGCCCGAATTCTTCATCTTTAGATCTTGAGCAGGGGCACGACCACCAGTTTCATGCGCACGTTAGTTGCATTACTGGTTATGGCATTAGTGTCTCTGCTTGTCCCGTTATTACCGAAGCTCAACCTACCGCTGTGATTTTTGATAAGGGTTTAGCCCATCAACCGCCGGTTCCCCCACCAAACGCTTAATCTCCATTTCTACCGTCATTTTTAAATAGCGAACAATTGGAGAAAAAACATGAAGCGTTTGAGCTTCGTGGTGGTCTTTCTGGGTGCCATATTGGTGTTTCCGGTTAGTGCTGCCGCGTCAGATTTAACTTTAAGTGATGCATTAAACCGCACGCTGAAGAGTAACCCCGATTTACAAAAGTACGATTACCAACAGCAGGCCGCCGAGGCACTGACTCTGCAGGCTGAGTTTTCACCTAATCCGAGAGTTGGACTGGAAGTTGAAAACTTTGCTGGCTCTGGTGAAAGCTCCGGTCTGGATAGTGCGCAGATGACGCTGTCCTTCTCTCAGGTCATTGAGTTAGGTGAGAAACGCCAGCAGCGTATGAATGCGGCTACAGCCGAAGAAAAAGTGCAACAGGCCGAGTTTGAATACCAGCGCATTGAGGTACTGGCACAAACCACACAACGCTTTTACCAAGTACTCAAGCTGCAGGAGTTTATTCGTCTTAGCAAGCAGCAGCTTCATCGTATGGAGAGTCTCTTAGAAACTGCGCAGGAGCGGGCAAATGCCGGCGCGGTTCCAAACTCTGAGGTAACCCGTATCCAACTTCAGCGCGAGAGCCAACGGGCTGATATAGAGGAACTGAAAGGCCAGTTGGCTAAAGCGCAGGCAAAGCTCAGCGCAATGTGGGCTGAGCAGCCAAACTTTAACCAAGTTTCGGGGACTTTTTATTTCCCCTTAAAGTTGCCGAAGCAATCGGACGTTCTAAATGCAGTAAATAAAGCGCCTGAATATTTACGCCTGTTAGATTCCGAACGCTTATTGCGGGCTCAGGCAAAGGCGTTGGAAGCAGACTCTACCTCTGACTTAAGTCTCGGATTTGGCGTACGTTACAACAATCAGTCGGATGATACCGGTTTTGTTGTTGAAGCTTCGATGCCATTGCAACTGCAAGATCCTAATATCGGGCGTATTAAGCAGCGTCGGGTTTTGCATCAATCGAACCTGCAGCAGCAAAAACTAGTGCGAACTCAGTTGCGCTCGCTGGCACTGGCGCTAATAAACAGCCTGCAAACCCACCAAAACTACCGACAAAAAGTGAAAGACACGCTATTGCCATTGGCACAGCAACTGGTCGAACAAACGAACCAGGGCTATGTGCGCGGTACGCATTCGTTATTGCAGGTGCTGGATGCGCAGAATGAGCTAGCTCAGCTCGAGTACCAAAGAGTTTCGCGGGAGCACGCCATATACAGCGATGTCATTCAGCTGGAACGTATGACCGGACAAGCATTTTTAGGAGAACAGCAGTGAAACTATCAACTTACTTTTTAGCAGCTGCTTTGTTGGCTGTCTGTAGTTACCCCCAAAAAATCTGGGCGTCGGAAGATGACCACCATGAAAAGTCGCATACCGAACTGAGCGATAAAGCTATTGAAAACGCCGACCTGACTATGGGACAAGTTAGCTCCCAACGCATGGCTGTGACTCAAACTGTTTTCGGCGTAATTGCCCCGGAGAATAACAATATTGCGCATATTAGCGCCCGCTATAAAGGCATTGTGAGTTCGCTTAATGCCAATATCGGCGACTCAGTTAAAAAGGGCGAGGTACTTGCCGTAGTCGAAAACGTCAGTACAGGTACCAAGTTCAATGTGGTCAGCCCCATTAGTGGCGAGGTTTCTGAACGATTTACTAATATTGGTGAACTGGTTGATCAACAACCTTTATTTCAGGTAATTAATACCGCTTCAGTTTGGGTAGAGTTGTCAGCATTTCCCGAAAACGTGGAGGCAATGCAAGAAGGTCAGAGCGCTGAGGTATATGACTTACACCACCATAAAACGGTAAGCGGTACAGTATCTTACATTGCACCTCAGATGACCGGCGGTCACATAGCCCGGGCACGCGTCGTGTTGCCCAATAAGTCAGGACATTGGCGCCCGGGAATGCATGTTAAAGCGGATGTCACAACTGACACCTTTACTGCCGATATCGCGGTTGAGTCCGATGCCATTCAGACCTTGAACGGAGAAACCGTAGTTTTTATCCGCAACGGCAACCGGTTTGAAGCCAGTGAGATTAAAACAGGGCGCAAATCGGGTGACTACGTCGAGGTTCTTTCGGGGCTTCAGTCAGGCGCAGAGTATGTCATTGGCAACAGTTATTTGATTAAAGCTGACATTCTCAAACAAGGTGCAGGGCACAGCCACTAGGGGGACTATCATGATTGATGCACTCATTCGCTTTGCGGTTGAACGCCGCTGGTTAGTGGTGGCTGCGACCTTTTTGATTGCGGCTGTTGGTGTGTATAGCACCATGAAGCTGCCAATTGATGCGGTGCCGGACATTACCAATGTGCAGGTACAGGTGAATACCGAGGCGCCGGGTTATTCACCGCTGGAAACAGAACAACGTATCACTTACCCGGTAGAAACGGCTATGGCGGGCATTCCGAAGCTGGATTATACCCGCTCAATTTCTCGTTATGGTTTGTCTCAGGTAACCGTGGTATTTGAAGAAGGCACCGACATTTACTGGGCTCGACAGCAAATTAGTGAGCGACTACAGCAGGTTAGAGGGGAACTGCCGCAAGGCGTTGAACCCGCAATGGGACCCATAGCCTCCGGTTTGGGAGAGATCTTTAACTACGTTGTCAGAGCAAAACCAGGGGCAACCGACGCAGAGGGTAAGGCTTATACTGCGGAAAGTCTGCGCACTATACAGGACTGGATCATTAAACCGCAGTTGGTAAAAGTACCGGGGGTTACCGAAATAAACAGTGTTGGCGGCTATGAAAAGCAATACCAGGTTGCACCTCAACCGGGGCGTATGCTGGCTTACAAAGTGACCATGAAGGACTTACTAAAAGCTCTGGACTTGAACAACCGAAACGCCGGCGCCGGATATATAGAAAAGAACGGGGAACAGTGGCTGGTGCGCTCGCCGGGTCAGTTACAATCTCTGGAAGACATTGGCAATGTGGTGGTATCAAAGCGGGACGATGCGCCGGTTCGGGTGCGCCATGTCGCTGAAGTCAAACTGGGTGAACAGCTGCGCACCGGTGCAGCTACATCTAATCAGGAAGAAGTGGTTCTGGGCACCGCCATGATGCTTATTGGTGAGAACAGCCGCATAGTGTCACAAGCGGTGTCTGAAAAGCTGGAACAAGTGCAACAAAGCTTACCAGAAGGCGTGGTTGCTGAGCCTATTTATAATCGTACTACCTTAGTGGATAAAACCATTGCCACGGTTGAGAAGAACCTTTTTGAAGGTGCGGTTCTGGTTATTGTGGTTCTGTTTATCTTGCTCGGCAATATACGTGCTGCCTTGATCACCGCATGCGTTATCCCGCTTAGTATGCTGTTTGCTATTACCGGAATGGTCACGAATAAAGTGTCCGGCAACCTGATGAGCCTGGGTGCGATAGACTTTGGCATTATTGTCGATGGGGCCGTTATTGTAGTGGAAAATGCTTTGCGACGACTGGGTAATGCGCAACAGCGGTTAGGAAGAGTGTTAAGAACTCAGGAACGCTTAGTTGAGGTTATGAAAAGTACGCGTGAGGTATTCAATCCGGCGGTATTCGGTGTCCTCATTATTATGCTGGTATACCTGCCCATATTCGCGTTAAGCGGCGTGGAAGGAAAAATGTTCCATCCTATGGCCTTTACTGTCGTTGCGGCGCTGCTGGGTGCCTTGATTTTTTCGGTCACTTTTGTCCCTGCCGCTGTCGCTATCTTTGTCCGTGGCAATATTAAGCACGGCGAGAACAAAGTGATGCGCGGCGCTCGTAAAGCTTATCAACCGGTATTAAGGGGGGCTCTAAAACTTCCGGTGTTCGTTATTGCTATCGGTTTCGGCTTGTTCGCTGTTTCTTTGTTTCAGGCCAGTCGTATGGGTACGGAGTTTTTGCCGCAACTGGACGAAGGCGACATTGCGATGCATGCCTTGCGAATTCCGGGCACAGGCTTACAGCAGTCGGTTGATATGCAAAAAGACGTAGAAGCCGTGGTGGCGGAATTTGCCGAAGTAAAGCGCGTCTTCTCTAAAATTGGTACACCAGATGTAGCAACGGATCCGATGCCACCGAGCGTGGCTGATACCTTTATTATGCTGAAGGAGCGCAAAGACTGGCCCAACCCGGATAAAACTAAAGAGCAACTGGTCAGTGAAATTCGTGAGGAGGTACAAGAGTTACCCGGTAACAAGTACGAATTTACCCAGCCGATAGAAATGCGGTTTAACGAGCTGATTGCTGGAGTGCGGGCTGATCTTGGCGTACGTATATACGGCGACGACCTTGAGCAGCTCAAACAACTGGGTGACTCAGCCGCGGCTATTATCAGAGAGGCTCCGGGGGCTTCCGGCGTGCGCGTTGAGCAAATGACCGGCTTACCTATCTTGTCTGTTGAACCTAAGCGAGACCATTTGGCGTTGCTGGGGCTTACGGTTGCTGATGTACAAAGTACACTGCAGAGTGCCGTAGGCGGCATTCAGGCTGGGGTTATTTATGAAGGTGACAAACGTTTCAAGTTATTGGTTCGGCTGGACAATGACTGGCGGCAGAACATTGAAAAATTGAAACAACTGCCGGTAGATGTGCCTGCGGCAAATAACCCAGAGCTACAGTACGTGCCCTTAGGTGAAGTAGCTAAACTAACCCTGGCTAATGGTCCTAACCAAATTAACCGGGAAAGTGGTAAACGGAATGTCATTGTCAGTGCTAACGTTACTGATCGCGACTTGGGCTCATTCGTTAATGCGGTTCAGGAAAGTTTAAACACAAACCTGGATATTCCGACGGGTTACTGGATTGATTATGGCGGCACTTTTGAGCAGTTGCAGTCAGCTTCACAGCGACTGAGTCTGGTGGTTCCGTTGACGCTGCTGCTTATTTTAGGTCTGCTGTATAGTGCTTTTGGTTCTTTAAGCAGCGCATTGATCATCTTTACCGGAGTGCCGCTGGCATTAACTGGCGGAATTTTCGCTTTGTCATTGCGAGGGATGCCTCTGTCTATTTCTGCGGCGGTGGGTTTTATTGCCTTGTCCGGCGTCGCGGTGTTAAACGGGGTTGTTATGCTGTCTTTTATCCGGCAGTTACTCCGCGATGGCTTACAGCTGAAAGACGCTGTATTTGAGGGAGCGCAACAACGTCTGCGACCGGTATTAATGACCGCTCTTGTCGCGAGCTTAGGCTTTGTTCCTATGGCGTTTAATACGGGTACAGGAGCAGAGGTTCAACGGCCTCTGGCCACCGTTGTTATTGGCGGTATTATTTCGTCAACGCTTCTGACGCTGGTTGTTCTACCCGCGTTGTTTTATTTGGTAAATCGATTTAAACAGGCGAAAACGTAATTTTATTAATGCCTCCGAATAAGCGCGTTCATTTTGAGCGCGCTTTTTTATTGATTTACTCTTAACAAGTTAGTTTGGTTTTATTAACATGATTAAAACAATAAGTTCCGATTATTAAGGAAACAACATGAACTCCGGCGCGAAGGCATTAGCTGCTAGCAAAACTAAATTCGACCGCAAAACCTTTACCATTTTATTTTCCGTTCTAAGTTTACTTTTCGGTGTGGGGCTAGGGTTGGCAATAAGTCTGATTGAGTTTACCGGCAATTCTGAAATGTACTCTCAACTTGCTTTTAGTCTGATACCCGCAGCTGTTATTTGGACATATGTTCTTTTTCATTATTTAAAACGGTTTTGATTGTTAGGTTTATTTAATGCCTTTTGAAGCAAAAAAGCAGGCCGCACTGGCTGAACTTGAAAACTCCAAAATCTGGCGGCCTAACTATGAGCCGCCGTTCTTATTGTTTATGTGGTGGTTAGGTAAAAAAACAAGACCACCGCATTATAATAGTTTTATGCGTAATGCTCTGAGTTTAGGTTCTTTTTTTGCTGTCGGCTGGGGCTTAATTATGTGGCTACTTGTCTGGAACTCTACCGGGCTCTCAGTATTAGCGGGTATTGGTGCGCCGCTACTGGCTGGCTTAACATTTGGTCTTATTATGGCTTGTTACTATAGCTTTAGCGCAAAGCGAAAAAAATTATCCCGTTGGGAAGAACTGCCCGAGATAGATGAGAGCGCTCAGCAATATTCCTGACTCTAATCTAGAGTTGCATAGATTTTGATGTCGACGCCAGATGTTCAGGCTTAGCTAACGACAGCTTTTATTTGTTGTTAGGGGCGTCTTTCGGTATACTACTTTCCCGTCTGAATGCAATCCCAAATTTGACCTGACCAACTAGGTATCACATGGCGACAAACTATATTTTCGTAACCGGCGGAGTTGTATCCTCGCTGGGTAAAGGCATTGCTGCAGCCTCCCTGGCGGCAATTCTAGAAGCACGGGGCCTTAACGTTACTATCATGAAGCTGGATCCCTACATTAACGTAGATCCGGGTACCATGAGTCCAATTCAGCACGGTGAAGTTTTTGTCACCGTAGACGGAGCTGAAACCGATCTTGACCTTGGTCACTACGAGCGTTTTATTCGCACCCGTATGACCAGCAGCAACAACTTTACCACCGGCCGTGTCTATGAAGACATTATCCGCCGTGAGCGTAAAGGTGAGTTTTTAGGAGCGACCATTCAGGTCATTCCTCACATTACCAACGAAATTAAGCGTCGTGTTATTGAAGGCAGTAAAGGCTTCGATATTGCCATTATTGAAATTGGTGGCACGGTGGGTGACATTGAGTCACAACCTTTCCTTGAAGCCATTCGTCAGTTGGGCACGGAAATTGGTCGTGACCACACCTTATTTATGCATCTGACCCTGGTGCCATTCTTAGGCGCTGCGGGTGAAGTGAAAACCAAGCCAACACAGCACTCAGTGAAAGAACTGCGTTCTATTGGTATTCAACCCGATATATTGATATGCCGTTCAGATCGTTCTTTACCGGCAACTGAGCGCTCGAAAATCGCTTTGTTTACCAACGTAGAAGAGCGCGCGGTTATTGGCCTGCGCGACGTTGACAGTATTTACAAAATACCTTCTATGCTAAAAGCTCAGAGTCTGGACGATATAGTGACCAAACGTTTCCGTCTGGACTGTCCTGAAGCCGACTTGCATGAGTGGGAAGAGGTACTCTATCAGGAGTCGAACCCGAACGGTGAAGTCACGGTTGGTTTTGTCGGTAAATACGTTGAACTGCCTGACGCTTACAAGTCAGTTAACGAAGCCTTAGCGCACGCTGGCCTTAAGAATCGTTTAACAGTGAACATTCGTTACATAGACTCACAAGATTTAGAAACCAAAGGTACCTCTAAGCTTGAAGACGTGGATGCTATTTTGGTTCCCGGTGGCTTTGGTGGTCGTGGTATTGAAGGAAAACTAATTGCGGCGAAATACGCTCGTGAAAACAATGTTCCATATTTGGGCATTTGTTTAGGTATGCAAGTCGCAATGATTGAATTCGCTCGTAATGTGGCTGGTTTAGCTGGCGCTAACAGTACGGAATTTGATGAGAGTTGCAGCGATCCTGTGGTGGGACTTATCACTGAATGGATGGATGCCAGTGGCCAGAAAGAATTGCGCGATAAGCATTCTGATTTGGGGGGCACTATGCGCCTGGGCTCACAAGAATGTCATTTAGAAAAGGGCTCTAAAGCACTTAAAATGTACGGTAAAGAGACTATTGAAGAACGCCACCGTCATCGTTACGAAGTGAACAACCATTATGTTGAAGCACTGGAGAAAGCTGGCTTAAAAATTACCGGTTACTCGCACGATAAGCAGTTGGTTGAAATTCTGGAAAACCCGAAACACCGCTGGTTTGTGGCAGTACAGTTCCACCCGGAATTCACTTCAACGCCGCGTGACGGGCACCCGTTATTTAAAGGCTTTATAGAAGCTGCTGGCGAATTTCATAAAGAGCGTTTGGGTTAATAACCCGGCTAATGATTAAGCATTAAACAGGATTTAAGCATGAGTAAGATTGTTAAAGTTGTTGGTCGTGAAATTATGGACTCCCGTGGTAACCCGACGGTTGAAGCCGACGTTTATTTAGAATCTGGCCACATGGGCCGTGCGGCAGCACCAAGTGGTGCATCAACCGGTTCACGTGAAGCTCTGGAGTTACGTGACGGCGACACTTCTCGTTACTTAGGTAAGGGTGTTGAAACGGCAGTCGCCAATATTAACGGTGCTATTGCTGAAGCCTTAAGCGGTATTGATGCGATTAACCAGGAAGCTGTCGACAACATTATGTTGAAGCTGGACGGTACCGATAATAAAGAAAAGCTAGGTGCTAACGCTATTTTAGCTGTGTCTCTGGCGGTGGCGAAAGCAGCGGCTTTGAGTAAAGGCATTGAGCTTTACGAACATATTGCCAACCTGAATAACACCAGCGGTAAATACAGCATGCCACTGCCAATGATGAACATCTTAAACGGTGGTGAACATGCAGATAATAACGTGGATATTCAGGAGTTCATGATCCAGCCGGTTGGCGCTGAAAGCTTCAAAGAAGGCCTGCGTATGGGCGCTGAAGTGTTCCATGCTCTGAAAAAGGTTCTGCAGAAGCGCGGTTTAAGCACAGCGGTTGGTGACGAGGGCGGGTTTGCGCCTAACTTGGCATCTAATGAAGAAGCCTTGCAGGTGATTGTCGAAGCGGTTGAAAACGCGGGCTATAAAATGGGCAGCGACATTACCCTGGCTTTGGATTGCGCTGCATCTGAATTCTACCGTGACGGTAAATACGAATTGTCTGGCGAAGGTAAGTCCTTTACCGCCGAAGAGTTTGCTGATTATCTGGCAGAGCTGTGTGACCGTTATCCTATTATTTCTATTGAGGATGGCCTGGATGAAAGCGACTGGGACGGCTGGAAAATCTTAACCGAAAAACTGGGCAGCAAAGTTCAGCTGGTCGGTGATGACCTGTTTGTAACCAATACGCGTATTCTCAAAGAAGGTATCGACAAGTCGATTGCCAATTCAATTTTGATTAAATTTAATCAGATTGGTAGCCTGACAGAAACCTTAGCAGCCATTGCGATGGCGCGTGAAGCAGGTTACTCGGCGGTTATTTCTCACCGTTCGGGTGAAACCGAAGACGCCACTATTGCCGATTTGGCAGTAGGCACCGCAGCGGGTCAAATTAAAACCGGCTCGCTGTGTCGCTCTGACCGGGTTGCTAAGTACAACCAATTATTGCGTATAGAGGGCGATTTGAATGGCCAAGCGCCTTACCGCGGACGACAGGAAGTCAACGCTGGCTAATCAACAGGCGGACATATTTCAGCCGCTGGCTCAGCAGGGCGATTTTGCCGAGCTGTGCTCAGCGCTGTATGAACGTGAATTACCGCAACTGGCACAGGTTAATGATATGCCTGTTGCGGCTCTGCAACGTCGTTTAGCCAGTCTCCCGCACTATATTCGTCACGCCGCTCATGGTTGCCTCAATGCAGTGCAGTATTCGCCGTTAAAGTTGGATGTTCAGAACGCCAGCTGGCAGGCTCCTCAGCCAACTAAAGCTCCTTCAGCCGGTATATCTGCCGAAGGGCAGAGCCAATGGTTTGCTAAACATGCAGCTTTGGGTCTGGTGGTTCCTGTTCGTTATCAAACTCCTGAATTTACGACCATAATGCTCGACAGCATCGACCGTGTGGATCCTGATAAAAAGCGTCTGCATCTGAATTACCGTGGCTGGTTTGATTTTACCGGGCAGGGTGAACATAGTCAGGATACCTTACTCAAGCCTAATAAGCGTGTTATGACCGCAGCCAGCTGTGGACATCAGTGGAATCATAAAGGGCGCGTTAACCCACGCACCTTAACGCTGCGTGAGTTGTTACTGGTGGCTACTCTGGACTGGAAAAAGTTTCAGGTGGCATTGCGGATAGCTCGTTAAGCCAGTCCTGCCATACCGGTTGTAATCCTTTCGCTTTTATTGCCTGCGCCACTTCACTTACTGGCCTGTCGTCATCTATGGAAAACTGTTCCAGCTCTTGTTGCTCGTTGGCGTAACCGCCGGGCTGAGTTTTCGATTCGGCACTGACCGAGGTCACACCTAACCGGAACAATCCATCACGAAGCGCCTGCTGTTCGCGCGTGGAAAGGCTGAGTTCTACATCGGGGAACCGCAACCGATAGGCGCAAATTAACTGAACCAGTTGTTTATCAGAAATTGTCCTTGCGTTATCGACACCACCGGCACAGGGCCGTAGCCGGGGAAACGACAGCGAATAACGACTGCGCCAGTAGCGTCGCCGTAGATAATCCAGGTGCATGGCGGTAAAGGTGCTGTCCATACGCCAGTCTTCCAGTCCGATCAGCGAGCCGAGGCCAATTTTATCGATACCGCATTCTCCCAGGCGGTCGGGCGTTTCAAGCCGCCAGCGGAAATCGCGTTTTTTGCCTTTTAAATGATGTTTAGCATACGTGGCGGCCTGATAAGTTTCCTGATAGACCATAACCGCATCCAGACCCAGCGTGCGTAATTCAGCGTATTCATGGGTAGCCAATGGCTGCACTTCAAACATCACATAGCTGAAATAGCGTTTGATAATAGGTAGCGCCTGACGAAAATAATCAATACCTACCTTGGTTTCATGCTCGCCAGTCACTATCAGCAGGGTGTCAAAACCTTTGGCTTTTATGGCCTGACATTCCTGCTCGATTTCAGCTGGCGACAGGGTTTTGCGCTTTAAGCGGTTACTCATGGAAAAGCCGCAGTAGCTGCAATCGTTAGCACACAGATTCGACAAATACAGCGGAATAAACAGGTGCAGGGTATTACCAAAGCGCTGCCGGGTCAGTTGTTGTGAGCGCTCTGCCATAAGGGGCAGATAGGATTCCGCCGCCGGCGACAGTAAGGCCATGAAATCACTGGTATCCAGGAACTGCTTGCTTAATGCGGTTTCAACATCAGCCGTGTTTTTACTGTAAAGCTGCAGGCGGGTATTGTCCCAGCTGGTCTGCTCCCAGGTAGTATAAAAGCTCATAGCGACTCCAGAAACTCCGTTAATGGGCTGGATGCGGAAGCTTTTAAGGAAGCATTCTGACTTAAACCTGCTTCAAAGGCCTGACGCCCAACAATAACCGCGTCGCGAAAGGCTTTTGACATAGCGACAGGGTTATTCGCGGTGGCTATCGCGGTATTGACCAGTATAGCGTCTGCACCCATTTGCATGGCTTCAACGGCGTGGCTGGGTGCACCAATGCCCGCATCGATAATGACCGGCACCGAAGCCTGCTCGATAATAATCCGTAGGAAGTCTCGAGTAAGCAGGCCCTGGTTTGAGCCTATGGGGGCGCCTAACGGCATAACTGCCGCACAGCCAACTTCCTCCAAGCGTTTACACAATACGGGATCAGCACCGCAGTAGGGCAGTACGGTAAAGCCTTCTTTTACCAAAGTTTCAGCGGCTTTTAGGGTTTCTATCGGGTCCGGCAGCAAATAGTTGGGGTCGGGGTGTATTTCCAGTTTAAGCCAATGGGTACCTAAAGCTTCACGGGCAAGGCGTGCAGCAAAAATAGCGTCTTGTGCAGTTTTGGCACCAGAGGTATTTGGCAAAAGCTGTAAACCTAAGTTTTGTATAGGCGTGACAATGTCGTCAGTGGGGCGCTCAAGTTCAACGCGCTTTAATGCCAGCGTTACTAACTCGCTACCGGAAGCCGCAAGGGACTTCTGCATAACGTCCGCGCTACTGTATTTGCCTGAGCCTATGAGTAAGCGGGAATGAAAATCGCGATCGGCTATTTTCAGCATGGTTTAACCTCCGGCCACAGCCTGAACAAGTGTAATGGTATCGTTTTTTTTAAGCTCGGTTTGTTGCCATTGTTCCCGGTGTATAATCTGTCCGTTTAAAGCGACGGCAACGGCCGAGGTATCGACATTCTGAGCAGACAGTAGCTGCGATAAATTGCTTTTCTCAGAGATCTCAAAATCTTTGTCATTAATTTGAATGCGCATTTTGACCTCCGCATACAGGGCATGAAGCGGCCCGCGGTAAATAGAGTTGTTGCCAGTTTTGCGATAAGCCATTGAAGGTTTGCAGGTAACCCCAGGCAAGCTTATGTCCGGTAAAATAATTAATTGCCAGTAGCGCCTGACTGGATCCCATAATGCCCACAACAGGAGCGGCTATACCCGCGTTACTGCAGTTCAGAGGCTCGGTAACAGCGTCGGGATAAAGGCACTGATAACAGCCGTGCGATTGCCCCGGATTTAACGCGATGAGTTGCCCGTTAAAGCCGCGCGCCGCAGCAGAAATGAGCGGGGTGTTCAGGCGGTAGCAGCTTTGGTTGATCAGGTACCGGGTCTCGCGATTGTCGGTGCAGTCGAGGACTAAATCGGCTTGTTCGGCGAGCGCGTCCAGATTGCCTTCATAGGCCTTTTCTTCAATAGCGGTGATACGAATGTCCGGGTTTAACCGCGACAAAGAATGACCAGCTTGCCACGCCTTGGACAAACCAATATCGTCGCTGGAATAGAGTGTTTGGCGCTGTAAGTTGCTGAGACTTATTGTGTCGTGATCGACCAGTGTGATTTGCCCAACGCCCGATGACGCCAGATATTGGCTGGCAGGACAACCGAGACCACCCAAGCCAATAATCAGCACATGACTTTTGAGCAAACGCTGTTGTCCGGTTTCGCCAATTTCTTTCATCAGTATGTTGCTGCTGTAACGCAGAAGTTGTTCGTTACTCAGCATGAGCAACCTCGTTCTTTTCTTTAACCTCGAGTTCAGCTTCCATCTCCGTTAGTAGCTGATGAACAGCCTGCTCTACGTTTCTGGCAGCAGTAATCGCGCTAACAACCGCTATTCCGTTTACGCCAGTAGCTGTTACGGGAGCTACGCGCTCTAAAGAAATGCCCCCAATAGCGACTGTCGGTATGTTCGTTGGCGCTAATAACGCGGCATAGCGGCGTAGTCGCTGCAGCCCTTGCGGTTTGGATGGCATAGTCTTGGTTTGAGTTGGGAAAATATGACCTAACGCGATGTAAGATGGCTTGTACGCTTGAGCAATTAATAACTCGGTGTAGCTGTGAGTGGAAATGCCCAACCTCAACCCTGCTTGCTGAATAGCGTGAAGGTTAGCCTCGGTTAAGTCTTCCTGACCTAAATGCACGCCATAAGCGTTGTGCTTAATAGCCAGTTGCCAGTGGTCATTAATAAACAACTGCGCTGAATATTTCTCTGCCAGCTGAATGCTTTTTTTAATAGCGGTTTCCAACTGAGGAGCATCAGGATCTTTAATACGCAGTTGCAGTGTCTTAATGCCCAGTTTTAAGAGCTTTTCTATCCACTCGTAAGAATCCACTACCGGATACAATCCGGGTTCCTGGTCTAGACTGGGAAACTGGAGGTCAACACAGGGCAACTCCGGCGTATTAATCTTTGGAAAATGGTCAATTTGCTGTGGCCAGTGTGTATGAGCAACAGGGCCTGGTCCTCTGCCTATACCTTTCGCCTCAATCAGGCCCTGATGCACGTAGGCATTAGCGACTGTTATGGCATCCTCAAGTGGATAGTCATGTGCTAACGCCGCGGCAATGGCTGAAGACAAGGTGCAGCCTGTTCCGTGGCTGTGTTTTGTTCTCAACTTCTGCTGAATGTACTGGGTATGTCCATCGGAGCTAAGGTAATAGTCAGAGATTTCATCGGCGCGACCAAAATCGGTGCCTGTTACCAGAATTCGGGACAGTCCGGCCTGAAAGAGTTGTTCTGCAGCGCGATACATTGAGTCCTCATCAGTAACCTCTAATCCGCTCAACCAACTGAGTTCATCCAAATTCGGTGTCATAATATCAACCAGCGGGAATAACTCCGCGCAATGTTGAGGCTTGAGCTCCGACAGGCGATCCTGCTGAGTGCTGACAACCACCGGATCCCAGACCACGAAAGGCTGGGGAAGGGGATCAGACCATTGCTTTAAAAAGTCAGCCACACACTGAAGCTGTTGCACATTACTAAGCAACCCAATTTTTATCGCAGCAGGCGGCATGTCCTGTTGCAGGCATTCCAACTGCTGACGAACGGCGTCAGCAGCTAACGGGAATAACCCGGTGGTTGCAACAGAGTTTTGGGCGGTAATTGTGCTTATGACACTGCAGCCATGCACGTTCAGACTACGGAACGTGTGCAAGTCCGCCTGAATGCCTGCGCCACCGCCGCTGTCAGAACCTGCGATGGTCCATACGACAGGTACCGACATCATTCTGCTCCTTCGGTCGCCGCGTCTTTCACTTTTACATCAATGCGAGTGTCCGGGTTGTACTGACGTACCTCGTGAGAAATTTTCATGGAGCAGAACTTAGGACCGCACATGGAGCAAAACTGCGCGGTTTTGTTCGAATCCTGAGGCAGTGTTTCATCGTGATAGCTGCGAGCGGTAACCGGGTCCAACGCCAGGTTAAATTGATCGTCCCAGCGGAATTCGAAGCGGGCTTTTGACATAGCGTCATCCCTCGCCTGTGCACCTGGGTGTCCTTTGGCTAAATCGGCCGCATGAGCCGCTATTTTGTAAGCGATCATCCCCTGTTTTACATCTTCCTTGTTAGGCAAGCCTAAGTGTTCCTTCGGGGTAACATAGCAGAGCATGGCGCAGCCAAATGCTCCAATCATGGCAGCACCAATACCTGAGGTAATGTGGTCGTAACCGGGGGCTATATCGGTGGTTAGCGGCCCTAAGGTGTAGAACGGCGCGCCGTGACAGTGCTTTAACTGCTCATCCATGTTTTCCTGAATTTTATGCATGGGCACATGGCCGGGGCCTTCTATCATCACCTGTACATCGTACTCCCAGGCAATTTGAGTCAGCTCGCCTAGTACCCGAAGTTCTGCGAACTGAGCTTCATCGTTGGCGTCGGCAATGGAACCGGGGCGCAGGCCGTCACCTAAAGACAGCGACACATCATATTTCGCACAAATTTTGCAGATATCGCGGAAGTGCTGATAAAGAAAACTTTCTTGCTGGTGCGCCATGCACCATTTCGCCATTATCGAACCGCCACGGGAGACTATGCCGGTAACTCGCTTTGCAGTCAGTTTAATGAAGTCGTGCAGTACGCCGGCGTGAATCGTAAAATAGTCCACACCTTGCTCAGCCTGTTCCAGCAGTACGTCTTTAAATACTGGCCAGCTCAGATCCTCAGCAACGCCATTGACCCGTTCTAAAGCCTGATAAATAGGCACAGTACCAATAGGCACTGGACTGTTGCGTAAGATCCATTCCCGGGTTTGGTGAATATTACGGCCGGTAGATAAGTCCATCACGGTATCAGCGCCCCAGCGAGTTGCCCAAACCAGCTTTTCGACTTCTTCTTCAATAGACGAACTGACCGATGAGTTTCCAATGTTGGCATTCACTTTAACCAAAAAGTTGCGGCCAATAATCATTGGTTCTGATTCGGGGTGGTGGGTATTAACGGGAATAATCGCGCGTCCACTGGCGACTTCGTCGCGCACAAATTCCGACGTTATGGGGTTTTCAAGGTGCTCCCGCCCCATATTCTCGCGCAGTGCAATGAACTCCATCTCGGGCGTAACGATGCCGCGCCGGGCGTAGGCCAGTTGAGTAATACCGTGATTGTCTTCTTGGTTCTTGCTGTGGCGTTGCTGAATCCAGTTCTCACGAACCTTTTTCAAACCCACTTTTACGTCAATTGCAGCTTCCGGGTCACCGTAGACGCTGGACGTATCATACACGTCCACCGGCTCGTTCGGTGGTAACTTCACGCCCGGTGTGGGCTGGTGCAGGGTTTCGCTAAGGTGAATGCGACGAAAGGGTACCTGGATATCGTTGTTACCGGACAGAAATTCACGGCTGGAATTAGGGTAATAATGCCCGGATAGCGATGATAAAAAAGATTCAGCCTGTTGGCGGTTTAAACGGTTATTCGATGGTGCAGTTGACATAGCATTCTCTCATTTTGTTGATGTTAGAGATGCTTGTCAGGAGTGTTGAAAGGAACATCAGCGCAGAAACAACGGTCGTGTCATGCTGATGCTCTCTTGTTCCCTTCGCAGGTATTAGCCTGATCAGGTTCAACGGATCCCGCAATTGCGGTCTCAGCCGGTAACTTCATTAAGAAAGCTACCGGCACTCCGACAAGATTCCTTTTTAGTGGAACAAAATCTTAGAGCGAATGCAACCGCTGTTAATCGTTAACCAGTTTAGCGACAACGTTAGCTGGCTTCTCCATTGGCTGGCTTAGGCCTTCTATGCGTTCAACAATAAGCCCTTGTTTATCGAGAATAGTGATCAAATTGCTGTGATCAAAATCACCGTCCGGACGCTGTCGATACCTCACGCCAAGTACTGTAGCTAAGGTTCTGATATCCTGCTCCGAACCGTTCAGAAACAGCCAGTTGTCGTTGTTAAGTTGATACTGCTTAACATAGTCAGCGAGTGCCTCGGGTGTATCGCGATCGGTGTCAAAACTCACCATAACGAGCTTAACTTGCTGTTTAGTGTCTTCGTCCAGCTTGCTGTATAAGCGTTTTACGTCATGAACCAACACTGGGCAGGCGGTGGTGCAACTGCCATAAATCATGGAAAGAATAACGGGATGACCTTCAAGTTCTGAAAGCTTGAGTTGGCTATTCTTATGCGTGTTCCAGGTAGCATCTATCTGGTATACCGACTCGGAGTGAGAGACCTCTGCTGCGTTCATTGCCGTATGATTGCTGTGGTCGTTAGCTGTCTGATTCTTGTGCATATTGTGATGCGAGTGATCCTGCGCAAAAGACTGGACAACAAAGATCAAAGAGGCCAGGGCTGTCAATTTTAGCAATTTATTCATGGTCGTTCTCCAGGTCGTATGCGCAACGAAAACCCATAGTGCTGGTCGCACTTTGCGGGGCGTAATCACTGCGTGACTGATAACGGAAAAATGTGGCGTAATTGGCGTTACTAAAACTCGACATAAAGCGCGCTCCGTCGCCACATGAGCCGGAGAGCAAATCGACGTCATCGCCGTTGGTTAATAATAATTGATAGTCGTCTACCCATTCATTGACACGGTCGTGCATGTGCATCAATTGGTCAGCATTTGGGTCGACGGTTTGTTGTTTCGCACTGTGTGGCTGGCTGTACCAGGCAAACAGGTTACGGGCATAATCATCGTCGCTGATGTTCTGCTGTTGGCGATATTTGACCGACGCATACTCCCACTCGTTAAGACCAGGCAAACGGCCACCTTGTGCGGAGCAGTATTCGCGTGCGGCAAACCAGGACACATAAGTGACTGGTTCGTTGTCTTTGCCTTTAGCAAATTCAGTATTATCATCCCAATGCTTCAGGTAATTTCCATCATGGAATAGGGCAGCGATGTTGTCTCGCTGCCACTGAGGTTGTTCAATGACAAATTCCAGAAACTCTTGGTTAGTGACAGGGGTTGCGTCCAGCATGAAACTTTCCATTTCTATACTGAGGCGCTCTTTGTCCAGTAAGACCGGAGGTTCGAAAGTACCACCATTGATCAGAACTGGATCGGCGAGCACTAAGGGTGACAATAAAACACCTGCAACTCCAAGCCACTTAACCATAAGTTTCCCCTTATTTCTCTTTACGAGGGCCAGCGACTAACGCACCAGCTGCACCGCGTTCTGCATCAGCAAATTCGTGATCGACCAACTTATAGATGCCTTCTTCCGGAACAATAAATTCAATGGTTGCGCTGTTACTGGCACCCAGCAGCACGGTTTGCATGCCATACCATTCGTTACGCGGGTCACCTTCGTACCAGACGCGGTCGAAAATCGCACCAATTACGTGGAAGCTGGAAGTGCCTGATGGACCTGCGTTTAACACATGTAAGCGCACACGATCACCTTCGTTCGCACGTAAAGGGTTGTCGCTAAGTGCTGCAACATGTCCGTTAAAGGTCACATGACTTGGCTGGCGGTCTAAAGCTGCACCGTGGTTATAGATGTAGTTACCTTCTGAGGCTTCTTCCAAATAGTGCTCTGACTGAACCAGAACGAATTCTTTATCAACGTCTTTGTCAGTTGGGTAGCCATCTTTAGGAGATACCACAACGGCGCCGTATTGGCCCATAGCTGTGTGCATGAGTACGCTGGAAGTACCACAGTGATACATATAAGTACCCGCGTAGTTGGCTATCCATTCGAACTCAATAGTTTCACCCGGAGAAATGGTACGCCATTTGTCTTCCGCTGCTACTGTGCCACTATGAAAGTCCATAGAGTGGGGCATTGGGTTAACGACTGGCTGGTTATTCTGATAACCGTTGGCCTGCAGTTGCTGAATGAACGGAGCACCATTTTTAACTGGCTTAGTAATAGTCACTTCTTCGTCAGAGCGGTTTTTCATTTTGAAAATGACACGGTCACCTTCACGTACGTGCAATACCGGGCCGGGTACTGAGCCACCGAATGTCCAGGCCGAATAGGTTACTCCCGGTGCTACTTCTATTTTCTGAGAGAACACATCCATGCGTACATCGTGAGTTTTGTTACCTTCATAGTCGAGCTTGGCTATGTTTGGAACCTGAGTTAGATAATCGCCAACAACCGCCGGGCCGTTGTAGTCTTCGCGGTAGACTTTAGCTTCTGGTAATCCAAAGATTTTACCATCAATGACATATTCGCTGTCGTGCTTAAGGCTGAGCTCTTCCGCATGAACCGGAGCTGACGCTGACGCCATAGCAGCCAGAAGAGAGGCACTGATAATTGATAAGCTTAGAGTTTTCATAATGATTTTTCCTTTAACTGATAACAAAGAGGTTTAACGCAAACTGGCAACGGCTTCGGCTGTGATAGTCTCACTGCCGCCTGCAAGATCGGTATTGATGTAGTTAGCTAAGGTTGCGATATCGGCGTCTTTCAGATAACCCATGGGCGGCATAGCTCCGTTGTAATTTGTTCCGTTAACGGTTAGCGCGCCGGACTTACCATTGATAATTGTCTTAGCTATGTAGTCGGGGTTATCTTTGATATTTGTATTTCCTGCCAGCGGAGGAAATACGCCCTGCATGCCTTTGCCATTTGGTTGATGACATGCCTGACAATATTTTTTGTAAACGTTTTCGCCTTCGCCTGCGTTGGCTGACTGGCTTATAAACAAACCAGCTAATGACACGGCAATGACTGAAATTTTGCAAAGAGACTGAATGCTCATAACGACACCTTCGTAATTGACTTAAGATGCCTTTAGAATACTGCTTTAATGAGCTTTTGCGAGTGAAATGAAGGGGTAACTCAGGCCTACTCCTTTATGTGTAAAAGAAGTAAGCCGAATGCAGGTTGGTAGGTATTAAATGCTGCGTGCTTCCAGTTCAATACGAGAGGCAGCACCGTAAATTTTACTCGGATCTCCCTCAAATTCACCTTCTGGGGTAGTAGTAGGCCAGAGGTTTTCAAGGTTACTGATGACCTTGCGGGTTTCGCTAATGGCTTCTTCAGCTTTTTCTGCTTCTTTATCATTAATACGGTTTAAGCGTTCAAGCGCAATTTCTTTAAAGCCCATGGCGTCTTGATATTCGTGAACATTAGTGACTTCGCCATTTTGAATGCCTATAGCGTACTCGTCGGCGGCTACCATTAGCATTGATGAAACACTCAGTATGAAGTCTTTAGCTGACATGTCAGCAATAGGCTCGTTAGCGCTGATAGAGTCCAGCAGAGCCTTGTAGTTGTTCATAACCGTGTCTTCATCTTTATCATTGATGACACTTTCCGCCAGAGTATTTAACGGTTCGGCAAACCCAGGCAAGCCGCGTGCTTCAAATGCTTCAGTAAGACCACTATAGAGCTCGTCACCTGGGTGTTTCATGTGAGTTTTAGCCATTTCAATGTGGCCTTGCTCGTACAGTTTCATTCCCACCCATAAATGGCCGCGAATAAAACCGAGCTGAGCCAGAAACGCCGTGTCATTGGTGTTTAAATCAATTTCAGGAGCGGCCATTTCGCCTTCTGCCATAGGGGCAGCCATGAACATGGAAGGTGCCGCGCCCGGTTGCGTCAGTGGCGCTGCTGTTACCTGTGATGCTGCTACGGTGGTGGCCAGAACACTGCCAACGCCAAGCCAAACTTTTTTCTTTTCAAACATATAAAGACCTTAGTATGCTTTTTTGCGAGAGTTAACTCATGTATATTTGCAGAAATGATAACTATTCGCAAGTTAGAAGTGTGGAATAATGATATTACAAATTAGCAATGCCGTAGATACAGATACGGTAAAGAGTATTGTTGCAGGCCTTGATGCCGGGCAGTTTAGTGATGGTAAGAAAACCGCAGGCTGGGCAGCGAAAGATGTAAAAAATAACCAGCAACTGTCGGGTAAAAAGTCTGAGGCAGCTACACAAGTGCTGCTGGACAGGCTTCAGCAAAACGCTCTGGTGCAATCGGTTATGCGGCCAAAGCAGGTGGCGCGGGTGACTATAAACCGATATCAGCAGGGAGAGTACTATGGTACTCACATGGATGATTCCTTGATGAACGGGGTAAGAACCGATATTTCTTTTACGCTGGGTTTGTCACCCTTATCGGATTTTGAAGGCGGAGAGCTGGTTATTGAGGATGCCAGTGGTGAGCGGAGCTGGCGGCTTGGGCAGGGGGATATTCTTATGTATCCGAGCCATTACCTGCATCGGGTTAATCCGGTGACTAAAGGTTCCCGGCTGGCAATGATAGGCTGGGTGCAAAGCTTGGTTAAACAGCCGAATTACAGGGAGCTACTCTTTGATATAGAACAATCGTTGAAAGCTGAATTTGATGCAAACGGTAAGTCTGAAAACTTTGATCGCCTGACCAAGGTGTTTCATAACCTGTTAAGAGAATGGGCTGATGTGTGATCAGCCCAGAAAAAATTTAACGGCTTTTAAACCAGAGTGACACCGCACAAAATAAGCAAAGCAACGTTAGCTGCTAGCCCAATCATAAAGAAATAGCTGCGGGGGCTGGGGTTTTTCTCCGTTGCTATGGCGTAGTAAAGAACCATGTGAATTAAGCGAGCAATAGCGAAAATCCAGATAAATATCCCTGTCCAGAAAGCGCTGACACCTATGAAGAAGGCCAGAAATACTGTGCCCAGCATCAGCGGATAGTTTTCTAACGAGTTCATTAGCGTGCGGTGAGCACGAAACACAAAAGATGAATGACTCAGTGAGTCGTCGATTTTACCCGGAACGGCACCGGGTTGTTTCGCTTTTTGACCGCTGGCAATAACCCATTGAACCAGCAAAATGACCAGAGCAATGAGTACGCCCCAATAAGCCATTGTATAAGTTTCACTTCCGTTCATTTTATGTCTCCTTTTGTTCCGTATGATTTGGTTAAGCTGGGCTACCGCAACTCCAGCATACTTCAAAAGCGGCTCCGTTAATTTCCTGACAATTATTGCAACGCCAGTCCGGGCCGTTCGCTTGTTCTTCCATATTTTCAATCAGTGTTTTTGCGACAGCGAGTTGAGTATCATCAACAAGCCATAATTCAGGCCAGGTATCCAATGGCGCTAAATCACCAGCGGCGCCACTGGAAAACTCATTTTTCATAACTGTTTCAATGCCTTCCATTTGTAATAGGTTACGGGCGTTTTCCACTAATAGTTTGTTTTCATGGGTATAAATAAGTTTCATAGGCGTTTCTTATAGGTAAAACCTGAATAGCAATGTATTTTTACGTTATAGTTAATGTATCAGACTCAGCGTCTGTTTGTGTTCTCCATTTTTCTAAGGAGTTGTATATGGCGGGTGGCTGGTCGCACGATGGTGCCGTACAGGAACAAATTGATGCCAGTACCGAAGATGAAGTAAAACGTGTACGCAGCAAACTTACCGGCGGGGAAAGTCTGGAGTTTTGCGAAGAATGTGGCGAGCCTATTCCGGAGGCCAGGCGCAAAGCGATTCCTGGTGTTCGTCTGTGTGTGGAATGTCAGGCGGAACTCGACAAGCAGGACTCAAACAAAGCGGGTTTTAACCGGCGTGGAAGTAAAGACAGCCAGTTACGTTAAGCTATGGGGCTGTCTTATCTGCCAGAAATTCAGACTCAGGTACGGGTTTGCTGAACAGGTAACCTTGAAAGGTATCGCAATTTAGTCGCGCCAAATAATTAAACTGTTCTTCGGTTTCTACTCCCTCAGCAACAATATTCAGTTTAAGGCTTTCTCCTAGCTGAATAATAGTGTAAACAATTTGAGCCTTTTCCATACTATCCAGCATGTTACGTACGAAAGATACGTCAATTTTCAGGGTGTCGAACGGAATTTGCATAAGATAAGAAAGCGACGAGTAACCCGTACCGAAGTCATCCAGTGCGAACTCAATCCCAAGGCGCTTTAATTGCTTTATTTTATTGGTTACGCTGGAAATGTCATCCATCAGCAAACTCTCAGTGAGCTCTAGCTTTAACCGATGAGGCCGTATCTCGTACTTCTCTACCAGAAGTTGAACCTGCTCAACAAACTCGGGCTGCTGAAACTGTTTGGCACTGACGTTAATCGACAGTTGCATCTTTGCTTTTTCAGGGCTCTGTTGCCATTGCTGGAGAATTTGGCAGGCACGCTCAGTAATCCAGTACCCTAAAGGAACAATTAAGCCGGTTTCCTCGGCTAAAGGAATGAAGTCAGCAGGAGAAACAAAGCGGCCATCACTTTGTTTCCAGCGGATGAGCGCCTCAGCTCCGGTGGGCTTTGACTCAATATTTACCTGAGGTTGCAGATAAAGTTCGAATTCGTTCTGTTTTATTGCATTACGCAGTTGCTCTTCCAGTTTGACTCGCTTACTTACTGCATCAGCAAACTCCTGACGAAACAGTGAGACTTCTCCCGTACCTTTGCGTTTTGAGTGAGATAATGCCAGGCCTGACTGGGTCATTAAGGTTTCAGCATTTGATTCGCTGTCGTCAAACAAGGAAGCGCCTGCGCTAAAGGAGCAAAGGTGCGTGTAGCTGTTGAGCTGATAGGGCTGTTGCAGTTGATCCAGCAATTGATAAATTCGGGTCAGCAATTGCTGTTTTATATTGACTGAATTACCACGCTCAAGTCCGGTTAGCACGACCGCGAATTCGTTCGCGCTCAAACGCGCCAGGAATGAGTTGGCTTTCGTCGAACTTTGCAGCCTTTCTGCCACGCGTTTTAACAGTAAATCACCCATATCCGAACCCAGGGTGTTATTCAGTATTTTAAATTTATCGATATCACAGAGAATTAACGCGCCGTTTTGGCCTGCTTCTTTATAAGTTGCGAGCTGATCTTGCAAATGATCCAACAAAGAGCGGCGGTTCGCTAACCCGGTTAACGCATCGTTGTAAGCCAGATAACGAATACGTTCACTGGATTCAACTTCTGCACTAATGTCTGTGACCGTTGCTACAAAATGTCGTTCTTTCTGTTGGTTATAGCGTACTTTTGAAATACTTAAGCGAACAGGGAAAGTCGTACCAGAACGTTTTCTTACATTAACTTTACCTTGCCAGGCAACTCTGCGGGCTAGTGAGTTCTTAATATTCTCCAGTAACTTATCTGAGCGCTCAATATAGTCTTCAATATTGAGTTTACTGCCTTTTATTCGTTCCAGGTCATCTCCGGTAAGTCGCGTAAATGCCTGATTCGCTAACAAAACACGGTTGTGTTCGTCGAATAGCAGCAAGCCGTCATCTATGGCACTAATAACTTCATAAAGTTGCTCTGCAGACATTTGGGCTAACTTTTGCTGTTGTTGCAAGCGTCTGTCTATCTGAGAGGCTATAATGGCCATTATAGCGGTTAAGCACGAGCCAATTCCGACAACGTAAGCCAGCCAGTTGCCATGGCCGCTGAATACCGCATCGGGTGCCCGGGTAGGGTAAAAATTGGCTGCTATCATGGCGGTATAGTGCATACCAGAAATAGCCAGAGCAATAATGGCGGCAACAACAATTTGTGCGCTTCTGCGCCTGAACCAGCTGGTTCTTTCCGATTTTTTATAATGGCGATATGCCAATAAAGCTATGATGCCCAACGATACGGCGACAAATACCGAAAGTACAAACCAGAGAGGGTCATAACGAAGGTGAGCTGACATTTCCATTGCAGCCATTCCGGTATAGTGCATCAGGCCAATACCGGCGCCCAAAACAGTTCCGGCGATGAGTGTTGCACGCACCGATGACAAAGACATTTGAATTTTCATTGCTATAAAGCTGCCGACAATGGCAGGAACAACTGAAATAAGCGTTAACAACACGCTATGACTCATGGGCAGGTGAAGCTCAAAAGCCAGCATGCCAATAAAATGCATACTCCAGACACCAACGCCAGAGATAACTGCGCTGACAATTAACCAACTGTAGCGAGCAACCTTAGCCTGATATATTTGTACACGTTCCAGTGTGAGTATCGCGGTATAAGAAGCTAGCAGCGCGACACAATAGGAGAGTATGACTAACCCCGGGTTATGGGAGCCATTTATAGGGGACTGGGAAAATTGACCCAAATCGAAAAATGCGTACAGGGTTTCAAGCATAAATTTAATTTTACCAGAGCCGTTGGCGGGAGTACTAAAACTATTTAATACTTTGCAATACGACACTGAGTCCCGAAAGTATCATTAGTGCCAGAGTAAATTGTCTAAAACGTTGTTCTGATACATGCTGTTGAAGTCTTTGTCCCACGCTGGCGCCTATAAGCGCACAAGGTAGTAAAGCGAGTACCAGATAGAGATGGGGCTCTGCGTAAATAGACTGGCGTGAGAAGTTAGCGACGTTTGCCATGGCAATGCAGCAGAAAAACAGACTGAGTGTAGCGCGAAACTGTTGTTTTGGGATACGGGCATTGGCCAGAAATAAAACAATAGGAGGCCCGCCTAATGTCATTAACCCGTTGAGCAAGCCAGAGCCTGTACCTACCGCAATATGTCCGGGCGCATGTTCAGCAGTAGGGAGTTGTTTACCGCTAGCCAAAGCGAGCGCAACAGCCAGTATGACAAAACCAAGAATCAGTTTAATAAACTGTTCGTTTACGCTTAACAGCAAAGATCCCGATACCAGAGAAGCAATGACGCCTGAAAAAATTAACCATTTCCACTGAGATGGGCGAGCCGCCTCTCTGTTTTTCCAGTAGATCCAGCCGCCAATCACGATATTAATGACAGACAGTGCAGGCGTAAGTACGCTAATAGGGAACCACAGCGCCAGAATTGGGACGGCTAACAAACCGGAGCCAAAACCGCTTACCCCCTGAACCAAAGCTGCGAAGAAAAATACTATTGCGGCAGCGAAATACTCCAAATGAACCTCTTTTGTCTTATAATGCTGAAAACGGCTTTTCAGTCACGTCAATAGTCTTCATAATGATAACAGGAAAAACAACGGAGCTGAGCATGAGGGTGACTCTGGTCGTGTTGTTGGCCTTGTTCCTTGCGTTACAATACCGTCTGTGGTTTGGCAAAAATAGCCTACCGGATTATTGGCGGTTGCAGCAAGAAGTCAGCAATCAGAAAAATACGAATGAAAATCTGGAAAGACGTAATCAACTCATTTACGCAGATATTGAAGATTTGCGCGAAGGGGAGGATGCGCTGGAGGAGCGTGCCCGTAACGAACTAGGGATGGTAAAAAAGGATGAAGTTTTCTTCCGTCTTGTACCTGATCGTAATCCATAGCCTGAGCGGGTGAGCGAGATGAAGAGTGAGTCTGAAAGCCACGCACAAAGCCAGATTGATTCGTTAATGGCTGTGATCCCTGCAGCTGGCAGCGGAAGCCGGATGCAGGCTAACATCCCTAAGCAGTTTCTGATGGTCGCTAACCGGACTTTGCTGGAGTACAGCATCGAAGCCGTATTAAAGGATGCGCGGGTTGAACAGGTTTTCGTTGCGGTTTCTGACTCTAATGCTGAATACCTTATTGAACTTAAAAAGAGCCTGCCAACAAAGGTTCATTTTGTGACAGGCGGCAACAGCCGCGCTGAATCCGTATTGGCTGGAGTTAAAGTTGCTGTTTCGCAAGGGGCTACCCATGTGCTGGTACATGACGCGGCACGCCCATGCTTACCTAAAACGGCACTAACAGCGGTCATTAATACCGGCTTAAAGGATCCTCAAGGCGCAATTCTTGCCATTCCGGTAAGAGACTCCTTAAAACGCGCTGTTATCTCTGTTAATGATGAAACCGGCGTTACCCATATAGAATCCAGTGTTGATCGGGAAGCGTTGTGGCAGGCACAGACACCACAAGTTTTTAATGCAGAGCGTTTACAACAAGCCATAGAGCATATGGGGGCATTAAACCCTCAGTTAACTGATGAAGCTTCTGCTATGCAGTGGTGTGGTTTCCAGCCGGCGCTTATTCCTGGCTCTATCCGCAACTTAAAAGTGACTCACCCGGAAGATTTTGAATGTGTTCGCGACTGGTTATTAGCGGACAATAATGATCATAAAAATTAAAGAGGGCATCGTTCATGAAAATCCGTGTTGGTCATGGTTATGACGTTCATCGTTGGGGCTCTGATAAGCCTTTGATTTTAGGTGGTGTTGAAATTGAGCATCATCAGGGACTTGTCGCTCATTCCGACGGAGATGTTGTTCTGCATGCTGTCACCGACGCGGTATTAGGCGCTTTAGCGTTAGGTGATATTGGCCAGCACTTTCCTGATACCGATGAACGCTATGCCGGGGCGGATAGTGCCGAATTGCTGAGTCATGCCGTAAGTCTATGTCAGGAAAAAGAGTTTAAGACGGGTAACATTGACGTAACCATTGTAGCTCAGGCTCCGAAAATGGCACCACATATTGACGATATGCGGGCCAGCATTGCCCAGTGTTTAAAAACCTGCATCGACAATGTGAATGTCAAAGCGACAACGACAGAAAAATTAGGCTTTGTGGGGCGTGAAGAGGGTATTGCCTGTCATGCTGTGGTTCTGATGGAGTCATTTTAATGTTGGCACCCTCACAAGTGTCTTTGGCTGATTTACCGCGTTTACATAAAGGCGACAGACCGCAGGCCGAATTTAAACAAACGCCGGAAGATTTTCAGGTTATTGAGCAGTTGGATGTTATTGATGACGGTGAAGGTGAGCACCAGTGGCTTTGGGTTAGAAAAACCGGGGCTAATACAAATTTTTGTGCAGAAAAAATAGCCCGGTTTGCCGGAGTATCAGAAAGAAATGTCAGTTATTCCGGATTAAAAGATCGCCAGGCAGTGACCTGGCAATGGTTTTCCATTCAACTACCCGGCAAAGAAACGCTTAACTGGAATGAGTTAAACGATGAAGAAATGTCAGTTGAGCGAGTAATACGCAGAACCAAGAAATTAAAGACGGGGTTTCACCGTGCGAACCGCTTCGTTATCAGGTTAGCTAATGTCAGCTCCCGCGAGGCACTTGAAAACCTCTGGCAAGGTGTGAGTGAGCAGGGCGTAATAAATTATTTTGGCGAACAGCGCTTTGGCCGCAGCGGAGATAACGTTGCACAAGCTGAGCGCTGGCTTATGGCGAGCCGCCCTCCGCGTATCAGCCGCAGCAAGCGAAGCCTTTATTTGTCTGCACTGCGCAGCTATTTATTCAACGAGATAGTAGCTGAGCGAATACGTCAGTTTGGTATAGAAGGAACTTTGACTGGTGATTGTGTCATGCTGGAAGGCTCGCAGTCGGTTTTTACCGTAGAGCAATGGGACGACGAACTTAAACAGCGGCTGGCAAATAACAATATTTACTTAACGGCACCTCTAGCAGGAAGCACAAATAAACCCTTAGTGAAAGGGGAAGCCGACGCCTTTGAACAAAGTTTATTACAACCGTTCGATAGTTGGTTACAGGCGCTCAGAAAGCTGCGCGTAGAGGCGGCTCGCCGGACTATTTTGTTGCGCGTAGAAAACCCCGAAATTAGTTGGCAGGGCAAGGACGCAGAGCTTCGCTTTACGCTTCCGTCCGGTGCTTATGCAACAACCGTATTGAATGAAATTGTCGACTTAAGTGGTGAATCCAGATGATGAAAATTTTATTAAGTAATGATGACGGCGTGCATGCGCCGGGTATTCTCGCGTTGTACCAGGCTTTAAAAGAAGTGGCAGATGTACGAGTGATAGCTCCGGACCGTAACTGCAGTGGTGCCAGTAATTCGTTAACCTTACATAATCCTTTGCGGGTGCGTCGGCTGGATAATGGTTTCTATTCTGTTAATGGTACGCCCACAGACTGTGTTCATTTAGGCACTAACTCGCCGATGGCTGAAGACGTAGATTTAGTCGTGTCGGGTATTAATGACAGCCCTAATATGGGTGACGATGTGTTGTACTCAGGCACGGTGGCGGCAGCGATGGAAGGGCGCTTTATGGGACTGCCTGCCATTGCAGTATCGATGGGTGGTCGTGGACACGACTACTATGATACCGCCGGGCGGGTCGTGGCAGAAATTGTCGCAAATATGGAAAACGATCCGCTGCGGCTTGATACGGTACTGAATATCAATGTGCCTTACACGACCTACGATAAGTTAAAAGGTACCCGGGTGACTAAATTGGGACGTCGGCATCGCGCAGAGACTATGGTTCACGACCGTGACCCTTTTGGCAGCGAAATCTTTTGGTATGGACCCATTGGGCATCATGCAAGTGATGAGCCTAATACCGACTTTACCGCGATTCATGAAGGTTATATCTCAATTACACCGTTAAGCCTGGATATGACGGCTCAACGCCACACCGATACACTGACAGACTGGTTAGAACAACAAAAATGATGATTAGTAATGGGCAGTCGCGGGTTAAGCGACTGATTCAACAATTAGAGGATCTCGGTATTACCAACAAAGAGGTTTTACGGGTGATATCTGAAACCCCAAGACATCTGTTTATGCCCGAGTCATTAGCTCATAAAGCCTATGAAAATACGGCGTTACCCATTGGTAATGGGCAGACCATTTCGCAGCCGTTAATGGTGGCAACAATGACGCAGTTATTAATGCAGCATCATTGTAAAAATGTGCTGGAGATAGGCACGGGGTCGGGTTATCAGACGGCGGTTCTGGCTCAACTGGTTGATAAGGTTTTCAGTGTTGAGCGTATTGCTACGTTGCAGTATCAGGCCAAGCGACGTATGCGGCAGTTGGACTTACATAATGTTGCCATGCGTCATGGTGATGGCTGGAAAGGCTGGCGCAGCAAAGGGCCGTTCGACGGTATTATTGTTACCGCAGCTGCCAGCGACATACCTCAGGATTTAGTCGATCAGCTTGCCGACGGCGGCGTGATGATTATTCCGGTCGGCGAGCAGAACCAGTCGCAGAGCCTGGTAGTTATGCGTCGCTTTGGTGACTCGCTGGAGCAACAACGTATTGGTGATGTGCGTTTCGTGCCTTTAGTTAAGGGAGATGTCGTTTGAAGTTGTTCTCCGCACTGTACGATAAAGTATTATCCTGGACTCAGCACCCCAGAGCAGACATTATTCTTGGTCTGTTGAGTTTTGCAGAATCGGTGATATTTCCTATTCCACCGGATGTCATGCTGGCGCCAATGGCAATGACTCAACCTAAAAGGGCGTGGCGATTAGCGTTTCTGACCACAGTTACCTCAGTCGCAGGCGGAATTTTAGGGTATTTTCTGGGTTATTGGGCGTATGAGTCTTTAGTGCTGCCGGCAGTTGAGGCACTGGGGTATGAATCGAAACTTCTCACCGTTCAGGGCTGGTTCTCAGACTGGGGCGTTTGGATAGTGTTTATTGCAGGCTTTTCCCCCATTCCTTATAAACTGTTTACTGTAACTGCCGGGGTTATGCAGATAGCTTTTTTTCCCTTTGTTATTGCATCGGCTATCAGTCGCGGTATGCGCTTTTATCTGGTGGCCTGGTTGTTGCGTACTGGTGGCCCTGAAATGGGCGTAAAACTTCGTGAATATGTTGACCGCATCGGCTGGACACTGGTAATACTGGTTATTATTGGATACGTAATAGCGCAGTTGGTATAAATGATGTTGGCATCGTCCGGGGCAATTAAACAATCTGTATTATTGGTGTTTGCCATAATTCTACTGCAGGCCTGCAGTGGCCGGTCGGCACCTGCTCCAGTCGAAGAGCTTTATACTGGAAAAACTTACCTCGATTTTGAAGCCAACTCAATTAACGACAAAGAGTATGAAGTTCAGCCCGGAGAAACACTCTACTCAATAGCCTTCCGGGCTAACCTGGATGTCCAGGATATTGCCCAAATCAATAATTTACAAAAACCTTACACTATTTATCCGGGACAAAAGTTGAGTCTGGAAAGCGTGCCACAACGAGGTACCACCACAGCCAGAAAGGCACAGCGAACAGCTAGTGCTAAACAGAATAAAAAAGCCTCTGATAACGCACAAAATAATATAAAAACGCCCGTTGCTAATAAGAAACAGAAAGGGTATGGTCAAAAAACAAGCACAAGAAAAACGGTTGCAAAACAAACCGATAAGGGTAGCAATAGCCAGCCGAGACAGCGAATTGAACGGCCTGAAGTGGCGCTACCGAGCAATAATAATATTATTTGGCGTTGGCCTTCATCGGGGAAAATAATAGCCGATTTCTCGTTGCGTGAACAAGGCAATAAAGGAATAGATTTTGCCGGTAGCAGGGGGGACTCAGTTAACGCTGCGGCGGCAGGAAAAGTGGTTTATGTTGGAAGCGCATTGCACGGGTTTGGTAATTTAATCATTTTGAAACATAACGATGATTTTATTACTGCCTACGCTCACAACGAAGACATTCTGGTGAAGGAAAAGGAATGGGTGGACGTAGGTGAGACTATCGGACGTATGGGAGACTCCGGTAGTTCTCGGGTGAAATTGCATTTTGAAGTTCGTTTCCGTGGTAAGTCGGTCAATCCGAGGCATTACTTACCCAAATCTCGCTAGTCATG
Source organism: Idiomarina sp. ST20R2A10 (assembly GCF_051842345.1). NCBI lineage: Bacteria > Pseudomonadati > Pseudomonadota > Gammaproteobacteria > Alteromonadales > Idiomarinaceae > Idiomarina > Idiomarina sp. ST20R2A10. The sequence goes on along the minus strand of NZ_JBNIEY010000001.1, from coordinate 497,337 downwards.
TGGGAATAATAATAACAAGATAAGGAAGTCGACGTGTGTTGTAACACGGTGTTCAGTATAACAGGAGCTTGTTATGAGCCGTATAAAGGAAGAAGCAGTTGAAAACGTCGAAGCTAATGAAGAAGAATCTATTGTAGATAGCACGGACAGTGCAGCAGATGAGCTGGAAGAAGCGTTATCATCGTCTTCAACTCAGTATCAAAAGAAGATGGACGCGACGCAGCTATACCTGGGAGAAATTGGTTTCTCTCCGTTACTGACTGCTGAAGAGGAAGTCTTTTATTCCCGTCGTGCGTTAAAAGGCGACAAGGCAGCCCGCCGTCGTATGATTGAGAGTAATCTGAGGTTGGTTGTTAAAATTGCCCGTCGCTATTCTAATCGGGGACTGCCTTTATTAGATTTAGTTGAAGAAGGTAACCTCGGCCTTATCCGGGCGGTTGAAAAATTCGACCCTGAACGCGGGTTCCGCTTCTCAACTTACGCTACCTGGTGGATACGACAAACTATTGAGCGCGCAATTATGAACCAGACGCGCACCATTAGACTGCCGATTCACGTCGTTAAAGAGCTTAACGTGTATCTTCGTGCTGCCCGTGAACTTGCGCATAAACTGGATCACGAGCCAACCGCCGAAGACATTGCTAAAAGCCTCAATAAGCCCGTGGGTGATATCACTAAAATGTTGCGTCTGAATGAACGCATTGGTTCGGTAGATACGCCTATAGGCGGTGATAACGACAAAGCCTTGTTGGATATCCTCACCGATGATGCTGATACCGGACCGGAAGGTGTCTTGCAGGATGAAAACCTGAAAGGGAATATCACCGAATGGTTGCAGTCGCTAAATCAGAAACAACGTGAGGTACTGGCTCGCCGCTTTGGACTGATGGGCTATGAGCCTTCGACTCTGGAGGATGTTGGTCGTGAAATAGGCCTTACGCGTGAGCGAGTCCGGCAGATACAAGTGGAAGCTCTGCGTAAATTACGCGATTCGTTAAAACAGCAAGGCCTAACGTTAGACTCACTATTTACTGCTCAGTAAAAATAGCAGTTACTAAAAGTATTTAAAGCTTTAAAAGGCTCAACTTTGTGTTGAGCCTTTTTGTTTCTGTTGCCATTGGTAAAGAATATCCAGCGCCTGCTTCGGAGTCAGATCATTAATGTCCAGTTGTTCCAGCTCATCAAGCAGTGGGTTGCGTTTTTCTGTATGAGACGGGATAGCTTCAGGTGGAGGAGTGAGCTCCATAGTGGCTTGTTCGGGTTCGTTTAAACCACCATGGTGAGTATGCTCCAGTTCGGACAACTTTTGTTTTGCTTTATGAATGACATGCTCCGGAACCCCGGCCAGTTTAGCCACTTGCAAGCCAAAGCTCTGGCTGGCTGCTCCAGGGCTGACTTTATGTAAAAAAGCAATGGTATCGCCATGCTCTTTCGCATCGACGTGCACGTTTACCGTGGCTGGTAACTCTTCTGCCAATTCCGTTAACTCAAAGTAATGAGTGGCGAATAAGGTCAGGCACTGGAGTTGTCGGGACAGGTAATCGGCACAAGACCAAGCCAGTGACAAGCCGTCATAAGTTGAAGTGCCACGACCAATTTCATCCATAAGCACCAGGCTTTTTGCCGTGGCGTTATGCAGAATGTTCGCGGTTTCTGTCATTTCTACCATAAAAGTCGAACGGCCTGAGGCTAAATCGTCAGAGGCACCAATACGGGTAAAGATACGGTCAATGTCGCCAATAATTGCCTTGTCAGCCGGTACGTAGCAGCCCATGTGCGCCAAAATAACGATTAACGCAGCTTGTCGCATGTAAGTCGATTTACCACCCATGTTAGGGCCGGTTATCATCAGCATACGCTGCTGCGGCGTCAGCGACATGGGATTAGCAATAAAAGGCTCATCGCTCAGTTGTTCAATAACCGGATGACGGGCAGCTTCTAGTTCAATTAAGCTGGTTTCCTTTTGCAGTTGCGGGCGGCAATAACGATAATTGTCAGCCAGCCGTGCAAAACAGCACAAGGTATCGAGTTGAGCCAGACCCGAAGTACTTTTTTGCAATGCAGTCACCTGCGGCAGTAAGTGCTCAAAGAGTTGGTCGTAAAGCCATTTTTCTCTGGCCAGAGAACGCGCCTGAGCATTCAGAACTTTGTCTTCGTGCTCCTTTAACTCTGGAATAATATAGCGCTCTGTATTTTTTAGTGTCTGGCGACGCTGATAGTCATCGGGTACCGCTTCTGACGACTGCCGGCTGACCTCAATAAAGTAGCCGTGAACTCTGTTATAGCCAACTTTTAATGTGGCGATACCACTTCTCTCACGTTCACGCTGCTCCAGTTGTTTCAGGTAGTCGGTAGCACCCGTTGCAAGATCGCGCAATTCATCAAGCTCTCTATCATATCCTTCGGCAATAACACCGCCGTCGCGAATCAATAAAGGTGGCTGCTCAATAACGGCTTTAGTCAACAAGTCGACCACTTCTGGAAAGGGAGCAATAATGTCGTGCAGATAACTCAGCGAACGGTGAGATAAAAGCTCTCTGATTTCCGGTATTTTAGCCAGGCTGTCGCGCAAACGAGCAAAGTCTTTCGGACGCGCGCTTCGTAAGCCTACACGGGCAACAATACGTTCAATATCGGCTAACTGTTTTAATGTTAGCTGTATATTTTCAAAATTCAGATTTTCTTTTAATGCGTCGACAGCATCATAACGCTGGTTAAGTTCCTGATGGTTCCGAATAGGGCGCTGCAGCCAACGCTGGAACTGGCGGCTTCCCATAGCTGAAACGGTTTTGTCCAGTACAGCTGAAAGGTGTGTATCGCCTTCGCCCATGCTTTGCTGCAGCTCAAGGTTTCTGCGTGTTGCTGCGTCGAGAATAATAGCGTCTTGCGGATGTTCAGTTATTAGCGCCTGAATGTGAGGCAGGGCGGCGCGTTGAGTTTCTTTTACATAATGCAGAATAGCACCGGCGGCTGCCAGGGTAGGCTCATTATTTTTGATACCGAAGCCTTCTAAATGCTGAGTGCCAAACTGGCGAATAAGCAGCATAAAAGCGGTTTGTTGTTCAAACTCCCAGGCCGGTCGGCGTTTGCATTTCGCTTTTGCTAAAGGTAGTCCGGCCAAGGAAATAGACTCGGGATATAGCAGTTCGGCTGGCTCTAAACGCTGCATTTCTGCAGCCAGTTGTTCACTGGAATGAGCTTTGGTTAGCCAGAAACGGCCGCTACTTAGCTCCAGACTGGATATTGCGTATTCCGCTTCCGGCTGTTTTGGATTCAGCGGACAAATCGCAACTAACAGATTTTGTCTTTTTTCCGCTAACAGCGACTCGTCAGTGACGGTTCCCGGCGTGACAATACGCACGACTTTTCTTTCAACCGGACCTTTGCTGGTTGCCGGATCGCCAATTTGTTCGCAGATGGCAACGGATTCGCCCATATTGACCAGGCGCGCCAGATAGTTTTCTACTGCGTGATAGGGAACACCTGCCATTGGAATAGGTTCACCATTACTCTGACCCCGCGCTGTGAGGGAGATATCTAACAGTTGGGCTGAGCGTTTCGCGTCTTCAAAAAACAGTTCGTAAAAGTCCCCCATGCGATAGAATAAAAGCATGTCAGCATGCTCCGCTTTTATCCGTAGGTATTGCTGCATCATTGGGGTATGTGATTGGATCTGTTTATCAGAGAATTCAGGCATAATTGATTATTCTTATCTGGAGCCAGTGTTATGTTAGCAACCACGGCAATCGCGCCGCAAACCTTTAAACTCGCGGAACAAGTGGGTTCGAGTCTACAGCAGAAGCAGCAGACATTATGCACCGCAGAATCTTGTACCGGAGGAGGGATAGGATACGCTATTACCGAAGTTGCGGGAAGTTCTGCTTGGTTTAATGGTGGATTAATCACCTATACTAATGCCCTTAAGCAAAAGTTGCTGCTGGTTGAGTCTGACGTACTGGAAAAGCATGGTGCAGTTTCTGAAGCCTGTGTTCGGCAAATGGCCGTTGGAGCCATAGCGGCATGTGATGCCGATTGGGCTATTGCTGTGAGTGGTGTGGCAGGCCCCGCAGGCGGCACAGCGGATAAACCAGTGGGTTTGGTGTGGATGGCAATAGCAAATAGTGAAAGCTGTTGGTGCTGGTCTGAACAATTTGCAGGTGACCGCACTCAGGTGCGCTTACAAACCTTAGATACAGTTCTGGATAAACTTATAAATCTAATTGAATTACAATAACTTACTTTTGTTTTAATGAAAAAATAAGAACAACGCTTGATACTGTAAATGTGTACAGTATACTGTTTATAAAACCAGTGATTAATAACGGAGCTTATAATGAGCAATGATCGTCAAAAGGCGTTAGATGCAGCGCTCGGACAAATCGAACGTCAATTTGGTAAAGGTTCTATCATGCGTCTGGGTGATAACCAGACTCTGGATATCGATTCTGTTTCAACCGGTTCGTTAGGGCTGGATATTGCTCTTGGTATTGGTGGCTTGCCTTTTGGGCGGGTTGTAGAAATTTACGGTCCTGAGTCCAGTGGTAAAACGACCATGACTCTGGAAGTCATCGCCGAAGCGCAAAAAATGGGTAAGACCTGTGCCTTCGTAGATGCTGAGCACGCGTTAGACCCTATTTATGCCGAAGCTTTAGGTGTTAACGTTGATGACTTATTAATATCGCAACCAGATACCGGTGAGCAGGCTTTAGAAATTTGTGACATGCTGGTTCGTTCCGGCGCAGTCGATATTGTGATTGTTGACTCGGTAGCAGCGCTGACACCAAAAGCGGAAATTGAAGGCGAAATGGGCGATAGCCATGTTGGCTTGCAGGCTCGTTTAATGTCACAAGCCCTGCGTAAATTAACGTCGAACATTAAAAAATCCAACACCATGTGTATTTTCATCAACCAAATTCGGATGAAAATTGGTGTGATGTTTGGTAACCCTGAAACCACCACGGGTGGTAACGCCCTGAAGTTTTACTCTTCTGTTCGTCTGGATATTCGCCGTACCGGTGCATTGAAAGAAGGTGACGAAGTTGTGGGTAACGAAACCCGCGTGAAAGTGGTTAAAAACAAGGTGGCTCCTCCGTTTAAAGAAGCGCACTTCCAAATTTTATACGGCAAAGGTATTTCTAAAGAAGGTGAGCTTATTGACCTGGGTGTTAAGCACAAAATGGTTGATAAAGCCGGTGCCTGGTACAGTTATAACGGCGACAAAATTGGTCAGGGTAAAGCTAACTCAATGAAGTTTTTGCAGGACAACCCTAAAATTGCCGATGAATTAGAAGGTCGTATTCGCGAACTGTTGTTGTCAAAACCAGAAAAGAGAACAAAAGAAATTCGTGAAGCTGAGCGCGCTGCTGCGAAAGAAGATGCGAAGAGCGAAGCTAAAGCAGACAAGAAAACAGAAAAGAAAGGTAATGAGAAAGATGATATCAGTTTGTCATAACTGATTTGTTTTTCGGAATAACAAGCCGGAGCTTATTGCTCCGGTTTTTTTATAAGTAAAAATTACTGAAACGCACTTTTGGGTGAGCTGACTGAGAACAGCTCCTGATAAAGTTTAGCGGCATACCCGTCAGTCATGCCGGAAAGGTAATCAGAAATTACGCGCAGAGCATTCCCACCTTTTTGTTGCTGTTGCAGATAACGCAAACGGGTATTTTCAGGCAATAAACGTTCCGGCTCTACGGCTAAAACCTCAAATAGTTCCATAACAATCTGTTGGCCTTTAAACTCCTGTGCCTGCATTTCAGGCTTTCGAATCACCCATTTAAAAATAAATTGCTTTAACGAGTTCAGTAGAATTTTTTCGGCAGCTCCTAACTGAACTTCATATTGCAGCAAAGGGCAGTCAAAATTGTATTCAGTAGAGTTCAGTCTTGCTGAGGTAAGCAGCCGGTTAACTAACCCTCCTATTGCCTGCTTGCGGAGGTGATGGCTGCCAGAAAAAAGATCTTCGGTTAACTTTCGGGCGTTAAAGCCGGAAAGCTCTGCTTCAAGCTGCTGTAAATCGGAGAACATGTGTTCTTCCCAGTGATGCCGCTGGATCAGGCCGACAACAATGGCGTCCTCAAGATCGTGAACGCCGTATGCGATATCGTCTGCAGCTTCCATAATGGACGCATCAATACTTTTAAGGGCGCTTTTTCCGTGGGTACTTTGTGTCGCTTCGTGCACTAATGCCTGAAAATTTTTCTTATCGTTAGTGCTTAGCGGCTGAAGTACCCAGTCTAGCTGCTCTGAGTCGTCGTCATACAAGGCTTTTGGTGGTAGCCATTCGCGGGTGGGCAAATGACGAAAGTTTGTTACCTCAGGGGGAAGTTCTTGCCTTCGGATTGCGCTCGCTAATACCGGGTACTTTAACAGCCCCAACAGAGTTCTTCTGGTTAAGCTCATGCCATGCTCAGGCGTGTAAGCTTCAAGCTGGGTGACAATACGAAATGTTTGGCCGTTACCTTCAAACCCGCCGTTATTGCGCATCATATAATTAAGAGCAATTTCGCCACCGTGGCCAAATGGCGGATGGCCTATGTCGTGAGCCAGACATAAAGACTCTAGCAAAGGCTCTGACAGCTCCAGTTGCTCAGCCAGTGCCGGATGCCGGTTACTTAAATGAACTACCAGGCTGGCACCAATTTGACTGGCTTCCAGCGAATGGGTCAATCGTGTACGGGGGAAGTCGTGCATACCAACATACATAACCTGAGTTTTTGCCTGCAGCCGTCTGAATGCCGCACTGTGAAGAATTCGGGCTTTGTCCCGTTGAAAGTTTGTGCGGGTATCGTTAGGGCGCTGTTCTGATGTACCTGACTGACGTTCTGTCCAAATCATCTAACTGCTCAGTGATGTTGTTGACGAATGAGTAATCATAGTACGATAGATACATTATTAAGAAAAGTAGGAAACAGCACATGTCTGAAGTGAAAGTCGCTTTAGCTCTGGGCTCTGGAGCGGCAAGAGGATGGGCGCACATTGGTGTCATTAAGGCATTGGAAGAGATGGGCGTACGTATAAATATGGTGGCCGGTACATCAATTGGCTCGTTAGTGGGGGCTGGTTATGCGTCCGGGCGGTTGGCGGAGATAGAACAATGGGTTCAGGGCATGAACCGTTGGGAAGTGTTTAATTTGCTGGATTTTGGTTTTAACCATGGCGGCATTATTGGTGGAGAAAAAGTCTTTAACCGCGCGCGGGAAGAATTTGGTCAACGCAATATAGAAGGTTTGCCTGTTACTTATGGTGCCGTTGCGACCGATTTATACAGCGGTCGCGAAATTTGGTTACGTAAGGGCGACCTTTATGATGTTTCCAGAGCATCTTGTGCCATGCCGGGCGTGTTGTCACCGAAGTCTCTTGACGGACGCTGGCTAATAGACGGAGGCTTGGTGAACCCAGTGCCGGTGTCGTTGTGCCGAGCTTTGGGGGCAGATTTTGTTATTGCTGTGCATCTTAATTCGCAATTAAATTCAAAAGCGTTGAAACGCAGAGGGCGAAGCATCCCACCTCAGACGGAAACCGAGCAGGTTGAAAAAGAAAAAGCTGATATGGAAGAGCACGGAGAGGATGATAACGGCTTTTTTGACAGCCTTTGGTCAGGCAGTAAAGAGTATCTGGACAGTTTTAAAGAACGCTTTAGAAATAATGGTGAAAAAGCGCCGGGGATGTTCAGTGTTATGGCAAGCTCCATAGACATTATGCAGGAGCGTATTACTAAGGCCCGTATGGCGGGTGATCCGCCGGATATTTTAGTGCAGCCTAAGCTTGGCCATATCGGTATTATGGAGTTTTATCGGGGTCAGGAAGCCATTGATCTGGGTTACGATACAACCACCAGAATGCGTGACTTGATTATGGAAGAAATTGAACTTTATCGTGAGCGCAGAGGTTAGTCAGATTTTCTCTGAGTTGAAAAGATAAAGCCGTCTCGCCTGCGCTGAGACGAGACGGCTATTATTCTTAATAACCAGCGGCGTGCCCATCCTTACGGCTTTCAGAAGCACCAATATAGACATCTTGTTCATGGTCTTTCCAGATAGCCTGATAGCCACCGTAGGGTCCCACGGCTTCCTGTAGTGTGTGCCCCATTTTTATTAATTCACGGCGAGTGTTTTTTGAGAAACCATTTTCCAGACTAACAACGCCACCATCTTCCATTATCGATCCTGTTGGCTGACTTGAGCCTGTATGCAGAATACGCGGCGCGTCACCGGCTTCTTGCAAGTTCATATCAAAATCAATGAGGTTGATAAGAATTTGTGCGTGCATTTGTGGCTGCGTAGCTCCTCCCATAACTCCGTAGCTCATAAGCGGCTTACCGTCCTTAGTGACGAAAGCAGGGATAATGGTGTGGAAAGGGCGTTTACCTGGTTCAAATACGTTACGGTGGTTTGGGTCTAACGCAAAGAGCTCGCCCCGGTTTTGCAGAACGAAACCTAAACCGGTTGGAGTAACGCCTGAACCCATACCGCGATAGTTACTTTGAATGAGTGACACCATATTGCCATCTTTATCGGCAGTGGTCAGATAAATAGTGTCGCCCTCTGTTGGCGGGTTACCCGGCTCAAAGGAGCGTCCGGCGCGTTCAGAGTTAATTAGCTGCGAGCGTTTTTTGCCGTACTCTTTGTCGATAAGACCCTGAACCGGTACGTCATTGAACGCCGGATCCGAATAGTATTTAGCACGGTCTTCAAACGCCAGCTTTTTGGCCTCTACAAAATGATGAATGTACTCGGGGCTATCGTGACCCATGGTTTTGATATCAAATTGCTCAAGTATATTCAGAATCTGCAGTGCTGCTATGCCCTGTGTATTGGGTGGTAATTCCCATAAGTCGTAGCCGCGATAGTTAGTGGATACGGGATCAACCCAGGTAGAGCTATGTTGCGCTAAATCATCATATGAGAGAAAACCGTCGTGCTTTTCGACAAAGTCGCTGATAGTACGGGCTATCTTCCCTTTGTAAAAGCTGTCGCGACCCTCATTTGCCAATATTTTGTATGTATTGGCAAGGTCGGGGTTTTTAAAACGTTCGCCTTTTTCCGGAACACTACCGTCACGCATAAAGACATCGGCAAAACCGGGAATATCTTTCAGTACCTCGGCATTGCGTTTCATGTAATACGCGATAACTTCAGTCACCGGAAAGCCAGACTCTGCATAATGAATGGCGGGTTGCAGAATTTTCTCCATGCTCGCCTCACCAAAACGGTCGTGTAGCTCAAACCAGCCATCTACCGCCCCAGGTACGGATAAGGGAAGTACACCGCGAGCCGGAATTGATTCGTACCCGTTTTCTTTAAAATAGTCGAGCGTTAAGCTCTGGGGGGAACGGCCAGAGGCATTGAGGCCATGAAGTTTCTTAGCCTCAGCATCCCAGACAATAGCGTAGAGGTCACCACCAATACCGTTTCCGGTTGGCTCAACCAGACCTAATACCGCGTTAGCTGCAATAGCGGCATCTATTGCATTGCCGCCTTCCTGCATAATATCTAACGCAACTTGCGTAGCTAATGGCTGGCTTGTTGCGGCCATTGCCGTAGGTGCCATCGCTTCTGAGCGGGTAGCAAAGTGATGCCCGGTAATACGGTCACTGGCATTACTGGGTAAGGTTGTTGCCGCGCAGGAAAATGCGAGCGCCGCGGATGCAATAATATTTAATTTAGCCATAGTGGTTACCTTCTTGTTTTTCTACCACTATAGGCCGGACTTCTAAAACAAAAAAGACCAGCCACGATGGGCTGGTCTTTTTATCAGTTACAAGGCGTAAATAGCTTAGCCTTTTTTGTCACCATGGTAGTAGCCGTCGATGACACTTTCCATTTCAACAAATTTGTCCTGAAGCTCCTGAGACGGTTCATCTGTCAGCTTACTGAAGATAATAATCGCCAGAGTCGACAGAATAAAGCCGGGTACCATTTCATAGACGACTTCTTCACTAAGGTCGATACCGAACAGTATTGGACTGAAAATCCAAAGTAGAACGGTAATTGCGCCGGTAAGCATACCCGCTAGTGCACCATTACGGTTCATACGCTTCCAGAACAGACTGAGAATAACGACTGGGCCAAAGGCTGCCCCGAATCCTGCCCAGGCTTTAGATACCAGAGCCAGTACCGTTTCTGTCTCACCGTATGCCAAGTAAATAGCGACCAGAGTCACAACTAAAACCGACAATCGACCGACCATTACAAGCTCTCTTTCACTTGCGTCTTTACGCAGGAAGGCTTTATAAAAGTCCTCAGTTAATGAACTGGAACTAACCAGTAACTGAGAAGAAATTGTACTCATAATTGCGGCAAGAATAGCGGCAAGCAGGAAACCACCAATAAGTGGGTGGAACAGTACCTGAGAGAACTCAATAAAGATGGTCTCAGCATCAGCTATTCCCATTGGCTGAGTTGCCACATAGGCGATACCAACAAAACCAGTTGCCATAGCGCCGATGATGGATACCACCATCCACGACACGCCAATACGACGAGCTGCTTTTACATCGCTAACTGAACGTATTGCCATAAAGCGTACGATAATGTGTGGTTGGCCAAAGTAGCCAAGACCCCAGGCCAGCAGTGAGACGATACCCAGAAAGCCAATCGCTTCGCCTTTGTCTACGTTGTAGAAAAAGTCGAGGAAGTTAGTATCAATGTCGTTAACCTGTCCAACTACACTGCTGTATCCACCGAGGTCGACAAAAGCCACGATAGGCACCAGCACCAAAGCGACAAACATAATACAGCCTTGCACAAAGTCGGTCATGCTAACCGCTAGGAAACCTCCAAATAAGGTATAGGCGCAGACCACGCCGGCTGTTACCCAAAGGCCAGTGGTGTAGTCCATGCCGAAGGAGCTGTCGAACAGCTTGCCTCCCGCAACTAAGCTGGCAGACGTGTACAAGGTGAAGAAGATGATAATAACGACTGAGGAAAAAATACGCAGACGTCGACCTTTATCGTTAAAACGATTAGAAAAATAGCCTGGTATCGTAATTGAGTCGTTAGCAACTTCGGTGTAGGTTCTGAGGCGGGGCGCCACAATGACATAGTTTAAGAATGCACCAATGACCAGACCCACTGCAATCCACAACTGAGATACGCCAGAGACGTAAATTGCACCGGGTAAGCCCATCAACATCCAACCACTCATATCGGATGCACCTGCTGATAATGCCGTAACTGCAGGGCCTAAGCCTCGTCCTCCAAGCATATAGCCTGAAACTGAGTCGGTAGACTTTTTATAGGCGTAAAGCCCAATACCTAGCATGACAATAAAGTACAGCGCTAGTGATATCAGAGTACCTGTTTCCACATTAAACTCCCGTTTTTTAGTTTTTAGTCAGCGATCTTAGCGCTTCTGTCGCTGTTATATTGAATGTTCTGTTTTAAATGTTCGTGCAGCAATTGTTGAACGTAAGTTTGCTGCGTGTCCTCTAGTACTATGTCTGTTTTATCAAACGCGATCATTTTACCACGATATAAAATTAAGATCTTATCCGCAATGTGTTTCACGATTTGCGGCGAATGTGTCACTAAAATGTAAGAAATACCCATATCTTTCTGAAGATCGAGCATAAGATTAATGATTTGAGCTCTAATTGATGGGTCAAGTGCAACCAGGGCTTCGTCGGCGACAACAATCTGCGGTTCCAGAATAATGGCACGCGCAATACAGACTCTTTGTTTTTGTCCGCTGGACAGCATGTGAGGGTAGAATTCCCAGTGTTCACGTAGCATACCAACGCGTTGCAAGGTTAAATTGACCCGCTCCTGACGTTCGGCAGCCGTTAACTGGGTATTAAATAACAGAGGCTCTTCCAGCTGTTTACCTATATTCAGATGCGCATTCAGAGAGTTTTCACTGTCCTGAAATATCATACGAATGTTGTTACATAGCTGAGGGTAGTTATTGCTATGAAGCTTCTGGCCATTAAGCAGAATTTCGCCACTGGTTGCGGTGTCTACACCACCAATAATTTGTGCCAGGGTCGATTTTCCCGATCCGGTCTCGCCCATTACTGCCAGTATTTCGCCAGCTTCAAGGGTGAAAGATAAAGGCTCTATCGCTATCGACTTAGGAGTCCATGGCCAGCCTTTTCGGGAGCGATAAGTCTTGCCGAGATTTCGAACTTCCAGTAAGTGACTCATGAGCTGCTATCCAGTAGCGGGAAATGGCAATGATACACACGTTGCCGGTCGTGAGTGGCCCGTGGGGCTTTAACGCAGGTCTTTTGAGCGTAAGGGCACCGGGGACCCAGACGACACCCAATTGGCATATGCCGCAAGGTTGGTATAGAACCGGGTAGGGTCGGTAAACGCGCTTTGTGAGGCAACTCCTGCTGCGTTTGCAATGACATGCGAAGCATCGAGTCGGTATAAGGGTGCGCCGGTTCCGACAAAATGTCCTGAGCAGGACCGGTCTCCATTAGCTGCCCACAATAAAGCAAGGTTAAGCGTTTGGTCTCAGGCAAAATGGAGCCGACATCCTGAGAAATTAGCACCACGGACATTTTTTGGCTAACCGCCAGTCGTGCCAGCAAACGATGGATCTGTAAACGGGTTGAAGGTTCCATCGCGGTGGTGGGTTCGTCGGCAATAAGGAGTCTGGGACGGTGAGCAATGGCTATAGCAATACTCACTTTTTGCGCTATGCCCTGAGACAATTCAAAAGGGTAGCTTTCCATTATAGATTCGTGGTCGCGAATGCCCACTCGGTGAAGCAGTCTTTTGACCCGGGTTTTACGATCAACCCGGCGACGCATGAATGTACCCCGAACATCCCCTTGTGGAATAGCTTCCACAATTTGTTGCTCTACTGTGCTGTTAGGATCGAGGTAGGCATTAGGGTCCTGAAAAATCATAGCCATATCGCGGCCGGTAATTTGCCGGCGCTGCTTTGGCGTCATTGCCAGTAAATCCTGTCCGTTCCACCAAAGTCTGTCGGCGGTAACTTGCCAGTTAGGGTTGATAAAACCCATAATGGCTTTTGCCAGCAAGCTTTTCCCCGACCCGGATTCGCCCACAATACTGTGAATTTCTCCCTCGGTAAGCTGCAGATTGACTTTATCCAATACTCGAACGATGCCGTGCGCTGTTTGCATCTCTACTGTCAGATTGCGTATATCGAGTAACTGCATTAGCTGTTAACCCTTTCTTTTAATGCACGGCGCAGGCTGTCTCCGACAATGTTAATGGCCATAATGGTAATAAACAAGGTTACGCCCGGCAGCACCATGGACCAGGGCGATAAATAAACCTCGTCCAGACTGCGTGCCAGCATGCTGCCCCATTCGGGAGTTGGTGCCTGAATACCCAGCCCAAGAAAGCTAAGAGCCGCAATATCCATAATAGCAACGGAAAGCGATACCGTAAGCTGCATGACCAATGTGGGGGTCACGTTAGGTAATATCACCCGGTAAAGCAAGTAGGCTTTGGAGCAACCATTGAGTCTCGAGGCGGTAACATAGTCCTTATGCCATTCTTCGTGCACCGCATTACGGGTAACGAAGATAAACTGTGGAATTAACGAAAGCGTTATAGCAAAGGCTACGTTATTAAAACCGGTACCGAGAATCGCAATGATGATAAGCGCCATCAAGAAGGAAGGAATGGACAGCAAAGTATCAAAAAGTCGCGATAAGCTTTGGTATTTTATAGTTCGGTCGATACCGGCAAGAGCCCCTATGCTCATGCCAATTAGTGAGGATACAGCAACCATAAGTATGGGGAGTCCCAGACTGTATAGTCCACCAATTAATAGCCGCGATAGCATGTCCCGACCTAAATCGTCGGTGCCAAACAAATAATTCATATTGCCGCTTTCGACCCATGAAGGGGGAAGTGCAATGGCATCAGAGAACTGGGCTGACGTATTAAAGGGTGCGAGCAAGGGGGACAGCAACACAACCAATATCATTGCCAGCAGAACATACAAGGCGGCCATGGAGAGAAACCTTGAGCGGAAGCTCTTCCAGACTAGCTTGAGTGGCGACGGGGTTTCATCGTGATGGTAAAGATTAACGTGTGGCATATTGTTCGTGCCTCACTATTGGGAATCGCCAGCCATGATATAGCTCGACCAGTAAGTTAAAGAACAAAATAACGAAAGCGAACATTAATACAGCGGCCTGAATAATAGGGTAGTCACGTTCAAAAATACTGCGGATAAGCCAATTGCCCATTCCCGGCCAGTTAAAAATGGATTCAACCACAATGCTGTTGGTTAACAGTAAACTGAAAATTAGGGTGGTCTGTTGCAGTACCGATTGCACGGCATTAGGAATAGCGTGTTTTACCAGTACTCTAAATTCACTTAACCCGCGGGCACGAGCCGCTTTTACGAAAGGTTTTTGCAGCATTTCCTGGGTTGCATTTCGCATTAAGCGCAGTAACAGCATCATTGGCATGATAGCCAGTATGATCACCGGCAGAACAATATGATTTAAAGCGTCCTGAAGCGCCGCGGCTTTATATTCCGAGTCACTTAAAAATACATCGATGAGAATTGAACCGGTTTGTGGTTCGACACCATATAAAGGGTTTATCTGGCCGGTAATAGGGAACCAACCGAGTTTTATGGCAAACAGTAGTATCAGTAACTGAGCTAACCAGAAAACCGGGATAGAGTAACCAACCATAGCCAGACTTATTACCGTCTGATCGGAGCGCTGACGAAAGCGGGAGGCAGCAAATACACCTAATGGTAAACCAAAAATAATGGCAACCAGTAAGGCCAGAAGAATGAGCTCCATTGAGGCCATAAAGTGTTGAATACCATCGGCAAATACCGGTGTACCATTACTCAGCGATAGCCCCCAGTCGCCGGCAAACAAGTGTTGCAGGTAACGCATGTATTGAATGGCCAGGTTCTGGTCACCGCCACGCAGTTCAACCATGAGTGGATAACTGCTCTGGAACGACCGGATGCCGCTCATATTGGTTATTGGGTCGCCCGGAAACAAGTAATTGAGGCTAAAACTAAACACCGTTAGTAAAAACACAGCAATAATAAAAACGCTTAAACGGCCTATAAGATAGCGGGTCATTGTGACTCTTCCTCCGCGGTATCTTTGGTGGCCAGGCGAAAGTTAATACCGCCATAAGGGGGAAGTTCTACGCCGCTGATGTTTTTCTGCTGTGCCTGAAAGCGTTTTGAGTGGGCAATAGGTAATAAAGGTTGCTGCTGATTCAGTAAGTGCTGAGCTGACTGATACAGAGCTTTACGCTCTTCCGGAACCGTGGTTGCTATGGCGCTGTAAAGCAACTGGTCAAAACCCGGGTGGCACCAGTTAGCCCGGTTGCCACCGGTAGCTACGGCAGCACAGCTCAACAGTGGTCTGAAAAAGTTGTCAGGGTCAGCATTGTCGGCATACCAACCAATGAGCACGGTATCGTGTTCACCACGAGAAAGGCGTCGGCGAAAGGTGTTCCACTCATAAGAAACAATGCTAGCAGAAACGCCAATTTGAGCTAAGTCTGACTGCATCAGTTCCGCCATTCTGCGGGCGTTAGGGTTGTAGACGCGCTGTACCGGCATAGCCCAGATGTTAATATTCAAATTTGAATGACCGGCTTCTTCCAATAAACGTTTGGCTTTTTCCGGGTCATACTGATACTGAATGCCACGGTCATCATAAGCCCAGGATGTTGGCGGTAGTATTGATTGTGCGAGCTCAGCATTACCGTAATATATGGTCTGAATAATTGCTTCGCGGTTAATGGCGTGGCTCAGAGCCTGACGAACCCTGGGGTCATCAAAAGGTGCTTTCTCAGTATTAAATGCCCAGAAAGAGACGTTTGGACTTACTTCATCGGTGACGATTAACTGTTCCCTGTTGAGCGCCTGCAACTCACTCACTAGCGGATAAGGAATAATGTCACATTCGCCGGTGACCAATTTAAGCATACGCTTGTTCGCGTTCGGAGTAATAGAATACACCAGATGTTCAATTCCCGGGCCTTCCCGCCAATACCCAGGATGTCGGGAGTAACGTATTAACACGTCTTTGCGATAACTCTCGAAACGATAGGGGCCGGTTCCTATGGGTAAAGCATCAATTTGCCCGGGCCGGTCGTCAATCAAAAGTTGTTGGGCGTACTCAGCGGATAAAATAATGGCGAAGTCTGTTGCAAGGTTCGCTAAAAAGGAACTGTCGGCATTATTCAGCACAATATCGACCGTCATTTTGTCAATTTTGACAACTTTATTTATTAGTTGATCCAGCCCTGTGGCTCTGAAAAAGGGATAGCTCCCTCCGACCTGATGATAAAGACTGGTCTCATCCAGCCACCGGTTAAAGCTGAATTGAACGTCTTCAGCGGTTAGTTCGCGGCTGGGCTGAAAGTAGTTGGTGGTATGAAACTTTACGCCTTCGCGCAAATGAAACCGATAACGAGTGCCGTTATCCAGAGTTTCCCAGCGCTTCGCAAGTGCAGGTACAAATTTTTGTTGCTCAGCATCGTAATCAATTAACCGGTCGTAGAGTTGAGCTGCAGTTGCATCAACGGTAGTGCCCGAAGTAACAAGCTGTGGATTAAAAGAAGCGGGGTTGCCTTCTGAACAGTAAATAATACCGTTGGCCAGGGGAGCAGGCTCTGGCTCCTCAGACTGACAGCCTGAGAGAAACACTGCTGCAATAACAAGCACATTGGCGTACGCTTTAATCATTAGCTGCAGAAGCCCCTTCCAATAACTGATACTTTTTTAAGTAGCCTCGTAACTGATGATAAGTCAGTCCAAGAAAATTAGCTGTTTTCTTTTGGTTAAACTGACATAAACGCAAGGCTTGCGACAAGACATCAATTTCATACTCTTGCGACTTTTGCTTAAAGTCTATTGGTTGATCGGCGTTGAGTTTCGGCATATCAATTATTTCATTACTTTCAGTATTGCTTTGTTCATTGGCCAATGGCTCTTGCGCAACTGTTTTTTCCGTAACCGGAGTTTTTGGCCGGAACGGACTGTTAAATGGGTCAATAATAATGTCATGAATAGGGACATGACCATTTCCCAGCCGATATAAGCTTCGCTCTACTGTGTTTTTAAGCTCGCGTACGTTACCGGGCCAATGATATTCAAGCAAGGTTTTACGGGCTTTCTCGGAAAAACCACTGAATAACTCCAGTTCCATTTCGCGTGCCATAGAAATAGCAAAGTGCTCAGCAAGTAACATGATATCGTCGCGGCGTTCACGTAGCGGTGGCAGGGTAATAACATCAAATGCCAGGCGATCCAGCAGATCGGAACGAAACTTGCCCTTGGCAGCCAATGACGGGAGGTCTTCATTGGTAGCGGCAATGAGGCGAGTATCGACTTTAACCGAATGGCGGCCACCCACTCGTTCAAATTCTCCGTACTCAATAACCCGCAGCAGCTTTTCCTGAACCCGCAAGGACGTATTGGCTAATTCATCAAGAAATAACGAACCACTGTCAGCGCGTTCAAAACGACCTTCGTGCT
The DNA here is from genome assembly GCF_051842345.1 of Idiomarina sp. ST20R2A10. Classification (NCBI taxonomy): domain Bacteria; kingdom Pseudomonadati; phylum Pseudomonadota; class Gammaproteobacteria; order Alteromonadales; family Idiomarinaceae; genus Idiomarina; species Idiomarina sp. ST20R2A10. The sequence continues at coordinate 479,880 of NZ_JBNIEY010000001.1, read as the reverse complement.
TTTTTGCCGCGCCGGTAAAAGCGCCGGCTTCATGTCCAAAGAGTTCACTGTCGAGTAAGTTTTCATTAAGTGCGGCACAGTTGAGGGTAACGTATTGCTGTTGCCAGCGTCTGGAAAGATAATGACAACGCGCCGCAATAAGCTCTTTACCTGTACCACGTTCACCAATAATTAATACGGGCTTATCGAGGGGAGCAATCTGCGACACTTGTTCCAGCACATCGGAAAAGCTGTTGGATTGTCCGATGAGGTTGTCGGGTTTTCGCTCAGGGCGCATGTCGAATGCCTTATATTATAGTTATTTTTGCTAATTATTAGTTTATTTTACGAACTCCCGCAAGGGTGTAATTCACATAAACTATAAAAAGTATTTATAAAACAAGTTGTTATGGCATAAATAAAAGTTGGCCTGATACTTGAATAATAAATCATCGAGTTGTTTATTAAACCAGTATGAGGTCATTATTATGGGTATTTTTTCACGTTTTAGCGATATCGTGAACTCCAATATCAATTCTTTATTGGATAAAGCCGAAGATCCGCAAAAAATGGTACGCCTGATTATTCAGGAAATGGAAGATACGTTAGTTGAAGTACGCTCTACGTCAGCGCGCCTGCTGGCTGAAAAAAAGGACATTCAGCGCCAGCAGCAACGGATGGAAAACGAAGTTCAGGACTGGGAGAAAAAAGCTGAGCTGGCGTTAACCAAAGAGCGTGACGATTTAGCGCGCCAGGCATTAATTGAAAAGCAAAAAGCGCAGCAGGGCGTTGACTCGTTGCAGCAGGAAATGGATCGCGTTAATGAAAACCTGGACAAGCTAAACGACGAAATTGGTCAACTTCAGGAAAAACTGGCCGATGCGAAGTCTCGCCAAAAAGCTATTCTGATGCGTCAGAAGGCGGCCAGCAGTCGCTTGCAGGTTAAGCAACAGGTCGATAGTGGCAAAGTAGATGACGCGATGCAGCGGTTTGACCGCTACGAAGCCAAAATCGATGATTTGGAAGCCCAGGTTGAATCTTATGATATGGGTAAACGGACATTACGTGACGAATTTGCAGAGCTGGAAAACGAGAGTAAAGTGAATGACGAGCTGGAAGCATTGCGTGCTCGTATGAGCTCAAAAACCAAACAAGACTCTTAAAACAGGCTTAAAAAAATGGATATTGAAGCAATACTAGGGATGTTGATGGCGCCGATTATTTTGTTTGTCATTATAGTCGCGCCTATCTGGATCATCCTTCATTACCGCAGTAAACGACAAATGAATCAGGGATTGAACGAGGAAGAAAGGGAATCTTTAGCGTTACTGGCGAATCAGGCAAAACGCATCCGTGAGCGTGTACAGACACTGGAACGTATTCTGGATGCTGACGCTCCGGGCTGGAGGGACAGACAATGAGCGAGAGAAGACCCAAACGAGAACTGCGTCGTGACTCAGAGCGAGGAAAAATTGCAGGTGTTTGTGCTGGTATTGCAGATTACCTGAATCTGGAACCCTGGCTAATACGAGTGGCCTTTGTTACTGGAGTGATTTTTACTAACGGCTCTTTCTTTGTACTTTATATCGCCGGTTGGTTAATTCTGGATAAAAAGCTACCGAATACTGAGCGTCATAATGTTGATGTAAAGACTAAGGTCTGGCAGGGCGGAGAACCGCCGCGTGAAGCTTTTCGCGACATAAAGCGAGAGTTTGATGAACTGGAGCAACAGTTGCAATCAATGGAAAAGTACGTAACCTCAAATCACTATAATCTTCAACGAGAATTTAATCGTCTGTGAGCCGTTTTCAAAAGCTACAACACCAAACCCGCGACGTTATTCATCGCGGGTTTGATCGTCATATACGCCTGGCTGTAACGGGGTTAAGTGGAGCGGGAAAAACCGCGTTAATCACCGGTTTACTTGAGCAGCTTTTATATGCGAACGAAACCCAGCAATTGCCTTATTTTAAAGTGAAGCAACAACAGCGTCTTAATGGTTGTCGTTTGCACACCAGTAGTAACTGGCAAGTCTCGCGTTTTGACTACGAAGGGGCAATAGACTGTTTAACCGGAGATGTGCCCCGGTGGCCGCAGTCGACACGCGATGTGAGTGAAATACGTGTCGAAATAAAATATAAGCCGCATCGAGGCTTAGCCGGGCGAGTGCTCGACACTCGTCGCTTAACCCTGGATTTAATTGATTATCCGGGCGAATGGCTGCTGGATTTGCCGTTATTAAAACTGAGCTATGACGAGTGGAGTCAGCAACAGCAGCGCTTACTGAAAGCTGAGTTACGACATCAACTGGCCGATAGCTGGTTGATTAAGGTCCAGACGGCCGCAAACGCCGCGTCAGAGGATAAAGCTGAGCAGCAGATACGTGAACTGGCATCGGGTTATCGCACTTTTTTACGTCAGTGCCGGGAGCAAAAATTATTATTGTTGCAACCCGGAAGAATGGTGTTACCCGGAGAGCTTGAGGGAGCTCCGGCGCTGGAGTTTTTCCCCTGGCCGTTGTCACAACCAGTACCCGATGCCTGGGCGAAACGTTTGCGCGAGAAATACCGCTACTATCAACAGCATGTGGTGACTCCGTTTTATCAAAAATACTTTAAGCACTTTAATCGGCAGGTTGTGTTAGTTGATGTCCTGCAGGCGTTGCAGAATGGTGAGCATCATTTTGCGGAATTGCAGTTGGCAATAAATGAACTGATGAAGAGCTTTTCGTATGGCAATAACAGTTTGCTTAAACGATTGATGTCGCCGGTTATTGATAAAGTCGCGCTGGTTGCGACAAAAGCCGACAGCATTGCCCCACAAGATCATCAAAAACTGACGGATTTACTGCGTGTTATGACGCAGAAGCAGCGTCAGGAGCTGCAGTTTGATCAAATACCGCACCAGGTATTTAGCGTTGCGGGCATTGCCACCAGTCAAATTAAGAAATTAAGTAACGGCACGACAGTTCTGGACGGTATTAATGAAAACCGTGAGTTTGTCCGGGTTGGTGCACCAGAGGTACCAGATGCCATACCAACGGCTGCGGACTGGCAACAAGGCTATATTTATCCGCAATTTTATCCCGGCTTCACCGCGCAGAATTCACCTCTGCCGCATATCCGGCTGGATCAGCTACTTGAATACGTTCTGGGAGATAAACTCAAATGAGTGATCCGCGCAAATTAACTTACTATTCGGTGGATGAACCGGCAGTTGAAGTTTCTAATATCGATAATATTCCTGAACAAGCCGGACATGAATCGGGAGCCGCACAAGCCGCTGCGAACTCCAAGCCTGGTCGCTGGGGTAAGTGGCTGGCACTGGGTTTAGTGGTTGCTTTATCGGCCGCTGTTATCGAATCGGTGTTGATGGTTATTGAGCGTTTTCAACAAAACATATTTTTAGGCAGTTTGTGGGCGGTTGGTTTTGGTGTTATTGCGTTGGCATTATTGAGCTTTATGGTGCGTGAAATCTGGTTGCTGCAAAAGTTGAAACGGCGCTGGAAAAGACAGTCTGAAGATCCCAAACCGGAGCAACAGTTACAGCTTCTGCAACATCCGGATTTAAAACATCGCTGGCAGCAAATCAAACAACCGTATTGGTCTGCGGATGAAGAACGCGAACGTTTTGAAGTGGACGTCTTAAGCCGTATAGACCAGCAGGCTACCCGTATTACAAGTCGCTGGTCGGCAGAAGCCGCCGCCATGGTGGCAGTGAGCCCCTTCGCCTTGTTGGATATGCTTATCGTTATGTGGCGTAACCAGCGCATGATATCGCGTATTGCCGAGTTGTACGGCGTAAAACTGGGGTATTGGGCCAGAGTTCGCTTATGGCGTCAGGTGTTTGCCAATATTGTTTACGCAGGGCTAAGCGAAGTTGCGGTTGATTTAGGTGCTCAGTGGGTTAGCGCCGAGCTATTAACGCGTTTATCAACCCGGGCCGGACAGGGTTTAGGGGCTGGTTTGCTCACCGCCAGGCTGGGCTACCAAGTGATTGAATTATGTCGACCCATGCCGTTCGAGAAGGTTAAAAAGCCGGGCTATTTAAAACTGCAAAAAGACTTACTAAGCCAGCTAAAGAGCGTTTTACCTTTTATTTATAAATCGCGTCAGGCAAAGGCTACAGCCACATCTGAGCAGAAAGTGGAAAACTAGCGTTACAGTTGTTTATAGGTTTGACACAGCGCAAAGATTGCCAACTAAGGTAAGCTCGTTGCACTCTGTTGCTCGTTAACAAATTTCTGACAAACGAGCCAAAACGCATGTCTTCTGATTTAAAACCACATAATAATAAATGGCAGCCAGCGACTCAGGTAATTCATGCCGGAGCCGCGCATGATGACCCTCATGGCGCGTTAACCGCGCCACTTTATCAGACCTCGACTTTTCGGTTTTCTTCTGCGGAGCAGGGCACTCGCCGCTTTGCCGGCGAGGAAGAAGGCTATATTTACAGCCGTTTAGGTAACCCGACAACAGCAGAACTGGAGCGCCGGATGGCGTCGCTTGAAGGTTATGAAGCTGCTGCTGCGGCAGCGACCGGGATGGGTGCTATTGCGGCTGCTACTATGGCTTTTGTGCGCAGCGGTGATCATATTGTGGTATCAGATGCCATTTACGGTTGCAGTTTTGCATTGTTCAGTGAGTTGTTTGAGCGCTTCGGCGTCGAAGCCGACTTTATTGATTTAAACAACGAAGGCCTGTTGAAAGAAACCCTGCGTGAGAATACCCGCTTAGTTTTTCTGGAAACCCCGGCTAACCCGCACCTGAAAGTGGTTGATATCGAAAAAGTTCATGCGGTAATTGCTGACTCAGATATTCGTCTGGTGGTGGATAATACCTTTATGACGCCACTGATGCAGCAGCCCAAACGACATGGTGCCGATATTGTTGTGCACAGTGCAACTAAGTTCCTCAATGGTCATGGTGACGTGGTCGCCGGCATTATTTGTGGCAGTGACGACGATATTAACACCATTAAAAGTACAACCTTAAAGGATATGGGCGCCACCATCAGTCCACATGACGCCTGGCTTATACTGCGTGGTCTGAAAACCCTGGATGTGCGCATGCAGCGCCACTGTGAAAACGCCGATGCGGTTTACGATTTTCTGGCCGCGCGGCAGGATATAAAAAAGATTTACTACCCCGGAGCTCCTGACCACGAGGCACAAGCTTTAATGGGTAAACAGATGAGCCGTAACGGGGCGGTTATTGCTTTTGAACTGGAAGGCGATGAAGCGAAAGCACGTTACTTTCTGAATCAATTGCGGATGATAGCTCTGGCAGTGAGTCTGGGCGATGCTGAAACTCTCATTCAGCACCCGGCGTCAATGACGCATTCCCCGTATACGCCGGAGGCTCGTCTTAAGGCGGGGATTTCGGATACATTGATCCGAATTGCGGTAGGCTTAGAAGCAGCAGACGATATTATTGCGGATCTTGAACAGGCGCTGGAGGCCTGCCGTGTGCAGTGGCAGAAGTCCGCGTAATTCTGCGAAAGATGAACTAATAATAACAAAAACGATCAAACATTAATGAGGAAGCAACAAGGCTGAATTATGGGTAAACAAAGTCAATACGTATCAAGGCAACCGGATGAAAACGGTATTATTCAGTGGAGTGACGAAGAAAATCAGGTCTGGAAGGATTTGGTCGAACGTCAGTTGGAATGCATACCGGGTAAAGCTTGCGATGAGTATATGAAGGGACTGGAGTTACTCGACTTGCCGAAGGATCGCTTGCCACAAATGCATGAAATTAATAATGTGCTGGAGAGAGAGACAGGCTGGCAAGTTGCAGCAGTTCCAGCGTTAATTCCATTTGACGAGTTTTTTCGCCTACTGGCAAACAAGCAGTTTCCGGTAGCAACCTTTATTCGCACACGGGAAGAGTTTGATTACTTGCAGGAACCTGATATTTTTCACGAAATATTCGGACACTGCCCGCTATTAACCAACCCGGCGTTTGCGCATTTTACTCACCAATACGGTAAATTGGGTTATGCAGCCACACCCAAAGAACGGGTCTATCTGGCTCGCCTGTACTGGTTTACTGTAGAGTTCGGGTTATTGAAAACCGAAGAGGGTATCCGAATTTATGGTGGCGGTATTTTATCGTCTCCGGCTGAAACGGAATACGCCGTTAACAGCGATACGCCAGAGCGCAAACCACTGAAAGCGTTAGATGCGCTACGTACACCGTACCGAATTGATATTATTCAACCTATCTACTACACCATAGAGAGTGTGGACGAGCTGTTTAAGATATCCGATATGGATATCATGTCGCTGGTTCATGAAGCTATGGAGCTAGGGTTGTTTGAGCCAAAATTTCCACCAAAAGATGCAGCTTAAGGCAAAGGAGTATTAAAAAATGTCAAACTTGGAAAATGCACGTTGTGAAGCGTGTCATGCAGACGCGCCACAAGTCAGCGATGAAGAGCTGAAAGAGCTGATGCGTGAGATACCTGACTGGACGCCGGTGACAAACGACAACGTTATGATGTTGCAGCGCGAATTTAAGTTTAAAAACTTTAAGCAGGCGCTGGCTTTTACTAACCGAGTAGGTGACCTTGCTGAGGAAGAAAAACATCACCCTGAGCTGGTGACTGAATGGGGCAAAGTAACGGTTACCTGGTGGACTCACGCCATTAACGGTTTGCATAAAAATGACTTTATTATGGCTGCAAAAACCGACAGTGTACTTGACGCTTAGCCAGCTTTGTCGATGAACTGCATGGAACCCCGGTCTATTGGCCGGGGTTTTTGTTTTTTAAGCGGGAACAATAGTGTATTATTTGCTTTACATTTAGTTCAATGCAGTAGGGTTTATGCGACTTGAGATAACTTGTGATGACCGTCTGGGTATCTGTCAGGATGTTCTGCAAATTTTGCGAGACCACGAAATTGATTTACGTGGCATTGAAGTCGATCCTAAAGGAAAAATCTTCCTAAATTTTCCTGAATTAGCCTTCGATGACTTTCGGCATTTGATGCCTCAGATTCGTCGCATTCCCAATATTATTGACGTAAAAACCATTCCTTACATGCCGTTTGAACGCGAGCATTATGAATTTAGTTTGCTGTTAAGTACCTTGCCGGACCCGGTTCTTTCTATTGATAGCAAAGGTCATATCGACATTATCAATGACGCCGGCTTACGTTTATTAGCGGGTCAGGAAGACAGCCTTAAAGGTGAGCCGCTTATGCAGTATGTGCATGGCATCTCGCTACAACGCTGGCTGGATAAAAAGCCCCGTGACCCTATTTACGAGGCCGTGACCATAGGCAATTCAGAGTACTACGCTCAATTATTGCCTATCTGGGTTAACGACGAAGAAGGCAGTACGGCGTTTGCCGGCGCGGTAATGACTTGTAAGTCAGAGCCCGTAACAGCAACCTGGCAGAGTCAGGACAATGAAAAAGCCTTTGAGCGCCTGCTGACCGATAACAGCACTATGAAACGCGTTATTAAAGATGCGCAGCGTATGGCAGAGCTTGACGCGCCGCTGTTAATTGAAGGTGAAACGGGTGTCGGTAAAGAGCTGTTGGCAAAAGCCTGTCATTTAGCCAGCCAGCGTCAGGACAAACCCTTTCTGGCAATAAATTGTGCGGCATTACCAGACAATGTTGCTGAGAGCGAACTTTTTGGTCATGGTGAAGGCAGTATAAGCAGCCAGAGCACTCGTAAAACCGGAGTCCTGGAACAATCTGCCGGGGGCACAGTATTACTGGACTCAGTCAGTGAAATGTCTATTGGCCTGCAGGCAAAATTATTACGCTTTTTAGAAGACGGTGTGTTTCGCCGCATTGGCGAAGAGCAGGAAGTGAGCGTAGACGTGCGAGTTATTTGCACTGCTCAGGGTAACCTATACGAACTCGTTGAAAACGGCGAATTTCGCGAAGACTTGTATTATCGGCTTAACGTTTTGGCACTGAATGTCCCGCCACTGCGTGAACGCAAAAGCGATATTTTGTTGTTGGCAGAGCATTTTGTTACTCAGGCTTGTAAGAAGCTCGGGCGCAGTCAGGTAAGTTTAAGCCGGGCCGCAAAAGAGCGACTCAAGAGTTATCAATGGCCGGGTAATGTGCGCCAGTTGGAAAACACCATGTTCCGCTCGGTTTCAATGATAGAAGGTTATACACTGGAGCCCGCCGATATCCGTTTGCCTGAGTTAAATCAGGAAGATGATCAACTAGCACTGGATATCGACGATATGAGTCTGGACGATGCGGTACGCCGTTTTGAAAGCCACGTATTACGCCGTTTATATCCTAGCTTCCCCAGTACACGTCAATTGGCAAAACGCTTAGGGCTTTCCCATACTGCAGTGGCTAATAAATTACGCGATTATGGCATTGGTAAGCAACGCAGTGGTCGTGCCCGTAAAGCAGAACAGACAAAAAAGTAGTCTTGTAACAAAAGCTTTACAAGTTAAACAGGCTGTACCTTGATCCAGAGCAAGTGTTCAGCCTGTACATTAAACTTTACGTTTTAACGTTAACTTCAGCAATTTGCTATCTTCTCCTCTTATTCGCCTTTTCCCCACAACTACCGCTACAGTCATGGTGTTAACAACCGAATAATAAGAGGAAGTAACCATGACAGATAAAATGATTAATCCGTTAAATACAGACGGTTTTGAGTTCGTTGAGTATACCGCTCCGGACCAGAAAGGCATTGATGCTTTAAAAGACTTGTTCGATAAACTGGGTTTCACTGAAGTGGCTAAGCACAAGAGCAAGCAGGCCTGGTTGTACAAACAGAACGACATTAATTTCATTATTAACGCTGAACCGGGCGGGCAGGCTGAAGAGTTTGCGAAAGACCATGGTCCAAGTGTTTGTGGTATGGCTTGGCGTGTCGAAGATTCGGCTCATGCATTGAAGCACTCACTTGATAACGGTGCCAAAGCTTTTCCTGCTGATAAAGGCGTTGTTGAAGGTGTTCCGGCAGTTTTTGGTATTGGCGAAAGTGCGTTGTATTTTGTCGACAACTACGAAAACCATGAAATTTATAAGCAGCATTTCGACTTCTATGAAAACTGGGAAGCGAAAATGAGCGAGCACGCCGCTGGTCTGTTTGAAATAGACCATCTGACGCACAACGTATTCCGTGGCAACATGGATACTTGGGCTGGCTTCTATGAGCGCATTGGTAACTTCCGTGAAATTCGTTACTTCGACATTGAAGGCAAACTGACAGGCTTGTTAAGCCGCGCTATGACAGCGCCTTGCGGTAAGATCCGTATTCCAATTAACGAATCTCACGATGACAAATCGCAAATTGAAGAGTACTTAAAAGAGTACAAAGGCGAGGGTATTCAGCACATTGCTTTAACCAGTGACAATATCTACAAAACCGTAAAAGACCTGCGTTCTATTGGTATGGACTTCATGGATACGCCGGAAACTTACTACGAGAAAGTGAATGACCGCGTTGAAGGGCATCAGGAAGATTTAGACGCACTACGTGAACAGCGTATTCTAATCGACGGTGCGCCAATGAAAGATGGCATTTTACTGCAAATCTTTACTCAAACCGTAATTGGTCCGGTGTTCTTTGAAATCATTCAGCGTAAAGGCAACGAAGGTTTCGGCGAAGGTAACTTCAAAGCGCTATTCGAAAGCATTGAAGAAGATCAGATCCGCCGGGGAGTGTTAAGCGATGCGTAAATGGATCAGCTTTCCGAAACAGGTGGGCAAGTCATCTCGACAGGCCCACGCTGATTTTCCGGAGCAAGCCATTTATGAACGTGAAGCTGGTCGTAGTGGCTTTTTCGGTCCGGCCACGCATTTTCACCATCAGCATGCTCCGACCGGTTGGTCGGAGTGGCGTGGGCCTCTGCGCCCACGGGCTTTCGATTTTAACAAGCTAGAAGCCATAGCTCCGGAAAACCCCTGGTTAACGCCTGACTTATTGCACAATAATAACTGCCGTTTTCGCTTGTGGCATTGCCATAGCAAAATGGATTATTTAGTGCGTAATGCCGACGGCGATGACTTGCTCTTTGTTCATGAAGGCAGTGGTCATCTGCATTGTGATTACGGGCATATTCACCTGGTGAAAGGGGACTACTTTTTAATTCCCCGCTCTACTAACTGGCGTCTTGAGCCTGATGAAACCATGCAGTTGTTGATGATTGAAGCAACAAATGGCTCTTATAGCTTGCCGGAAAAAGGTCTGGTGGGTAATCATGCTATTTTCGATCCGGCAGTGCTGGATACACCGGATATCGATGAGGCGTTTCAGGCGCAATACAGCGAAGAACAGTGGCAGGTGTATGTAAAACGTCATCAGCAGGTGTCGGTTATCACTTACCCTTATAACCCGCTGGATGCGATAGGCTGGCACGGTGAGTTAGCTCCGGTTCGTCTGAATTGGCGTGATATCCGGCCGTTAATGAGCCATCGTTATCATTTGCCGCCTTCAGCGCATACAACTTTTGTTGCTGATCGTTTTGTGGTCTGCACTTTTGTTCCGCGTCCTATCGAGTCAGATCCGGGCGCATTGAAGGTGCCTTTCTACCACAATAATGATGATTACGACGAAGTGCTGTTCTATCACGAAGGTGACTTTTTCAGTCGTGATAATATCGACCGCGGTATGGTAACCTTCCATCCGGCAGGATTTACTCATGGCCCACACCCGAAAGCGTTTAAAGCCGGGCGTGAGCATAAAAAGAAATTCACAGACGAAGTTGCGGTTATGCTTGATACCCGCGATGCCTTGCAAGCAAGTGATGAGGCTTTAGCGGTTGAAAACCCGGACTACGTCTACAGTTGGCAGGAGAAATAACAACTTATGAAACTCGCCACATACAGAAATGGTACTCGTGACGGTCAGTTAATGGTCGTCAGCAGGAATTTAAATGCAGCAGTAGCGGTTCCTGCTATTGCGTCTTGCATGCAAGAGTTGCTCGACAACTGGGACGGCATTGCACCTAAGCTCGAAAAAATCTATCAGCAGCTTAACGACAGCGACGTGGATGGCAGTATCCAGTTCGATGAAGCTTTATGTGAGTCGCCTCTACCTCGTGCGTATCAGTGGGCTGATGGCAGTGCCTATGTAAACCACGTTGAATTAGTTCGGCGTGCACGTGGTGCCGAGATGCCACCGAGCTTCTGGGAAGATCCTTTAATGTACCAGGGCGGTTCTGATGATTTCTTAGCGCCTTACGACGATATTGAAATGGGCAGCACTGAATGGGGCATCGACTTTGAAGGCGAAATTGCCATTATTACTGACGATGTTCCAATGGGTATTGATGCTAAGACCGCCGGGCAGCACATTAAGTTATTGATGCTGGTTAATGACGTTTCATTGCGCGGGCTTATTCCGGGCGAGCTGGGCAAAGGTTTTGGCTTTTTCCAGAGTAAACCATCCTCAGCTTTTTCGCCGGTCGCGGTAACACCAGATGAACTGGGCGACGCGTGGAAAGCCAACAAGGTGCATTTGCCACTATTGTCAGAGTACAACGGTAAAGCTTTTGGTAAACCTAATGCCGGTGAAGATATGACCTTTGACTTTGGCCAGTTGGTTGCTCATGCAGCGAAGACTCGTCATTTAGGGGCTGGTGCTATTATTGGCTCGGGTACAGTTTCCAATAAACAGGGAACTGACCACGGAACCTCTATTGAAGAAGGTGGTGTTGGCTACAGCTGTATTGCCGAAGTGCGTATGATTGAAACCATTCGTGATGGCAAGCCGGCGACGCAGTTTATGCAATTTGGTGACACCATCAAAATGGAAATGAAAGATGATGGTGGCCAGTCAATATTCGGCACCATTAACCAAAAAGTTGTTCAATACGAAGGTCCTGAAAAGTGATGAAACTTTACGGCTACTGGCGCTCAAGCGCCAGTTACCGGGTTCGTATTGCGTTAAACCTCAAAGGACTGGCGTACGAGTACGAACCGGTGCATTTAGTAAAAGACGGCGGACAACAGCACAGTGAGGCTTATCGAAAGCTTAATCCTGCGCGTTTGGTTCCTACTTTTTTAGATGGCGACGTTAGATTAAATCAGTCCTTAGCCATTATTGAGTATCTGGAAGAGTGTTATCCAAAGAAACCTTTATTGCCCTCCGCTCCAGCTGACAAAGCCAGAGTCAGAGCCTTGGCTTATGATTTAGCCTGCGAACTGCAACCTGTTACAAATTTACGAGTCCTACAGTACTTAACCGGTGAGCTGAATTGCAGTGACGAACAACGCTCAGCCTGGATAGCTAACTGGGTAGAACGAAGTTTTACCGCATTTGAACAGCGGCTTACCGAGTATGCAGGTGATTATTGCTATGGTAATTCGGTAACATTGGCTGATATCTGTTTGATACCTCAGGTATACAATGCACAACGCTTTAATTTGGACTTAACGGCATATCCAACTTTAATGGCGGTGCATGAACGTTTGCAGGCGCTTGACGCAGTGCAACAGGCTCGGCCTGAAAATCAAGCGGATGCACAGTAATCCAGGGATCCTAAAAAGGAAAATAATAATATGGTGAAGTCACGTCTGGTGATGGCCATTGGGGCGGCATTGTTTGTCGCCTCTTGCGCATCAACCTCTCCTCAGAATACGAATACTGCTGACACGCAGAAAAACACACCGACCTTACAAGCTAACTCTCTTGCCAGTGCGCAGGGAACCGCCGATCTCACCATGGAACAAATTATGGCTGATCCGGACTGGATGGGACGTTTCCCGGAGCAGGCTTTCTGGAGTATGGATGGTGAGGACATTCTTTTTTATCAAAAGCGCGAAGGCAGCGACATTCGTGACTTAATGATGCTGGAAAATGGTGCCGGTGAACCACAGAAAGTGGCTATAGAAAACCTGCATCAGTACGTTGCCGATGAAAAAGTGCATGCAGCGGATGACAGCTTTTTAGCTTATACCTTTGAAGGCAATATTTTTGTTCGTTTTAATGACGGCAGTCTCCGTCAATTAACCCGTGACGATGCTCGCCAGCATAATCTGCAGCCTATGACCAATGGGCAGTTGAGCTACCAACAAGATAATAACTTTTTTGTTATTGATGTGAACTCGGGGTTAAGCCGCCAGGTTGCTTCATTAGCTTTTAAAGAAAAAACTAAGGCAAACGAAGAACCGAAGGATTACCTTGCTCGTGAAGAACAAGAGTTAATTCAGTTTGTGCAAAAAGAGCGTAAGGCATCGGAAGAACGTTTTGCTCAGCGTTCCAATTTACATGCGCAAAACTCAACCTTAGCGCCTAAGCCTTTCTACTTACCTGAAAATAAAGAGTTGGTGTCGGCCAGTTTGTCACCAAAAGGCGACTTTTTGCTGGTGGCTATTACTGAGCCGCAAAGCTGGCGTGATGAAGGCGATATTATGCCAAACTACATCAGTGAAGACGGCCGCGTAAAAAGTGAGAACGTGCGTCGCCGTGTTGCTGATGCCAAGCCTGTTGAACACCAATTGGTTTTACTCAATTTAAGCGACGGCAGCCAGTCGACGCTAACCTACAACACGTTACCAGGCTGGAATGAAGATGTTTTGGCAGAAGTGAAGCGCGAAAATCTTGAGGCAGAAGGCGAAAGCTACACCTCTGAAGAGAAGCCGCGCCCAATAACTCTGATGTCCGACTGGGGTTGGGATAACGGTGCTATTCAGTGGAACGCTGAAGGAACTGAAGTTGCGGTGATGCTGGAAGCCTGGGATAACAAAGATCGCTGGCTTGCTACTGTTGATACTGCCGGTAAAAAACTGATTTCTCAAGACCGCTTACACGACGATGCATGGATCAATTACACTCACAACGAGTTTGGTTGGTTAAACAGCAGTGAGTTGTGGTTCATGTCCGAGGCTGATGGTTATTCACAGTTGTATGCGACGAGCATTGATGGCAGTACGCGCCAGTTAACTAAAGGTCATTATGTTGTCGAGTCTGCCGACTTAAATCGTAGCGGAGACTATCTGTATTTTCAGGCGAACATTGAACATCCTGGTATTTACGAAGTGTACCGGGTGAAAACCCATGGTAGCGGCGAACCGGAAGCTTTGACTGACCTTGATGGTATGACCGCATTTGAGCTCAGCCCTGAAAGTGACGAGCTGTTGCTGACTCATTCAACACCGTTAATGCCACCTGAGCTTTATCATAAAGCTGTAGGCTCATCTCAAACAGCGAAGCGCCTGACACATACGGTTTCGGAGAAGTTCCTGAGTATTGACTGGACTGCGCCGGAACTGGTCGGGGTTGAGTCTTCTCATGTTGATGAGCCTATTTATACCCGCATCTATAAGCCTGAAGGTTTTGATGAAAACAGAACCGAAGAATATCCTGCGGTTGTGTTCATTCACGGTGCCGGCTATTTGCAAAACGCGCACATGGGCTGGTCAGGGTATTTCCGCGAGTTTATGTTCCACAGCTTACTGAATAAAAATGGCTATGTGGTTGCAGACCTCGACTACCGCGGTTCAAAAGGTTACGGACGCGACTGGCGTACCGCTATTTATCGTCAAATGGGAACGCCGGAAGTTGAAGACCTGGTCGACGTTGCTACTTACTTAGAAAGTGACTTGAACGTTGATGGCGACAAGTTAGGAACCTATGGCGGTTCTTATGGTGGCTTTTTGACTTTTATGGCCTTGTTTAAAGAGCCAGGTTTATTTGAGGCTGGTTCTGCTTTGCGTCCGGTGACTGACTGGGCACATTATAACACCAGTTATACCTCAAACATTCTGAATTTGCCGCAGGACGATGCTATTGCGTATCGTCGCAGTTCCCCTATCTACTTTGCTGAGGGGTTAGAAGATGCGCTGCTTATCAACTCTCCGATGGTTGATGACAATGTGTTCTTTCAGGACAGTGTTCGCCTTGTGCAGCGTTTAATTGAGCTGAAGAAAGAAGACTGGGAAACGGCAATTTATCCGGTGGAACCGCACGGTTTCCGTCAGCCTGAAAGTTGGCTGAACGAATACCGTCGGATTTTTAAGTTGTTTGAAGAAAACCTGAAGTAAAGCGAACTTTACTTATCGAAGGGAACGGCGTCACTAATGCGGCGCCGTTCTAATTTATAAAGCAATAATGAGCTCACTAAACCTGCCGCGTGAATGTAGCTGACATGCTCGCCAACAAAGTGATCCGGCTGCCAGCCAAGTAACTCGGCAACGACCTTTGCCACAAGTGCAATTAGAATAAGCAACATCCATTTTTTACCCGCACGAATGTCCTTAATTAAGCAATAAGCAAGCAGTCCGTGTAACACACCAGATAAACCGACAAAGCTTAAATTAACCGGCATAATCCAGAGCATTAGAGAGGTTGCAACACCGCTTATCAGCAGAGCGTTTATTAGCCACCGAGTGCTCCAGTATTCACGCCAAATGAGAACAATGAGCGCCAGCCCAATGAAGTTAAACAACGCATGCCACCAGTCTAAATGAATAAAGTGGGCGCTAATCAATGGCCAGCCTTCAGCCATAACTGTTTCTGAGTTAAAAGTCAGTAACGAGTGCCACTGAGGCATCAGTTGTAAAAAAATGGATAAAATCAGAACAAGGGCAAGCCCTGCCCAGTATTGATTAAACCTCTCCATTCGTTTTCCTTTTCGTTGCGTCATTGGTTTCTGATTCGTATGATAGGGGAAATTCCTCCCAATATGAATGAGGCCTTATGAAGTTCTGGCTACCGACAATAATTGCAGCAAGCGTATTAACTGCCTGTACGCCTGCATCCGAACAAGAAACGCGTGAACCGGAAGCCGCAACTGGCTTTGTTGAGAAGAGTGCGGTAACTGCCGATAACTTTATGGTGGCTGCAGCAAACCCGCACGCTGTTGACGCTGGCTATCAGGTTTTAAAACGTGGTGGTTCTGCAGTTGATGCCGCTATTGCTGTACAGGCTATGCTCGGGCTGGTTGAACCTCAGTCATCGGGGCCGGGGGGCGGTGCGTTTATTCTGTATTGGGATAACGAAGAGAATAAACTATACAGCATAGATGCGCGTGAGACTGCTCCTATGGACGCTACTGAGTCTTTGTTTCTGGATGAAGAAGGTAATGCGCCTAAGTGGATTGACGCCGTAGTCGGTGGCCGTTCAGTCGGGACACCGGGAGTCATTCGCGGCCTGGAATTAGCTCATAAACGTTGGGGCAAAGCGGATTGGTCGTCACTTTTCAGTCAAACTATTGAACTTTCAAAAGAGGGTTTTGAAGTATCTCCGCGACTGGCCAAGCTGGTTGAGATGGAGATTAACCCTGGTGTGAAAAAAATGCCTGAAGCCAGCGACTACTTTTTCCCTAACGGAGAGCCATTGAAAGCGGGGTCCATTCTCAAGAACCCTGACTATGCAAAGAGCTTAAGTCTTATTGCTGAGCAGGGGGCTGATGCATTTTATCAGGGGGAACTGGCAGCAAAGATTGTGGATGCGGTACAAAACAGCCCTATCGAGCCAGGCGCATTAAGTCTTAAAGATTTAAGCCAATACAAAGCCAAACTGCGCGAACCAGTATGCAGCGCATATCGACAATATCAAGTCTGTGGCATGGGACCTCCAAGTTCTGGGGGGATTACAACACTGCAAACACTAGGCGTGCTGGAAAACTTTGAGTTAGGTGAGCTTGAACCTAATTCAGAACAATTCGTTCATTTGTTTACTCAGGCGTCACGCATGGCTTATGCCGACAGGAACCAATGGATTGCGGATCCTGATTTTGTAGAGATGCCAGTTGAAGCCATGCTGGACAAAACTTACTTGTCGAGCCGGGCAGATAAAATTACCGAAAATGACATGGGCAAGGCAAAACCGGGAGTTCAGTTACAGCCCGAGTATGAGCAGGATATTGCTTATGAACTGCCAAATACCAGCCATGTTTCAATAGTCGACGCCGAAGGTAATGTATTGTCTATGACCACCAGTATTGAAATGGGTTTCGGCTCAACAGTCATGGCCGGCGGTTTCTTGTTAAACAACCAATTAACGGACTTTTCTCTGGCGCCGGGCGATGGCAAAGAAAAGTATGCGAACAGAGTTGAGGCGGGTAAACGCCCCCGTAGTTCAATGGATCCCATTATTGTACTGGACGAGAAGGGAGAACAAGTTTTGCACGCGTTAGGTTCCCCCGGCGGCAGCCGAATTATTAATTATGTCAGCCAGACATTAGTTGGCATGCTGGACTGGAACCTAAACGTCCAGCAAGCTATCAATCTTGGTCACGTAACTAACCGTAATGATTATACCTCGCTGGAAAAAGGTCGGGACATAAGTGAACTCAAAGCAGATTTAGAGAAGCGCGGACATGACGTTAAAGTTATTGATTTAAACAGTGGCTTACACGGAGTTAGCATTGATTCAGACGGCACTCTTATTGGCGGTGCTGACCCACGTCGCGAAGGTGTGGCAAAAGGAGAATAGCAGGCGATGAAAATTATAAAACTGTTGATTTTGGCTTGCGCTGTAGTGACGTTATCTGCGTGTGGAGACGACGAGCCGATAAATTATGCACAAGCCCAGCCGGAAGAAGTTATCCAGGGTTTTTATGACTCAATTTATAAAGACGGAGACTTAGAGCAGGCGAAACAGCTGTCTTCAGAGCGTATGGCTGACTTAATTGATCATTATGGTGCGGTTAGTGCGGTTCAGAGGTACGTTCTTGGCCGCTATTTTGAAACCGTTGAAATTGAAGTGGAAACCAACTCTTTTACCGATTACTTAAATAATTCGGAAGATTTACGAGTAACGGTCATTTTTGACGGCTATCACAACGGTGAAAGAGCGAAGGACAGCCGTGATGTGGTACTGATTAAAAGGGACGATGCCTGGGTCGTTGATAAAATTCTTGATACCCGGTATCGCCCTTAATTGCTTTACGCTTCTTTTTTCTTATCAGTATAAGGTGGCCAGCCCATTTGTTTTCCAGCCAGCATGTGCAGATGAATGTGATACACCGTCTGGCCACCATACTCATTACAGTTCATGACTAACCGGTAACCGTCTTGTGAAAAATTATGTTCCGCTGCTAATTTAGCTGCAACCACATACAAGTGACCAACCAAACCGGCGTTGTCTTCATTAATGTCGTTTGCTGTCGCAATAGGTTGTTTGGGAATGATCAAACAGTGGAACGGGGCTTGTGGATTTATATCTTTAAACGCAAGCGCTTTGTCATCTTCGTAGATAATGTCCGCAGGGATGTCACGGTTAATAATTTTTGTGAAAATCGTTTCTTCTGCCATTGTCTTACCCTTATTACGCTATTTTAGTCTATGGTAACTATAGCATTGGGCATCGGCAAATTCAGTTGAGGTTTTCGGACAGCTTATATTGGCTGGCGGATTTTCCCGAAAACAAAAGGTCAACCATTGGGTGTTGAATTGCCTGCTCTGAAAAGTCGGCTTCTAAGCTGCTTTCACTGACATAAGTCTGAATTGACGAGTTGTTAACTAAAATATGGTACCACGGCTGATCTTTGGCCGGTTTAGAGGTTGCCATTTTATTGTACCAGCTGTCAGATAGCGTGAAGCACGGGTCAGCATCAATAATCACGCCACGGTAACCGTAAAGGCTGTGTGTGATAAGTTGACCAATTGAAAACTTCGCTTCTACCATGATGACGGTTCCATGTTATCCGATAATGTTTTTTTATCGGCTAAGGCGTGCTAAAACTTAAGTAAGATTTACACTTAATATACAAATAAGAGGACAACATGCTGGAATCCCCGGAAAATCGAAATTTCATGCGAATGGCAGTCAATGCGGATGTAAAGGTTACTCTTAAAAATGAAAAGGGAGAGCAGCAGTTACAGGGGATTTGTCTGGATTTAAGTGCGGTTGGTTTATCTTTGCAATTACCTGAAAACGCAGAAATTGGCGATAGCTTATTTGCGGAAATTGGCTCGTCTGGTTCCATAGCCCCGTTGAAAGTTACCGCTGAAGTTGTTCGCAGTCAGAGACTGGAAGACAACAGCGGCGACTTTATTCTGGGGTGTCGTATTATATCAATGGACTAGTTGCCCGATTGATTACATTATTCTCATACCGGGTTTGGCGCCATCGTGCGGGTTCAGAATGTAGATTTCATCTTTACCCGGGCCTGCTGCAAGCACCATGCCTTCAGATAAACCAAAGCGCATTTTTCGAGGTGCCAAGTTCGCAACCATAACGGTTAATTGACCTTTCAATGCTTCCGGATCATAAGCTGATTTAATGCCGGCAAATACCTGACGAGTTTCACCGCCAAGATCCAATGTCAGTTTCAATAACTTATCAGCACCTTCGACGTGCTCAGCATTTGCTATGCGGGCAACGCGTAAATCAACTTTAGCAAAATCGTCAAAACTGATTTCATCGGCAATGGGTTCTTTCTTCAATTCGTCATTGATTTCCACAGCCGGAGCTTGTGAAGCTTGCTCTTCTTTTGATGCGTCAATCATGGCGTTTACGTCATCCATTTCAACGCGCTGCATGAGCGCTTTGAATTTATCTATCGGGTGGTCTGTTAAAGCCGTTTTGTGGCTGTCCCAGGTGAAGTTGTCGTTTAAGAAGCTCTGCACTTCTTCGGTCAGTTTTGGTACAACTGGCGCTAAATACACCATTAACACTCGGAATAGATTGATACCCAACGAGCAAATTTCATGAACTTCCTGCTCGCTGCCTTCCTGCTTAATTAACTGCCAGGGTTCTTTATCAGCAATGTACTGGTTCGCACGATCAGCCAACGCCATAATGTCGCGCATGGCACGTGAGAACTCTCGTTTTTCATAAAGCTCAGCGATGTTGTCACCGGCCAGCTGAAAGTCTTCTAACAGTGCTGAGTCAGCTACGTTAGATGAAAGTCTTCCATCGAACTTTTTCTGAATAAAACCGGCGCAGCGGCTGGCAATATTAATCACCTTGCCAACAAGGTCTGAATTGACCCGTTGTGCGAAGTCGGTCAGATTCAGATCTAAATCGTCAATACGGCTTGTCAGTTTGGCTGCAAAGTAATAACGCAGATATTCCGGGTCAAGATGCTCAAGGTAGGTACGAGCCTTAATGAATGTCCCTTTCGATTTGGACATTTTAGTCCCGTTAACCGTAATAAAACCATGTGCCCAGACATTGGTTGGTTGACGGAAATCGGCACCTTTTAACATGGCAGGCCAGAATAAGCTGTGGAAGTAGATAATGTCCTTGCCAATAAAGTGATAAAGCTCGGCTTCGCTGTCAGCTTGCCAATAAGTGTCCCAGTCTGCTTTGCCTGTGGTTGAGCAATAGTTTTTAAAACTGCTCATGTAGCCTATAGGCGCATCCAGCCATACGTAGAAGTATTTATTTTCGGTGCCGGGAATTTTAAAGCCAAAGTAGGGCGCGTCGCGAGAAATGTCCCACCGTTGCAAGCCTTGTTCAAACCATTCGTTGAGCTTGTTCGCCATTTCATTTTGCAATGAGCCAGAGCGCGTCCAGCTTTTTAGCATGTCACCAAATGCAGGCAGGTCGAAAAAGTAATGTTCAGACTCACGCAGCTCGGGTTCTGCGCCAGAAACCACCGACTTGGGGTTTTTCAGGTCGGTTGGTGCGTATGTTGCACCACAAACATCGCAGTTGTCGCCGTACTGGTCTTCTGCGCCGCAATCCGGACACTCGCCTTTAACGAAGCGATCGGGCAGGAACATCTCTTTTTGCGGGTCATACAGCTGTTCAATGACTTTGGTTTTAATATGTCCGGCTTTATCAAGACGCGTGTAGATAGTCTCAGCCAACTCACGGTTTTCGTCACTGTGCGTGCTGTAGTAGTGGTCAAAACCGACTAAAAAGTCACTAAAATCGGATTCATGCGAGCGTTGCATGTCGCCAATCATCTGTTCAGGCGTTATACCAAGCTGCTGGGCTTTCAGCATAATCGGTGTGCCATGCGCATCGTCAGCACAGACGAAGTGGCATTCGTTACCGCGCAGCTTCTGAAAGCGTACCCAGATATCGGCCTGAATATAGCCCAACATGTGACCGATATGGATAGGGCCGTTTGCGTAAGGCAGTGCGTTAGTAACCAGTATTTTACGTGCGGATTGGCTCATGCGAAAATCTGCTTCCGTTTTGTTGATTAATCGAATGTAAACCCTAAAGTTTTATGCCGCTCATGTTAGCATAGCTCTTGGCTGATACACAGATCCCCGAGGTTGATGATGAAAGATTTTACTCACCCCTTATTGCCTAATGGCATACCCGATAACTGGGTAACTGGCTCCGGTAAGCAACGGGTATTGAATTTGCCTTTTGTTGCTGGCGAGTCCTTGCTGAAAGCCATACAAGAGGATTCTGAACTGGGCGAGTTTGACTGGCAGCTTAATTGTCAGATCAAAAAATTGAAGAACTCACAGCCGGAATTACCGCTTACCACGGGTAATGTCATTGTCGTCTCCTCAGGCAAAGGCGGAGTGGGGAAATCCTCTGTCAGTGTGAATCTGGCACTAGCTTTATCACAGCTAGGCGCCAAGGTTGGCTTGCTGGATGCCGATATTTACGGGCCATCAATTCCGACCATGCTTGGCGGTGGCGGCTCAGAGATGGAGCTGACCAAGAACAATAAAATGATGCCTTTAGAGCGCCACGGATTGCAGGTACATTCGCTGGGATACCTGGTTGAGGACAACGATGCGACTATTTGGCGCGGTCCTATGGCAAGTGGCGCTCTGCAGCAGCTTTACAAAGACACGGCCTGGCCAGCGCTTGATTATCTTATTGTGGATATGCCGCCGGGTACTGGCGACATTCAGTTGACCATGGCGCAAAAATTACCGGTAACTGGCGCGGTGGTAGTAACCACACCTCAAACCGTTGCACTTAAAGACGCTGAGAAAGGCGTGGCTATGTTTGAAAAGCTGAATATTCCGCTCATAGGCATATTGGAAAACATGAGTTTTTACCAATGCCCGTCGTGTGGGCATGAAGATGCGGTTTTTGGCAAAAACGGGGGGGCGGTTATGGCAACTGAACACAACTTACCGTTATTGGGGCAGTGGCCTTTGAACAGTGAGCTGCGCGAGAGTCTGGATGGCGATACACCACTATTGTTAGCACAGCCGGAACACCCGTTAAGTCAGCTAATTTTAAATTCAGCGCAACAAGTTGCAGCAAACCTCTATTATCAGCAAGAAAATTCGTTATAGTACTGGCCTTAGGGTCTTAAATGACAACACGGAGAACGATGAACCATGCGCCTAAACGACACTGAAATAGAACAGCATTTGAAAGATGGAATTATAGGTGTCGAACCTGCACCCCAAGCCAATAATATCTCAGGCGTTACACTAGATATTCATTTAGGCAACGATTTTCGTGTGCTGCAGGATCATGCGGCACCTTTTATAGATATTAGCGGCTCGCGCGAAGCTATTGAAGCGGCAATTCAGGAAGTCATGAGTGATGAAATTGTGCTTAAAGATGACCAGGCTTTTTTTATTCACCCTGGCGAATTTGCTTTAGCAGTAACACATGAGTCTATTACCTTGCCGGCCGATATGGTGGGTTGGTTAGACGGTCGCTCGTCATTAGCGCGTTTAGGATTGATGGTACATGTAACGGCTCACCGGATTGACCCGGGTTGGTCAGGACAAATTGTTCTGGAGTTCTTTAATAGCGGTAAGTTACCTTTGGCATTACGAGCGGGTATGAAGATAGGTGCTATTAGTTTTGAGAAGCTCAGTGGCCCTTGTGCAAGGCCCTACAACAAGCGTGAAGATGCTAAATATCGGGATCAGCACAGCGCCGTGGCTTCGCGTATTTCAGCTGACGGCGGCTAAGCACTCTCCACCAGGAGTTGTTTCGCGGCTTCTTCCAGTTTAGCCAGTAAATTGCTTGTATTATGGCGGTAGTAGACATCTTCATCACTCTGCAAACCGCCAATAACCGGTAATTTTAGGTCTTTTTCTTGCTTGTTGCTTAAAACTAAGTCGATAACCTGCTTACCCAATTGCTCCTCAATAAAGCCGACTTTTTCAGCCAGGCTAAGCTTGCCAGCAGGGCCGTTTTCATCCACCAGATTATCAATAAACACCACTTTGGCCTGAGTTGTCCGTAAGGCATCGCGAATACCACTAACGAGTAACGGTGGCATAACCGAGGTCATGAAACTTCCCGGCCCCAGCAGGATTAACTGACTGCTTCGAATATGGCGTATTGCTTCGGGGGTTGCAGTAACGCTGCCGGATAAGGAGAGCTTGCGTGGCATAACCGGCAGTTTATCAATGCGTATTTCACCATGACACTGAATGCCATCGTTGGTTGTCGCAATGAGATCGGTCGGGCATTCCGACATAGGAAGTATGCGATTATCGACGTTCAGCAAACGACTTAAGAGCTGTATACCATCTAACGGGCGGGCACTGAGCTGGTCCAGCGTATAAAGCAGCAAGTTGCCGAAGTTATGACCATGCAGTGACGATGTGCAATCAAAACGATAATTCAGTACTTCGGCCGCTAGCGGTTGTTCAACAAGTTGTGACAGGCAGTTGCGGATATCCCCCCAGGCAATGCAGTGTTGTGACTCACGTAACAAACCGGTTGCGCCGCCGTTATCTGTGGTTGCTACAATACCGACTAACTTATGTTTCATAAACGACAGAGTCGACAGTACCCGACCGAGACCGTGGCCACCGCCTATTGCGGTGATACGTCGTAAAGAATGAAGTTGCATGTGGCTTCCTTTGCTGCCAATGGCCAAACGTTGCGACCTTAGCTGATTTATTATGAGTTATGCAAGCCTCGCTGACTGTGTAACAATCTATTTAGCAGGAGGATGTATGCCAATAGTTTTTGATAACCGCTTTGCCCGTAAGTTCCCGGAAATTACAACTCGCCAGCCAATAAAGCCCGATGGCGAGGTCAATTTACGTTGGTTAAACCGTTCATTATGGGCTGAATTAACCAATGGAGAAACGCCGCCGGCTGAATTGCTTCAGTGGTTGGGAGGGCTAGAGCCCTGGCCGGGAAGTGACCCGGTTGCGCAAAAATACGCAGGGCATCAGTTCGGACATTTTAATCCTTATTTGGGCGATGGTCGCGGCCTGCTGCTGGGTCAGGCCGTAGTGGGAGATAAAATAACTGATATCCATATAAAAGGTGCCGGACCGACTCCGTACAGCCGGGGTGCAGATGGCAGGGCGGTGTTGCGCTCTTCTATACGGGAGTTGCTGGCAAGCGAAGCGCTGCACGCGCTAACTATTCCGACAACGCGCGCTTTGGCCTTAATTTCGACACAAGGTAAGATACAACGGGAGCGGGTTGAACCCGGCGCAATGCTGGCCCGCACAGCGACGACGCATGTCCGTTTTGGTCATTTTGAACACTGTTTTCACCGCGGACTGGAAGATACCATGCACAACCTCTGGCAGGACACCATAGAAGTGACCTGGCCACACTTAGCAGATGCGGATATCGAGGAACAATTTTCGCAGGTGATTAAAAGTACCGCTGAGATGATTGCTGCGTGGCAGGCTTATGGTTTTATTCATGGTGTAATGAATACCGACAATATGAGTTTAGCTGGCGAAACCTTCGACTTTGGTCCCTATGCCTTTCTGGATGATTACCAGCCCGAAAAGATTTTTAATCATACTGATGCAGGCGGGCGTTACGGGCTTTTGCAACAACCGGGAGTCGGACTCTGGAATTTACAGCGACTGGCTCAGGCAGTTAGTCCTTTAATTGAGGCAGATAAACTAAGGGCGGCGCTGGACACCTACGAACCTGAACTTCGAAAAGCTTACTTAAACCGAATGACAAAGCGTCTGGGGATGTCGTCAGTACCGGCCAAAGAGAGAATGCAGTTAGTTGGCGGCTGGTTAAGTCTGCTGGAAGTGAACCAGGCCGATTATCAATTGGCGTTCCGTGACTTAATTGACTCGCTTGAAGCGAAAGAGCCGAAAGGGTTGTTGGCACGAAGCGGTGACAGCTGGTGGCAGGAATACAATAACGTGGTAAACGGAAAGAGCGATATTGACGTGATGAAGCAAGTTAACCCCTGGGTTATTGTCAGAACACACCACGCGCAGCGGGTTATCGATGCTGCAGAAGCCGGTGACGACTCGTTATTACATGACTATGTGCAGGCTTTAATGAACCCCTTTTCTGAACGTTTACGCGAAAGCCCCTGGGCGAAGCCGCCAACAGCTGAGGAGCAGGTCTCTGAACTGTCCTGCTCGAGTTGAGGTTTGAATTGCGATCTCCCACTGGATAGGACAAAATCAGAGTTACTGATTATGACAGGGTCAAGCGAATGAACTATCGAGTGCTTTTTATGTTAATCAGCGCCTTACCTTTTTGCGGTATGGCGCAACAATGGAATGTTCCTGAACCACAAGAATTTGATAAAACCGAAGTTTGTCTGGGCGAACTTGAACAACCTTTAACCGTCGAGCTGGCAGATAATCAGCAGCAACAAGCGCGGGGGTTAATGCAGCGTGAGTCACTGGGCGAGTATAAAGGTATGTGGTTCCGTTACGGCAATGAACGTCCGGGCTACAGTGGTTTCTGGATGTATCAGACATTAATTCCATTAGATATTGCTTACCTTGATCGACAGGGCCGTATTGTGAAAACTTTCACGATGCGACCTTGCGGCAGCGATGATCCGACGCAATGCCGAAGCTATTCTCCGGGGAAAAACTACTGGAGTGTGCTTGAGGTAAATGGCGGATTCTTTGCTGAGCATGATATTCGCATGGGCGATCAATTAAGAAAAGCTGAGGGCGAAAGTTGTAAGCAAAAATAGGGTAAAAAATAATAATGAAGAGTAATAAAAAAGGAGAAACCATGAAGTACGTCATATTAGGAGCACTGAGCTTAAGTGTTCTAGCTGCCTGCGGGCCGGCAAACGAGTCAAACAAAGAAACAGATAAAGCGGTTGCCGATATACAGGATTCAGCTTTTAACCCCAATTACCGGGATTATCTAAAGACGTTATCTTCTGACGAGTTTGAAGGGCGCGCACCTGCGTCAGCCGGCGGCGAGAAAGCGGTTAGCTTTATTGAAAATAATTTTCGGGAGTGGGGCTTGAAGCCGTATGACCAGGAAAATGACAGCTACCGTCAGCCCGTCCCCTTAGTCAAATTGATGCCGTATAAAGTGAGTTCTCTGAACTTTGCTGGTGATTCAGCACCCGAGTCTATGAAGTATCGTACTGAAATGATGGCGTGGACACCGCGTGTGGTTGACGAAGTTAACGTCGAAAACAGCGACGTCGTTTTTGTCGGATACGGCATTGTTGCTCCTGAATACGACTGGAATGACTACGAAGGACTGGACGTTGAAGGTAAGACCGTTGTTATGCTGGTGAATGACCCGGGTTATGCAACCGGAGATTCAGAGCTATTTAATGGTAATGCCATGACGTATTATGGGCGCTGGACATACAAATATGAAGAAGCCGCGCGTCAGGGAGCTAAAGCCGCGTTTGTAATACACGAAACAGGGCCTGCCGGTTACGGTTGGGGCGTTGTTGCTGGTGGTTCTCCAGTGCGTTTTGACTTAAAACGTGAAAACAAGAATATGGACCGCTCAGCCATTGAAGGTTGGGTGACAGAAGAAAGCGCTAACGCGTTATTCGCCAGTGTTGGGAAAAATTTAGAGCAAATGCGAGAGTTGGCTTTAAGTGGTGACTTCAAGCCTCAGCCGCTGAACATTGAAGCCTCATTGACGGTTAAAAACAAATTTGAATATTTAGATACCAATAACGTGATTGGTTACATCGAAGGCTCTAAGTATCCAGAAGAACACGTTATTTATATGGCTCACCATGACCATCTGGGAACCGATCCGGTGCGTGAAGATGATCCTATCTATAATGGTGCGCAGGATAATGCCTCGGGCACGGCTGCATTAATGGCTATGGCTGAGCAGTTTGCCAAAGAGCCACAACCAGAGCGCTCTATTGTGTTTGCTGCGGTCGGTGCAGAAGAGAGTGGCCTGCTTGGTTCTGACTGGTACGCGTCGCATCCAATGCTGCCACTGGGCAAAGCCGTTGGTGGTATCAATATGGACGTTATGAATGTTTATGGGCCGATGAAAGACATGGTTGTCGTAGGTTATGGCAATTCTTCTATGGAAGACTACTTGAAACGCTACGTAAAGGCCCAAGATCGTTATGTAGCACCTGAGCCAACTCCTGAAGTGGGTTCATTCTATCGCTCAGATCATTTTAATCTGGCGAAAAGAGGTGTTCCAATGCTTTACGCTAAAGGCGGCAATGACCATGTTGAAAAAGGCCGTGAGTGGACTGAAGAGCAGCGTGCTATATTTAACCGCGATGCTTATCATAAACCGGCTGATGAATTTGATGAAAACTGGGATTTACGTGGTGTACAGCAGGATATGTCCGTTTTTTATTCAATCGGTAATGAGTTAGCAAACTCACGTGAATGGCCTCAATGGGCACCGGGTAATGAATTTGAAGCGGCACGTAAAGCAACAGAAGATATGCGTAAATAGACGTTAAGATAACCTTGTAGGAACGGTCTGTGCCTTATGTTGTCTTAGCTTTGTAGTCATTTTTTAGGAGCAGTTATGACTCATAAACGAGATAAAGTTTATGTCCGTTTCAACCAGGGTTCACGCGCCGGAGGTTCATCCTCCGGTAACTGGCTCAGCCGTTTGCTGGGCCTTTTTTTGTTATTGGTTCTGATAGGCCTTGGGCTGGCTTTTGGCATGGTCATCGCGGCCGTACTATTTGTGCTGATGATTCCGGTTATGTGGCGTCAACGTCATACTATTAAACAGGTCTGGCGCATGCGTAAACAAGCGAAGCAGCATTATCAGGAGCAACAGCGGCAGCATCAAAAACAACAAGAACATTATGAAAATAATAAGGAAGACCGTGGCTCGGTTATTGATGGAGAGTACGAAGTCAAAGAAGATCAGGACAAAAAACCATAGAAACAAAGGTCCAGTGCTGGAATGAAAAAACCTTATATTGTTATTCCGGCGCTGGATCCCGACCAGCACTTGCTGGAGCTTATTGATAGAATTACCACTGAAGATCCAGAATGGAATCACTATCTGGGTATTATTGTTGTTGATGACGGTAGTCGCTCCTCAGACGTTTTTCAGCAACTGGCTGATCGCCATCGTGTTCATGTTCTAAGCCATGAGCAAAATAAGGGAAAAGGCGCTGCATTGCGCACGGCTTTTGACTGGATCATCAAGCAAAGTGATGAACGCTGTTCCGGTGCTGTCACAGCAGATGCGGACGGCCAACATTTGGCTAAAGACATTCTTGCTATCTGTACCTGCCTAAAAGGATACCCGGATAAGCTATGGCTGGGTAGCCGCACTTTCGATGAAAAAGACATTCCTTTTCGTTCCAGACTCGGTAATAAATTTACCCGGGTTATTTTTCGACTGGTAACGGGGCAGGACATTAAAGATACCCAAACAGGGCTGCGCGGAATTCCTTTGGGTTTTCTTGAAAAGTTAGTTCACTTTACCAGTTCAGGTTATGAGTTTGAATTAGAAATGCTGCTTTCGGCTAAGCGCTGCGGCTATCGCATAAATTCTCAGGAAATAACCACGGTTTATGAAGAGGGTAATGAAACAAGTCATTACCGACCAGTAATCGACTCGATAAAAATTTACCAAAAGTTTTTAAAGTTTGCGAGTATTGGGATTTTGTCTGCCGGCCTGGATTACTCCGTTTTTGCAACAGCTTACTTTTTCTCCGGTCAGGTGTTGGAATCTATTGTTCTGGCTCGAGTTATATCCGGGGTGTTCAACTTTTCTTTGAATCGCCAATGGGTATTCAAACAAGGGTCTCATGTTGCCTGGGATGCAACTAAATACAGTTGTCTCGCCATTGTCTTAGTGGCAGCTAATTACGGCCTTACAGAGGCGTTCCGCTACCTTGGTGTTACTCCCTTTATTGGTAAGCCATTAGCGGAAGGCTTAGTCTTCTTGTTGAGTTACGGTGGACAAAAACGCTTGGTCTTTAAAAAAGCAGCTTAACAAGTTGTCGTTTTAAAAAGAAAACCCGGAGTTTAAGCTCCGGGTTTTTTGTATCCGCTATTCGTTATTCTTCAGCTTGCTTAGGCGGGAATATTCGCCGTACAACATAGAAGAATAATGGTACGAAGAAGATTGCCAGTACAGTACCACCAATCATCCCGCCTATAACACTGGTACCGATGGCATTACGGCTTGCTGCACCTGCACCATCGCTTAGCGCCAGAGGCATAACACCAAAGATAAAGGCTAAGGACGTCATAAGGATAGGGCGCAGACGTAAGCGTACGGCTTCCAGAGTGGCATCCAGTAGTTCTTTACCCTGAGCCTGCAAGTCTTTCGCAAACTCAACGATCAGTATGGCGTTCCTTGCCGACACCCCAACGGTTGTCAGCAGACCTACCTGGAAGTAAACATCGTTAGAAATACCGCGAAGCATAACAGCAACGACAGCACCCAGAATACCCAGAGGGACAACCAGCATGACTGAGAATGGTATTGACCAGCTTTCGTACAGGGCTGCCAGGAACAGGAATACAACAATCAGCGATACGCTATAAAGGATCGGCGCAAAATCACCGGATTGACGCTCTTGTAAAGAAATACCTGTCCATTCGAAACCAATACCCGGAGGAAGCTTAGCAATCATCTTTTCCATTTCAATCATGGCTTCGCCGGTACTGACTCCCGGAGCTGCCTGCCCCTGGATTTCCATTGCAGAAACACCGTTATAGCTTTCAACTCGCTGGGCACCATAAGTCCATTCCCAACTCGAGAATGAGCTAAATGGCACCATATCACCCTGGTTATTCTTGACATACCATTCGTTGATATCTTCAGGCAACATACGCGATTCCGCTTCGCCCTGCAGATAGACCTTTTTAACCCGGCCCCGATCGATAAAGTCGTTAACGTAGGATGAGCCCCAGGCTGTGCTTAAGGTTTCATTGATATTGGTAATAGTCAGTCCCAGCGCCTGAGCTTTTTCAAAGTCGATATCAATACGCAACTGTGGCGCATCTTCAAGACCATTTGGACGTACCTGTACCAGCTTGTCGTTCTGTCCTGCCATACCCAGCAATTGGTTACGGGCTTCGAGTAAACCTGCATGACCCAGGTTACCGCGATCCTGCAGGAACAGGTTGAAACCACTGGAAACACCAAGTTCTGGAATAGGTGGCAGGTTAAAGGCAAATATCATCGCCTCTTTAATACCAGCGAAGAACCCAAAAGCTCTGCCTATAACGGCATTAACACTCTGGCTTTCGTCACGTTCGCTCCAGTCTTTCAAACGCACGAAGGCGATACCATTAGCCTGACTTCGTCCTGAGAAACTGAAACCAACAACAGAAAATACTGACTGAACCGCATCTTCCTGGTTAAGGTAATAGTTTTCTATTTTGTCCATGGTATTAACCGACTGCTCAATAGTCGAACCGACCGGTAACTGCATCTGAGTCAAGAATACGCCGCGATCTTCGTCGGGCAAGAAGGCCGCTGGCAATTTCATGAATAAGAACACCAGAATACCAATAATACCCAGGTAAAGTACGCCAAACCGTACGGTACGACGTAAAATTGAGTGAATGGTATTGGTGTACTTATCGGTCCATTTTTCTAAGGTACGGTTGAACCAACCAAGCGGGCCCCAGCCACTGCTTTTGTCGTGCTTAACCGGTTTCAGCAGGGTGGCACACAATGCTGGTGAGAACACGATTGCGACGAGAACAGACAGACCCATCGAGGTAATGATGGTCAGTGAGAACTGTCGGTAAACGGCACCAGTCGAGCCTGGGAAAAAGGCCATAGGTGCGAATACCGCGGCCATAACAACACCGATAGCAACAAGTGCACCGGTAATTTGTCCCATCGACTTAATCGTTGCCTGCTTGGGTGACAAGCCCTCTTCAGACATTAAGCGCTCAACGTTCTCTACAACCACGATGGCATCATCAACCAACAGGCCGATGGACAACACCATACCGAACATGGTCAGGGTGTTAATTGAGAAACCAGCTAATGCCATGACCCCCATGGTTCCCAGAATAACCACCGGTATTGCTAAGGTGGGTATTAAGGTAGCGCGTAGGTTCTGCAGGAAAACGAACATCAGCAGGAAGACCAGAATAATGGCTTCTATTAAAACCTGCGCAACTTCTGAAATTGAGATTTTGATAAAGGGAGTCGTATCGTACGCTGTAACCAACTCCATTCCATCAGGGAAAAACTCTTCCAGTTCAGCCATTCGCGCTTTTACCGCATCGGCTGTTTCCAGGGCGTTAGCGCCGGTCTGCAAGTTAATTGCCAGACCTGTTGCCGGCTTACCGTTATAATTGGCCTGAATGGAATAGTTTTCTGCGCCTTTTTCGACCTCAGCAACGTCTTTAAGAAGGACTTGCGAACCATCGGACAACACTTTTAAGGTGATGTTTTCAAACTCAGAGACATCAGACATACGAGTTTGCGCAATAATGGTTGCGTTTAGACGTTGTCCCTCTACGGCTGGGGTACCACCGAGTTCACCGGCAGCAACCTGAGCATTTTGTGCCTGAATAGCACTTTTAAGGTCAGCCATTGTCATGCCGTAGTTAACCAGCGCTGACGGGTCTACCCAAATTCTCATTGAGTAGGGCGAGCCAAAGAGCTGAACGTTACCAACGCCGGTTGTACGGGCTATAGGATCCTGAATATTTGACGCAATATAGTCACTTAAGTCGGTTTGAGAGTAACGGTCGTCTGAGGCCACGAGTGCGGCTACCATTAAGAATGAGCTACTTGCTTTACTAACGGTAATGCCCTGAGCCTGAACTGCCTGAGGCAACTGGGGGGTTGCCTGAGAAAGCTTATTCTGAACTTGCACCTGAGCAATATCAGGATCCGTTCCTGAAGCAAAAGTCAGACTAACGGTACCGTTGCCAAAGTTGCTCTGAGAAGAGAAGTAGAGCAGGTTATCTATACCTGTCATATTCTGCTCAATCACTTTGGTTACGGTATTTGAAACGGTTTCGGCGTTAGCGCCAGGGTAACTCACCTGAATTTCGACTGCAGGCGGAGCGATAGTCGGATACTGAGCTATAGGTAGCTGCAGCATCGCGATAGCACCGGCCATCATGGTCAGCAGCGCGATAACCCAGGCAAATATCGGGCGATTTATAAAAAACTTGGCCATTACTGACTTCCCTTACTGCTGCTGTTCAGAGTTAGATGAATCGATAGTCACCGATGCGCCCGGACGAATTTTTTGCAGACCTGAAGTGATAACGGTATCGCCTTCTTTAAGGCCTTCAGATACTAACCAACTGCTGCCTACAGCGCGTTCTGTCGTTATCATCCGTTGTTCAACTTTTTTGTCATCATTTACCAGCATGACATAAGGTCGTCCTCTGGGGTCTCGAGTTACGGCTGTTTGTGGTACTTTAATGGCTGAGTTAATAGTGCCTTCACTCACTTCAGCACGCACAAACATGCCGGGATACAGCGTTTTATCCGGGTTAGGGAATTCAGCACGTAATAGAATTGCTCCTGTATCCTCATCGACACTGACTTCAGAAAAAAGCAGCTCACCTTTTTGATCGTAATCCAGACCATTTAATTTTAGACGAACGGGTGCGTTACCTTTCTCGTTCGCCTGAATACGGCCAGATTTTATATCAGCCTGTAATTCCATAAATTGTTTACTGGACTGGTTGATATCAACATAAATTGGATCCAGTTGATTAATCGTAACCAAAGGCTCAGTCTGCGACGCCGTTAATAATGCACCTTCAGTGAAATTAGAGCGGCCAATGACACCGTTAATAGGGGCGTTGACTTTTGTATATTCAAGATTAATACGGGCATTTTTTAACTGGGCTTCAGCGACTGAAACAGCCGCTTTGTTTTGATAAAAAGTGGCTTCTGCACTATCAAATTCGTCTTGACTGACAGCGTTCTCTTCAAGTAATTCCTGAAAGCGTTTATAACGAAGTTCCGAGCTGCGCAGCACAGCTTTGGCGCTTTCAACTTCAGCTTTGGCGCTGGCTAATTCTGCTTCGTAAACGGCAGGATCAATTTGATAGAGTTGTTGTCCTTTCTCTACAAAAGTTCCTTCTTCAAAAGTCCGTTTCAGCAATACACCACTAACTTGTGGACGCACCTGAGCAACTCGGTAGGCAGCTGTACGTCCAGGTAAATCGGTACTAAGGCTGATTGACTCAGGCGTTACGGTAATCACATCAACCTGAGCTGCTTGCTGCTGGCCTTGTTGCTGCTGTTGTTGGTCGCTGCATGCGGTTAGTGCTCCCGTTAACAGAAGACTCGCGGCAAAAATGGGGGCAAACCTAAAACGCGTGTTCATTAAATTACCTCTGACCTATTAATTTATATCAATCCGGAATTATACATACATTCATGTATGTTTGTAAAACTATTCAGCGACAGTTAGCGCTATTTTTCCGATGGTTTTCTGACTTTCTAATGCCTGATGCGCCTTCCGAAGATTATTCGCATTCATTTCGCCAAAGCTTTTACCCAGAGTCGAACGAATTTGGCCTTTTTCGACCATTTTCGCAATATGGTTCAGTAATTCCTGCTGCTTTATCATGTCTGCTGTAGTAAACATAGAACGGGTAAACATAAACTCCCAGTGCAAGCTGATACTTTTTTGTTTCATCAGGGTAATGTCGATACTTTCTGACGGATCATCTATAAGGCAAAAGCGACCCTGAGGAGCCATTAATTTCATGCATTGTGCGAAATACTGTTCGCTATGAGTCAAACAGGCCACATCGGTTACCGGAGAGGCGCCAACAGACTCTATCTGCTCAGCTAAGTCGTCGTAATGATTGATAACGTGGTCAGCCCCCAGAGCTTTTACCCATTGTTGAGACTCTGCGCGGGAGGCCGTAGCGATAACGGTGACATCGGTTAGCTGCGCGGCAAGCTGAATTAAGACCGAACCAACGCCACCGGCTCCGCCAATGATTAATAACGTTCTTTTGTTGTGCGGTGAGGGTTTATCAACCTGTAAGCGATCAAACAGAATTTCCCAGGCAGTAATGCTGGTCAGTGGAAGGGCGGCTGCCTGAGTGTCATCGAGGTTCTCCGGTGCTTTGCCTACAATGCGATAATCGACGGTTTGCAATTGCGCGTTACAACCTGGTCGGGTCAAGTCCCCCGCGTACCAAACACGGTCTCCGGTTTTAAAACCTGTTACTTTATCTCCGGCAGAGACAACTTCCCCGACTGCATCCCAGCCAATAATTTTGTGGCCAGATTCAGGCGCCATGCGCATTCTGATTTTGGTATCAACCGGGTTAACGGCTACGGCTTTAACTTTAACCAGTAAATCGTTGGCTCCGGGAACCGGATCATCGACAGTAATATCCAGCAGTGAACTTGGATCTTCGGCCGGAAGTGATTCTTTGTATCCTACAGCGCGCATAGTCTTCTCCTTAATTAACAACAATCACACTGTATACGTATTATTAGAGAAAGCGATGACAAAAAAATGGCAGTTAGGCAGAAAATCCTGCTTGCTCCAGATTATTTGCAAAGGCTTCTAATGCATCAAGACCTTGGACATCTTCTTCTAATAGATAAAGAGAGTAATTTCGCCATGCTTTAAAACGTTTGTGAATGTCTTCTATGTAAGTTTTTTCCTGAAGCCTGCGTTTGGCCAAAAAGCTGCCGTCGGCCTGTTCAGGCAATATTCTATTAATGACAACACCACCAACGGGTAACTTCTCCGCGGTTAACGACTGCAGTGCCCGATCAGTTTCCTGAATAGGGAGACGTTCTGGTGTTAACACAAACAGAATGGATGTGTAACTGCTATCCTGCAATAAGCGTCGGGTTCGTTGAAAAAGCCTCTGTCGTGTTAATAGTTGTTCTGTAATTGCTTTAGTGCGGTCACTCATACCGTCGCTGGCATTGTCTTGAGGGTCAGCCATTGGGTTATTAATATCTTTACCGGCTTTGGGTGATAAATGTTCAAGGACTGAATCAAAGTCTTCAGAGCGCTTTTGCGAGCGCAGCATTCCCTGAGTCCAGGCTGCCATAGCCTCGGGTAATGTCAGTAAACGCAAAGTATGGCCGGTCGGGGCTGTGTCAAAAATCAACAAATCGTAGTCTTTCTCTGCTTCATCAATGACGTTGCAAATGCGCTCTAGCAAAGCAGCCTCCTGGGCTCCCGGAGACTGCTGGGTTAAACGCATCTGGCGTTCAATTTCGGGAAAGAGATCGGGGTTTGTAAAACGCTTCATTTGAGAACTGACGCGTTCAATATGAGCCTTAACTTCGTGGTCAGGATCAATTTCTAATGCGGTTAAATTTTCGCGCATAACAGTTTTTTTATCGCCGATTTTCTTGTCGAATACGTCGGCCAGGCTATGCGCCGGGTCGGTTGAAACCAGCAATACCTTTTTACCTTGGCGTGCAGCAAGAACCGCCAGAGCAGAAGACACGGTTGTTTTACCAACTCCGCCTTTACCACCAACTAATAAAACTTTTTTATCGCTTAACAACATGAGAAATGAACCCTGTTTTTGGTCGGGTTATAAAATTAGCAACAACGGAAGTGATCAAGAGGTGAGTGTTCCATCCCCATGCGTTGATGCCATTCGTGGAAACGTTCCAGCATTAATGGCTGTAACTCTAAAGTATAATAGGCGGCCGGGTTCGGCACGCCCATCATTTCAGAAAAAACCAGTAGCATGAATAAATCGTCTTCGTCGCGCTTTGCCCGGGCAATAGCAGAGCGATAGGGCGCATTATAAAACTCATTGGCCAAATCACTTGCCCGGCTGAACCAACGGCGCACTGACTGTATATTCATGCTACTTACTCCCGTTACTCTTATTGCTGCTTCTGGGCTTTTTGTTCCTTACGGATTTTAGTTAAGCCTGCGCTAGCTTCAAGAGCAATCCAGATAGCGGCAACCAGCACCACTAAATCCAGACCCATTAAGAACCAGTCACCGCTGTTATAGAAATCTTTAAGCTGAACAATAAGAGCGAAGACTGTCATTATCAACAGGAAAATTAACGGTATTAAGGTGTAATACATTGGTCGGCCTAAGCGCACCAACATGACCGTAATAACCAACAAGGTCAACCCTGCTAATAACTGGTTTGTGGTACCGAACAGAGGCCAGATAACTAAGCCGCCGGAACCGTCTGCGCCGCCAGCACCGAAGGCTAACAATAAGCAGCTTCCTACAGCTAGCATCGTTGCCGGAAAGGCTTTTTGCATCCAGTTAATGTTATACAGGTTTCCCCATTCCTGGAAAATATAGCGTTGCAGACGTAATCCAGTATCCATTGTGGTACCGGCAAAAAGCACAGCCATTACCGTCAGCAGGGTTTCTGATACGCCAATGTCCAGGCCAAGCCCCTGACTAATAATGTTGGCGCCACCTTCAACAAAGGCTGATACGCCGCCTTGTCCGAAAGAAGAGTAGACCGCTTCCCAGTCGGCTAATGTTGCAAAACCGGCTGTGGCAGCGATGATAGTCGCCAGCGACAATGAGCCTTCACCAACCGCACCAAAGTATCCGACAAAACGGGCGTCGGTTTCTTTATCAAGTTGCTTAGAGGTTGTGCCAGATGCAACCAGACCGTGGAAGCCCGAAATTGCCCCACAGGCTATGGTCACGAACAACAGCGGCAACATTGATGGGGTGCCTTCCGGAGTGTTGCTATTGAAGGCCGGTGCTGAAATTTCCGGAGCCAGTAATAAGGTGGCGCCGTAAAGCAAAATAAGACCGATGAAAAGCTGCAGACCGTTGATGTAATCACGTGGCTGAAGCAACATCCAAACAGGTAGTAACGAAGCGATGGCTGCGTAGCCAAACAGGATAAGAACCCATTGCGCGTTGTCGCTAATACCCATTACCGTTTCCGGCAACTCTATTGGGAATGATGGACCTGCCCAGATAAGTGCGTACAGCGCTAGTACACCGATAATGGATATTGCACCTAAGCCCATCCATTTACGGAAAATAATTTGTCCGATAATAAGTGCGACAAAAATAGCACCCCAAACTGGCACTACTGAGCTGGAGAATTTAATCAGCAGACCCGAAATAGCGGTGGCGAACACTGCGTTAACCATTAGTAACACAAGGAAGATAACGATCATAAACAGCGTTTGAGAGCGCTTGCCTACAACATCGCCGGTCAGGTTACCGATAGATTTGGCTTTATTACGGTTACTTGCCCAGATAGCGCCAGCATCGTGTACGCCAGCAAAAAATATGGTACCGAAAATAACCCATAAGAAAGCAGGTACCCAACCCCAGATAACCGCGATGGCAGGACCAATAATAGGTGCCGCACCGGCTACAGAAGTAAAGTGGTGGCCCCACAGAACGTATTTATTGGTAGGGACGAAGTCGACGCCGTCTTCTAATTCGTGAGCGGGTGTTCTGAAGTCTGGATCAAGCTTAAAAATTTTCTCAGCAATGAATTTAGAGTAAAAAACGTAACCGAGAAACATTGCGCCTAAACCCAGAACCATCATTACGATTGCGTTCATGGCAAGAGCCTCATTGTTGTAGTGTTAGACAGATAACGAAAAATGCCAACAGTTATTGTATCGTAGATTCAATAACTGTTGGCATACGACCAATGTCTAATATCTAACAAAGGCTAAAACATTTAAAGCCTTTTATTACCCTGAAGCAGGCGGACAACTAAAGAAATCGCAAAGAGGATAATAAAGATATAGAAGATAATTTTGGCTATTCCGGCTGCTGTTCCGGCAATTCCACCAAAGCCTAAAATAGCAGCAACTACAGCCACGGCTAGAAAGATAAGAACCCAACGTAACATATTCACCTCACTGATTAATTTAGAAGATTCAATTAGTAAGGTAGACCATGATTTGAAAAATAACCAATATATCCAAGTGTAAAAAAACCGCTAAGACGGGAAGTCCTAACGGTTTTTATTTCTCAAAAGCTAATTAATTAATGGGCTTCTGCGGCGGCATCAGCTGCCGCTTTATCGTCCAGTTTTTTCGCATAAACCTGAATACGGGGAGCTAAATAAATAGCATTACTGAGTAATTTAGCGGTTCCCCAAAAATAGGCGCGGAAATTAATGTTGTCGGCAAAACCAATTACCTGACCGTTGCCTAAACGATGGGCGGCAATATTGGTTTTACCTTTTAGTATTTCGCGATTGCGCTCATCAGTGTAACCACTCATTAAAGGCTGCTCCGAATAGCGAGCGACTGAAACGAAAGGCGACTCGGGTTCTTCCATGGCGGCAGCCGAATTCTTGAATACTGGCATTTGGTCACGCGGGAAGCCAAAGAATAATGGGTGAGAAGTATCGACATCCATTGAGAATATCGCTCCGGCAATTCGCTGTTCAGCGTAGAAGTCGTCGCGCTCTTCGTAACTTAGCTGCTTTTTAGTAAAAGCGCTCTGGAAGACGGCATCATCAATAAAGCGAGTTTGCAGAAGACCATTTTCTGCTAACCATTCAGCACCACCACGCTGACCAATTATTGTTCCACCCTGGCTTACCCAGTTTTGGATTTTTTTACGCAGTTGTTTATCTAAATTGCTGTAATGTCCGTCCACCATAATAATATGGCTATAACGGGTTAAGTCAGCGCTGGGCAGACGTTCAGTATCAACCATCGACAATGGAATACCTACGTGGCGGTCAAGGTAGTACCAGGTTTCCCCAGCTTCGTAAAGGTTAACCCCTTCGCCGGTCAGCATCATTACGCTGGGCTTTTCTACCGGTTGAATATTGCGGCTACCCAGGTCAACACCTTCAGGTGTTAATCCGGTCTCGATAGAGGTTACCTGAATACCTTTTTCTTTTGCTGCGGTAGCCAGACGACGTTGTACATCGCGCCATTCCCGTTCCTGATAGGCTTTAGGTACAACAATAGAACCGGCTGCAAACTCCTGACGGCCTTTTTCACCTTCTACAGTGAAGGGTTTTGTTGTCTGACGAACGTGAATGTTCTGCTCCAGCAACTCTTGTAATAAACCCGGAGCGAAGTAATCGTTCCAGTTAAATGCGTAAGCGTAGGCATCAGTGAGAGCCGACGTCTTGCGTTTTGGCGCATCCCAGGCATTATCCGCAATTTGAATACGACCACGATGAGTCTCAAATGGCACGTTAAAGGCTAATGGCAGAGTCCAGCCTGAAACATCGTAGAAGGTATTGTT
This sequence comes from Idiomarina sp. ST20R2A10, assembly GCF_051842345.1. Classification (NCBI taxonomy): domain Bacteria; kingdom Pseudomonadati; phylum Pseudomonadota; class Gammaproteobacteria; order Alteromonadales; family Idiomarinaceae; genus Idiomarina; species Idiomarina sp. ST20R2A10. Next base: position 440,796 of record NZ_JBNIEY010000001.1, on the reverse strand, counting down.
CGGGAAGTTCTTGCGCGTACTGAATATTCCCTGAATCAAACCGTACTGAGCCTGAGCCAGAGGGATGTAATAACTGCTTCCGGCTTTAAACTGAGTACCGTTCTGCTCTATATCTTTTTCTACACGGTAAGCTTTAATACCGTGCTGTTTAAATATTTCCAGTAAGCCTTCTACACGCGACGGGTCGCTTGAATCACCAATTATATAACCTTCAAACTTGGCTTTTTTGGCTGCTTCCATACCTTCATCGTAAGCGCGCTCCTGAAACTCAATAAAACGACTTTTGCTTTTGTGTGTGCCGTAAATGGTACTGAGTGAGGCGACAAACTGGTTACGAATAGTGAACGGAAAGCTGACTTCACCATTAACCGAGTCCTGCAGGTGCCCGCGGCTGGAAGCTTGTTCGAACAGTATGCCGACAGCTCCCTGAATATCCGGATACGTTGAGCCTTTGCCATAATAAAAGTCATCAAATGACTCTTCGGTGTAATACAGGCTGCCAATATCATCCAGCGAGTCGGCGTGTTCTGCCGCAAGAATTTCGGTTAAGCGCACGTTTTCATCTGGCGTTAATGGGTTTTTACGAGACGGAATACCCGGCTGGAAGAAATACGTGCTGTTGGTTCCCATTTCGTGGTAATCGGTCAGTACGTTTGGCTTCCATTTCTGAAAGTTAGCGATACGCGCGCGCGATTCAGGGTGTTGCAGTAACAGCCAGTCGCGGTTCATATCGAACCAATAGTGGTTAACCCGACCTCGGGTGAACGGCTGCACGTGTTCGCGATGCTGAGGATCCGCAACTAAATTTTGTCCGCGGTGCTGGTTTGCCCATTGTGCGAAGCGAGCAAGACCGTCCGGGTTAAACGCCGGATCAAGCAGAATAACTGAATCATTCAAAAGCTCATCTACGGCTTCGCCTTCAGCGGCTGCAAGGTAATAAGCAAAAAGTATTGCTGCATTACTACCGCTCGATTCGTCTCCGTGAATACTGTAGCCCATATACATGACCACCGGCGTATTGTCCGGGTCGGCATCACGGTTTGGATCAGCTGCGGCCAAATGACGCTCACGAACGTCATCAATATTGCGGTGGTTGTCTTCTGAGGTGACGGTAAGAAGTAACAAAGGACGCTGCTCATGTGTGCGACCGGTCACTTCCAGCGTAATACGATCCGACTCTTCGGCAAGAACTTCCATATACTTTACAATTTGCTCGGGGCGGGCATGCCATTCACCAACCTGATAACCCAGCACATCTTTGGGTTTGGTAATTTCCGGGTTGTAACTGACATCCTGTGGCAGATAGTAAGAAAGGTCTGTTGTTGCTGCCATAGAAGGCAGGGCAACGATGACCAATGCGGCCGCGGTGACACGGCTTAACATTCGCTTCAGCATAGATAAATCCCCTTGGTGTTATTATGACAATACCATAACAAAAGCGTAACGCATTGACTGTTGTTTTCGGCGGGTCGCAGATTTTTAGCGATGCTTATCGCTTTTTCATTTGGTAGTCGTACATGGGGTCGTAGTAGTCAACCAGTAAGCCTTCTATCCACTGTTTATGCAGTTCTGCGCTGTCATGGCTGTATGTCCCGGTTAATTGGCTGCTGTAATGAAATGAGCGTTTCCGTCGATTGTATTTCATCAATAGCCTGAATTCGATTGATTAGCGTGTGTTGTAGCTCGTTTATTGACGGTGTCATAATTTTAATAAAGACGTTGTACTGACCGGTAGTGTAGTAAGCCTCAATAACTTCTTCGAGCTTTTCCAGTTTTTCAATTGCGGCCGGGTAGTCACCCGCGCTTTTCAGCGTAATGCCAATGAAACAACAGACATCGTAGCCTAAGCGTTTGGCGTTAACCTGTAAACGCGTACCCTCAATAATCCCGGCACGCTTCATTTTTTCAACCCGTACGTGAATAGTGGCCGGACTCACCTTATAGCGTTTGGCCAGCTCAGCGTAAGGAATACGTGCGTCTTCCATCAGAGTTCTTAGTATGGAACGGTCCAGATCATCGATTTGATAATTTTCAGGTGATTTTTTCATGTTTTATTAAAGCTTCGTTAATTAAGTTAGGTATAAATTAACGGAAAATAATAAGTAAAGCTATTTTTGTTAAACGTTATTGAATAAATAGTTCTAAAAGGTATTAATTGAATTGTGTTTCTATTCTTTTATTAACGATTCGGAGTATTTATGAAGTCACAATACATGTTACAGCAACAGAAAATTCAATTCGTAAAATCCGGCTTTACTCAGCAGTTACAGCTTCAGCTTGGGCTTATTGAAGTGCAGTCGCCACTACTAAGTGAGTTGGGCAGTGGTGTTCAGGACGATTTGTCGGGCTGGGAAAAGGCGGTTGCAGTTAAAGTAAAAGCCGTGCCCGACAAAGATTATGAAGTAGTTCATTCATTGGCTAAGTGGAAACGCTTTACCCTTGGCCGTTACGGCTTTGGTGCAGGTGAGGGCATAGTTACCCAGATGAAAGCCTTGCGGCCTGACGAAGAAGCTTTGAGTTCCGTACATTCTGTTTACGTTGACCAGTGGGACTGGGAAAAAGTCATTACTGAAGAGCAGCGTTCGCTGGCGTTTCTGATCCAGACCGTCGAGCGTATTTACGCTGCTTTGCGTCAAACGGAGCAGCAATATATTGAACAACACGGTGGAACCGGAACCTTACCGGAGAAAATACAGGTTGTGCATGCAGAGGATTTAATTACTGCCTATCCAGACCTTACTGCAAAACAACGTGAGCGCAAAGTGGTTAAACAACATGGCGCAGTATTTTTGGTCGGTATTGGCGGGGAGCTGAGTCATGGTCATGCACATGACGTAAGAGCGCCGGACTACGATGACTGGAGTTCGGTTAACGAGCAGGGCAGTACGGGGTTAAACGGCGATATTCTTGTCTGGCATCCGGCATTAGATGACGCGCTGGAGCTTTCGTCTATGGGGATACGTGTTGACCAGCAGGCATTAAAACGTCAGTTGGCTATTAGCGAACAGGAAGAAAAGCTCCAGCTACCCTGGCATCAGTCCTTGTTAGCGGGTGAATTGCCTTTAACTATTGGAGGGGGAATAGGTCAGTCACGGGTGGTTATGCAAATTTTACAAAGTGACCACATTGCTAAAGTTCAGTGCGGTGTCTGGCCGGAACCCATTGCTGAAGCCCTATAGTTGCAATTAACAGACTGATCTTGAAGTTTCTAGACGACTGGTCTAATATAGATCGCATGACTAAGAATGACACACGACAAAACATCATAACAATCGGTGCTGACCTGATATCCATACATGGGTTCGGCAGCACCGGTTTGAATAAAATTCTGAGCGAGGCGCAGGTGCCCAAGGGCTCCTTTTATCATTACTTCAAAAGTAAGAATGATTTTGGCCTGGCTGTTATCGAAACCTACGCCGAGGATTATGAAGCACGCATGGACGAAACTCTGGCTAACGAGACGTTGGAGCCGGTTGATCGTTTGCGCAGCTATTTGCGTCGCTCGGTAGAGGACTTAAAGTCGTGTGATTTCTCCAAAGGCTGTCTGATAGGCAACCTGGGTCAGGAAATGGCATCTCAGAGTGACTTATTTCGCGAACGGTTAGATGACATTTTTTCTGACTGGGAGCAGCGTATTGCTCGGTGTTTAAAAGCTGCACAAGACGCACAGCAAATTCAGCAGTGCATTGACACCGAACAGATGGGAGCCTTCATTCTTTCGGGTTGGCAGGGAGCATTACTGCGAGCCAAAGTTCAGCGTTCTATGCTGCCGCTACTGCGTTTTGAAGAGATGATATTAAAGCAGTTAGGGGCAGTTGACCAATAGCACTAACCGGAGGTAAAGCTATGTCAGAAGTACAAGATAAAGTTGTAATTATTACGGGCGCAAGCAGCGGCTTAGGAGAAGAGACTGCTCGTATGCTTGCAGCAAAAGGCGCAAAACTGATGTTAGCGGCGCGTCGCGAAGATCGCCTAAAAGAATTGACTGAGTCAATTAAGAAAGACGGTGGTCAGGCAGCTTACCGTGTGGTTGATGTAACCGACAAAGCCGCGGTTCAAAAACTGGCTGATGACACCAAAGCAGAATTTGGTCGCATTGATGTTTTAATTAATAACGCCGGACTTATGCCACTGGCCCCGCTCGATGCGCTGAAAGTGGACGAATGGGACACCATGATTGATGTGAACATTAAAGGTGTTCTATATGGCGTAGCTGCTGTATTACCGGTTATGCGTGAACAGCATGTGGGTCATATCATCAACCTGTCATCGGTTGCAGGTCAGAAAGTCTTTGCCGGCGGAACGGTGTATTGCGCAACCAAGTTTGCGGTAAAAGCCATTTCCGAAGGCATTCGTCAGGAATCTAATGGTGAAATTCGCGCGACCAATATTTCACCGGGCGCTGTAGCAACAGAACTGACTGACCACATTAGTGACAAAGACGCGAAAGAAATGGCTGACAGTTTGTATTCAGACGCTATTGATTCTGCGGCTATTGCCCGTGCCATTACGTTTGCTATTGAGCAACCTCAGCAAGTTGACGTGAATGAAATGATCATTCGCCCAACCAAGCAAGAGCTGTAATTTGTTATGAAATATTCAGTTCTTGATTTAGCGCCTATTACCGAAGGTGGGTCTGTGGCTGAATCATTGCATAATTCTGCTGATTTAGCCCAGCATGCAGAGCGGTGGGGTTACCACCGCTTCTGGATGGCTGAGCACCACAATATGACCGGAATTGCCTCGGCCGCAACCGCTGTTGCCTTAGGTTATGTTGCCGGCAAAACCGATAAAATTCGGGTAGGTTCAGGTGGTGTCATGTTGCCTAACCATGCGCCTTTTGTGGTGGCTGAGCAGTTTGGTACGTTGGATGCCCTGTACCCCGGACGTATTGATATTGGTTTGGGTCGAGCGCCGGGAACAGACGGCCGAACCCTACGGGCATTGAGACGTAAACCCGACGACGCCGAGCAGTTTCCTAACGATGTTCAGGAGCTTTTAGGTTACCTGGAAGAAGCGCAGGAAAGTGATGCGATTAAAGCTGTGCCCGGGTTTGGACAGAAAATTCCGGTGTGGTTGCTCGGCTCAAGCACTTTTGGCGCCCAGCTTGCAGCGCATTTAGGTCTGCCTTATGCCTTTGCATCGCATTTTGCACCAGACTATTTGCAGCATGCATTAAAAGCGTATCGCGAGAACTTTCGTCCGTCGCGTTACCTCAGCAAACCTTATGTTGCTGCGGCAATGAACGTTTTTGCGGCAGACAGCGAAACCGATGCGCGAAAAATGATGAGCTCAATGCAACAACAGTTTATTGCGTTGCGTCGTGGTACACCCGGGCCTTTAAAAGCACCGGTGGATGACATAAGAACGGTTGCCGCGCCTCATGAACTGGCCGGGGCGAATCATGCATTAACCTATACGGCGGTTGGCACTAAGGATTCAGTTCAACGGCATATTAATCAGTTTATTGATGATACCGGTATAGATGAAGTTATTCTTACCTGCCATGCCTTTGATCATCAGGCTCGTTTAAGGTCGTTAGAAATTGCCGCGGAAGCTTTAAACGGAAAGTGAAAAGCGTTTAGTTAAAAGACTGACGCTTTACCTTAAACACGTTAGAATAGCGGCATCTTTAACAGGCAGTCTGGTTGTATTTCTATGAGAATTATCATTCGTTACTTTTTTCGTACTCTACGGCTTATTTTAACGCCTATTGTTTTACTGGTCGAAAAATTGACCACGCCAAAAGGCCAGAGCCGCAGTGATGAGGCTCAACAACAGGTAGATGAAGCCTGCAAGTCGCTGGCTCTTTATCAATTTGCCGCTTGCCCTTTTTGCGTCAAGGTACGTAAGGAAATTGCCCGCCTTAATTTGAATATAGAGTTAAGAGATGCGAAAAATAATGAGCAGCACAGACAAGAGCTGTTAGATGGCGGCGGCAGAGTTAAAGTGCCGTGTTTGCGCATTGAGCAGGACGATAAAGTACAGTGGATGTATGAGTCCGATGACATTAACCAGTATTTACAACAGCGCTTTGCTTAATCAACCATTGGGCGACTAGTTCCTAACCACTGATCCAGGCTTTTTTGAAAGTCCGGATCAGCTTTAAGTTCATTGATGACTTCATTAAGGTGTCGCACAGCTTTACGTCCCCATTCATTATTACTGCAACCAACCGCGCCCTCAATAACCACACCCTCGTACTCTTCAATAGGCAAAAACACCAGTCCGCTGTTTTTAAATTCTGTTTCGTTGTAGTAAGTCATAATCATTTCATAATCGATAGTGTAATCAATACGCTCGTTGACTATCATAGTCAGCAAGTTGATGTGGGCATTGTCGCCGCTGATAAAACTGAAATTATCTGAATCGATAAGGTGCTCTTCCAGTAGCGGCTGCAGGCGGCCGTATCGGCGTTCAGCCGGTTGCGCAAAGCGTAAATTTGAGTCCTGAACCAGGCTGGAAAAATCTACTGGCTGGCCATACTTTCCAATGATTCTGGCCGCGGTGTCAGCACGGGTGATGATACCGTGTGGTTGATACCGGTGAGTTGTGTCGGTGTAATTAAACTCGGAATTGTAACTTGCTCCTTTAATCAGGCAGGGAAAGCAGAGGTTCTTGTTCTTTTTCATAAGCATGGTAATACGGCGGGAGGGAAGCTTTCTGACCTTGTGCGACAGTTCCGGTAGCTGGCGCTGAAAGCTGCTGACTAAAGCATCGCAAAAGCCTTGTTCTTCGTATTTACCATCAAATATATGAAACGGCGGGGAGGAGTTTACTCCCCAGATAATGTCTTCGTGCTCGGCAAGGCTGCTTGAGCTAAACAGAGCCACTATAGATAATACGGTGTACAGCGCAACAAGTTGCTTGTTAAAGGTCATAGTAACCGCCTTTCTTTATAATGAACGTTTTGACTATCATGATAAAAGCTTACATTGTTACTTAATTGTTATTTCTGATAGTTTTATCTAAGCACAAAATATAGGTAATTGCTAAATGCAGGTTATTTTTAATCACGGAAAAGAGAGCGGCCCCTGGGGCAGCAAAATTAAAGTTTTAGCAAAAACCGCTGAAGCTTTGGGGTTTAGCGTAACCAGTGTCGATTATCAGGGTATTGATGATCCTGATCAGCGCGTGGAAAAACTCACAACATATATTGAAGCACTAACGGAAAATTTCTTACTGGTCGGTTCCAGCATGGGCGGTTACGTGGCAACGGTAGCTGCAGCTAAAACAAAGAGCCGGGGGCTGTTCTTAATGGCTCCGGCCTTTTACTTAGGTGGTCAGGCAAATTTTGATGAACTGACACCGCCTTGTGAGACTCAAATTGTTCATGGCTGGAACGACGATATTGTTCCTGTTGAGAACAGTTGGCGTTATGCGGAAAGAACCAGGGCAGAGTTACACCTGGTGAATGATGACCACCGTTTAATTGACAGCTTGCCGCAAACTAATGCACTGTTTAAACGGTTTCTTGAAACGTTATTAAAAGGGTAGGTTATGGAATATACATTAGCTCCGGAATTAGCCAGAGACAGTTATCATTTAACCGATTGGCCGCTATGCGAAGTCAGAGTCATGAATGACAGGCAATTTCCGTGGTTTTTGTTGGTTCCTAAAGTGGCAGACGTGCGCGAATCCATAGACCTTTCTGAAGACGATCAACTGCAGTTGTTAAAAGAAAGCCGATTTCTATGCCACTGGCTAAAGGCTGAATACCAACCCGATAAACTTAATGTCGCTGCTTTAGGAAATCAGGTTCCGCAGTTGCATGTTCATCATATAGCGCGGTTTCAAACTGACGCTGCCTGGCCTGCTCCAGTCTGGGGGAAACAACCTATGCTTCTGCTGGAAGAAAGTGAAGTGGCAAGGCTGCAATCGGTATTCGCTGATATTACAGTGTAAGTGTTTTAGACTGAGTGTGTGCGTTAACAAAATAACGGAGAGTAACCCCCAGAGGTTACTAATAACAAATGGCAGCAGATTATTTGATTACCAGTAAATGCGTGAATTTAGTGGCGCAAATAAGCACCGACTTTGGCCGTTGGTTAGCATTACTTGAATCCGATAAAAGCAATTTAGAAGATTTTAAGTCTCAACAATTGCCAATTAAAGCTCATGCGTCGGTAGGCCTGGATGAGCAGTCACAACCGCTGGAGGGTATTCGTCTAGATGAAGCCTATAAAAAATTGTCTGAGTGGAATTTACATTCGGAGTCAGATCTTAAAAACGCTCACCAGATGATTTGCGCCGCAGTAACCCCCAGTGCCGGAAGCTATCGCGCAACGGGAATGGGCGTTTACCGCAACAACAAACTGGTTCATATGACCGCTCCGGCGGGGCAGGCCGGTAAGTCGGTAAGAAGTTTATTGTCCTGGTTAGACGAAAGCAACGAACACCCTTTAATTAAAGCGGCTATTTTCTTACAGCAGTTCGAATTTATTCAGCCGTTTTCTGTTGCCAACGGTTGTGTTGGAAGACTCTGGTTTAGCCTTATTTTAGCTAAATGGCATCCGGCAGTTGCCTGGTTAAGCTTTGAGCAAATCTTTAAATTCAATAAAGACGAATATCTTGATTGCTTGCGACGCTCAATTAGTGAAAATGACAGAGGTCTTATGGTTGAGTTTATTCTGGATTGTTTGCAACAGAGTATTTCAACCACAGTAAAAGAAGAAAAAGACAAAGCAGAGGTGCTGGAAGAAGCGAATATTTCGCATGATTTTTCCAGTGAAATGGCATCGAGTTCGGTAAAAAGTTCGCTGTTAGGTTCGGATAACGGTTCGGGTAAAGGTCGATATTCGGGCACGAGCACACGAAACATGGTACTTAGGCTATTAAATGAGCAACCCGAATGGAGTGCCGCCAGAGTCGCTGAAGTGTTGAATATTTCGTCGCGCGCGGTAGAAAAACACATTTCTAAATTGAAAGAACAAGGGGTATTAATTCGAAAAGGTTCTGCCAGAGGAGGTTACTGGCGAGTGGCAACTGAAATGGGAGAGCAACTTAGCTTACCAGAATGGAACCAGTGAATGCTTTATTGAGTGTCACTAGAAGAATTGGTCGGCGTGAGAGGATTTGAACCTTCGACCCCCCATGACAAACCCAAGCAAATTTAGCATTAATTTTTTTGCGATGTCGGTTAGTGAGGGGACATGCCCCATAACGAGCGGACAGAGATTGCGTTGCTACATACATGAAACATTTGCTTGGGAGACGGTTATGAACTTGCAACATAAAGAAGAGGCCGGAAGTAGAAGTCGCAGTTTGAGTTTCGGTAAGGACTCGCGTTCAATTACAAAGAAGCTCACAAAGACACTTCTGAACAACGTTGAAGATGGAGTTTATAGAATAAACGATCCGGAGATTAAGGGTCTGCATGTCCGTTTAGGAAAGGCGAATAACGCCTGTGTCCGTTCAAAAGTCTTATATCTTTTTTATCGAACTCGCACTAAGCCTGTTCGAACAGCTAACTTCCGAATTGGTAACCTCCACGAGGTTGATATAGATACTGCTCGAAATATAGCGCTTGAATGCAAGGCAAAAATAAGAGATGGACTAGATATTCAAATGGAGCGCAAGAAGCAGGGCTCCTCACCTTAGAGTAAGGCCTAGGTTTATTCTTTTAACGTTGAAGTGTAGTTTTAATATTATTTAACTCAATCTCTTCTGTTAATTTTTATCTTTATCTAGTTTTAGGAGTCCTGAGTAATCTAACTCTTTCTTCTTGGAAATGCCTGAACACTCTACATAGGCATAAACTTTATCAGCACCGAATTCTTCCACAATACCTTCCAGTGAGTCGGCTTTGAAAAAAGCAGAAGATTTAGAGTTTGGTTTTACTTCCCTATCGTCCACTAACGAACCTTCTCTAGAGTTTGTTCTGGATATACTTGTTATTTTACCATCGCTAAAGTTTGGTTGGACCTCGCTAGGGGCATCAATGCCATCAAGTATATCTAAGGGTAGAAACTTGCCAAAAGAGTCTACTAAACCAAGCTTTTCAACGTAGCAGCTAGATTGACCTTTATTTTTTACTGATAGCTTAATTACTCCCATTGGCTTCAAAGCATCACCGTTATCAGTCAAAGCCATTATCACGCATGCAGTATGCAACTCGATTTTAACTCTGTTTCGGTTATATGAGTAAGTGGAGAGAGCTGCGCCATACAATGCTATAGCAAGCATTATTACTTCCTTTATCGTAATAATCTCCATAGATCGAGCCCCTTAAATTGTTATATGGTTGTTTGATGGGTTTATCGCTTTTGTAAGAAGGTAAAGTGTTTTATAAATAGTAAGTAACTACAATAGCGCTTACCAGTTACTCCATAATCAATACTTATGATTAACACTCTCTGAGTGTTAGTTGTTGGATCCTCTACTTTGTAGACTTACCTGCAACCTTTAAACTCTCGATGGTTTCTTGAGCTGGAGAACCATCGCTGCGCGCATTATCAAGGGTTTCTGAAGAGTTACGAGAAATAGCCTTGATTGCGGCTGCTAATAGCTGCTTCATCATTGCGTCATCGTTATCATTGAGGTTATTTATTTGCATCTTAAAGCTTTGGTAAGACTTAGCGATAGCCTCTTTATGAGCATATTCTTGTTGTAGCCGGTGTGCTTCATTTCTTCTTTTAGACGAAAACATGGCTATCCAAATTAATGGTATATAAATAGGTAAACGGTTGATAAAGTTATTCGACAGCTCTGAAAAGCTTGTTGCATCAACCGTGAATAGAGCAACAGCAGCTATGAGTGCTATTGAGCCGAAGAATACCCATGTATATGTTTTGATTGGGCCAGAGAATTGGTTTTTTAACTCTTTGTAAGCCGTCGCCAATCCAGCAGTTGTAGCGCCAGGAATAAGGCTATTAATTTCAGAATTCAGCTCTTCATACCTTTTTTTCTGAACCGCCTCAAAATCAATTAGCTCTTTTTTCCTCAGTTCAAGCTCGCTTTTTAAACCGCCTTCTCGGTTGCCGTTTTCATCAGCAGAACCGAAAACCTCAGAATAATAATCATGAAACTGGGAGAGCCTATTTTTGGTGTCAGATAGAAGTTTTTCTATTTCCGTACTATCGTCAGTAGCTGCCTGTTTTGCTTCTTTAATTTCATAAGCAATAGACGGTTCGTCGTCATCCCCTTCAAGTAACTGAGCCTTAAATTCATTGATTTTCCGGCTTGACTCCTCAAGTTGAGTGACTAGCTCATCAACTTGCTTTTCTACGCTATCCGCTTCATCCGTATCAACCAGAAGACGTGTTCGAAAAGACTCTATCTCATATTCAATATCTCTAGAATTATGTAGAACGATTTGGCTTTCATCGAGTAGTTCATTGAGTTTACTGACTGTTTCCGCAGCATCACTGTCTCTTAACACTTTAATATCTTCTAACAGGCTATTCGCGGTATCATGAAAACTTGATAAGTGCTGTTTAATGGTTTTTGAATATTCTGTATAAGATCTCTTCGCAGACTTTGCTTGAGCGGACGCAGTTACCTGATAAGGACGAATGTAGGTTAAGAGATTATCAACGTGAGTATTCGCATTCCTGATATGACCTACATTTCGATCCGATTGATAATTCCTCAACCTTTGAAGGCAGTTTTGTGCTTGTCCATCAAAATTTGCCCAGGTTTGTTCTGGAGTGAGTTCTGGATCAATAGACTGTAGCAATTCATTGACATAAGTAACTGCTTTCTTAAATCTAGAGAGTTCTTGAACTTCCGTAGTTATAGAGGAGTCGTCAATTATCAGTGCATTTGATGCTTCTAGTATTTCTGCCCACTTTGCCTGAAATGGGTGATTTTCGAAGTTTTCAATCCATCTACTCATTTTTATTCCCTTAAACCTTTTAAAAGTAAAAATTCGCAAGCTAAGTAGCTTTTATAGAAAACTTGCAGCGTATTAGATTTAAAAAGGCTTGTTAAACCCCAAATGCCGTAAGTAACTCTAATCGTTATCCGAGTCTTTATCCCTTTTGGATACATACAATCACAAGCTCACACCAACCACTGCTAGTATCAGAGCACAAATGAATATTACGGAGCTGCCTATGAGTATGTTGGAACTATTTGCCAAGTGAATACCCTCTATTCCAACGAATTTAAACACCAATTTAGCTTAGTTTTGAGTCGAAGACCAGTGAGAGAAAAAGCAAAAGACAGATGCCTTATAAAGAGGGGGTATGATTTAAGTTCTGTATTCTTGAATATCTCTCTGAGAAACAGGGACCGGAGGGCATTTTTTAGTAATGAGAGTTAGTTCGGTTACCAGATGTTCGTATGATTAATTTCAATATTTAGCCCCAAAACAGGATGCTACACTATTGCTACATTTAGAGAAAAGGAACATTCCTACTGAAACATATCAGGCATAGAGGGGGGGGATTATAACGTGCTGATTTTGTAAGGGACTTTAAGAGAAGAATTGGTCGGCGTGAGAGGATTTGAACCTCCGACCCCTGACACCCCATGACAGTGCGCTACCAAGCTGCGCCACACGCCGACCGAGGACTGCTATGTTACTGGATTAAGCCGAATTAGCAAGTCTCAACACGCCCTCCGGTGCTCGACTGCTGCTATTTTCGACAATTACTCCTTGTTTTCAGTTTCGCTAAAGCGTTTTAAATCTTTCAGTGCGTCGATAAGCACCGGGACGGGCGGTTCGGCCTGTTTTTTCAGTTCAAAATCGTTGCTGCTGTATACGCTAAACTGACCACTATTATCTAAAATCGTAATCTCTTTCTGGTCGTAAATAACAATATAAGGACTGTAGGTTTCAACCAGCGGCCAACGACGCTTAGATGTCTGCAAGCTTTCGCCATTGGTGTAATTTTTATGAGAACCAGCGCAGGAGATACGATCTTCAAGCATGGTTGGAACCAAATCCATAAGTCCGGCTATAGGTTGGTCTGCCAACTGGTAATCTCGCTGCCAAAGGGGAACCTGCATGTTTTCAAGCGCAAACTGCTTGTTACCCAATAACTCTTCACTTTGCGCAGGAGACAAGGCCGTGAGAAGCAGTTGTTGGTCTCCGGTTTGCTGAAGCACTTTATCTAAAGTAGAAATATCGTCTTCAGCAATTAAAATGACATTAATTTGGTTTTGCGGATGAGCGCGAAACTCTGCCAGCTCCTGGCTTTGCCAGTCGGAATGAAACTGACTTAAACGCAGAGAGTCGTTCCAGTTTTCGCTGTGATACCAGCGCACATCAAAATTAAAGTCGTTAAGCGGCTTAAGGTAAGCGGGTTTAAGCTGCTGTCGCTCAATGGACTCCTGATAAAAGTCGGGCAAGCCATAAAGTACCTGAAATAATCCGCCGTCGCGGTTCGGATGAGCCAGTAGTTTAAGCTCCGGCCGCTCTAGTTGATGTTTGGCTGCCAGAGTTTCCAGTTCTTTCTGAATTTTGCTACTGCTACGTTCGAATAGAATCAGAGTTGTTGACTGCTGAGAGTCTATTTTAGAGCATAAAAGCGGGTGCTGGGGATACTTAAGTTTTATTTTATCGGTAGCCATCAGCATTTGTTGTCTGGCCTGGTAGCTTTCAACATCAATGACTCCGTGTTTAGCCATTAATGTTTTAGCCGTTGTAGGATAGGACAACGGGAACATATCGTCTTGTTGGGTAATAGGGTCGTACAACACCGCGTCAGCCCAAACATGAATACTGTGGCTAACGAAAAAGCATAAAAGGAAAATGGCTGTAACCGGGGCACCAATTTTCCGCTGTTGTAAGTCTTCCAGACGTTTCCACGCGAGGTTAGCCAACAGCAGCTGTATTCCGACAGTTAATAAGAAACCTAACAGAACACCGGAAATAATAACGAAACTGGCCCCTGTGAAAACCGCTTCTGCATCGCGGGTCATTTGCGCCATAGAATAGGTATTTAAATGATACCCGTACTGACGAAAGAACAGCGCATCGGCGATAAGCGCTATTAGACCGAATGAGGCTATCAGGGCGGCAAAGCCACGTAATATTTTGGAATAAGGTACTATCAGGCAAAACGGGAATATCAGAATTATGAAGAATACGAACGGCAGGAAGGCAAAGTGACCTATCCAGCTGACAAGCATGTAGAGATTACCGATAGCCGTGGAGGGCTTCGGGGCCGCTTCAATATACAAAAGTCCAATAAACAGGCACAGGACGATATTGGCAAAGGTAAACCAATGTCCCCAGCTTATTAATCGGGCAATTTTATCCCTACGTTGGTACTTTCCCATCGTTCGTCAGTCCCGTGTTACAATGGCATTATAGTAACACAGCAAAACAGCAAGGATAGTCCCCGTTATGCAATTGCGGATAGAAGAAAGCATTATTCACCAGTTTTATCAAAATGACGGACAAGTAGGGCTTCGGTTGGCTCCTTTGGCGTTAACGGAAGATGACCAGTTGCACGATTTGTTAGTCGAATTAACGGATGTGTATACCAGCAAACCGGCAAAAGGTTATGCGAGTTTTCTTAAAGATGAAGAAGAGGGCGAGCCCGGTCCTTTTCCTGAGCATTTAACCTCCTGGTATGACGGGCAGCTGGACTTTGTCGAGTTCAGCCAACAGTCTGCCAAACTATTGCTGGAACAACTGCAAAACTATAACTTGTTAGAAGCGGGCTTTTTGTTAGTCACACGCTACCAACACATTAGCACCGAGTATTTATTGGTATGCTTTTTACCCGTTAAAGAAGGGGTAACAATAAACCCTGAGCTGGCTGTTGACCGCTCGTCGCAGTTAGATATAACAAAAGTCCAATTGGCGGCTCGTATTGATTTAACCGAGTGGAAAACATCTCCGGAAAGTGAGCGGTACATTTCTTTTATTAAAGGACGCGCCGGTCGCAAGGTTTCAGATTTCTTCCTCGATTTTCTGGGGTGCACTGAGCGTTTAAACTCAAAAGCGCACACACAACAGTTAGTCGATTCGGTTCAAGAATATGCGAAACAGTCGGAACTGGAAACGGAACAACGCCAAGCTCTGAACAAAGCGGCTTATGAGTATTGTGACGACCAATGGAAGCAGGGCGACACGGTAAAAATCAAAGATCTATCAGAGCAATTTGCAGAGCAGTACCCGGTAGAAAAGAGCTTCGAGAGTTTCTCAAAGGATTTTGCTGAACAGAATTCACGCGAATTAGTCGATGACTTTCCGGCAGATAAGTCGACATTACGTAAGTTGGTTAAGTTTCAGGGACAAGGTGGAGGAGTCAGCGTTGGCTTTGATCACACAGCCCTGGGAGAGAGAGTGCACTATGACGCGGCGACGGATACATTAACAATTAATGGAACTCCGCCAAATTTACGTGATCAATTACGGCGTTATTTTGGTATAGATAGTTAGTTGAAGTGATTAAGTAAATTAAAACGCCGGACAAGCCGGCGTTTTGAAAGTACTTAAATTGTTTGGTTTAGCCGATGTTATTTATCGGCAGCGCCGGGAACAATGTTGTTGGCATGCAAGCCTTTGGGGCCTTCTTCGAGTTCAAACTCTACGGGTTGCCCCGCTTTAAGTGTGCGATAGCCTTCCATTTCAATGGTTGAATAGTGAGCGAAAATATCACCTTCGCGGTCCTCGCTTTCGATAAAGCCGAAGCCCTTCGAATTATTGAACCATTTGACTTTTCCGGTAGCCATACTTCTACATCCTTCTTCTGCAACAGATAGATAGTTTATTATTATTAGGTGCGGTGGCTTGAAAAATCGCCGATTTAGCACCATGTTTAACTCTAGGTGACGTGAGTGATTAGTCAAGCCCTAAAGTTCAAAAAATAACCTTGATTGTTAATATTTTGGTTGTTTTTTTATATTTTCTGGTAAATTTAAAACTATTATTATGGCAGGTTGTTAATAAATGAGTCAGTTTGATCACCAGCACCTTAGCGATACAGAGGAAAAGCAGGAGCTCAAGCCACCATCCATGTATAAGGTCATTATTAATAATGACGATTACACCCCTATGGATTTTGTGATTGAAGTATTGATGAGATTTTTTAAGATGGATCAGGAGCGCGCCACGGACACCATGTTACAGGTGCATTATAAAGGAAAGGCCGTTTGCGGTGTATATTCTGCGGAAATCGCCGAAACTAAAGTAGTACAGGTAAATCAGTATGCTCGGGAAAATCAGCATCCATTATTGTGTACCATGGAGCAAGAATGATCCGGGTTGGCTGGTAAGGAGTGGTCTATGTTGAATAAAGCCCTTGAATTAACGCTAAACGATGCGTTTCGGCTAGCGCGCGAACGTAATCATGAATTGATGACAGTTGAACACTTGCTAATTGCATTACTGGATAACCCTGATGCATCGGAAGCGCTTCGAGCTTGTGGGGCAAACTTTCAACAACTGAAAGAAGAACTGTTAAGTTATATTGACCGCAGTACGCCGCTGTTTGGTCCGGAAGAAGAAAGTCCGGACACTCAACCTACGCTTGGTTTTCAGCGAGTTTTGCAGCGCGCGGTATTTCATGTTCAGTCATCCGGTAACGCTGAGGTAACGGGCGCCAATGTATTGGTTGCCATTTTCAGTGAACAGGAATCTCAAGCCGTCTATCTGCTAAGTAAAAACGATATTACCCGACTGGATATCGTTAATTTCATTTCTCATGGTATTTCTCGTATCGATGACGATGAGCCTATGGACGAAGAAATGGCGGAAGAAGAGGCCGTTAAGGGTGGTGAAGAGCAAGAGAGCTACTTGAAGCGCTTTTGTGCCAATCTTAATGTGCAGGCAAAGGAAGGCAAAATTGACCCTCTAATTGGCCGCGATTTTGAGCTGGAACGGTGTGCGCAAATTCTTTGCCGCCGTCGTAAGAATAACCCTTTGCTAGTAGGCGAAGCCGGTGTGGGTAAAACCGCTATTGCAGAAGGCCTGGCTTATCGCATTATTAAAGGTGAAGTACCGGAGATACTCGCGGATGCCACCATCTATTCACTGGACATGGGCGACTTGCTGGCGGGCACTAAATATCGTGGCGACTTTGAAAAGCGCTTTAAAATGCTTTTAAAAGAACTGCAGGAAAAAGAGCACGCGATTCTGTTCATTGACGAAATTCATACCATTATTGGTGCCGGAGCTGCCAGCGGTGGCGTTCTGGATGCTTCTAATTTAATTAAGCCGTTGCTTTCAAGTGGGCAGCTTAAGTGCATTGGCTCCACTACGTACAATGAATTCAAAAATGTTTTTGAAAAAGACCGAGCGCTGGTTCGCCGCTTCCAGAAAGTGGATGTGGTGGAGCCTTCAGTAGAAGACACCACTAAAATTCTAATGGGCTTAAAAGAGCGTTACGAAAGCCATCATGGTATTCGTTACACGCAGCCGGCGATTAAAGCGGCAGCGGAGCTCTCTGCTAAATACATTAATGAGCGCCATTTGCCTGATAAAGCCATTGATGTAATGGATGAAGCCGGTGCTTCCCAGCGTTTATTGCCGCCGTCCAAACGCCGTAAAACGGTCGGGGTGTCGGATATTGAAACCATTATCGCCAAAATAGCCCGTATTCCGGAACAGTCAGTTTCCCGGTCCGACCAGGACTTACTGAAGCAGCTGGATCGTAACCTGAAAATGGTGGTGTTTGGTCAGGATGAAGCTATTGATAAGCTCACTGGTGCTATACGGTTGTCGCGTTCTGGTCTTGCCAACGATAACCAGCCAATAGGTTCGTTTATTTTTGCCGGACCAACGGGTGTTGGTAAAACCGAGGTAACACAGCAACTGGCGAAAGCTATGGGCATTGAGCTGGTGCGCTTTGATATGTCGGAATACATGGAACGCCATGCGGTCAGTCGCCTGATTGGTGCGCCTCCGGGTTATGTAGGCTATGAGCAGGGCGGTTTATTGACCGACGCGGTAATCAAGCAACCGCATTGTGTGTTGCTGTTAGATGAGCTGGAAAAAGCCCACAGCGATGTATTTAACATTCTGTTGCAGGTAATGGATAACGGCACTTTAACGGACAATAACGGTCGTAAAGCTGACTTCCGTAACGTAATTATTGTTATGACAACCAATGCGGGCGTTCGTGAAACTGTGCGTAAGTCTATTGGCTTTAAACAGCAGGATCACAGCTTCGATGCGCTGGCGGAAATTAATAATATTTTCACTCCGGAGTTTCGTAATCGCCTGGACGGTATTGTGTGGTTTAACCATCTGACACCGGAAGTACTGGAGCAGGTCGTCGATAAATTCATTTGTGAACTGCAGGCTCAGTTAGACAAAAAAGGTGTATCGCTTGAGGTTGACCCTTCTGCTCATGCCTGGATTGCTGAAAAAGGCTACGATAAGGAAATGGGCGCCCGTCCAATGAGCCGGGTTATTCAGGAACACCTGAAGAAAACCTTAGCCAACGAAATTCTGTTCGGGAAACTGGCCAGTGGCGGCAGCGTGAAAGTGACTGCTGATGGCAAGGACGGACTGCAATTTGATTACGACAGCAAGAATGAAACCGTAGAAGGTTAATAAGTCTTCGGCAGAAATGAAAAAACCGGCTCATTAAATGAAGCCGGTTTTTTTAATCCTCAGTGCGGATTAACGTGCGCGGAAGACGATGCGGCCTTTGGTCAGGTCGTAAGGAGTTAACTGCACAGTCACGGTATCGCCGGTCAGGATGCGGATATAGTGCTTACGCATTTTTCCTGAGATATGGGCAGTAACTACGTGACCATTTTCCAATTCTACTCGGAACATAGTGTTAGGAAGGGTGTCAAGAACCGTTCCCTGCATCTCAATACTGTCTTCTTTCGCCATTAAAATCCTCTAATCTTTGTTTTGAGCTTTAAGTGTGTGCGATTTTAGCTCTTTTTTCCAATGATTGCCAACCAGTCGTTCATATGGGGCAAATCGAGTCTTATAATTCATCTTTTTGCAGTCATCAATTTGGTAACCCAAATAGAGTCTGGCAACTTTTCGCTCCTGAGCCAGCCGGATCATTTCTAATACAGCGTAAGTGCCAGGCGAACGCTTTTCCTCATCGGGATGAAAAAAGGTATAGACCGCGGACATTGCGTCAACAGTGCGATCAACTACCGAAACTATCATTAACTCATTGCTGGCATTGCGCCACTCTAATAATTCGGGAGTTAACCAGTCGCAATCTATCCAGTTCCAGAATTTGTCCGGGTCGGGTGGGTACATTTCCCCATCCGCGTGTCGTTGTTCAATAAACTGCGAAAACAATTGACTGTATTCGGCTTCCGGCTGCTGTTTAATCTGCAGCGTTAAGTCGTCATTCTTTTTTAGAATTCGTTTTTGGTTTTTACTAAAGCGAAACTCAGGCACGACCACACGGAGCGACTGACAAGCACTACAGAGCCGGCAGTGCGGACGGTAAACCTCATTATGGCTGCGCCGGAAGCCGTATTGCATGAGTTGTTGATACGCGTCTGCATTAAGGTTTTCAAGATCATTAGGCAGGGCAACAACAAGTCGCTCTTCCTGGTCGGTTAAATAGTGACACTGGCTCTCTTTCGTCACGCCAAATTGCACTAGAGTTCTCCAGGTAGAGGAAGCTCACGAGCTTGCCAAAAAGTATCTGGCATCTTTTGTTGTTGCGCAATATTGAGCTTCATTAAAAAACGTTCCCGATGCAGGTTAACAGCACCTAATGAAAATAAATGCGGATTACCCACCTGACAATCAATTAGCTGGCCGCCATGCTTTTTAAAATATTGAGCGAAACGTAACAAGGCTATTTTTGACGCGTCGGTTTTGTAGTGAAACATACTTTCCCCGCAGAAAGCACGGCCTACTGAAATACCGTACAAGCCACCTGCAAGTTCATTGTCGAACCAAATTTCGACCGAATGGGCGTAACCTAACTGATGAAGCTTGCAATAAGCTTCAATCATCTCTTCCGTTATCCAGGTACCTTCTTTGTCGGCGCGTTCGTCTGCGCAGGCACGAACAACTTCAGCAAAGTTACGATTAATGCTCATTTGCCAGTTTGGCTTACGATTGGTTTTAGCTAAAGAGCGGCTGGTATGGATTTGGTCGGGGAAAAATACAGCTCTGGGGTTAGGGGACCACCACAGAATTGGGTCATTTTCTGAGAACCAGGGAAATATTCCCTGCTGATAGGCGTGTATCAGCCGACCCGGCGATAAATCTCCACCGACAGCGAGTAGCCCATTGGGCTCATGCAAAGCGGTCGCTGCGGGTGGAAAACTGATTGATGCCGGATCAAGCTGAACAATCACGTTAAAAGACTAAGACTTAGTCAGTGCGTCTAAGTAACGCTCGGCATCTAACGCGGCCATACAGCCAGTACCGGCAGAGGTAATTGCCTGACGGTAAATATGATCCATTACGTCACCGGCTGCAAAAACGCCCGGTACACTGGTTGCAGTCGCATTGCCCTGAAGCCCGCTCTGCACCTGAATGTAACCGTCCTGCATTTCCAGTTCACCGTCAAAAATACCGGTATTAGGCTGGTGGCCGATAGCAATAAAGCAGCCCGCAACTTCCAGCTCTTCGGTACTACCGCCTTGCGTATCTTTAATACGCACGCCAGTAACACCAGCATCGTCACCCAGCACTTCATCTAAGGTTTTGTTCAGATGGAAAGTGACATTACCGTTCTGCTCTTTTTCATGCAGACGGTCGACCAGAATTTTCTCCGCCCGGAAAGTGTCACGACGGTGGATAACATGCACTTCGCTGGCAATGTTTGAAAGGTACAACGCTTCTTCAACCGCAGTATTACCGCCGCCGACAACGCAGACCTTTTGCTTTTTGTAGAAAAAGCCGTCACATGTTGCGCAAGCTGAAACGCCTTTACCCATAAAGGCTTCTTCTGAGTCTAAGCCTAAGTATTTAGCTGAGGCGCCAGTGCTGATAATGACTGAGTCTGCGGTGTACTCACCAACGTCACCTTTTAACTGAAAAGGGCGCTTGGAAAAGTCGACGCTGCTAATATGGTCGAACACAATTTCGGTATCAAAGCGCTCAGCGTGCTTTTGCATACGGACCATAAGGTCGGGTCCGGTTAAACCTTCGGCGTCGCCCGGCCAGTTCTCAACGTCGGTTGTGGTGGTTAACTGACCACCTTGTTGCATGCCCGTTACCATAACCGGGTTTAAATTAGCACGTGCAGCATAGACTGCAGCTGTATAGCCAGCAGGACCTGATCCCAGAATAAGTAACTTGCAGTGTTTGGCTTCAGCCATTAGAAAAACTCCATTAATGCGTTTTTGATTGTTCGTTCTTTAGCTATGGGGGTTGATTGTAGGGTTTACAAGCTTAGCGAACAAGAACTGCCAATAAAAAAGCCCGCAAACTTTTGTTCACGGGCTTATTCAGAACAACCGGCTATTACGCCTGAAGCGCTTCGCGAGGGTCCTGGTAATCCAGACCTAACTGCTGACCAAGATCATCGTGAATGGCTTTGTAGGTAATTTTACCTTTATGCATGTTCAGGCCGCGTAACAGGTGCTCGTTTTCGAGCATGGCTTGCACGCCTTTATTTGCTAATGCAATACCATAAGGCAAGGTTGCATTGTTCAGTGCAATAGTAGAGGTACGTGCTACACCGCCCGGCATGTTTGCCACACAGTAGTGAACAACGTCGTCAATAATGTAAACAGGGTCCTGATGCGTGGTTGCTTTTGATGTTTCAAAGCAGCCGCCCTGATCAATTGCAACGTCTACCAGTACTGAGCCCGGCTTCATATTGCTGATGTTTTCACGAGTCAGCAGTTTCGGTGCCGCGGCGCCTGGAATAAGAACCGCACCCACCACTAAGTCAGCTTCACGAGAGTATTTATCGATAGCATCAACGGTTGAGTAAACAGTTTGTACACGGCCGGCAAAAATATCGTCCAGTTCACGTAAGCGAGGCAGAGAACGATCTAAAATAGTGACTTCAGCACCCAGGCCAATAGCCATTTTCGCAGCGTTAGTACCAACAACACCGCCGCCAATGATAAGTACTTTACCCGGTGCTACGCCAGGAACACCACCTAATAAGGTGCCGCTGCCACCATGTGCTTTTTCTAAATAGTGAGCGCCTGCCTGAATTGACATACGCCCGGCAACTTCACTCATAGGAGCTAAAAGAGGCAAACCGTTACGGTTATCGGTGACCGTTTCGTAAGCAATAGCAGTACAACCCGCTTTACCCAGTAACTCAGTTTGAGTTGGGTCTGGTGCTAAATGAAGGAAAGTATAAAGAATTTGGCCTTCGCGAAGCATTTTGCATTCGTTTGGCTGAGGCTCTTTTACTTTAACAATCATGTCGGCGCGCTGAAAAATCTCTTCTGGTGTATCAATAATAGTTGCACCGGCTTCCATATATTGCTCGTTTGTGAAGCCTATTGCTGCACCACCGTTATTTTCAATGATGACGTCATGGCCGTTTTCCACATATTCACGCACGGCTGCTGGAGTTAAGCCGATACGGTATTCGTGGTTTTTAATCTCTTTTGGTACACCAATTAACATTATCTGCCTCTTACAATTTCGTGTTTAAGGGGGAATTATTTGGCGCAAATTATAGACGCAAACAACAGTGCATGACTTACTTTTTTTAAGTTATTTTTTGGTGTGATATACTAATTTTAATTACTTATTTAGAGATTTATTATGTTTAACGCCGAACAACCAGCAGAAGTCACTATTGATAAAACCGACAGGAAGATCCTGCGGCTTTTGCAGGATGATGGACGCATGTCGAATGTTGAACTGGCAAGGCGTGTAGGGCTTAGCCAGACTGCTTGCCTGGAGCGTGTGCGTAAGCTAGAGCGGGAACAAGTAATTGAAAGTTATCATGCCCGGATTAATCCTGCTAAGTTAGGTGCAAACCTGATGGTTTTCGTTGAAATTACCTTAACCCGAACCTCAGCCGACGCTTTTGCCGAATTTAGCGAGGCTGCACGTAAAACGGATGAAATTCTTGAATGCCATTTGGTGGCGGGTGACTTCGACTTCCTGATAAAAGCACGGGTGCCGGATATGCGCGCTTACCGCAAATTATTGGGTGAAACCCTGTTAATGATGCCGGGGGTTGATGAATCAAGAACCTATGTGGTTATGGAAGAGGTCAAACAAGAAAATAAAGTATTAGTAAAGGGGTAACATTGGGGCTGATATTCGCTACAATCATGCGGATAAAATTTATCTCGATATTTTATCGTAACAAGAATACCAACGAAGGCGCTGCAATAAGATAATGACAGGTGTACAAAGAGTTTTAGAAGCAGGGTTGCTAATAAGTGGTGCGCTGGCCATTTTCATTTTTTTGTCATTGGTGAGCTTTAATCCCGCTGATCCCAGCTGGTCACAGACCGGTTATGAAGGAAGCATACATAATGCCGGCGGTGCCGTAGGTGCCTGGATGGCCGATGTACTCTTGTTTGCTTTTGGCTTCGTTGCCTACCTTATTCCTTTCGGCTTTGTTGGCCTTGGCTACTTACTGTTCCGTAAAACTTACCATTTATTAGAAATGGATTACCTTGCGGTCAGTTTGCGTATGATAGGCGCTATGCTCGCGCTTATTGGTGCATCCGCACTGTCCTCTATTAATTTCGACGATATTTACTACTTTTCTGCCGGCGGTGTTATTGGCGATGTTATTGCGGCGTCTTTGCTTCCTTATCTGAATTTTGTTGGTACAACCTTACTCTTGTTAACCTTCTTTTTTACTGGCATCACTCTGGTCAGCGGTATTAGCTGGTTGCAGGTTGCTGACAAACTCGGTGAGTGGGTTATTGACGGGGCTTTGTGGCTAACCGAAAAAATTAAAATTCTTTGGCAAAGTCGCGGAAGCTCAGAAACGGAAGATAAAGAAGACGACTCAGAAGCTTATGATGACAACGAGCGTGAGCAAACGCTTGAAGAAAAGAAACCCACAACGCTCAGTAGCGACTTATTCGGGGCTGACAAACAAGAACCTGTTTTGAGCCTGCCTTCAATGAGCTCTGTTGATGAAGATGATGACGTAGACAGCGATGCGCCTAAATTTAGCAAGCAAGCGGCTGCGAAAAAAGACACACCTAAGAAACCAGCTGTGGCGCCTTCTTCAGACACCTCTGCGGAAGACGAACCGCAATCAGCGGCTGATTCAGGCGAGGGCGAGTTACTTCCGCCGTTGCCGTCAATAGAGCTTCTGGATAGACCGAATAAAAAAGAGCACCCGGTAACTCAGGAAGAACTGGATCAGGTATCACGCACGGTCGAGACAGTGCTGAAGGATTTTGGGGTGGATGTTCGGGTGGCGCACGTTGAACCCGGTCCGGTCATTACCCGTTTTGAGCTCGACTTAGCACCGGGCGTTAAAGTCTCCAGAATTTCGAATTTGGCAAAAGATATTGCCCGTACCTTGTCTGCTGTTGCTGTACGTGTGGTAGAGGTTATTCCGGGTAAGTCATATGTTGGTCTGGAACTGCCTAATAAACACCGCGAAACTGTGCAGCTAAGCGAAGTGATTAATAGCGACCAGTTCACCCATAGCGGCTCGCCGTTAACGATGATTCTGGGCAAAAACATTGCGGGCACTCCAGTCGTTGTCGACTTAGGAAAAATGCCGCATTTGCTGGTGGCAGGTACCACCGGCTCCGGTAAATCTGTTGGTGTTAACGTTATGATTCTGAGTCTGCTTTACAAGAGCACACCGGAAGACGTTCGCCTTATTATGATAGACCCGAAAATGCTTGAGCTGTCGGTTTATGAGGGCATTCCGCACTTATTGACCGAGGTCGTAACTGACATGAAAGATGCCGCCAATGCACTGCGTTGGTGTGTGGGAGAAATGGAACGTCGTTACAAACTCATGTCATCTTTAGGGGTACGTAATTTAAAAGGCTACAACGCGAAAGTGAAGGCGGCTAAAGACGCTGGTGAACCACTGCGAGACCCTATCTGGAAGCCGGGCGACTCTATGGATGAGTTACCGCCGTTGCTGGAAAAATTACCAAACATTGTCGTGGTGATAGACGAATTTGCCGACATGATGATGATTGTCGGTAAAAAGGTAGAAGAGCTAATAGCCCGTATCGCCCAGAAAGCCCGTGCTGCCGGTATTCACTTAATTTTGGCAACTCAACGCCCATCGGTGGATGTTATCACCGGTTTAATTAAAGCGAATATCCCAACCCGAATTGCGTTTCAGGTATCATCAAAAATAGATTCGAGAACCATTCTGGATCAGCCGGGTGCCGACCAATTGTTAGGGCAGGGCGATATGCTCTATTTACCACCGGGTAGCGGTTCTCCGGTGCGTGTACATGGTGCTTTTGTCGATGACCATGAAGTTCATGCGGTGGTTAAAGACTGGAAAAAACGTGGTCGACCTAACTATCTGGAAGAAATTTTATCGGGCGATCAGGGCGAGGAAGCGCTGCTTCCGGGAGAACAGCAGGAGTCTGATGATGCTGAATCTGACCCTCTGTACGACGAGGCTGTTGCCTTTGTTACTGAGACCCAGCGGGTATCAGTGTCGAGTGTGCAGCGCAAATTCCGTATCGGTTATAACCGCGCCGCCCGTATCGTCGAACAAATGCAGGTGAGCGGTGTCGTAACCAGTGCAGGCAATAACGGCCAGCGCGAAGTGCTGGCTCCACGAGCTCCAAGGGATTAATTCATGAAAGCAGTTGTATTTGCCATGGTCATGGCCGTTTCGTTTAATGTGTTTGCCTCAGGCGACGAGTCAGACAAGCAGGCTCTGCAAAGTTTACTGAAACAAACTCAAAGCTTATCGGCAGAGTTTGAACAGCAAGTAAAAGATGAACAGGGCGAAGTGCTACAAACATTAAGCGGTACGTTAAAGCTAAAACGACCCGCTAATTTGTATTGGCATACGAAAGAGCCGGACGAAAGCGTGATGGTCGCTAACGGCGAAAAGGTCTGGTACTACAATCCTTTTGTTGAACAAGTAACCATTTATGCACAGCAGGACATGGTTGACGACAGCCCTTTACTGCTGGTGTTGAACAGCAACGGTAATCAGTGGCAGAACTATAATGTCAGCTTTCGCGATAACCGCTACTTTGTTGAGCATCAAACGAATGGCAGTAAGCTGGAGTTAAGATTTACTGATGAAAAACTCACAGAGATAACTATGGTTCAGGCTCAGGGCGAGCGGACTGAACTGATGCTGAATAATGTGGCGTTAAATGAAACCATCAGCGACGAACAATTTGTTTTTGATGTGCCCGCTGATGTCGACGTCGACGATCAAAGTTAATTGTTGTGGCAGGTCTGGACTTAGATTTTCAACCCGATTTCAAACCTCTTGCGGCGCGAATGCGCCCACGCACGGTTGACGAGTATGTAGGTCAGCAACATCTTCTTGCTCCCGGTAAACCTTTGCGGGTAGCGGTCGAGCAGGGGCATCTGCATTCAATGATTTTATGGGGGCCTCCGGGTACCGGTAAAACCACCTTAGCTGAACTCATTGCGACCCAGGCAAATGCTACGGTCAGCCGCATTAGCGCGGTAACCTCCGGTGTTAAAGACATTCGAAAAGCCATTGAAGAAGCGAAGTTGCTGGCTCAGCAGCAGGGGCGCCGCACCATTTTGTTTGTGGACGAAGTGCACCGTTTCAACAAAAGCCAGCAAGACGCTTTTTTGCCCCACATTGAAGACGGCACTATTGTCTTTATTGGCGCGACCACCGAAAACCCCGGCTTTGAGCTTAACAACGCACTGCTGTCGCGGGCGCGGGTCTACCGCTTACAAACACTGTCCAAAACGGATCTTGAACAGGCTCTGGAAAGCGCGTTAACGGACGCGGAACGGGGCCTTGGTCAACGTCAATTGCAACTGGAAGGTGAAGCCAGGGCAAAGCTCCTGGACTTAGCTGGTGGGGATGCACGTCGCTTATTAAACTATCTGGAAGTGGTTGCTGATTTTGTCGAGAGCAGCAGCCAGCCAATTACGCCCGAGTTGATCACTGCGGCTATTGGTGAAAAAGCCACGGCTTTTGATCATCAGGGTGACCATTACTACGATGTTTTATCCGCTTTTCATAAGTCTGTCAGAGGCTCGTCTCCAGACGGAGCCTTGTATTGGTACGCGCGCTTATTGACCGGTGGTGGGGACGCTTTGGTTATTGCCCGCCGGCTATTGGCTATCGCCTCTGAAGATATAGGTAATGCTGACCCCAGGGCATTACAGTTGGCATTAAACGCCTGGGATACGTATCACAGAGTTGGCCCCGCCGAAGGTGAACGAGCCATTGCTCAGGCAGTTATTTATTGTGCCTGTGCGGCGAAAAGCAACGCGGTTTATAATGCTTTTAAGAGCGCACTAAGAACCGCTAAAGAACACAGCGATGCGCCAGTGCCTGAACATTTGCGTAACGCGCCAACCAAGGTGCACAAAGCTCAGGGTTATGGTGCTGACTACCAGTACGCACATAATTATCCTAACGCTTACGTTCCGGGTGAACGTTACTTACCGTCGGAAATCGCCGATACCCAGTTCTACGCCCCTGAGCCGCGTGGTTTAGAAATAAAGTTGCAGGAAAAGCTCCGTTGGCTGCAAGATATGGATTCAAAGTCAGACTGGCACAGGGAACCTGATGAATAACCTTCTTCTTCATTTCTTTTGCGTTGCAGTGGGGGGCGCAATAGGTGCATCGGCACGTTTTGCTATGGTTCTTGCTATGCAATCATTTGGGGTTCGGGCATTCCCTTTTGCCACGTTGACCGTTAACATAATAGGTTCATTTTTCTTAGGGTTGTTGCTGGCTTACGCAGAGCAACAACCTGTTTCTGAAACAACTCGTTTATTTTTAGGCGTTGGTTTACTGGGGGCTTTTACAACCTTCTCGACATTCTCTGTCGAAGTTGTGGCCTTAGCCAGTCAGGGTGAGCTGCTTAAAGCCGCTCTGCACATTGCCTTTAATGTAATTATTTGTATTGCTGCAGTTTTCGCGGCAATGATGTTGTACTCAACAACGGTTAAATAGGACACTC
The DNA here is from genome assembly GCF_051842345.1 of Idiomarina sp. ST20R2A10. Taxonomy (NCBI): domain Bacteria; kingdom Pseudomonadati; phylum Pseudomonadota; class Gammaproteobacteria; order Alteromonadales; family Idiomarinaceae; genus Idiomarina; species Idiomarina sp. ST20R2A10. Next base: position 412,887 of record NZ_JBNIEY010000001.1, on the reverse strand, counting down.
ATGCTAGACGCAAAATACTTCCGAGAGGAATTAGACCAGACCGCAAAAAAGCTAGCAACGCGAGGCTTTGACTTAGACGTTGCCAAATTACAAAAGCTGGAAGAGCAGCGCAAAGAGGTGCAGGTGCGCACCGAGCAGTTGCAGGCAGAGCGTAACAGCCGCTCGAAAGCCATTGGTAAGGCAAAAGCTTCAGGTGAAGACATACAACCTTTGTTAGATGCGGTAAGCGATTTAGGCGAGCAACTGGATAACGCTAAAGAAGAGCTAAAAGTTATCCAGCAAGAACTTAACGATATTATTATGGGTGTTCCGAACTTGCCGGCAGACGAAGTCCCGGAAGGCGCGGATGAAGATGAAAATCAGGAGGTCCTGACTTGGGGCAAGCCTAAGTCGTTCGACTTTGAAGTGAAAGATCATGTCGATTTAGGCGAAGCCTTAGCCAAAGGTATGGACTTTGAAACGGCCGCGAAGCTCACTGGAGCACGCTTTGTGGTTATGCGTGGTGGTATCGCCCGCATGCATCGCGCTCTGACTCAGTTTATGCTGGATTTGCATACTGACGAGCATGGGTATCTTGAAACCTATGTGCCTTATATGGTGAACCAGGACTCATTATACGGAACCGGTCAGTTACCTAAGTTCGGTAAGGATTTATTCCATATTGAAGGCGAGTCTCAGGATCAAATTCCTATGTCGTTGATTCCAACGGCTGAAGTGCCGTTAACAAACTTATACCGTGATGAAATTGCTGACGAAGAAGAGCTACCGCTTAAGTTTACCGCGCATACGCCGTGTTTCCGCAGTGAAGCCGGTTCTCACGGTCGCGACACTCGTGGGCTTATTCGTCAGCATCAGTTTGATAAAGTGGAACTGGTCTGGTTGGTTAAACCTGAACAGTCGATGGATGCGCTGGAGCAATTAACAGGCCACGCCGAAACTGTGCTGCAAAAGCTTGAGCTGCCGTATCGAAAAGTACTGCTGTGTACTGGGGATATGGGCTTTGGCGCAGCCAAAACCTACGACCTAGAAGTTTGGTTGCCGGCGCAGGAAGCGTACCGTGAAATTAGCTCCTGCTCTAATATGCAGGACTTTCAGGCGCGCCGTATGCAGGCTCGTTTCCGTCGTAAAGGCGCGAAGAAACCTGAACTTATGCACACATTAAACGGCTCTGGTCTGGCTGTTGGCCGTGCGCTGGTAGCCGTGCTGGAAAACTATCAACAGGAAGACGGCTCAATTGTTGTGCCTGAGGTATTACGTCCTTACATGGGCGGTGTAGAAGTGCTTAAGGCTTAAATTAAATACATTTAGCCGGTTTAGGCAGGCCCGCAATTCGTGTGGCCTGCTTTGCCGGGCCTTTAGGGAACAGCTTATACAAATAACGACTGTTGCCTTTATCCTCGCCTAACTGCTTTTTCATGGCTTTAACCAGTACGCGCATTGCCGGACTGGTATCAAATTCACGGTAAAAATCCTGCACAAAAGTCACGACTTCCCAGTGTGCCGGGGTCATGTCGATATTTTCTAACTCTGCAAAGTGAAGCGCCAGCTCCTCGCTCCAGTCGTCTAAGTTTGCAAGGTAGTTGTGTTTGTCGGTTTCGTATTCTTTACCGTTAAATTCAATCATGCGGTGTTATTACCAGGTTATCTGTTGTTGGAAGCTAAGCACCAGCTCAACCCACTGCTCGTCCGATTTTAACATGACGTAGTCAGGCAGGGCAGTATCCAAAGCGTCAGCTTCCTTCTTACGCGCATAAACCGGTAATTCAACAGGTGACTCAGATGGCAGCTCGTTGAGTGCTAGGCCGGACATAAGCAAAGCATCAGTGTCACTCAGCAGCTGGCTATGTTGTTCCAGCCAGGACACTAAAGACGAATTTCTTAACCAGTGTAAAGTAGAGGTCATGAGAATTGTAATACCTCGTCAAATTGGCTTAGGTGACGCTTTAATTGTTCTGGCGAGACGATAACCGTATCAATGTTTGCGGGCAGGGCGCTTGTATCGGTTAACTCTTCTGAACTTATTACAACAGGCTCAGCATCCAGTAATTCCAGCATGGCATAACGCTTAGAAGGTTGGTTCAGTAGAGACTTAACGGCTTCACCGGACAATATTAATTGCACCGGATAATCAAAGCTGGCCAATGCTAAAGCAATATCGAGTGCTTCGGTCGCCGAGTCGCTAGCGGCACTGCATTGTAAAATAGCAATTTTTTTCATGGTCATTAAAACTGTAAGGTCCGGTCGCTGTTAGCCATGGCAGTTGCCAGAGCGGTTAAACCTGAGGCTTCAAAACCGGGATGGAATTTCTCCATTCCTTTGCGTTCAGCTACGGTATGGCAGACCACCAGGGGGACTTGGTGGTGCTGGCTAAACTCTTCCCATTGCGTAATCAAGTCTTCATTTTCTGCTGGAGTGGGAAATTCCGCGTGATTTACCGACTCCCGATAAAAAAACACACAGGCTATGGTGTGGCCGGTGTTGATAGCCGCTTTTGCAAATGCCAGAGCGTCTAAAGAACGAGCTCGTTCTTTAACAGAACGTTGAAGAATGAGAGTAAGTTTAGCCATAAACTGCCCGTTTATACAAAAACGCCCCGCATGGCGGGGCGTTTGTTATTATTTTAGCAGGAGAGATTAATCATCGCCGCTAAACGCCATTAGCAATTGTAGCAAGCTAAGGAACAAGTTATAAATCGAAACATACAAAGTGACTGTTGCAAGGATGTAATTACGCTCGCCACCGTTAATAATGTCGCTGGTCTGCCACATAATCAGCATTGCCATCAATGGAATCATGATAGCAGATATTGCAAGCTGTAATGCTGGCAGTTGGAAGAACAGGTTAGCCAGCATCGCCACAAAAACCATGATAATACCGGCAGTAACCAGACCACCCAGTTTAGACATGTCTTTCTTCGTGGTTAACACATAAGCCGAAGTTGCAAAGAAGGTCAGAGCTGTACCGCCTAACGCAGTAGCAACCATCTCGCCACCACCAGGCATTGATAATGCCATGTTAAGGATAGGGCCAAGCGTGTAACCTAAAAAGCCTGTTAGAGCGAAGGTTAGTACAATGCCCATGCCGCTATCTTTGGTTTTGTGAATACCAAAAAGTAAGCCAAAGTAAGCAACTAAAGTGATAATGAAACCCGGATAGGGCAAGTTCATCATCGTGCTGATAGTAGCAACAATAGCACTAAAGGCTAATGTCATTGCCAATAAAGTGTAGGTGTTGCGTAATACCTTATTAACGGCCAGCGTCGATTCGTTCTGACCGACATAAGTCTGACTGCGATTGTTCATAGATTTCTCCGTGTTGAACTTACTGTCTGTTAAGACTGTTTTTTATTTAAAAAGTTTCCTCGATACTACAGCATTAATGGGGGCGTTGGGTAGAGCAGAAGGTAGTAATTTCTGGCGAATTTTGGTCGGTTTGTTTAATAAACGCCCAAACGAACACTTTGTTCAAATTTTTACTTTACAAGCGTAACTTAGGTCTTTAATATTCGCCTCGTTCTCAACAACGCAGTTGCAGAGAACAAAAATACGGAGAGGTGGCAGAGCTCGGTTTAATGCACCTGACTTGAAATCAGGCGTGGGTTCATACCCACCGGGGGTTCGAATCCCTCCCTCTCCGCCAAATTCAGAAAAAAGCCCCGCTCATTTGAGTAGGGCTTTTTTTGTTCCCGCCGCTTTTTGTTCTAGCCGATAGCGCAACTTTAAACCTCCTGTTATATTAAGCAAAAATGGAATTTTGCCATGGAATCGACCGTCAGTAATTGTAAGAACTGTAATACACCTCTTACCGGTGAATACTGCCATCAATGCGGCCAACAGGATAAACAAAGCATACGCAGCGTTTTTGCCGTTGTCGGCGATCTTTTTGGTGAGTTAGGGCACTGGGACTCCAGATTCTATCGTACTCTAAGAGGACTCTTTCTAAAACCTGGTTTTCTATCATCTGAGTTTATGAAAGGTCGCCACGCCTCTTATGTACCTCCGCTCAGGCTCTATTTCTTTATCTCGTTGATATCATTTATGGTGCTGACATCACAGATAACCTTTAACGATTCACGGTCAAAGACCGAGGATGGACAGTCCGAAACAGAAGTATCTGAAAGTGACTCTAACGAAAGTACCGTACGGCGCGGATTTGAGTTGCAGTTTGGTGATATCCCCTGGTTGAATGAAGAGCAAACGCGGATGCTTGAACAGAAACTTCAGCATTTAAAGCAAAACCCCCAGCTGTTTACGCAAAAACTGATTTCAATGACGCCGCAGATGATGCTTTTGATGCTGCCTTTTTGGGCTCTGTATTTAAAAGTCCTTTATTTATTCAGTAACCGTTACTACTTAGAGCACTTAACTGTAGCTTTGCATACACATGCTTTTTTACTGCTTTCCCTGATGTTGTTGTCGACATTAGGCTATATAACTAACCCGCTGATTGATAACTTTGGCTGGACCTGGTTAACCTTACCATCCGACTGGTTAGGTTATATTCTTATTGGGTGGATGTTCACTTATCTGCTATTGACGCAAAAGAGCTTCTATCAGCAAAGCTGGACATTAACTGTATTCAAATTTTTAGCCTGTGTTTTGGGTTATTTTCTTTTATTAAGCGCTTCTTTTGTATTAATGGTGATAATTGGTATTCTTAAAGCTTAAATCAAACGGTCGTTTAAATAGGGTATAGTATGAACTTCCACACAGCTGTAGAACAAATCGTTGCGGATAAGAACAATCAAGTCATTGAACTACCTTCCGGCTGGGCTCAGGGACGCGCGTTTTTCGGCGGATTCAGCGGAGCATTGGCTGCTCAGTTTTTGTTGAAACAATTTCCGATTGAATATCATCTTCGTTCCATGAGTATCTCTTTTGTCGCGCCTGCTGAACCGGGTGAGGCTGAGTTAAATTACCGAATTTTGCGCGAGGGAAAATCGGTTATTCAGGTTGCTGTCGAACTGCAGCAGCAAGGGCAGATTATGTTGTCTTGTCTGGCAAGCCTGGGCAAAGGCCGAAGTTCAACGGTTACAGTGGTAAGTGAAACGCCACCCGATCTTAAAACCATCAACGACGGACCAGGTTTACCTGAAGCGGATATTGTCCCAGAGTTTGCGAAAAACTTCGATTACCGTATTACGTCAGGTGGTATGCCATTTAGCGGACAACCGGGAAGAACTTTTGGTGGCTGGATACGTTTTCGTGAAGAACAACAGCCGCTGACAACGGCAACTATACTGGCTTTAGTTGACGCCTGGCCACCGGCAGTCTTGCCTCATCTGGACAGCCCTGCGCCGGCCTCGTCTTTAACCTGGACTATTGAGTTTCCCGATATTCCTCTACAAAGTTTCAGTAGCCACGACTGGTTTCAGTACGAAGCTTTTATTGAGCATGCTGAAAATGGTTATGGGCACAGCCGCGCTGGTCTGTGGAGTGAGAAGGGCGAGTTATTAGCTATAAGTCGACAGACTTTTACGGTATTTGCGTAATAATTGTATGAAAACGACACCAGCAATCGTCAGACAACACCTTATCGATACTCAGCCGGGTATCGACTTGTTGCTGCTTCAGTTGCCCGAGCGAGGCTTATTGGCGGCATCTGAAACACCCGTTATCGAGGCACTGCCACGAATTATTATTCGTCAAATGCTGTCTTTAAAAGCCTCCGCAACCATTATTGAAAGAGCAGAGCAAAAGGCAAAAGCATTAGGAGTAGGTCGCATTGCTTATATTCCTGCGGAGGAATTAACAGGGTGCGGTGTCAGTCGTTCCAAAGCTGCAGCTATTAACAGCGTTGCTCACTGTCATCAAACTCAGCCTGAGAGAATAGATGCCTGGTCGCAGATGAATTCAGCTGACCTGATTAAGGATGTGACTCAGCTTAAAGGTATTGGTCCCTGGACGGCGTCTATTTTAGCTATGTTTCATTTTGCCCATGAAGATCTTTTTCCCATTCAGGATAGCTCGCTGCGTAAAGCCATGAGCCTGCTGAAAGACCAGGATATTTTGATCATCCCCGAACGGGCTCAGCCTTACCGCAGTTATTTAGCCTGCTATTTGTGGGACATGCTGGATCAGGCACGTCTGTAGCCCAGTATAAAAATTCACATTGAAGCTAGTCTTCAAATGTTATTTTCACACCTTTGAATTGGCTTTTTCAGAGTTTTTGTAAAGTTCTGTAAAAGCCGCTTGTTATTGTCTCTAAAAGCTCAGAATATTCTATCCGAATTCGGGCAGGGTGGTACGGATTTAACCTAATCAGGAAGACTAACAAGGTATACAAATAAGGAATGTGAAAATGAACCGTATTATTTTAGCGATCCCCAACCCCATTATTAGCGCTGGCATGGCCTCTGTTCTGCAGCAACACTTCAGTGATCAAATATTGACCGTAACCGGTATTGCCGATTTACGCCGAGCTTGCTACGAGTATGAAGACGCAGTAGTTGTTTTATGCAGCCGACTTGGTGGTGCTGCAACAGTGGAACACTGGCGTCGTTTGAAGCGCCGTCACTGCGATCTAAAGCTTATTGTCTGGGGTAGCAGCCAACAAGATATACTTGATTTTCAGTGCGGTATTAGCGTTGTTGACGGATATTTACTGGACTCGTGCGACAGTGCCGACTTAGTTCAGGCAATTCGTTCGTTGAAACAGGGCAATGTTTTTGTCGCAGCGCCGGTTGCCGCTTATCTTGCACAGAATCCGCGTTCGCAACAGCAAAAAACAATGGTTGATATGCTGAGTGAACGCGAGCTTCAGGTCGCACAAATGCTCAGCCGGGGCATTCGGGTAAGAGAAATATCCCGGCATTTATGCATTAGCAGTAAAACAATAAATACCTTCCGTTATCGGATTTTCTCTAAACTCGGTATCGATGGTGATGTACAATTGTCTCATCTTGCAATTCAGTCAGGTCTTGTTGACCTAATTCAGTTTGAAGGTAGATGACAGAAGGTAATCAACAAAAGCAGTTTGACAGCGACAGCTTTCTTCGTCACCTGACTCATCAGCCCGGCGTTTACCGGATGTACGATGAGTCGGGTGACGTGATTTATGTCGGAAAAGCAAAGGATCTAAGAAAACGTGTGTCCAGTTACTTTCGTGAGAAGGTCGACCGGATGAAAACACAGGTGTTGGTTAAGCAAATTGCGTCTATGGACGTAACCGTTACCAACACCGAAGCTGAAGCGTTAATATTAGAAAACACTTTTATCAAAAAATATCGACCACGATACAATGTCTTGTTGCGTGACGATAAATCCTATCCTTATATTATTTTAACTGCTCACCAGCACCCTAAGCTTGGTTTTCATCGGGGCGCCCGGCGCGCGAAAGGTGACTATTTTGGTCCCTTTCCTAATGGCTCGGCTGTACGTGAAAGCCTAAACCTGCTGCAGAAACTGTTTCCAATTCGACAGTGCGATGACTCTTATTATCGTGCGCGCACCAGGCCTTGTTTGCAGTATCAGTTAAAACGTTGCCTCGCGCCCTGCGTTAATGTTTGCACTGACGACGAATACAATGAACAGGTGGCGCTGGCAAAACAGTTCCTGCAGGGCAAGAATCAGCAGGTTATTGACGAGCTGATGAATAAAATGGAGCAGGCGAGTACAGATCTCGATTTTGAACGAGCCGCTAGATTTCGTGACCAGATAGCTGCGCTACGAAAAACTCAGGAACGTAACTCGGTTACCGGAAGCCAACAAGAACTGGATGTTATTGGTTTAGCACGTGGTAACGGAATGACGACAGTGCAAATGTTGTTTATCCGGGATAATCATTTGCAAGGCAGTCGCAGCTATTTTCCTAAAGTGCCGACAGATACCCCTGACGATGAAGTACTCAGGGCTTTTCTTCTGCAGTTTTATTTGTCAGATACGGCTGGACGGAAAATTCCACGAGAAGTCGTGCTTCCCGTCGATGTACAGCCTGACAATGTTTTAGCGGAAGTGATGAGTGATGCGCTGTCGCAGCCGGTTAAATTGCAAAGCTCGGTACGTGGAGATAAGCGTCAGTACCAGTCACTGGCTCAAAAGAATGCGGTTAATGCGCTAGAGAGTCGGTTGAATCAGCAAAGTACGATGAACCGCCGGACTCAGGCATTACAGCAGGTGCTGGAATTTGGTGTACCCATTCAGCGCATGGAATGTTTTGATATTAGCCACACTATGGGTCAACAAACGGTGGCTTCCTGTGTTGTATTTGATCAAAATGGGCCTAAAAAGTCAGACTACCGCCGCTATAATATTACCGGCATAACGCCGGGCGATGATTACGCTGCCATGTCTAAAGCCCTGGCTAAGCGGTACGACAATGCGAAAGAGCAGGGCAATATACCGGATATTCTGTTTATCGACGGTGGTAAAGGACAGTTAGCTCAGGCGGAGAACTACTTTAATGACTGGGGAAAAGAAGCGCCGGTATTAATTGGCGTGGCGAAAGGCGAGTCGCGCAAACCGGGTCTGGAAACTTTGATCATGGCCGGTAGCCATGAAACCATTCCGCTGAGTAAAGACGCCAGTGCGCTGCATTTGATTCAGCACATACGTGATGAGTCACATCGTTTTGCAATAACCGGGCACCGCCAGAAGCGGGCTAAAGTTAAGAAAACCTCGACGTTAGAACAGATTGACGGGGTAGGAGCGAAGCGCAGACAGGCCATTTTGAAAAATCTAGGTGGATTACAAGAGGTAAAAAACGCTAGTATTGATAAATTAGCCAGCGTACCTGGCATTAGCCGATCATTGGCAGAGAAAATCTATTACTCATTTCGTGATGAGTAAAAACAATAAGGAATCAGCGGATAATGAAGTGGAATATCCCTAATATTTTGACCAGCTTCCGGATAGTACTTATTCCGGTATTTCTGGTGGTTTTCTATTTACCAATGGAAGATGCGCGTTTCTGGGCTGCTTTTATCTTTTGGTTAGCGGCAATCACAGATGCTCTGGATGGCTATATTGCCCGTCGCTTTAACCAGTTTACTAAGTTTGGCGAGTTTCTTGACCCGGTAGCTGATAAAGCGATGGTGGTTGCTGCGCTGGTTGTCATTGTTGAAGATTATAATTCTGCCTTTATTACCATTCCGGCGCTGACGATGATTTGTCGTGAGCTTATAGTAAGTGCACTACGGGAATGGATGGCGCAAAGCGGCCACAGAGCAAAAGTTGCTGTTTCGAACTTAGGTAAATGGAAAACAGTGGCACAGATGCTGGCCTTAATTGGACTACTTTGGAATGCGAACGTCTATATTTATTGGTTATCGATGTTCTTGTTCTATTCGGCTTTCGTTTTGACTGTGTGGTCCATGTGGGAATATTTACGCGGCGCCAAGAGTGAATTGACCAGAAATTAACTGCTTTGCCGTAAATTTGTGCAAACAGTCATTAAAATGATAAAAAGTCATTGACTGAAAACGATTAAACAGTAGAATGCCACGGCAGATGACGGTGCGGGAATAGCTCAGCTGGTAGAGCACAACCTTGCCAAGGTTGGGGTCGCGAGTTCGAATCTCGTTTCCCGCTCCAAATTCTGGCGGGTTGGCAGAATGGCTATGCAGCGGATTGCAAATCCGTGGATCTCGGTTCGACTCCGGGACCCGCCTCCATTATTCGAGAACACTTCTATGTAGTGCCCGGGTGGTGGAATTGGTAGACACAAGGGATTTAAAATCCCTCGAAGGTAACTTCGTGCCGGTTCAAGTCCGGCCCCGGGCACCAATTCCGAATTTACAGCAGTATCTGAAAGTTTATAAAGCCTTATAAATAAAGCCTCTCAGGCGATTCCTTGATTCCCCTTGTTTATTAAAACCTATTGGAAAATGCGACCATTTGGTGCTACTTCTAGTGCTATTCCAGTTTGGTGATCAGGATCCGCCACCGTTCATCACTCGCGTACTAATAAATAACTAAAAGTTAGTTCTGAGATTCATAAAGCAGGTTAAGCAAATCGTAGGTGTTTTCGGAAATGAGTCCAAAAGAGAGTAACGCTTCTCTAATCTGCATGGGGTGGATTGAGAGACTCGACAGAGGAATAAATTCCTGGGTATTATAATCTTTCGTTAGTAACTTTAACGCTGCATATTTTATTGTGTCATCGAAGCTATACCCCATGTCTTCCAGTGGATTTACCAAGGATGTATTAACTACTTTTTTTTGTTCCGTTAAAAAAGTTGCACCTTCAAGCTGAGCACGAGAATAACTTGATGACTTGTTTTGTCTAATTTGAAGATAATTCAGAATAAGATCTTGCTTTATAGGCATTGGGCTGCCTGAACCAGAGTCTAGATACTTTATAGCCTGTTGAACTGCCGCGTTCTGAACGATGAGTTCTGCCGACTGCTGTTCTTGTTCATTCTGTATTTCTTTTCCTTGCGAAGTCTCTTTAACCGTCTTTTCAGATTCTTTCTCTTCTAACGCCGCTGAACGCTCTTTAAATGTGCTAAGCAATTTACTGTAGGACTCTTGGATATCGTCATGACACTTTTTCTGCTGCTGATCAAGTTGCTTATATTCACTACTGCTTAAATTATGCCTATAGCGCTCGAGCTGCATGAATGCATCCAATAACTCTCCGGAGGACGAGGCGTTGTCGAAGTCGGCTTTTGCTTTATGGAAATGAGAGGCCTTGTCACAAGTAATTTGAGCTACTGCAGATGTTGAAAACGCAAAAGAAAAAGGTACCAAAGCCAGAAACACTAAGGTGGGTTTCATTAATTAGTTCCTTCTAAAAGTTACGACTGAAAATAGCTTCTTGCTCATGCACCGCAATCCTTTGCAGAAGCCAGTTAAGGCTTCTGCTTCCATTCTCCGTCAATTTTTACATAGTGACCTGACTTGGTGCGTTCAATGGCGCGTTTGCCGGCTAACAGCTCGACATCGGCAACAGCAATGTCATTGTTGTTGGCTATGCGCGTGTATTCCTGACGACGAGCTTCGTTAATGTGCTTAACAATTTGCTCGGCGGTTTCGGTGGACTTTACTACTCCCAGGTAACCGTCGGGCTTTTCACCTACCAGCCCCTGCTCTTTGGCGTCACTTAACTGCGCCATTGACTGTTCTAAGTTTAGCTGCTGAGCTTGTGCCAGCGGGCTTGATAAGCCAATAAAAGCAATTAAAACTGCGGTTAGTAAATATTTCATCATTGCATTCCTTTGTCGTTAAAACAGGCCACTGGATTCAGAAATTACGTCGTCGAGCGCTTTATCAACTTTAACGTAAATTTCATGCTTTATTTTAACGTTCAAGTTAATAGTAATAGGCTCTTTAGGTGCTGCGACCTGTACCGTTGGGGTACACCCCAGAACGAATAAAGGCACGCTTATTAGTAGCAATAATCGTTTCATACCATCCCCTGATTAATTGATTTTTTGCTGTACTCGTTTACGGATAACATCGTTCAGACTGTTGCTTATTTGCAGTCCTTTTATCAATGCGGGTAAGTCTTCTTCTAAGCTTACGTTAAGCTCAACCGGACGTCCATTTTCAAGCTCAGGGTTCGAGCCTTTTAGTTGTACTGCTAAGGTCAATTTACCATTGTCATTATAATCAACGGTCGTAGACAGTTGATTATAATAGAAGTTACCCAATACGCCTGCCAAAGTTTGTAAGCTGGGGTTACTGCCGGCAAGTTGAACCAGAGCGGACGAATCTACCTGCAGGTGACCACCGGGCGCCAGCGCATCCAGATAACCTCTTTCTACGGTTAAATCGTTGGAGTCCCAGTAAACAGGGATGGTTCCTGAAACCTCACCATCTATGGAGATTTTGTTGCTTGGATATTGACGCATGAGTTCACCCAGCGAAATTTTTTCGAACACAATGGGCAGTGCAAAGCTGTCGGTTAAAGAGTAACGCTGGTTGGGAATGCTTATGCTGCCACCAAGAGCTTTAATGGTGTGACTGGTTAAGTCGAGAGTGGATTGCATAGGTTGTTGAAAGGGCAGTTGGGCTCTAAATTCAGCGGTGATTGGCCCCAGCGCAAAGCCTTGTTGCACGCTGCCAATGTGGAGCTTTGCATTATTCATATTAAGTTGTTCGTTATTGGCGGTGAAACCAAAATCAATATTGCTATTAACCACCGATAAAGTATCAAAAACCCAGTCACCTTTTTGAATCTCTAACTGCCCGTTGTCGAGGCGCCAGCGGTTATTATTTATGGAGTAAGCTACATCTGTCTGGCCGCTAATAGCCGCTTTACTGACAATAAGTTGAGGCATCATAGTTGCTAGCAGGGCATCCAGTTGTGGAATTTGCTGCCAGTCGAATTTCGCAACTTCAATTTTGCTTTTCAGCTGTTCAGAATTAACCTGGCTATGGTGCGCCACTTTTATATGGTCACCGAGTACGAGGTCGCCGTCACTTGTCAGTTGCTGCTGTTGATATTGAAATTTACTGTCAAAAACGGCTTCGAGGTTCCTTATGGAGTCGAAGTTAATCGCCTTGCTGTGAATATTAAGGTCAAACTCTGCAAGCGCATTCTCAGGTTCGGAGTACGGATAATAAATTCTATTGAAACTCAGTACGGCCGAGGCGTCGTTGTCTAAAGCTTTAAGCTCAATGCGGGTTGGTTCAGTACTATGGAATTCGGCAGCTGTGGTCGAAACTGTTCCGGAAAACTTCGATATGAGTTTGCTTATCGTCATTGATTGCCCGGCAACAGGAAACTCAATGGTATCTGCACTTAGTTGTGCATAATCTAATTCAAGTGAGTTAAATTGCCATTGTTTTTGCTGTACCGATAACTCAGACGCGAGGCGAATTGTCTCGTTTTTTTCACCTTTAGCTACAGCATTTAGCTTTAGAGGCCAACGGGCTTTATTAACAGCCTGCTTAGCATTGAGCACTGAAATACCCAAACTGTCATGGCTGTTCAGCTCCCAAGACAACGACAAAAAATTTAGTGGTAGATCGGAATCGATTAACGACGCTAAGTTTTCAGTATCACCTTTCAGCTCGAGCTGATAAGAGTCCATAATACCCTTATTCAAATTTAGCTGAAATTCACCTGTTGCTGTTGTGGTACTGCTGGTAATTTCTATTAAGGTGGGTTGCGCAATTGACACGACAAGCTCGCCGGACAATTCAGCTACAAGGCTCTCCAATGTCGCTGACTCAATATAAGGTGAAAGATTACCGTTCCACTTTGCATCAACCGACACTGGTTCAGTAGTTACCTTGTCTGCAAATTGCTGTGCCGCTAAAAGATAACTGCCGCCGGCTTTAAGCTTTCCTGAGTTGTAATCATAATTAGCTTGTAACAGAGCGTTGTCGTAGCGAGCTTTTAATTTTATCTGGCCACCTTGCCTAAAAATTTTCAGAGCAGCGACAAATGGCTCCTGGCTATTGAGCTCTAACCGCAACGGATGCTTGTTTATCAGTGAAAGACTTGCAGAGACGCTTTCAGGCAACAAGCTGCCTTTCAGCTGTAACGACTCAATATCAATGCGTTCTGGTAGTAATGCAGGCATTTCCATTGAGAATATCTGCGCGAGATTTATCGCTGTGACGGGACTGGTTCCGGTCGATTCGGGTAAGGAGTCTATTGTTGCTTCCAGCCTTTTAATAACAATGTGGCTGGCAGTCAGTTTGTCAAATTCCACTTCCCAGTCAGTGACACCAGCAGATTTCAGCTGTTGATTTAAGTAGAAGTAGCCGAACAATGCTATAGCAAATGCAATGAGCAGAAGTGTGAGAAGCATGGAGCTGCCGAGTGATATTAACCGCCATAGCTTCATTTAGATATTAGTCCTTTTAATAAACGATGCTCTTTAACTTGCTGTTTTATAACTATAGTTAGCACGGATGAACCCTTCAAGGCAAAACCAACTTCGCGGCCTCTCTTTAAAAGCTTTTCACTTGAGCTGGTTAAAAAACAAACAAAAGCTTTACCTTCATTTAATTTCGATTATGATAACTATCATAATTATAAAAAGCGCTGACTGCAGGCATTTCGTCATTATTGGTTCTAGCTTCTAGTCAGAAATTGCACTTTGAAAGTTAAAGTTCTGTAAAGCCTCTTTTATACGCTGAGTTACGCAGATAGTCTAAACGCTGTCTATTAATTCACCATTAATGGCTTTTGAATAACTTGCGACAGGAGCTATCCGTGAGCACTATAACCAATACAGCAGTCAATGTGACGCCGGATACCCCGGTGTTTATGGGGTGCAGTAAACCTCTGGAAAGTGATGTTCAGTTTAGCTATTTTTTTAATGGTTGTTTTATCTATTCGTATAATCATACAACTGGGCATTGCACTTGTTTTACAGAGCTCGATGTCGCAACCGCTACGGTGAAGCCTTTTGGACTGGTTGATAAACACTATGTCGTCATTGGCGATAAGCTTTTTCGCTCACCAGCACAAGCTAAGAAAGCCCACAGTGTATTACCCAATGTGAATGCCGCAAATGACAATAAAGTTGATGAACGTGTACCGCTTCCGAAAGCCGAAAATTTATCACCTATAAAGTCGTTAGCTTTAATTGAGCGTTGGTTTAATGAAGACTTCGATGTGAAGTGGGAAACCTATCAGGAAAGCCCTGAGTTCTATAATCTTATTCAATACTATCTGGCTCTTTGCTGTAATGCATACAAAGAAAAGCCCGATCAGGCATTTCTGGATGCAGGAGTTCAGGTTTACTTAAGCATGGCGCAATTCAGTTGGTTAACCCCGTCTATTTTGCACAACGCCGCGTGTGTGTACTGGTTAGCCGGAGAGCAGGACAGTGCCCTTGACTGTATTGAGCTTGCTTTAGATTTTCGTTACACCGGCATGGAAAGCCTTTTACATGATGAAGATCTCGATGGTCTTAAAGAGCACCCACGGTTTCGTTGTCTGTCGAATAAGTACCAGGCATTAAAGCCGAAATTTAACTATGTTACGCCGGAGCTTTTCGAAGCCTTTGAGAATTTTGCGGTGCAGCAGTCTGACTCATTCGTGCGGTTTATGCGTGGCCATTTATTAAAAAACTTTAGGTTCTATGATATCTCTGAACTGAGTGCTCGAATTGATAGTTGCGAAAACGATGATGAGCGTGAATACTGGCAACGTCTGGCATCATTCAATAATAACTATTTATACAATTATATGCTGATGGAGGAGCCTATGGATCTGTTAACAGAGCAGGGTAAAGCCAATTATCAGTTGTTTCAGCAATACCGCCATTACCGGGTACTTAATCCTTTAGTTTTTGCCAAGGTAGCAGAGCAGTTGTTTCATCATGCTCATTATTGGGGCAGTCAACATCACGGCTTTTTTAACCAGCGCGATAGCGCTTTGCTGCAACAAAGCTTTCAGCTATTTCAGGAGTTTCACGTTGCGACAGAGAGCCTCTGTAGTGAAAAGCGCAATGAACTTATGGCAAAAGCAAAAGAGTACGATATTTTCAATTACATGGAAAAGTTGGGGAGCTGCTGATTGAGTTAACCAGCCTGACGTATAGTCAAATTTACTCTACAGCGTCCGGTTAACGGGTGCATAGCCTCCTTAAGCTGTTGAACTCCGTGATATCTCAAGCGATCTTTTCCTCCCCAGACAAGCGCATCAGCATGCTGAAGACTGAACTTCTGATACTTATCAGAACGCTTAAAACCGCCCCACATAAAGGTTATAGGTAACCCGAAAGAAAATGAGACGATGGGCTTTGAGAAATCGGCTTCGTTTTTATCCTGATGGAGCCCCATTTTTGCGCCTGGCGTGTAAACGTTGATGAGACAAGAGTCTGGCTGAAAATTCTGAAAACCGGCTAAGCGTGAGACCTGCGTTGCTTTTACTAAAATACTCTGGGGAATGTCGGGCCATGGCTGACCTGTTACAGGGTCGATATTCTGATAGCGATAACCGTGTTTATCGCTGAGCCACCCGTAACTTCCGCAACTGCTACTTTTTACCGACATTTTATGGCCTGCAGGGGTTGCTAAGTGACGCAGCGGTGATTGCTTTAAAACGCCACGGATATCATTGAGCAAAGCTTCATCATCCGCCAGCAAAAACTGGTGAAAAAGGGTAGCTTGCTCACTTATTTCGGTGCTTAATGGTTCAGAACCATCGTTGGCAAAGAGGTCAAGAGACGACATCAGTTTTCCCAGAGTGAAAGCGTCATTAGCAAGCGGTCCTGGCCTGGCCCTAAATAGTCACGCACCGTTTTGGTGGTGTTAAAACCAAAGCTCCGGTAAAGCGAAACTGCTGAGGCGTTGTCTGGCGCGACACTAAGCTCCATTTGTTTATAACCAAGGCTGCGCGCAAGTGCTATGGAATCGCTTAATAGCAACTTGCCCAGTCCCTTGCCCTGGAACATTTTCCCTACCAATAACGACATAAGAGATACATCAGAGTCTGAAACCGGAACCATTAAACTATAACCTGCCGTTTTTTCTCCCGCCTTTAGAGTTAAAAAAGTGTGTGGCCATTGTCTTAATGCCTGATAGAAAAAGGCCGCAGAATAAGCGTCATTTGAATAAAGCTGTTTTTCTAAAAATGCAATTTTGGAAATGTCGTTATAGCTGGTATTGGCTACTGTAAAATCGCAAGGCTGCGCATCTGTCGTTGCAAGGGAACCTACGCATAAACGGCAGTCATCTTCATGAGGCGCAGATGCCTCAACGTAACGCAGCTTATGAGAGGACTTCTCCCTGTTACTGGAGACCTGATAAACACGTTCTCGCTTTTTATTTTGCTCGGTCATGGTGTTTGGTTCGGCGTTTGCCGCTGATCATAGGACGAATAAGCTCTATTTTACCAATATATGCGGTAACAACTACCGCTATGATATGAATAATAACCAGAGCAAAAATGATGTTGGCAGAAACAAAATGAACGGAGGTTAGAAAACTGTCTCCATAGAGTGCATTGATTTCTTCGCGGAGGAAGCCAGTAATAGCTTGCAGTAAGAATAAAGCCAACAAAAAGAACACCATAAGCCCACCGAGTGGGTTATGACCCTGACCCTGATTTACTTTTCTGTGGCGAAGTTCTGCGACGTGTTCTTTAATTCCGACAACAGAAGGGAGGAAATTATGGAAGCGTGCATTTGGCGGCCCCGTAAAACCCCAGATGATCCTTATAATAACTAAGGTTGCGGCAGTATAACCCACGGCCTGATGAAAACTGCCTCCGGGTTCAAGCCAAAAGTAATTGAGACAAAAACACAGCACCAACAACCAATGAAAAGTTCTGATAAATCTATCCCAAATGATCATTGGTACTGCCTTCCTTACTGAGTTACTCGGTTTCTTGCTTGACGATACTGCCATCTACAGGATTAAAGTAAATTTCCACTTTCTGTTTACTTTTATCCTGACCGTAGATTTCGTAGCAATTTCCGTCAGTTACCTTAAACTCATTAATCTCGTAACCTTGTTCTTTCAACGACTGTTGGAACTGCTCTTGATCCAGCCAGTTTTCCTTCGGTTCCATAGTGCACTGTGTGGTGCCTGATTCAGGGCCTCCGCAAGCGGTGACAAATAAAGCACTGGCTGCAATTGTAGATAATTTAATAAGTTGGCTTTTCATAAGACCTCCATTTTAACTAAAACTTAGAATCAAATGTAGCAACTCCAACTGAATAACGCTAACGCTCATCAAATATTAAAATGGCAAAACCCAGCTCATCCATAAAAAGTCCAGCCCGTCATTTGGGCGCTTAATGTCAGCATTTGAGTAGTGTGTATATCCCAAAGCAATGCGAGCATCAGAACTTTGGCTGTATTGCCACGAAAGCGATACGCGATCTTCAAACTGGAATTGGGTTGATAAGCGTCGATTACCGATCCGTGTTTTGTCAAAGTAGCTGCCGCCAATGCCGGCTTCAATATAAAGCGGGCGTTCAGCTCCTGCTACATGCCAGGAAAGAATCGGGCTAATTGTGAACGCAGTAATATTGTCCGCTGTATTATTTGAGTCTTGCCAGTGGTTTAAGGCCGCTTCCAGATGAACGTCAGGTGAACCTATCCAACTTGGCAACTCAATGGGTAAGTCGGTTACCCGGTAACCAGCCCTTACGCCTCGTAGCTGATCTGTAGAATAGGCGCCGGCAACATGAATCTCGTCAGCGAAAGATGAAAAACTCGATATTATTAGTACAACCAGTGATGCTCTTAACCACATATCACTCTCCAATAACCAAAAAGGGGTGATATTTTACATACAAACATGAATGTATGTAAATTGGAAAATGAACTTTGGCTAACTGACTGCGCGTTTTTTAGTCTTTATTCAAGAAATAATCATTTGCAGCCATTTTATGAACGCTACCAGGGCTACTGGCTGCCTCTGTCGTTTTCGATAATAGATGCTTAGCGGATACTGACAGGGCTGTGCGGAGTCGTTATAGACTTTTAAATTAGACAGTCCGGGCGTAATAAGACTACTGTCAATTAATGCTACGGCTTGTTCAGCGGATGATAAGT
The DNA here is from genome assembly GCF_051842345.1 of Idiomarina sp. ST20R2A10. Classification (NCBI taxonomy): domain Bacteria; kingdom Pseudomonadati; phylum Pseudomonadota; class Gammaproteobacteria; order Alteromonadales; family Idiomarinaceae; genus Idiomarina; species Idiomarina sp. ST20R2A10. The sequence goes on along the minus strand of NZ_JBNIEY010000001.1, from coordinate 394,477 downwards.
CCAGTGACATTTGTACATCATTGCAGTGAATAATGCGTGTGGATTTCAATTGTTGACTGTAGGTCTTTAACATTGCCTGATGATCAGGGTTTTCAGGGTTTATTAACCAGGGCAGCAGGAAAGGTGAGTCATTGGTTTTAATGGCTGAAACCGGAACCATATGATTTTTCTTTAGCGCAATGGACTGAATGTGCTTGTCTGTGATTTTTCCATAACCAATGGCTAGATCCCAGCTTTGATGCTGTATTGCTGAAGCCATTTCTGCGGCGCTTTCATTAATAAAGTACTCATTGCAACGGCTGAAGCTAAGTTGAATGTGCGGATACAGAGAATGAAAATCGGCAAGCTTTGCAGCTAACCAAAAGCGCAGTCGCTCAGAACTGATTGCGACGGTTAACTGGGTTGTTGTATTGTCACTGAGATTTCGGGTGCGCTCGATGGTACGCTCTAGTTGCTCAAATATTTGCTCAATTTGAGGGGCTAGTTCTAGGCCGACAGGAGTGAGCGAATGAACCCGGTTGTCTCGCTGGAATAAACGAACTTCGAGCTGTTCTTCCAGGGTTTGTATTTGTCGGGTGACGGCAGACTGAGTTACCCCAAGCTCTTGCGAGGCTTGTTTAAAAGAGCCACTTCGGGCGGCGACATCAAACACTCTCAATGCATTTAGTGAGGGGAGTTTAGTGTTTTTCATGTTGATTAATAGTAATCTGTAATTAATAAAAAGTAACTTTGATTCTGGCATCTAAAGTTGAATTGCGCAATAAGGAGTTTGTGTTGTCTTACTGGAGTGAGTTTTTAACTATCGCTTTGATCCACCTGTTTGCGGTCGCGAGTCCGGGGCCTGATTTTGCGGTGGTTTCACGTTATAGCCTGAGTTTTGGTCGTAAGGCAGGTTATTGGGTGAGTTTAGGTGTGGCATCAGGAATCATTATTCATGTTACCTATTCACTTATTGGTGTGGCGCTGATTATTCACCAGACCGACTGGCTCTATCAGACTTTACTTTGTGCCGGTGCACTTTATTTAGGCTTCATTGGAACTCAGGCCATTAAAGCTAAACCCAGAAAGGATATGTCCGATAGTGAATTGGTTGCTACCCAGCCGCGTAAACGGAAAGCGTTTATTGTCGGTTTTATTACTAATGGCTTAAATGTAAAAGCGACTATTTTCTTTTTAACTTTATTTACTACTATTATTGCCCCGGAAACGCCTTTTGCTATCCAGTTTGGTTACGGTATTTATCTAATTGTTGCGACGGGCCTGTGGTTTTTATTCCTCACCTGGTTGCTGACTCAACCGCGCATTTTTAAAACACTCTGGCATTACAGCCATTGGGTGGACCGTACCATGGGAGCTGCTCTTATTTTATTGTCGTTAAAATTATTGTGGGAATGGGCAAACCTGATAGAGCTTATCTGATAAAGCGTTTCAGGTTATACTAGTTACAGTTACCGAAGAAGAGATGAGAAAAGCTCACTATGCAGTTATTTGTGAATGATTTGACCGTTATTGATTGCTCTTACTTATGCCCGGAAAGGGGGATAGTTGGTGAGAGCTGGATTGTTGATATCGTGCTGGATGGCGCGTTAAATGAGCAATCTATGGTGCTGGACTTTGGTCGGGTTAAAAAGCAGGTTAAAGCCATTATCGATAACTCGGTTGACCATAAATTGGTTGTACCGGCAGAGCATTCGTATACAAAAGTAACGCACAACTCTGATGACAGCGCTAACTGGGTCGATTTTCAGCGCCCGGAACAAGGTTCTATTCATCTGTTTTGCCCTGCCGATGCCTTTGCCTTTATCGATGCAGATGTTGTTTCCATGGAGACAGTAACGGACTACCTGAAAGCCGTTATAAAGCGCGAGTTACCGGTTAATGTTGAAGGTCTGCAGCTGCTTCTGAGACCCGAAAATATCGACGGTTTTTACTATCACTACACACATGGTTTGAAAAAGCACGACGGTAATTGCCAACGTATTGCTCATGGTCATCGTTCAAAAATTCAAATTCGACTGGATAATATTCGCCAGCCTGTGTTGGAAAAAGAATGGTCAGATAAGTGGGAAGACATCTATCTAGGCACTACCGAAGATGTTCGTTCAAAGAAAGAACTGACTCTGTCCGAGGCTGCAACGTCTGCAACCAGCGACTCGACTCATACCTATTACAGCTATGTTGCCGACCAGGGACTGTTTGAGCTTATTGTTCCGAATGCAGAGAACTTTGTTATAGAGACAGACTCAACAGTTGAGTGCATTGCAGACTTTCTCGCTGCAGAAATTAAATCTAAGCATGCGGGTCAGGCTGTAGAAGTTCGCGCCTTCGAAGGGGTAGGAAAAGGAGCAATTGCCTATGCGTAAAATGATTGTTGCCGCTGCTTTAGCGCTGTGTTCGGCGAATGTGGCCTCAGCCGATGAGTCTTTGCCGTTAGAAATAAAAGGCTCTTTGACTCAGGGGGCTTTAATTCTGGCTAAATCTGAGCCAGGTGTTACTGCAACACTGAACGGCGAAGCTCTGCAGGTAACCGAGCAGGGGTATATTGTTTTTGGTTTTCCGCGCAAGGCTGAATTAGAAAACACCTTAGTTGTTAGTAAAGGCGATAAAACTATTACTAAAGAGCTCAAACTGGAGCCTCGTGAATACAAGATTGACCGTGTCGATGGTGTACCGCAAAAAACTGTTACACCAGACCCTGAGCAGGTAAAACGAGCCAGAAAAGAAGCGGAAAAAGTTTGGGTAGCCAGACAAAAAGAAACCACACGAACGGACTTTTTGACTGCAATTACTAAGCCCGCCGAAGGCCGTATTAGTGGTGTTTACGGCAGTCAGCGAATTTTTAACGGCGAGCCCCGAAACCCGCACTATGGGCAAGATATAGCCGGGCCAACAGGAACTCCGGTTAAAGCGCCGTGGCCGGGCGAAGTTGTTCTGGCTGAACCTGATTTATTTTACTCAGGCGGTACCATCATTATTGAACATGGCTATAAAGTGAATACAACATATTTGCACCTGAGTGAACTGCATGTCGAGGTTGGTGACAAAGTAGAGCAGGGCGATTCAATTGGTGCTATAGGTGCCACAGGCCGTGCTACGGGACCTCACCTGGACTGGCGGGTTAACTGGGGAAATGAGCGGTTAGACCCTGCGTTACTTCCCCAGCTTTATCAGGATTAACCGGAAGGGGTTAACCAGCCTTTCAGCTTATCTGGTTGTTCTACGCTTAAGACATAGCTGCTTTTAGCGGGTTCTTGCCAGGTAAGCTCCAGTGTCATTAGCTCGTCCCGGCGAAACGCATGAATTGTCACCGTGTCTCCGGGAATATAGCGCTCCAGAATTCGTTTAACCGACTGCTCAGTGGCCTGCAAATGATCAATTGCGATGATTTTGTCGCCTGCAGAAAGACCTGCGTGATAAGCGCTTTCATCATGATACACATTAAGAACGTCCAAACCCTGCGGTGATGCTTTGTACTTAGCCCCAAAGTTGACACGCGCAGGCTGTTCTGACGCTTTTCCACCGACGCTGTTATCATCAACGGGCACCTGTTTTTGAACCATAACGCCAAAGTTTTGCAGTAACTCCACAAGCGACAGCGATTCTTTGTTGTATAAAGCGTCTTTTAGGAAGTCCGAAATATCAATGCCCGGATACTGGTTTAGCCAATTAATGACTGTGTCGTCGGCTGTACCAATAGATGTTTTACCAAACTCATGCCAAAGCTCTTTCATGACTCTTGCAAGCGTCAGTTTATGGTCGGATTGCAGACGCAACATGAGATCGAGGCTAAGTGCTATTAATGCACCTTTCGCGTAATAGCTGACAATACTGTTCGGCGCATTCTCGTTCTGCTGATAAAACTTAGTCCAGGCCAGAAAGCTCGACTCTGTTACGCTTTGTTGGTATTGCCCGGCACCACGCTCAACCCGCGATAGAGTGTCACCCAAAAGCTTTAAATAACGCTTTTCGTCAATAATGCCGCTGGTGTGCAAAAGGTAATCGTCAAAGTAGGATGTCATACCTTCGTAGAACCAGAGTTGCTCAGTGTACGACTCTTTCTCCAACTGATAAGGAAGAAAAGCCTTTGGTTTCAGAGTTTTAATATTCCAGCTGTGGAAGTATTCGTGGCAACACAAGCTCAAAAAGGTTTGATAGTTGTCATTCATTTCGTATTGATGAGCACTGATTAAATCTTTACGGCTGCAAAGTAGTGCGGTTGAATTTCTGTGTTCGAGTCCGCCGAAACCATATCCTACCACCATGGTCAGGAAGGTATAAGACTGAAAAGGTGCTTCTTCAAACAGGCTAATCTGAGTTTCGCAAATTTTGGCTAAATCTGCCGTTATGCGCGAGGTGTCAGCATAATGGCGGCCGCTTAAGACCAGAGAGTGCTTAATGCCGTGAGCAATAAACTCCTCAATGGTTAAGTCTCCAATTAAAAAAGGATAGTCAATTAGCGCATCATAATTATCGGCTCGGAAGCATCCCCAGGAATGTGGTTGCCCACTTTTTCGGGGCATCCCGGTCGCGACCTTCCACAGAGGGGCTTCTGGCGGCGCATGCAAGTGCAGTTCACAGGGAAGGTCGGTTTGTCCCTCAACTGCAAGACACAGGCTGGTATTATTAAAGAAACCCTGAAACTGGTCCAGATAAGCCGAACGAACCGATAGGTCCCAGGCGTATACCTGATAGTGCACAGTAACAGGATGCTTCGAACGAGCCAGTTGCCAGCGGTTCTTACTTATTTGCTTAACCGGCAGGGAAAGGCCGTTACTCTCGGCGTGTAAACCAATAATGTGCTTACTAAAATCCCGTATTAAATAACTGCCCGGAATCCAGTTAGGTAACCAGAGTTCCTGCTCATCGTTCGTTTGTTCAATAGTGAGAGAGACATTAAATAAATGCCCATGTAAATCGATGGGTGTTATATCGTAAGCGATCAAGATACTCTCCTTTGCTTGACACAGCCTGACAACTAGCGATCATAGTAACATATTGATTCATCGCAAAGAGACCCCTATGCCAAGCAAAATTTCGCAGCTCGTCACAGGTCAGAAAATAGAAGTTCAACTGTCCAATTCGAACGTTCCGGCTCGGTTTTATTCGGAGTTTATTGGCGCGGTTAATGAGCGTTGGGTCATCGTTAATATGCCCGACGCGCGTAAATACAATGACATGCGTGATCTTTTGCAGGAGAAAACACCGGTTATTGTCCGCTTTGTTCTGGAAAACGAAAGTGGTGAAATTTGTGCGTTTCGCAGTGAAATAAGCTATGTCATCTCACACCCGACGAAAATGCTTTTTATTATGTGGCCAAATCAGATTGAGCATCGGATTATTAGAAAAGGGCGTCGATTTGACGCCTTTTTACCTGCTTCAGTCTCAGGGCAGTCGGTAAAAGGCGAGGAGAATACTTTCAGAGGACACGTGCTGGATGTCTCTGAAAGTGGGTGTCGCCTAAAGCATGAAAAGCCTGAAGGTAAAATAGACGAGCTTTGGGAAAATGGCAGCAAAATTGTTCTTAAAATAGAACAGAAAAATAACGTCGACTTAACCCTTAAAGCTATAGTCCGGCAGGTAAAGCAAGTGGATGACCAGCTTGAGTTAGGTGTGCAGTTTATGGGGAACCAGAAAGATGAGGTTAACTCTCTTTTCTCCGGAAGCCTTGTGGATATTGACGAGTTGTCGCGTTTAGAGTCCTCAACATAATGGAGAAACCGATAAAAACGCAGTGGCAACTATTGATGGATAACCGTAACCGGTTCTTTTGGTTGCTGCAGGCGGGAGGCTGGATAGGTTATGCGTTAGTAAACTACATAGGGTCACTAATGCATGAAATGCGGGATATCTACACCCTCATTATTATTTTGGGGGCGTATGCCGGCTTTTTGAGTACGATTCCGCTTCGCTATTTGTACCGGCGTATATGGGAGTTCCCCCCGGCGCTTATGGTTTTAATTGCCATTGTGGTGTCTTATGTTACCGCTGTAGCCTGGGCCATTGTTGATAACGCAACTTACTGGGAAATTTATAAATTCGGTTTTCGTCCGGACAGTCCCTTTTTCTATTTGAAAAACAGTTTGGCCAAGTTTTATATCATTCTTAGCTGGAGCGGACTTTATTTTGGTATTAAGTATTATCAGATGCTGCAGGAAGAGAAGCAAAAAGCGTTACTGGCTTCGTCTATGGCACATCAGGCGCAGTTGAAAATGCTGCGATACCAGCTCAATCCGCACTTTCTGTTTAATACCTTAAACGCAATTTCTACGCTTATTTTGCTAAAAGAGAATGAGAAAGCCAATTTGATGGTGAATAAACTAAGCCACTTCCTTCGTTTTTCTTTAGATAATGAACCGATTAAAAAAGTGACTCTGGAAAAAGAAGTGGATGCCTTGCTTTTGTATCTGGATATTGAAAAAGTACGTTTTGACGAGCAGCTTGAAATTGATATTCATTTGTCAGATGAAACCAAGAATGCTCTGGTTCCTAGTTTAATTTGTCAGCCTTTAATCGAGAACTCAATTAAGTACGCCATTTCAAATGTAGAAGGGGTGGGGAAAATCAGAGTTCGTTCCTGGTCAGAAAAAGAGAATCTGATTTTGGAGGTGTGTGATAATGGGCCGAAGATAGAAACAGACCCGGAAAAGCTATTCCGCAAAGACGGTGTCGGGCTTAATAACACTCGTCAAAGGCTTAAATCCTTATATGGCAAGCAGTATCGATTTGAAATGCTAAAGGGTGCTGAGAGCGGTCTTTGTGTTCGTATTACGATTCCGATGGAAATGTTGGAGAGTCAAAGATGAATCGATTGAAAACCCTGGTTATTGACGATGAGCCCCTCGCCAGAAAGGGGTTGGCTATTCGTTTACAGGCGTTTGAGCAACTGCAGTTAATGCCCGAGTGCAAAAGCAGCAGGGAAGCCGTCGATATCATTATCGAAAATAAACCTGATCTGATTTTTCTCGATATACAAATGCCCGGGCTTAATGGCTTTGAAGTATTAAAAGCTGTGCAGGAGAAGGGACATGAGTTGCCAGTCGTTGTTTTTGTAACAGCTTATGACACCTACGCTATCAAAGCCTTTGAGGTCAGGGCGTTAGATTATTTGTTGAAGCCCGTTGATGACGACCGCTTGGCTGAATGCGTTAACCGCGTTATAAGCGAGCATCAGACGGTTAACGACGAGCACCAGGAAAAACTGATCAGTTTAGTTGCGGAGGTAACCGGGCAAGATACGCATACTCTATTAGAGAAGCTGGCTTCAGGCGAAAGTATTACCGCAGACCAATATCCGGAATATATCGCTATAAAGGACAGCGGTGAGATAACCCGGGTTGCCGTCAAAGACATTAAGTGGATTGATGCCGCTGGAGATTACATGTGTATACATGCCGGTGACGATACCCACATTCTGCGACGCACAATGAAAGAACTGGAGCAGGACTTAAACCCTAAGCTGTTTCAGCGGGTTCATCGTTCCGCCATTGTTAACATTAAACAGGTTGAAAAGCTCTGTAACCAACAAAATGGCGAATATCATTTACAATTAAAAAATGGTCAAAAACTGAAAGTAAGTCGTAGTTATAAAGACCGTATTAAACAACTTATTCTGAGCTAATCATGTATCGACTGCTGGCAGTAATAACCTTTTTAATCCTGATAGCAGGGTGTACGGCGAACCTTGGCTACAAGTTTGCTGACACTCTGGTTGAGTGGAAAGTAAAGGATTACGTTGACTTAACCGGTGAGCAGGAAGAGCTGCTAGCAGAGAAAGTTGATGAAATGCATCTTTGGCATGCACAAACTCAGCTCCCGTTGTATCGAGATGAACTGAAAAACCTGAGAGATAAGGTCGATAAGCAGACGCTGAGCAAAAACGATATCAGCAAATTTGAAGATAAGCTCTGGACGTTCTGGGATAATGTTTTAGTACGAACAGAAGCCGAAGCGGGCTTATTAGCGACTCTTTCACTCAAACAACGGCAACAACTTATCCGTCGATTAGAAGAAGCGCAGGAAGAGCGTTATCAGCGCTTTCAGGACGACCAGGAAGAGAACCCGATACTAAGAAGGCTGGACCGCATTTCGGAAGTGGAAGAGGACTTAGAAGATATCATTGGTTCTCTAACTAAAGAGCAGGATAAGTTATTACGCAGCTGGGTGGCTGATTCTCCTGAATTACGTGAGCAATGGTTAAGCTATCGCTCAAATTGGTTAGGTGAATTTGAGAAAGCGTTGCTGAAGCAACCTGTAGATGAAAATCAATTATCAGCATTAATTCTTGACCCACAACAATTAAGAAGCGAAGAGCTTCAGCAAAAAGCGGATAAAAATAGCCAGCTTCGTAAAGAGTTCTTGTGGGATATGTATCAGAGCCTGACTGGGGAACAACGCAAAAAAGTGATAGAAAAGGCCGATGAATACATCGACCTTCTTGATTCTTTAATTAATGATTTTAACGATTAACGAACTTCTATCATCTTACAGGTATTACTTGAGCCCACGGTTTCCATTACATCGCCGTGGGTTAGTATGATTAAATCACCGGCTTTTATGTGTCCACTTTTTTTCACTACCTCAATAGCTTCAGTTATCGGATTACTGACACTAGTAGAATCGAAATCTATAGGGTAAACACCACGGTATAAAGCTGATTTGTCGCGACTTTGCGGATGGCGGGATAATGCAAATATCGGTAAATGGGAAGTAATTCTCGACATAAGCTTGGCAGTAAAACCGGATTCAGTTAACGCTATAATGGCCTTGACCCCATTCAAGTGGGTGGCTGCGTACATGGCAGACATGGCTGTCGCCTCGGTAATGCTGGAAAACATTTCTTCCAGATCCTGGTGGCGCAACTGAGCGGTTGGATGTGTTTCTGCACCCAGGCAAATTTCAGCCATGGCTTTTACGGTTGCTACTGGATGTTTACCGGCAGCCGTCTCAGCCGACAGCATTACGGCATCTGTACCATCCAGTACGGCGTTGGCAACATCCATCACTTCGGCGCGGGTTGGCATTGGGTTTTCAATCATCGACTCCATCATTTGAGTCGCGGTAATAACCACACGGTTTAGTTGGCGTGCACGCGAAATAATTTGTTTTTGCTTACCCACCAATTGCGCATCACCAATTTCGACGCCTAAATCGCCACGGGCAACCATAACGGCATCGGATGCTCTGATAATGTCATCTAATGCATGTTCGCTGGCAACGGCTTCTGCGCGTTCAATTTTAGCGCATAATACGCCTTGTCCACCAGCTTCGCGGAGCAAGTGCCGAGCCTGGTTAATATCATCGCCAGAGCGAGGGAATGAAACCGCCAGGTAATCTACATTGATTTCCGCTGCGAGCTTAATATCGGCTAAATCTTTTTCCGTTAATGCGGCAGCTGACAAACCACCACCCTGACGGTTAATACCTTTATTATTAGAAAGCACACCGCCAACGGTGACTTCTGTTTTAACCTGGCTACCATCAATCTCTTCAACTTTTAATTGAATGCGACCATCATCCAGTAAGAGAAGATCGCCGGGGCTGACATCTTTTGGCAAGTCTTTATAATCGAGGCCGACACGTTCCTGATCGCCGCTGTCTTTTCCAAGCTCAGCGTCTAAAATGAACTTATCACCGACAGCCAACGTAATTTGTTTTTGTTGAAAGCGGGCAACTCGAATTTTTGGTCCCTGCAAGTCGCCTAAAATGGCAATATGGGCGTTTAATTCCCGGGCAATTTTTCTGACCATGGAAGCGCGCTGCTTGTGATCGTCACCATTGCCGTGAGAAAAGTTTAAACGAACAACATTGGCACCCGCTTTTATTAACTCTCTGAGCGTTTCCTCAGAGTCAGTGGCAGGCCCGAGAGTAGTTACAATTTTGGTACGACGAAGCATGCAAAACCTCAGCAAATTTACCCATGAATTTAAGCTTAAGTTTAGCACATGGACTGTTACAGTAGTACGAAATTTAATTGAAAGATAAAGGAGTTAAGCAAATATGAGTGAACACGACTGGAGTAACAAAAGTGAACAGGAGTGGCGCGAAATATTAGGCGATGAAGCTTATTATGTACTGAGAGAAAAGGGCACTGAACGGCCGTTTTCCGGAAAGTATTTAAGCTGTGATAAAGACGGCGTTTACCGTTGTGCCGGTTGCGGTCAGAAACTTTTTGAAGCAGGACATCAATTTGATGCACATTGCGGCTGGCCAAGTTTTGATGAAGCCATAAAAGGCTCAATTGACTATGTAAAAGATTCAAGCCATGGCATGACTCGTACTGAAATACTCTGCAGTCAATGTGGTGGGCATTTGGGCCACGTATTTGACGATGGCCCAACAGAAACTGGACAACGCTATTGCGTTAACTCACTAGCGATGCGTCACGAAGACGATGAGTAGTAACCGCGGAATTTACCCTCTTCAATTTTATCGACAATCGCTTCAGCGCGATCATCCCAGTCGTCGTATTGGTCTTCGCTGGCATTAACAATTGATTTCATACTGTTTTTATCCAGGTTTTTCTGGCCGAACTGCCAGGCAACCTGGGACCAGACATAAGCTTCAGGACCATTACCTTCTTTTAAATACATAGAAACTAAAGTTGAAGGTATTTCAGGGTTTACTTTGTCATCGGGACGATACAGCCGGAGCGCGCTGTAAAGAAGCTCAAAGGTTTTTTCCGAGTCTTTCTTGGTATAATAGGTGGCTAACGCTAGTTTAAGTTCAGGCGTTTCCATTTTTTTGCTGCCCTCTAGTGCGAGAAGCTTATCCAGTGCTTCATGGTCGCTTCGGTTGGCCCAATGCCAGTATAGCCATAGAGGGTGTTCGGAATCGGCGGTCTCGTCAGCCAGCTTCTCTATATTTTTTCGTGAGTTAATAAAGGCCTCTAAACGATCCGACTGCTTCTGTTTTGATTTTGTCATTTCAAGTGTTGCAGCCAGCTCGATACATTTTGAGTACTTTTCCAGATCCCGCATGACGAAATACTGGTTTTCGCTCGTATCGTTTAGACTACGTTCATAACGACTGTAAATAAGTTCGCTACGTTCTACGTTGCACCAGTTATCGGTATTTAAATCGCTACAAATACCAGGAGTAGACTCGCAGATTTTACTGACTGACGGCTTTCCTTCCATACATCCGGTTAAAGCGAGAGCAGCACTTGTAATAACAATTTTTTTTAGCATAGATATCAACATTTTTTTTGTGAAACACAATTGTTCCGTAAAATTGGCTTCATGCCAAGCTTTTCAGTACAATATCGCGGTTTTTAAGCGTAGCACTTTATAAGCTCACAGACATTACCATAGAGGACAGGGCTCACTATGAACTCTAACCAGCAAGATCCAACCTTATCAAGTTGGCAGGAACGTCAGGAATTCGCCGAGCAAATGCAACCTTTGCTTGGGAAGTTGTACCGGAACTTCGGTGTTGAAATTTTGGTTTATGGCCGTTCATTACTGAACGTATCGACCATTAATATTATTAAGGCACACCGTCTTATTCTTCGCCACGAAGGGCAGAAAGTTCGTTTACGCGAAAGCTTTCCGTTCTTGCAGGCTATGGCAGAGCTGAAACTGTCCCCGGCTCGCGTTGATCTGGGCAAACTGGCCTATGGCTACTTGTTTGGAGATAAAGCTGATGGTTTGTCGGTTACAGATTACGTCAAACGTGAGTTAGCGGACATCATTGATTCAGAAGATAATATCGAACCTCGCGACGTGGTTTTATATGGTTTTGGACGGATAGGGCGCTTATTGGCTCGTCAGTTAATTGAACGTAATGGTGGCAACAATAAAATGCGCTTACGTGCCATTGTTGTTCGTGGCGGTCGCGATGGTGATTTAGAAAAGCGGGCAAGTTTACTGCGTCGTGACTCAATCCATGGTTTATTCAATGGTTCAATAACCGTTGATCACGATAGCCAGAGCATAAAAGCTAACGGTACCAGTATTAAAGTGATTTACTCTAATGGGCCGGACCAAGTGGATTATACCCAGTACGGTATTAATAAGGCGATTGTTATCGATAATACCGGTATCTGGAAAGATGAAGATGGCCTGGGTCTGCACCTGAAATCAAAAGGTGTTGATAAAGTGCTTCTGACGGCCCCGTCAAAAGGTGATATCAAGAATATCGTGTTTGGCGTGAACGATAAAATGATCGAAGATAGTGATAAAATCGTTTCTGCAGCAAGCTGCACGACCAATGCAATTACTCCTGTGCTCAAAGCAATAAATGACCAGTTTGGTATTCGTAATGGTCACGTAGAAACGGTTCACTCGTACACTAACGATCAGAACCTGATTGATAACTATCATACTGCAGAACGTCGCGGTCGCTCAGCGCCTCTGAACATGGTTATTACCTCTACCGGCGCGGCTAAAGCCGTTGCTAAAGCGCTTCCTGAAATGGCGGGCAAACTGACAGGTAATGCCATTCGCGTACCGACCCCGAATGTGTCAATGGCAATAATGAATCTGAACTTTGAAAAGTCGACAAGTCGCGATGAATTAAACGATTATCTGCGTCAGGTTTCTTTGCATTCAGAATTGGCTAACCAAATTGATTACACTGCTTCGACTGAAATCGTTTCTTCAGACTTAGTGGGTTCACGTCATGCTGGTGTAGTTGACTCTCAGGCAACAATAGTTGAAGACGACAGAGCCGTGCTGTACGTTTGGTATGATAACGAATTTGGTTATAGTTGCCAGGTTATTCGTGTGGCTGAAGCTATGGCCGGACTTAAGGTTCCTAATTTACCAAAATAATTGAAAAAGCGCCTGCGGGCGCTTTTTTTCTACTCACTTTCTCAGAAACAACACATAAAGGTGAAGTATGCATATCACTGCAAACTTTGACAGTGGCAATATTCAAGTTATCAGCTCAGACAATGCCGATAACATTCGTTTAGCTATCAAAAAAGATCATCAGTCTGATTTTTACCAATGGTTCCATTTTAAGCTGTTTGCTGAAGCCGGCGAAGAGCACGTGATGACGATTGAAAATGCATCTGACTCTGCTTACCCCGACGGTTGGAAAGAATACCAGGCACTTGCCTCATATGACCGTGAGACCTGGTTCCGGGTTCCGACGGAGTACAATGGCAAAGAGCTGACTATTCGTCATACACCAGAACAAGAAAGCGTTTATTATGCGTACTTCATCCCTTATTCGTATGAGCGTCACCAGGATCTGGTTCAATCAGCTCAACAGTCAATTGACTGTTATCACGAGCTATTAGGCGAAACGATAGACGGCCGTGAATTAAACTTATTGGTTATAGGTGAACCCGCTGAGCACAAAAATACCATTTGGGTGACTGCACGCCAGCATCCGGGTGAGTCAATGGCTGAATGGTTTATGGAAGGCTTAATTACACGTTTACTGGACGACGAAGATGGCGTTGCCCGTAAGCTGTTAGACGAAAACGTCTTTTACGTCGTACCAAACATGAACCCGGATGGTAGCGTTCGTGGGCATCTTAGGACTAACGCTGTTGGTACTAACCTGAACCGCGAATGGGCGGAACCAAGCCTGGAAAAAAGCCCGGAAGTTTTTTATGTGCTAAAACGCATGCAGGAAACCGGTGTTGATATGTTTCTTGATGTGCACGGTGATGAAGCTTTGCCTTATAACTTTGTCGCAGGCTGTGAAGGTATTCCTTCATATGACGAGCGCCATAAAGACTTAGAAGACACTTTCAAATCAGCCTTTTTAGCCGCAACTCCAGAGTTCCAGACGAAGTATGGTTATAAGCTGGATGAGCCCGGTAAAGCGAATATGACAGTCGCAAACTCTGCGGTGGGTGAGCGCTTCAAGTGTTTATCTTATACCTTGGAAATGCCGTTTAAAGACAATGCAGACTTACCTGACGAAGATTTCGGCTGGTCAGTAGCTCGTTGTCAGCGTTTAGGAGAAGATGTTTTAACCGCAATATTGGCAGTCTCACCAAAATTGCGTTAAAACTAGAGTTGGATCACAAAATAATAACAACAAAAGGGGGTCTTCCTTGGAAGCGCTCAACAATTTTTTGCTTTGGATAGACGGGTTTCTAGGCTCTGCAGCCTACTTCCCGTTTCTTTTGCTCGGTGTGGGATTATTTTTCTCACTGTATCTTGGTTTTCCTCAGGTACGCTATTTCAGACATGCCTGGAGAGTACTGGCAGGGAAATTCGATAAAAAAGACTCACAAGGTGATACCAGCCACTTCCAGGCCTTATCGACCGCGTTATCAGGCACTGTGGGCACCGGTAACATTGGTGGAGTTGCGCTGGCAATATTTCTGGGAGGCCCGGCGGCTATCTTCTGGATGTGGATGACGGCATTCCTTGGTATGACCACGAAGTTTGTCGAAGTTACCTTGTCGCATAAATACCGTGTCAAAACCGAAGACGGCACCATGGCCGGTGGCCCTATGTACTATATGGACCGCCGACTTAATATGAAATGGTTAGCGGTTATCTTTGCCATTGCGACTATCGTTAGTTCCTTTGGCACCGGAAATATGCCGCAAATTAATAACATTGCTCAGTCAATGGAGCAGACTTTTTCAATTGATCCGGTCTGGACGGGGGCTATCCTCTCTATTTTGCTGGCAATGGTTATTATTGGTGGCATCAAGCGAATAGCAGCGGTTACCTCAAAAATCGTTCCTATTATGGGAATTGTTTATGTTATCGGTTCTTTGAGCGTTATTTTCTTCAATATCGATAATATCGGCTCATCTTTCGCTTCTATTTTCACTGACGCTTTCACCGGTTCTGCAGCGGCAGGCGGCTTCCTTGGCGCCAGCTTCGCCTATGCGTTTAACCGTGGCGTAAACCGTGGCTTATTCTCTAACGAAGCGGGGCAGGGTTCAGCTCCAATCGCACACGCGTCAGCAAAAGCGAAAGATCCGGTTGCTGAAGGTTTGGTTTCAATTCTTGAACCTTTCCTGGATACCATCTTAATCTGTACCTTAACCGGTCTGGTTATTTTGTCTTCCGGGGTATGGACCGAGAAGTTTGAGAACAATTTCGCCAGAAGTGACCTCGATTTCGTAGTGGGTGAATACAACGACGTAGATAGTGAAGACCGTCAAGAGTTGTATAAATACCTGAACGGGATCGGTGATACTGAAATTAAACGCTTTTCAGGTACGCTGGATGTTGTAGATGGTAAAGCACAGACCAATGGTGAAATTACTATTTTGCATGCGCGCTCAGTCGCTGAAGACGTGCGTTTCATTATAGCAGGAGAAGACGCTTACAATGGTCAGGTTAGAATTGAAAAAGGTAATCTGATTAAAGAGGACATTGAAGTTGTTGGGAAATCACTGGTACATTCCGCGGCTCTGACCTCGTTGGCTTTTGCTAATGGGTATTTCGGAGACTACGGGCAGTACATTATTCCCATTACTCTGCTAATGTTTGCTTTTTCTACCGCAATAGCCTGGTCGTACTACGGTGACAGGGCGGTCGTTTATCTGGTCGGCCAAAAGGGAGTTATGCCTTACCGCATACTCTATGTCGCCGGCTTTTTCTGGGCGTCATTTGCAGATACCACTCTAGTCTGGACAGCCTCCGCCGTTGCTATTGTCCTTATGACATTGCCCAACTTACTGGGTATGATTTTGCTTCATAAGGAAATGAAATCAACGGTTAAGTCTTATTGGAAAGACTTTGGCGATGCCGACAAGAAAAAGTAACGTAATAACGGTCAATTAAAGCAAAACGGTCAACCCAAAGTTGGCCGTTTTATTTTTTATTCCCTCGCAATGCTTGAAATTGAGAGCAAAAGCCTTATATTGCAAGGACTGCATAAGAGATAGGTAGTTTATGGCGTTAACACAATGTCCTTCGTGTAATAAGCGAATTTCAAGCAAAGTAAAAGAGTGCCCGCATTGCCAGTTTGTTCTGGCCGGTCAGTCTAAAGATGATATAGAGCGTGAAGCCATAAGGATAAAGCAGGAAAAATCTGATAAGTTGGTTTCCCGTTCAATGCTCGCCTTACTGATATCGATTGCCGCTTTTACTTATTTATTCCTTCAGCAACCCATGCCTAAAACGTGGCAATACAGCGTTGCCGTTGGTTTAATGGTCGGGGGATTAGTTTGGTTTATAATCAACCGCGTGCAGCTTGTCTTTTTAAAAAAGAAGAAGCGGTAAACTATGCAATTCGACGACTTAATTAAAAGTATGAATCAGGACATATACGAGCGTCTGGTTCAGGCGGTTGAAACCGGTAAATGGCCGGATGGTAATCGTTTAACTGATGAGCAACGTGAAAACTCCATTCAATTGGTTATGGCTTATCAGGCTCGATGCGCCAGCACTGAGGAAGCTTTTACTATAGGTGCTAACGGCGAAATAATTACGAAAACCAAACGGCAATTAAAAGAGCAGTTCAAAACGGACTCTGGCGAACAAATTGCTCGTTTCAAACTCGATCAACAAGAAGGCGAATTATGAGCTCTCAGCTGTATTCTGACTTATTAGCCCAAAGCCGGGCCTTAACAGAAGGTGAGCCTGATTTAATTGCAAATCTTGCGAATATCTCTGCGCTACTCTATGAGCACATTGAAGACATTAACTGGTTAGGTTTCTACCTTACTCGTTCCGATAACGAGTTGGTGTTAGGTCCTTTCCAGGGTCGCGTCGCTTGTGTTCGTATTGCGTTTGGAAAGGGCGTTTGCGGTGTTGCTGCAGAAACCCAAACCTGCCAGAGAGTTGAAGATGTTCACCAATTTGCCGGGCATATAGCTTGTGACTCAGCATCAAACAGTGAAGTTGTTGCACCTATCGTTGTTAATGACAAAACCGTTGCGGTACTGGATGTTGACAGCCCATCTGTAGGGCGCTTTAGCGAAGAAGACGCAAAAGCTATTCAGGCTATTGCTGACTACTGCCAAACTCTGAATTGGCAAGGGTTGCAATCATAGTATGTTTGTTGAATTCGATATTCACAGTTATTTAGTAACCAAACAAGATGTTATTTTCTTTGAAGAGCATGAAGAAGAAGCCGCTGATAAAATAAATGAAATGCTGCATCTTATTAATGCATTACGAGAGGATGACGATACAACAGAGCAGCTTGAAGAAATGGTTCGCCGTACTTTGTACGACTGGATTGAAGAGCCTGCATTGCTAGATTTGTCATTTGATGAAATGGACGACTATGTTCGAAACTTAATGAAAGTTGTCCGCGAACAGGAAGAAGAATGGAATGAGTGAACCTGAAAAGCTGACGAAAAGTAAAGATGTCATTGCCTATTTAGCCGAACAGTTTCCAGACTGTTTTACTATTAAAGGCGATGCCAAACCTTTAAAAATTGGTATTTTTGAAGATTTGGCGAAACGCCTTGAGGACGATGACAAAGTAAGTAAAACACGTTTAAGAACAGCTCTGCGTCATTACACCAATAGCTGGCGGTATCTGTACAGTGTTAAAACGGGGGCTCAGCGAGTGAACCTAGATGGCGAGCAGGTTGAAGCTGTAACGGAAGAACATCAGCAGCATGCCCAAGAGACTTTAAAAGAATCTAAAGCTAAAGTTGCAGAGAAAAATAAAGCAACCAACAAGGCTGCCGCCAAAAAAGCTCCGGCTAAAGATAAACCTGGAAATACAGCAAAAGCTAAACCGAAAACCGCAAAAAAGCCGGCCAAACCAAAAGTTAAATTGGCTGATGTGGAACTCAACAAGCTTTCTGTTGGTCAACAGGTTCAGGTAAAAGCGGGGAACACCCCCATGTCAGCAACAGTTTTAGAGCTGGACAAGGACGACGTTCAGGTTCAGTTGCAAAACGGTTTAATTATGAAAGTTAAAGCAGATAAGATTTTTCTGCGCGCTTAGGAGTAGTCAATGAAACACTGGGCTGTAAAGAAATGTGCATTGGCACTGATGTGTGTTGTTCCTGCTGCGGTTGCGATACCGCCAGAGCACAAGATCAGTGAATTACCAGAGTTAGAGCAGGAAGCTCAGCATGATACAGCCAGTGAGCGTATTACGTCCTACTTTACCCGTTATCATTTCAGTAGTCTGACCCTGGATAATGAGTTATCTGAGCAAATTCATGAGCGCTACTTTGACTTGCTGGATTACAGCAAGATGTTTCTGCTAAAAGAAGATGTAGAAGCCGCACAGGAGTATCGTCATTTATTTGATGACATGCTGAAACGGGGCGAACTTGATGTTGCTTACGACATTTATCAGAAAAGTCTTGAGCGTCGTTTCCAGCGTTACGAATATGCTCTATCTTTACTGGATGAAGACAAACCGATAGATTTTTCGGTTGAGGGCGACAAATACTATTATGATCGCGAAGATGCTGAGTGGGCAGAATCTAAAGATGAGTTGAATGATCTTTGGCAAAGCCGCGTTAAATACGATGCGCTTAATTTGAAACTGGCCGGTAAAGAGTGGCCTGAGATAGTTGAGACACTTGGTAAGCGTTATAACAGCGCATTAAACCGACTGACAAAATCGAAAAGCGAAGATGTTTTTCAAACCGTTATGAACGCGTTTGCCCGTTCAGTTGAACCACATACAAGTTACCTTTCGCCTTCCAATTCAGAGCGATTCCAGCAAAATATGAATCTTGAACTGGAAGGAATTGGCGCTGTGCTTCAGTCAGAATATGATTACACAATTATTCGTAGTTTAGTACCCGGTGGTCCGGCGGATAAAACCGATGAGCTCTCTCCGGAAGATAAAATTATTGCTGTAGGTCAGGGGACTGGTGAAGACGAAGAAGAATTCGTCGATGTCATCGGTATGCGTCTGGATGATGTTGTTGAGTTAATTAAAGGTCCTAAAGGCACAACGGTTCGCTTGCAGGTTTTAAAAGCCAGTCAGGGCGCTGGTGGCACACCTAGTGAAGTTGAAATTGTTCGTGACAAAGTCAAACTAGAAGACCGTGCAGCAAAAGCTGAAGTCAAAGAGTTTGAAGAGGGGCCGTATAAAGGTCGTCGTCTTGGTGTTATCGAAATTCCCGGGTTCTACAACAACCTGACCGCTGACGTGAAAAAGCTGATAGAAGACTTACAAAGCGACGAAGTAGAAGGTCTGGTGGTAGATTTGCGCGGTAATGGTGGTGGTGCGTTAACCGAAGCCATTAACTTAAGCGGTTTATTCATTGATAAAGGTCCGGTGGTTCAGGTTAGCGACGGTCGCGGACGTATTGATGTCAGTGAAGATAAAGACGGTAAAACATACTACGATGGACCATTGTTCGTTATGGTTGACCGTTACAGTGCTTCAGCATCAGAAATCTTTGCTGCCGCTATGCAGGACTACGAACGTGCCTTAATTATCGGCGAAAACACCTTTGGTAAAGGTACTGTACAGCAACATCGCGGATTGACTCGTCGCTTCGATTTCTACGATAAGCCATTAGGCAGCGTTCAATATACAATTGCGAAGTTCTACCGCATAGATGGTGGTAGTACGCAGTTAAGAGGCGTTCAACCAGACGTTGTGTTCCCTTCGTTTGTTGAAGCTTCAGACTGGGGTGAAAGCAAAGAAGACAACGCTTTACCCTGGGATAAAATTGATAAAGCGAGCTATAGCCCTGTTGATGAAATTAACAGCGCCGAAGTAAAAGAGCTGCAACAACAGTTAAACGAAAGAATTGAAGAAGACCCTGAGTTTTCTTATATATTTGAAGAAATAGAACGCTTCAGAGAAGAAAAAGATAAGACTTGGGTCAGTCTGGTGTTAGCTGAGCGTGAAGAAAAACAAGAGCAGCAAAAGAACAAGCAACTTAAACGAGTTAATGAACGTTTAAAACGTGCAGGTAAAGAGCCTGTAGAAGACGTTGAAGATGCTCCTGAAGAATTTACCGAGATCGACCCTTTGCTCGATCAAGCGGCTTTAGTTGCATTTGATTTTATTGATAAAAATCAACTCGCCTCAAATTAAATAAACCTTTTAAAAATACCGCCTTTACGGCGGTATTTTTTTGTGCGCTTGTCATAGACCCCAGTTTTGTGGTCATATAGCGCGTTAATGAACACAAACGATTAATAATAATGACAACAAATAATCAGGCGATATCAAGCCGATGGTCAAGTCGGTTAAGTTTTATACTGGCCTCCTCAGCTGCCGCTGTGGGTTTAGGCAATATCTGGAAATTTCCCTACGTTATGGGCGAGAACGGCGGCGGTGCCTTCGTTCTGGTTTACCTCCTTTGTATTTTAGCCATTGGCATTCCAATTATGATGGCTGAAGTGATTATTGGCCGTCGTGGCCGACACTCGCCAGGCTATGCAGCTAAGTCGGTAGCATTAGAGTCAGGCAAGCATCCTGCCTGGCAAGTTGCAGGTTGGCTGGGAATGTTGACCGGTTATCTGGTTTTAAGTTTCTACGCGGTTATAGCGGGCTGGGCGCTGGCTTATGTCTTTAAAGCCGCACAAGGTGTATTTACCAATGCATCTGCCGAAGCAGTAGGAAAAACCTTTGATGCACTGCAAGCGTCGCCCGGCGAATTGATGATGTGGCATAGCCTGATTGTTGTCGCGACCATTTTAGTGGTTGGCAACGGCGTTAAGAATGGTCTGGAAAGGTCGGTTAGACTGCTTCTGCCGTGCATGATTGTGTTGCTGGTTTGTATTGCTCTTTATTCCGGCAGTATTGGTGACTTTTCTGCGGCCGTTGGCTTTATGTTCGAACCAGACTTCAGCAAGTTGAGCGTTAACGGCGTTATGGTCGCGCTAGGCCATTCTTTTTTCACTCTGGGGTTGGCTTCCGGTGTTGTGATTATGTATGGCGCTTACTTACCAAGAGAAACCTCTATAGTACAAACCAGTGTCTGGATTGCTGTTATTGATACCTTTGTCGCGTTGTTAGCGGGACTGGCAATATTTCCTCTGGTTTTCGGTTACGGCTTAACGCCAAGCGAAGGCCCGGGCCTTATTTTTACGACCTTACCTTTAGCTTTCAGTGAAATGCCTGCCGGAGGCTTTGTTGGAACCGTATTCTTCATTATGCTGGTTATTGCGGCGTTTACTTCAGCTATTGCCATGATTGAATCATCGGTTGCCTTTGTTTCAGAAAAGTTTTCCTTAAACCGCTGGCCGGCAACCTTAGTTTCTGCCGGAGTGCTATGGCTATTGGGACAGTTGACCATCCATTCATTTGCCGGCTCCGGCTGGGCTCAATTAGACTCCGAGTGGTTAGGTAAGCCAATTGAGTCACTCTTTGATATTATTGACGTTTTAACATCGAGCTTACTGTTACCGCTAGGCGGCTTGCTGCTCGCTTTATTAGCGGGCTGGGTCATGCGTTCGGAGTTCACGAAAGACGAACTGGATACAAAAAAAGGCATTTTCGATGTCTGGCTGCTGTGCGTTAAATATATTTCTCCAGTCGCTATCATTATTATTTTTTTACAGCTAATAGGCTTTATAAAACTTTAGGTTGAATAATTAATGAGTCATAAAACAAAAGCACCCAGTTTATTACAGGCGCTGATTCCTTTACTTGCGCTAATTGCAATGCTGTCCTCGTCGGTTTATTTATTTGGCGAAGACTCTTCTTATGGACCCAACCAGATAGCCTTGTTAGTGGCGGCCGGTATTGCTGTCATCATAGGTTTTAAAAATGGCTTTAGCTGGGAACAAATAGAAGAGGGCATAACCGAGGGGATTTCTGTCGCCCTGGGCGCAATGTTAATCATTCTTGCCGTCGGTTCATTAATCGGTACCTGGTTACTGTCCGGTACGGTTCCAACATTAATTTACTTTGGCCTGGAACTGCTAAACCCAAGCTTATTTTATGCGGCAAGTTGTATTATTTGTGGCGTGGTAGCGCTGTCTATCGGAAGTTCGTGGACAACTGCAGCAACCATTGGTGTGGCATTAATGGGCGTAGCTTCCGGTATGGGGTTAGAGCCTGGTATCGCCGCCGGTGCAATTGTTTCAGGAGCATACTTCGGCGATAAAATGTCACCTTTGTCTGATACCACCAACCTGGCTCCTGCCGTCGCAGGCACTGAGCTGTTCGCTCACATTCGTTATATGGGGTATACCGCAGGGCCGGCTTTTATTATCTCGATAGCCTTGTTCTTAATTCTTGGTCTTAACGCCGATACCAACGTTAGTTTACAGCGTCTGGAATTGATGCAGGAACAACTAAGCGCAACCTTCAACGTTGGCTGGGAAATGTTGGTTCCTTTAGCTGTGTTGCTATACCTGGCAGCAACACGCAAACCGGCGTTACCCACAGTATTTTTCGGAGCCTTGCTCGGCGGCGTGTGGGCGTTAATTTTTCAACCTGAAATGGTCAGTCAAATAGCCGGAGAAGAGGGCTGGATTGCCTCGTTAAAAGTAGTTTGGTTGGCGTTATCAGATGGCGTAGCGGTGAGTACAGGCAGTGCCAATCTTGATTCATTGTTAAGCGGCGGTGGTATGTCGTCAATGTTAAATACCGTCTGGCTCATTTTAAGTGCCATGACCTTTGGTGCTATTATGGAAAAAGTTGGCCTGCTGGAACGCTTTATCCGCGGCATGTTGAAGTCAGCTAAGAGTGTTGGCTCGCTGGTTACCGGAACCATTTTTACCTGTTTTGGCGCGAACGTATTAACCGCTGACCAATATATGGCGATTGTACTGCCGGGCCGTATGTTTAAAGAAGAGTATGAACGTCGCAACCTGGATCCGAGATTGCTTTCCCGTACTCTGGAAGACAGTGGTACCATTACATCGGCTCTCATTCCGTGGAACACATGCGGAGCTTATATGTTTTCAGTACTTGCCGTTAGTCCGTTCGAATATGGTATTTATGCGTTCTTTAATTACCTGACCCCGCTAATCGCCATAATTCTTGCCTATACCGGCTGGACTATCTTGTATTTGAATCCAAAAGATAAAACGGCTGAAGCCTAATTAGAGCGAACAGCCGTGCGCAAGAAAGCTACTTAGAGAACTAAATACAGAAGGAAGCTATGACACAATTACCAAAGGCTAAATATCGTAAAGATTATCAAGAACCTGAATTCGCAATAACGGATGTCGATTTAACCTTTAATCTTCATCCAACAGAAACTCGGGTAACGAGCGTCTTAAAAGTTGTACGGCAAGGCGATCATGCAAAGCCTTTGGTACTCGACGGGGAACAACTCACCTTATTGAGCTTGAAAGTCGATGGTGAAGACGTCGCTGAGGATGCATATCAATGTAACGAGCACAGCCTGACACTCAACACGTCGCTCAAGTCGTTTACCCTCGAAATTGAAAATAGCATTAACCCAACGGCTAATGAGGCGCTTGAAGGTCTGTATCTGGCTGAAGACACCTTCTGTACGCAATGCGAAGCAGAAGGCTTCCGACGTATCACTTATTACCCCGATCGGCCTGATGTTCTGGCAAAATTTACAACCACAATTATTGCCGATAAAGCAGAGTTTCCATATCTATTGTCAAATGGTAACCGCATAAAGCAGCTGGATCTTGATAACGGAAAACATATGGCAACCTGGCAGGATCCGTTTCCTAAGCCTTGTTATCTGTTTGCTCTTGTCGCGGGTAATTTCGATGTATTACGTGACGAATTTACTACCAGGGAAGGGCGTACCGTCGATTTAGAGCTCTTTGTTGATAAAGGGAATCTGGATAGAGCTGACCACGCCATGTTGTCGCTTAAGAATGCGATGAAATGGGATGAGGAGCGTTTCGACCTGGTCTACGATCTGGATATTTATATGATTGTAGCCGTCGATTTCTTCAATATGGGAGCTATGGAAAACAAAGGCCTGAACGTTTTCAATGCGAAGTATGTTTTAGCGAATCCCGCGACGGCAACCGATCAGGACTTTCTCAACGTTGAGTCCGTTATTGGTCACGAATACTTCCATAACTGGACTGGAAACCGCGTGACGTGCCGTGACTGGTTTCAGTTGAGCTTAAAAGAAGGACTGACTGTTTTCCGCGATCAGGAGTTCAGTTCAGATCTTGGCTCCAGAGCCGTCAACCGCATTCAGGATGTCCGGGTTATTCGTAGCCACCAGTTCGCTGAAGATGCAGGGCCCATGGCACATCCGATTCGCCCGGATAAAGTGGTTCAAATGAATAACTTTTATACGGTGACGGTCTATAACAAAGGCGCCGAAGTTATTCGAATGATCCATACTTTATTGGGAGAGTCCGGCTTTCAGAAAGGCATGAAGCTTTATTTTGAGCGTCACGATGGTAAGGCTGTAACCTGTGAAGATTTCGTTCAGGCTATGGAAGATGCAAACGGCGAAGACTTCAGTCGCTTCCGTCATTGGTACTCGCAGGCAGGAACGCCGGTTGTTACCGCGGAACAGTCTTACGATAAAGATGCGAAGCAACTAACCCTGGTGCTCAAACAGGAAACTGCGTCTACTCCCGGACAAGAGCAAAAGGCTCCTTTCCATATTCCGGTTAAATGGTCAGCCTATAGCGAGCAGGGCGCAGAACTGTCATTAAGTGATAATAATTTATTGCACTTAAAAGAAAATGAAACGACTTTTACCTTTGATAATGTTGCGGAGAAACCCATTTTATCTTTATTCGATAATTTCTCTGCGCCAGTTAAAGTAAAACGCACCATAAGCGATGACGAACTACGAGTACTGCTGGCTCATAGCAAAGATGACTTTAGTCGTTGGGATGCGGCACAGTCTTTGTTTACCCGAATGATTGAAAAGGGAATTAATGACCATTCCGCTATTGAATTATCAGCACAAACTATTGATGCATGCAGGAACCTGCTTCAGGCAAATACGGATCCAGCACTAAAAGCTCTGGCCTTAACACTGCCTTCAGCCTCAACGATTGCTGATAATTATGAAACCATTCCGGTAGAAGCAATTAATACCCAGTTGAAGTCACTAAAAACACAATTGGCAGTTGCGCTGGAGGATGATTTTAGCCAGCTTCTGAGTGCCTGTAAGTCAGAAAAAGCCTACCAGTTAGTGGGTGATGAAATAGCCAAACGTCAGCTGAAACAGGTTTGTTTAAGCTACTTAGCCGAATTAGGCGACGCAGCGACCGATAAGTTGACAGAACAGTTTGACCAGGCCGATAACCTGACTGATCAACTGGGTGCAATGCAGGCCGGAGTGTGGGCTAATCATTCTGCAGCCGAGTCTTTACTTAATAATTTTGAGCAGCAATGGCGTGGCGAAAAACTGGTAATGGACAAGTGGTTCAGCACTCAGGCTCTTGCTAATAACGAAGCTACGGTGGAGCGCGTTAAAGATTTAATGACGCACCCCGATTTCTCGATAAAAAATCCAAACCGGGTGTATTCACTGCTTGCCGCGTTCACTCAAAATCAACCTCAGTTTCATAAAACTGACGGGGCAGGGTATGAACTGATAGGCTCAGTCATTCAACAACTGAATACTAGCAACCCTCAGGTTGCCTCAAGACTGCTCTCTGCTTTTGTCAGTTGGCGCCGGTATGATGAGAATCGCCAGAAATTAATGCGCAATCAGCTTGAGTCTTTACGTCAATTGCCAAACCTGGCCAGTGACTTATTTGAAAAAATAGAAAGTTGTCTAACTGAATAATTATTTAAAGGTATTAACCAACGGTGATCATTGAGTATGTTTTTAACCTAAGTATGAGCTATCAGGAGTTTTGCGATGTTTATTACAGCAAGGGTTATCAACAAATTGTAGTAACGACCGTTAACGGCACGCGGGTAGCACTACCCGCGGGGCGTTTAATTCCTTTTATCGATAACCAGGGCGTGCGTGGACGCTTCCTTTTACAAGTTGATGAGCAGCAAAAGTTCGTTGGATTAAAACGGCTGACTTAGAGTCCATTCATTTAAACTAAATAGTTATATTATTTTACTTGCCATATCTGGTCTAAACACCTGTTTTTAGCGCGAATAAGCGTTGAAACCCCAGCGTAAATGTTCGACAATAACATCAATCATATATTCTCTGGCCGTGGGCCGCATTTGGGCTTGCCTACGACGTTTCACCAACAACCTCAAGGACTCTGCAATTATGTCGTTGGTCGATAGTCAATCTCCGGTTTTACTGGAAAAAGTCGTTGAATTGATAAAAAAGAAAGTTCCCGCCTCTCAAGCGCACTTAGTAGCAGATTTTGCCAAGCGCTTATATCGCAATATTGCCAGTGATGATTTAACGAACCGCCACGATAGTGATATGTACGGTGCGGTTTTGGGTTTATGGCACAGCTTTAATGAGTATAAACCCGGTGATAAAGCACTGATAAAAGTATATAACCCTGAAGTCCCGACGGACGGCTGGGAGTCTCCTCATACCATTATTGAAATTATTCAAAATGATATGCCATTTATGGTCGACTCAGTGCGCATGGCGCTGGCTCGTCTGGGCATTACATCGCATTTATTACTGCATATGCCGTTGAGCCATAAACGGGACAAAAATAGCCAGGTTACTGAATTACAGAAACCGGGTACCCGTAGCGATGATAACTATGTCGACACGGTTTTTCTTATTGAAATAGACCGCCAAACCAGCAAGGAAGAAATAAAAACGTTAAAAAGTGAGCTGGTGTCGGTAATGGAAGAAATCAGTCTTGCTGTTGAAGACTGGCAGGCTATGCGTAAGCGTCTACAGACGGTTTCGGAGCAACTGGATCATGAATACTATCCGGGCTCAAAAAAAGAAAAGAAAGAAATTAAAGAGTTCTTACAATGGCTGGCGAATGATAACTTCACGTTAACCGGTTACCGTTCCTATGAGCTAACTCCGGTGAAAGGCGACTACGAACTCAAACAGGTTAAAGACTCCAGTCTGGGGTTAATGAAAAACTCCGTTAGTGAAAAAGGACGTTTGGTTTCCAGCTTACCGGAGGATGCGCGCGAAATAACGCACAACGAACGCCTGTTACTGTTGACCAAAACCAACTCGAAATCACGGGTTCATCGTCCAGCATACTCAGACTACATTGGTGTTAAACGCTTTAATGAAGACGGCGAAGTCATAGGTGAAGACCGCTTTATTGGTTTGTATTCGGCCAACTTCTATAACAACAGTGCACGTGATATCCCGTTGGTGAGTGAGAAAATATCTCGCGTATTAGACATGTCAGGCTTTGCTCCGCAGTCTCACGCGGCTAAAGCACTGTTGAATATTTTAGAGACTTATCCTCGTGACGAAATTGTGCAGGCAGAAGAAGATGACTTACTAACTGTCGGTCTGGGCGTGTTGCAAATGCAAGAGCGCGACATGACCCGCGTTTTTCTGCGCCGCGATATTTTCGGCCGCTTTATGTCGTGCATGGTTTATGTGCCAAAAGAGCGCTATAACACCTTGTTACGTCAACGAACTCAAAGTGTGTTGGCGCGTACATTGAAAACCGAATACGACGTCGACTTTACCACTTATTTTTCAGAGTCTTCGTTAGCAAGAACACATTATACCGTGCGTTTGAGCGAAGACCATCAGGATGTGAACGTGAAAGAATTAGAACAGAACTTAATTGAAGCGGCCCGCACGTGGGAAGACAACTTCGAACGTATTTTGCAGTCCACTTTCGGGGAAGCAAATGCTACCCGTTTAAACAAACGATACGCTACGGCATTTCCCCGTGCGTATAAAGAAGACGTTTTACCGTCGGTAGCAATTTCAGACATAAAACAACTGGAATCGTTAAATGACGAACATAAACTGGGTATGGTGTTATACCGTGCTCAGGAAGAAAAAGACGACAGTAAACATCTGCACTTGAAGCTGTTCCATAAAGACGAACCGATTCATCTGTCGGACGTACTGCCGATGCTCGAGAACTTCGGGTTACGGGTTATTGGCGAAAGCCCTTACCAGATTAAAACGGGCGACGGTGATGTGTACTGGGTTCTTGATTTCCACATGCTTCACACTGCAGGCTCGTTGAATCTGGAAGAGAGTCGTGAAACCTTCCAGGAAGCCTTTGCGTTAGTCTGGAACGGTAAATTAGAAGACGACGGCTTTAACCGCTTGGTACTAGGTGCCGGCATGAATGGCCGTCAGGCCACTATTTTGCGTATGTTTGCGAAATACATGCGTCAAATTGGCACCACATTCAGCCAAAGCTACATAGAGAGTACGTTCAGTAAGTATCCTCTGCTGGCCAAGCTGGTTGTGAAGATGTTTTACAGCAAGTTTGAACCGGGTACAAAAGGTGTTGAGAAAAAGCTTGAAGCACTTCATACCCGTATTAATACCGAGTTGGACAACGTTGCCAACCTTGACGATGACCGTATTATTCGTCGCTATGTCGAACTGATTGATGCAGCTTTGCGTACCAACTTCTTCCAGAAAGACGAGCAGGGCAACGACAAACCTTATATTTCAGTTAAGTTCTTGCCTGAGCTGGTACCGGAAATGCCGTTACCGTTACCTAAGTTTGAAATTTTTGTTTACTCGCCGAAAGTCGAAGGTGTGCATCTTCGTGGCGGTAAAGTAGCTCGTGGTGGCTTGCGCTGGTCAGACCGTCGTGAAGACTTCCGCACCGAAGTACTTGGTCTGGTAAAAGCTCAGCAAGTGAAGAACACCGTTATTGTACCTGTGGGTGCAAAAGGCGGCTTTATTTGTAAAGCTTTACCGGAAGACAGAGAAGGCATGATGGCCGAGGGTAAAGAGTGCTATAAAACCTTTATCCGTGCGTTACTGGACATTACCGATAACATCGTTGAAGGAGAAATTGTTCCTCCGAAAAGTGTTGTTCGCCGTGACGAAGACGACCCATACCTGGTTGTTGCCGCAGATAAAGGTACTGCAACTTTCTCTGATATCGCTAACGGTATTTCAGCTGAATATAACTTCTGGTTGGGTGATGCCTTTGCATCAGGCGGCTCAGTTGGCTATGACCACAAGAAAATGGGTATTACCGCTCGTGGTGCCTGGGAATCAGTTAAACGCCATTTCCGCGAAATGGGTATCGATTGCCAAACCACAGACTTTACCTGTGTTGCCATTGGTGACATGGGTGGCGATGTATTTGGTAACGGCATGTTGCTGTCCAAGCATACGCGCTTACAAGCGGCATTTAACCACTTGCACATCTTTATTGATCCGGAGCCAGACGCTGCGAAATCCTGGGAAGAGCGTGACCGTTTATTCAAAATGCCGCGTTCAAGCTGGGATGATTACAACCGCGAATTGATTTCAAAAGGTGGTGGCATCTTCAACAGAAGTGCTAAAGCGATTGAGCTAACGCCTGAAATTAAGAAAATGCTGGGTACCCAGAAAAAATCAATGACACCGAATGATTTGATCAAAGCCTGCTTAACGATGGAAGTTGATCTTATCTGGAATGGTGGTATCGGTACTTACGTTAAAGGCAAAGCCGAAACCGACAGCGATGTTGGTGACCGCGCTAACGATGCGTTGCGCGTTAACGGTCGCGAGCTGAACGCGAAAATTATCGGTGAGGGCGGCAACTTAGGCTTTACCCAGTTAGGCCGTATTGAATTTGCACAAAACGGTGGACGAGTTAATACCGACTTTGTCGATAACGTGGGTGGCGTGGACTGCTCAGATAACGAAGTTAATATTAAAATCTTACTTAACGGTTTAGTTAACAGTGGCGATCTGACGAAGAAGCAACGCGATAAACTGCTTTACGATATGACCGACGATGTCGCGAAAATTGTTCTTGATGACTGTAACAGACAAACACAGTCAATTTCGGTAACAGCATTGCGTGGCACCGATCAAGTTAAAGAATACACGCGGTTTATTCATCACCTTGAGCGCGAGCATTCGTTGAATCGTCAGCTTGAGTTTTTACCTGATGATGATGAGTTAGTTGAGCGTCAAGCAACGAACCAGGGCTTAACACGTCCGGAGCTGTCTATTATTACGGCTTACGGAAAAATGGTTCTTAAAGAGCAGTTGATAACGGATGAAATCACAGAAGATCCGTACCACATGCGTGAACTTTTTGACTCCTTCCCGGAGGCTTTACGTGAGCGTTTTGCTGACAGCATGGTATCTCATCCGCTGAAAGGTCAGATTATTGCCACTAAGCTCGCCAATAATATCGTTAACGATATGGGACCAAACTTTGTTTTCCGCAAGCAGGAGGCAACCGGCTCGACAGTTGCTGAAATAGCTTCTGCTTATGTCGTTGCCCGCGAGTGTTTTAAAGTTGAAGAGCTGTGGGAACAAATTGAGGCACTGAATAATAAAGTGCCTGCCGAAGTTCAGAATGAAGTTTTATTCCAGCTTCGTCGTATGGTTCGCCGCGCAACTCGTTGGTTCTTGCGTCATCGTAATCCAGCTCTGAGTGGCATTCAGGAGCACTTAGATTTCTACATGGGTGCATTTGACGACTTACGCGAGAACAGCCTCAAGTATATGGTTGAAGACGAAGCTAAACTCATTCAAGAAACGATTGAGAAGTATAAAGAGCATGGCTTCCCTGCCAAGTTGGCAAAACAAATTGCGAGCCTGAGCACAGTATTTTCTGCCATGGATCTTGCTGAAGTTGCCAATGAAACAGGACAGTCGTTCAAGACGGTTGGTACGCTTTACTTCCGCCTGGGTGCGGAAATAAACTTACATTGGTTCTTAATACAAATTAATAACCAACCTGTGGCGAACCACTGGCAAGCCCTGGCAAGAGCGGCATTCCGTGAAGAGCTCGATTGGCAGCAACGTTCGTTAACTCAAGTTGTACTACGTTCAACACCAGACGTAAGCGACCCGGAAAAGATGATCAGCGAGTGGATAGAGCAAAACGAAGTGTTGTTATCTCGTTGGCAGCAAATGCTGTCAGACTTCCGTACAACGAAGAGCCACGAGTTTGCTAAATTCTCGGTCGCTTTGCGCGAGCTTATGCTGTTGAGCCACAACTGTGCACCTAAAGTGATCAGTTAATGTACAACCTTATAAAGCCATTGTTGTTCCGCCAGGATCCCGAGAAAACGCACGAGTTAATGCTCGGGATCCTGAGTAAATGGCATCGCACACCGTTGTCGCTGTTCTGGAAGCAAAACGTAGCCAGCAAACCGGTTCGGGTTATGGGAATTGATTTCCCTAACCCAGTCGGTCTAGCGGCTGGTCTTGATAAAAACGCCGAGTGTATAGACGCATTTTCTCAAATGGGTTTTGGTTTTATCGAAGTTGGTACAGTGACACCTGTAGCTCAGCCGGGTAATGATAAACCTCGTTTATTCCGCTTGACCGAAGACGAAGCAATTATTAACCGCATGGGTTTCAACAACGATGGGGTTGATGAGCTTGTTAAGAATGTCAAAGCGTCTTCTTATAAAGGCGTGTTAGGCATTAATATCGGTAAAAACAAAAACACGCCGGAAGAGCAGGCCATTGATGACTACCTTGCGTGTCTGAATAAGGTTTATCCTTACGCAGACTATGTCACGATTAACATTTCATCTCCTAATACTCCGGGTTTAAGAAACCTTCAGCACGGCTCCAGTCTTGATGGTTTATTGTCCAGCCTTAAAACGGCTCAGCTGACTTTGGCAAAAGAGCATGATCGCTACGTGCCGCTGGTTGTTAAAATAGCTCCGGATCTTGAAGATCATGAAGTTGAAGTCATGGCGCAGTCATTGTTAAAGAATGAAATGGACGGCGTAATAGCAACCAACACAACTTTGTCGCGTGACGGATTGCAAAGCAGTCAGGCCGGTGAAGCAGGGGGCCTAAGCGGTAAACCACTTCAGGATAAAAGTACTCGAGTGATAGAGCTGTTATGTAAAACTTTGCAAAGAAAAATGCCGGTTATAGGCGTTGGTGGTATTGATTCAGTTGAGTCAGCAGAGGCCAAACTCAAGGCTGGAGCGAGCCTGGTGCAAGTTTACACTGGGTTTATCTATCAAGGCCCAAGGCTAATTCGCTCAATTGTTAGTCACTTGTAATGGTTAAGTGACTTTAGTATCTTATCGCAAAGCTTAAATTCCTCTAATAATAAAGGCTAACATCGTGGAATCGGAATCCCATTGGTTATGGTTATTCAATACAGAAAGCGGCAAGCTTAGCGTTAAGCTAAGTGATTCCGACGTATTTGATACGCCTTACAAACCGAGTCAGCTAGTCAATATTCACTTTAATGAACAAATGATGGATATTGAAGACGCGACAACCTTCCAAACCGTTAGTGAAACATTAGAAGCTTACCCAGCTGATAAAATGCCTTGCGCACCGCAAAATGCAGCTCTTAATGCAACAGCGTGGTGTCGCTTTGGTCGTCCTCAAATGCCACAGAGTTGGCATTTTCAAAAATCTGATATTAGCGAATGGCCGTTAGAGCGGCGTTTATGCGAATTGAACTCAGGTTTTGATCAGGGGCTGTTCTTAATTCTTGATACCGATGATGAATTTGCGACTTGCTTACTATTGAGTGAGGGCATGCAGCTTTCTGCGATTAAATCGCTGCGTCAGTACCATGTCATTAAAGTCACCTTAAACCGCTTGTTACCAGCAACCGTCGATTTAGCTTTGTCAGCTCAGTCTAACTGGGGACAACAGTTGGCGTAGTGCCTTTAAATATAAAGCTTGCGCCTTAAGTCTATTTTCAGGCTTACTTGGGAATTTATTCAAAGAAAGAGTATTTAGCAGGAAGGTATTACTGAATTCTAATTCCGGACGTTGGTTGCGGGGGCAGGATTTGAACCTACGACCTTCGGGTTATGAGCCCGACGAGCTACCAGACTGCTCCACCCCGCGTCCGATTGAGAGCGCATAGTATAGTCATAATTCGTGCCGCGCAAGCTTTATTTAAACCAACCGCATAGTATTTATACAAATACGGTTTAACTGCTGTTTTATTAGTCATTCTCTTTGTAATTCCCTTATTTCAGCTGGAATTACAGACAGCCACTGAGCTCTCCGTTATAATTGTCTCCTTAATTTTTTAGGCGAAGTTTCTATGTATCGTTTTTTTATTGCGTGCTCCAAAGGTCTTGAAGGACTTTTGTTTGATGAGTTGCAAGAGTTCAATTTAAGTCATGTTAAGCAAACCCTTGCGGGCTGCTATATCGAGGCTGATTTGCAGCAGGCTTATACCGTGGCTATGTGGTCCAGGTTAGCAAGCCGTATGCTATTACAACTGGGTGAAAAGGACGTTTCCAGCCTGGATGAGATTAAACTGGCATTGACTCAATTCTCGTGGAGCAAGGTTTTCGATGCGAACAGAACCTTTGTGGTTGATTTTTCCGGCGGTAATGACGACATCCGCCATACCCAGTTTGGCGCACAGTTAGTAAAAGACTGTATTGTCGACAACTTTCGTAATAGCGGATTTGAACGCCCCAGTATCGATAAGCAAGACCCGGACATTCGTATTGCCGTGCGGGTGCATAAAGACAAGCTGACCTGGTCTTTAGACTTTACCGGTGACGGTATGCACAAAAGGGGATATCGCTTGCAGCAGGGTGAAGCTCCGCTGCGGGAAACCTTAGCTGCCGCTATATTGGTCCGCGCTGGCATCAAAAACGAATTGGAAAAAGACGAGCCCGTTATTTTTGACCCCTTTTGTGGCTCGGGTACCTTAGTCATTGAAGCCGCTATGATGGCAATGGACCACGCACCAGGTTTGAGCCGCGCGCATTGGGGCTTCTTGTTTTGGCATGAACATTCGCCGCAACTGTGGCACGACGTGCTAGAGCAGGCTGAGCAGCGCTTTAAAGAAGGTAAGAAGAACTTTAAAGGCCATTTAAAAGGCTCTGACAACAACCCTCATTTGGTCGCTAAAGCTAAAGATAACGCCAAGCGTGTGCTATTGCATGAAGTGATAGAGTTTGAAGTTGCGGATGCAACAAACTGTGAAGCACCGGCAGAAAGTGGCCTGTTAGTCTGTAATCCTCCCTACGGTGAACGTCTGGGTGAGGCCGTCGAAACCTTATTGTTGTACCGCCGTTTTGGCCGTCAACTAAAAGACACTTTCCAGAATTGGCATATAGCGGTACTGGCAGGAGACGAACAGTTACTTAAACGTCTGAAACTGCGCAGCCATAAGAAATACCCGCTATTAAACGGTGCAATTCCGGTTAATTTGGCTCTTTACGACTTAACTAAAGAGCAACCTGACTTCGCAGAGAGTCAAGCTGATGACCTGGTTAATAGAGTTAAAAAGAATTACGCGAAATTAAGTAAATGGGCAGAGAAGGAAGGACTGGATTGCTGGCGTGTTTATGATGCCGACATTCCTGAGTACAACGCGGCTATCGATATTTATCAGGATTACGTAGTTGTTCAGGAATATGCAGCGCCGAAAGACATCCCGGAAGGAGTGGCTAATGACCGCTTGTGGTTCATGCTCGAGTCCTTGAGTTCAGCCTTGCCTGTATCTGAAGACAAAATTATTTTGAAACGTCGCCAGCGCCAAAGCGGTAAACAGCAGTACGAAAGACAATCGCAGGACAGCACGGTGTTAACGATTAATGAGTACGGCGCCAAGTTTGAAGTGAACTTAACCGATTACCTTGATACCGGCTTATTTATGGACCATAGACTGGTGCGTAAGGAATTGCTGGATAAGTGCGAAGAATTGGATGTACTGAATTTATTCGCCTATACCTGCACCGCATCTGTACAGGCCGCCAGAGCCGGAGCCGCACGCGTGGTTTCCGTCGATATGTCGAAAACTTACCTGAAGTGGGGCGAGCGTAACTTTGCCTTAAACCGCTTACGAGGCGACTACCAGTTTATTCAGGCTGACTGCTTTAGCTGGATGCGGGAACAACGTGGCAAGCAACTGTTTGACGTTATTTTTCTTGATCCGCCAACTTTTAGTAACTCAAAACGGATGAGCGGAACTTTAGACATACAGCGTGACCACGTTGGCCTGATAAAAACCGCCACGGGCATGCTGAAAGAGGATGGCGTGATTCTGTTCTCTAACAATAGAAAGAAATTCCGCATCGACACCGAAGGCCTGGATAAAGCTGGCCTTGAGGTGAATGATCAGACTCAAGCCTCAATACCCGAGGACTTCAAACGCCATAAAGGTATTCATCATTATTATATTATTTCACGGGCTTAATTAATGTCTGCGTTGTATTTGCTTACGAAACCAAACTGTCCGCTTTGTACTCAGGCTATTCAGCTACTGCACTCGCTTGACCTGGAAGAGCCGGTTGAACTTGGAGTAGTCGACATTGCCGAACAGCAGGAGCTGCAAGAAGAGTATGGCTGGTTAGTACCAGTATTTATTCGGGGAAAAGACGACGCCGAGCTGCGTTGGCCTTTCGATGCTAATCAATTGCTGGAGTTTGTAGAGCAATGAGTTTATTACGTGTACAGGATGCACACCTGGCCTTTGGCGCTGACGCCATTTTAGACGGTGTTGATTTCACCATTGAAGCCGGTGAACGAGTTTGTTTGGTTGGTCGTAACGGTGCCGGTAAATCTACCTTTTTAAAAGCAATAGATAACGAAGTGGTCTTAGATTCAGGCCAAATACAGTGGGTGGGCGATACTAAAGTGACCCGTTTGCCGCAAGACCCACCTCAGCAGTCCGAGCAGAGAGTATTTGACTACGTAGCAGAAGCTCTTGCTGAATCGGGCAAGGCGTTGGCTCGTTATCATGAATTGTCTGCCAGTCTTACCGACTCGCCCAGCAGTGCAACTCTTGATGAAATGGACAAGCTGCAGAATCAGCTGGATGCCGTTAACGGCTGGCAAGTGAATACTCGTATTGAGCAGGTTTTAACTCAGCTGCAATTACCCGCAGATGAAACCATGGCAGCACTTTCCGGTGGTTGGTTGCGTCGCGTGGCGCTGGCTCGTGCCTTGGTGGTTGATCCGGACATTTTACTGTTAGATGAACCGACCAACCACTTGGATATTGAAATGGTGCGTTGGCTGGAAGAGCAAATCGTTAACTTTTCCGGCGCCGTGTTATTTATTAGTCACGACAGGGCATTCATCCGCCGTTTGGCCACACGAATTATTGATTTAGACCGCGGACATTTAACCAGTTACCCGGGCAGCTACGATACCTACCTGCAGAAAAAGCAGGAAGCACTGGAAGTTGAAGCAAGCCACAACGCTGAGTTTGATAAAAAGCTAGCAGCTGAAGAAACATGGATACGCCAGGGCGTTAAAGCGCGCCGCACTCGTAACGAAGGACGGGTTCGTGCGCTTCAGGACTTGCGGAAGCAACGTCAGCAAAGACGCGAGCTTCAGGGTAAGGCAAATCTGGCAGTGAACGAGTCATCACGTTCCGGTAAAAAGGTGTTTGAAGGCGAAAATATGGCTTTGCGCTTCGGCGAGAAGCCTATTATTAATGACCTCGATCTCTTGTTGATGCGCGGCGACAAAGTGGCCTTTGTCGGGCCTAATGGTTGCGGTAAGAGTACACTGATTAAAGTTATTCTCGGTATGCAGGAAGTAGACAGCGGTAAGGTTCAGCTGGGCACTAATCTGGAAGTCGCTTACTTTGATCAACACCGGGCGCAGCTTGACCCTGAGCAAACGGTGATGGATAACGTTGGTGACGGCAAGCAGGACATAGAGTTTCAGGGCCGCAGCCGCCATATTTTAAGTTATTTGCAGGACTTCCTGTTTTCACCTAAACAGTCACGAACCCCGGTTCGGGCACTTTCCGGTGGGGAAAGGAACCGGGCGTTGCTAGCAAAAATATTACTTAAGCCCAGTAATATTCTGGTACTCGATGAGCCAACCAACGATCTCGATATTGAAACCTTAGAACTGCTCGAGCAAATTGTTGCGAATTATCAAGGCACGGTTTTATTGGTTAGCCACGACAGGGAATTTGTCGATAATACGGCGACCAGTGTACTGTACTTTGAAGGTGAGGGCGTTATTACGGAAATTATTGGTGGTTTTACCGAGCTAAACCACTATCTAGCGGCAAAAGCGGAAAATTCATTTCATAGCAACGGAACCAAAGCGGCAGCTAAAGAGTCTGACAGCAACAAAAGTTCGCAAAATAAAGGAAAAACCGCAGACAAAGGTTCAGACAAACCGCGGAAGAAGTTATCCTATAAACTGCAACGCGAACTAGAGCAGTTACCCAAGGTTATTGCAGAAAAAGAAGCAAAACTTGAAGAATTACAACAGTTAATGAATGAACCGGGGTTCTTCGAACAGCCATTAGAAAAAACCGAACCAGTAATGACTCAAATTGCAGAAATTGAAGGGCAACTGATGCAGGATCTGGAGCGCTGGGAAGAACTGGAAAACTTATCAGAACAGAGTAGTTAGTTAATGAAATCATTTACGTTGAAGTCACTTACCGTAGCAATTGTTTCAACAGTATCTTTTGCATCTGCAGCAGACACTTATAATATTGAAACAATTGAAACTTTGAATAATTATCGAAGCAGTATCCCGCAAAGTATTAACGCAAGTGGGCAAATTGTTGGTGTTGCACGTTTTCCCGAAAATGTGGAAATTGATTTTTCTAAAGTTCCTTCGCGACTACTCGCGCAGATAGGTTTTGATCCCGAAGAAGATGAAGAACTGACTATTGCTCAGTATCAGGCAATTGTAGAAAACTTGGGAAACTATGCAAATAGCAGCCTTCAGACTCAGCGTATTGGATTGAACCAGGCTTTTATTTATAACGGGACTAGCAGTGAAGTTAACGCGGTATCAGCAACTGCGGATCAACTCGCTAATAGCGTCGACAGCTTCTTATACTCTATCAATAATGCCAATACAGCGGTTGGTGTTACTAGTGCACCGTTTGAGCTTATTGAACATCAATATACCAATGCCGACGACGAAACTGCGACTGCAGAGTACTTTGTATCAGACTTTTTAAGTCGCGGAATGTGGTACAACAACGGCGAATCCAGTGTCGTTGAACCTCAAGCTCAGGATTACTTGGGGGGCGAAAGTGCCATTTTTGATATCAACGATAGTGGACTTGCTGCCGGTTATGAAAGCGTTGCTTTAAGTCCTGCCGCAACGACCCGAATTGAAGAAAGCTGCGAAGACCCTGAAGTTGCCAGTGCATCACAGCCCCTGGAGGTTTGTGTATGGGGTATTTGGAGAGGCTTGCAAAATGCCGATGCGTCGAATATCGCGGCCTTTAATAATAGCCGTTATCGCTATAGTCGTCCGCGTTCAGGTTACAATGCGGGCCGTTCTATCTATGACATTCGCGGAAAGTTATGGCAGTTTGATGCTAGTGGTGAGGTCATTGACGCAGTTGAATTACCAACTTTGGTAGAAAGAAGAAGTGACGATGAAAATGACTTTTCAAGCTACGCTTACGCCGTTAATAACAATGATATTGCAGTAGGGCAAAGCTGGACTTATCATCCTGATCGCGGTGCTATTCGCATGCCGGCAATTTTCCAGAATCAAGAGGCGCTGCCTGTAACTGAAGACCCAGTTTATTTGTGGGGCTCAGCAACAGACATCAATGACTCGAATATTGCTGTCGGACATTTAACCAAACGTCCCGCAGGAACGTTGCGAAGCTACGGCTTCTATTACGATGTTGATGCGAGTGAATTGACGATTCTTGACAGTTTCTTTAATGGCGCATCGACCGTGGTCCGCAGTATCAACGACAATGGCGAGATGGTCGGTACAGCAGAGGTTGACCCAACACTTTCTCAGGTTCGTGCACGCGCTGGTTTTTACTACGATATGAGTGCAGAAGCCCCACAAATTATCAACCTGAACAATACGATTAGCTGTGACAGCGAATACAATATTGTTGATGCCAATGACATTACCGAAAACGGTGAGATTATTGCTACAGCGCTCAAAACTGAAGAGTATACAGACGAAGAAGGGGAAACCCGGACTCGTGAAATTCTTGTCAATATAAAGCTCGATCCTATTGAAGGCGAACTTAATAACTGTACTGACAATGAAGAACCTGTAGAGCGTCAGGGCGCAGCTGTCGGGCTTGGCTCGCTACTTGGATTTGGCGCCTTAGGTTTACTTATTACCGGAATAAGAAGAAGAACCTTCCTTAAGACCAAAAAATCATAATAGGTCTTAAAATAAAAAGTAGCACAGTTTCAATCCGTTAAAAAAAGTCAATGGATACTGTGCTGCTTTTACAATTGAACTCTCACCAAATAAGTCTATCAATAGTAATGAGGCAGCAAAAATGTCTCAACTCTCTAAATAATAATCTGTGAATAACAGGCGAGGGATAGATTTATGAAAAGACAAAAGCGCGATCGCTTTGAAAGAGCACATACTCAAGGCTTTAAAGCTGGTTTGCATGGTCGCTCAAAAGACAACTGTCCTTATCAGACTCAGGATGATTTTCGTTCCCACTGGCTGGGAGGTTGGCGAGATGCAATGGAAGCCCGAAATACCGGCTTATTCCGCTGATTGTCAGAGACATTAAAGGTTAGACGAAACGCCGATAGCGAAAGCATCGGCGTTTTTTTCAACTCAAAGAGGGACTAAAAAGTAGAAGTGTCGGTAAACAAGCCAACTTTTAAGTCTTTGGCTGTGTAAATTTCGCGACCATCAACTTCAACACGACCATTACCAACGCCCATAAATAGTTTACGTTTAATAACTCGTGTCATATCAATAAAGTAACTAACTTTTTTATGTTCCGGCAGAATTTGCCCGGTAAATTTAACTTCACCAACACCTAATGCACGACCGCGCCCTGGGCCACCAGACCATGCCAGGTGAAAGCCAAGCAGCTGCCACATAGCATCAAGCCCCAAACAGCCAGGCATTACCGGGTCACCTTTAAAGTGACAGTCAAAGAACCAAAGATCTGGGTTAATATCGAGCTCGGCATGGATAAAACCCTTTCCGGCCGATCCGCCGTCTTCGTTAATTTCAATGATGCGATCCATCATTAACATATTAGGTGCAGGCAACTTACTGTTACCAGGACCAAACATTTCCCCGCGACTGCAGGCGAGAAGTTCTTCGCGAGTAAAGCTCGATTGATTCATAAATACCCTAATTAATTGTTCGAAAAAACTAGGCAGCAGTCTAGCGTACAACTGTACGCTAGACAAATCCGACAAGTGACTTCTCAGCTAAAAAGGCGTCGCCAGAAACCCCGGGGTTGATCATTATCAGAACTATCCAGTGTTCGTTCCCGAACTTTCTGAAAAAGTTCTTTAACCGGAGTGTCTGTCAGTAATTCTAATGCTTCCTCAACATGCTCTACCGTGTAAACATGAAATTTACCGGCTTTAACAGCGTCAATGATATCGTCATTAAGGTTAAGCTGATGTCTATTCGACTGAGGAATAATGACACCTTGCTCACCACTTAAGCCCCTGTGAGCACAAAGAGCATAATAACCTTCAATTTTTTCATTCACTGCACCAATAGACTGAACGTTACCAAACTGATCTATCGCGCCAGTAATAGCCAGCGA
Source organism: Idiomarina sp. ST20R2A10 (assembly GCF_051842345.1). Lineage (NCBI taxonomy): Bacteria > Pseudomonadati > Pseudomonadota > Gammaproteobacteria > Alteromonadales > Idiomarinaceae > Idiomarina > Idiomarina sp. ST20R2A10. The sequence goes on along the minus strand of NZ_JBNIEY010000001.1, from coordinate 354,233 downwards.
CTGTTTCAACGGCTGCTCAGCCAGAGCTGAAATCAAGCAGCAAAGCTCGCCAAGTGATGCGCTGTCGCCATCCACCTCATAGTAAGACTGCTCGAATACCACAGTTGCTGATACTGATAGCGGTTCGTGGCGGGCAAATTGGTTGGCCAAATAGGCGCTTAAAATCATAACCCCTTTCGTGTGAATATTGCCGGAGAGGTCTGATTTACGTTCAATATCAATAATATCGCCATCACCATAGTGAATGGTCGCAGTAATTCGGGATGGCTCACCGAACTCACTGCCGCCCATAGTCACTACCGTCAGGCCATTTAGCTGGCCAACTGCAGAACCATGAGTGTCAATTCGAACCTGCTGTTCGAGTATGCTGCGGCGGCTCAGTTCAGCCAGATTACCTTCACGATCCCGTTGTTGCTGCAGCGCTAAATCGATTGCCGCTTTATCTATTTTTGCGTGTTGATTCCGCAGCGCGCAGTCGTTGGCTTCGCGAAGCAATTGCAGTAACTGTATTGTGTTTAACGTAAGTTCCTGCTGATAATCCGTGTATAGGGCACAAACCCGCAGTAAGGCTGAGTAACCATCTGTACTTAACGGCAGCACATCGGCGAGTTGCCACACATACTGTAAGTAATTGAAGTAGGGCGCTACCGGCTCATTCTGAGTTGCATAATGACCATGAAAGTCAGCCAAAAATGGGAAGAAGTTATCAAAGTCTTCGTCGTACTCGCGCAGCTGTGCGTATTCGTTACGTGAACCCAGTAAAATAATCTTAATATTAATGGGCACAGACTCGGGTCGGTAAAAGAAAGCTGCACCTGAAGTCGGTGACTGACGCGGCCACTCAAATTCTCCGCCTTCGATAACATCTTTCAGGCGCTTCCAGAGCGTGATGTTTTCGAGCAACTGAGCAACCTCAATAGCAAGAATGCCTCCGTTTGCTTTATGCAAAAGGCCGGCCTCAATCAAATGCAGCTCTGAACTGACCGTTCCTTCAACCGATTGCACACCAATGTGACCAAAGAGACGTTCCTCAGTAACACGGTCGCAATAGTAGTAAGGGGCAGGGTGCTGATGCCCCACTAAAACAGAAGCCAGGCTCTCTCCCTGGATGTCCTCAGCCTTCTTATCTCGTATTTGTTGCATGTAGTCACGCAGCTTGTGCGTGTCGAATTGCTCAATAATTGTATTGTAAGCTTCTTCGCGCTGATCCAGCGGTCGCTGCAGAAAGCCCCATATCGCTTTAATTGCTGCGTCAGCTGTTCCTGACGGCAAGTTAACGCATAGAGGACGCAGAGGATCGGACGGATTCGCCAGATACAGCCAGTCATACCAATTAGTGAATTCCCAACGATTATCCGTAAAGTAGGCATCCAGGATGTCCCGCTTTAAAAGGCCACCAGGAAATAAAGCATAAATATTAGAGTATGTACCATGCTGACGTAACGCGTTGTTTAAGGCTGTAACCGCACGTTTTTGTCCAACTAAGGCATCTTCTTTAAGTTCCGCAGGCAGCTCTTTGAGCCACTCGCCGGTTTGTGGCTGTAGCGCCAGACAGTCTAATTTCATTTAATTGTTCTTCTCTTAACTAGCAATAACGACATGATAACAGAAATGCTGAATTGAGAGAGTTTTGCTGTGGGAAATAACGATTCTCTGCGGGATCTTTGCCATTTTGTCACTGGAGAGAAACTTCCATTTGGCTTCAATTTCGGTATTGAGTTTTCATAGTTTAAAGCTGAACTTCGGTAATCCGCGACCTTAAAGGGATGCTAGTGGTAAGGACTTCAATTTGCGGCTGTTTTCTCTTAAATATATAATTGCGTATAATGTATATTATGTTAAATGATAACTATATATGTACAACGCCAGTACGAAGCACTTACTTTTTAAAACTGCTGCTGTGCAAGATGCGGAAGCTTTTCAGCGAGGAAATCGATAAGGACACGCACTGCCGGCAATATTCCGCGTCGGTGCGAGTACGTCATATGCATGATCCCGATGGGTAGATGCCAGTCGGTTAAAACGGGGACGAGTTCTCCGCTATTCACTGCATCGTTACAGAGGTAATTTGGCAAAGCGACAATACCAAGTTTTTTTATTGCAGCTTCTCGTAAGACAATCATGTCGTCGGTGATAAGCCGGGGTTTTATTCTGATGTTTTTTTGCTGGCCTGAACTATGGATCAATTCATAACCATATCGTCCGTTGGTGTAATGCATACTCAAATGTTCGAACGTTAATAAGTCCTCAGGCTCAGTTATTGAGTTCTGATTTATTAAATCGGGAGAGATATAAAGGGTTTGAGGAGCCTGACTTATGGGTCTGGCTATTAAACTTGAGTCTTCTATATTTTTTCGTACGCGCAAAGCAATGTCGATGCCCTCTTCTATTAAGTTAACTGGCCGGTTTGTCACAACAAGCTGAATTTCAACTTCCGGATACAAGCTCATAAATTCAGGTAACACCTGTACTAACAAGCTTTGACTTAAAGCATAGGGCGCGCTTATTTCAACTTTCCCCCGGGGTTTATCGAGTAAACGTTGTGTCACTTGCTGAGCCGATTCAGCCGCGCTGACAAGTCGCTCGCAGTGCACCAGAAACTCACGTCCAACGTCGGTTAGTTTAAGTCCTGATCGGCTTCTGTGAAACAGCCGGGTGCCCTGCTCTTGTTCAAGTAAAGCAATTTTTCGGCTTATGGTGGATTTGGGCAAACCGAGCTCCCGTGAGGCTGCGCTGATACTGCCGCAGGCCATAACCTGAGCGAATAGGTAGTAGTTTGTGACATCAGGAAAGGACATTGAGAAAACCTCTACGGTTCCGAATTTGGAACGATAGTTTCCATTTTAACCACTTATTAGATTAATTGGAACGAATTATACTCCTTGCATCAATTAAAAAAACGAAGAGGTTTCTATGAAAGTTTTACATTTGGATTCAGGTATCTTTTTAGAACAATCTGTTAGCCGTCAGGTTAGTCAGAACATTGTTAATAAACTTAAAGAAAAACAAGATATTACTCTTGTTCACCGAGATCTGGTTGCAACCCCTGTTCCTCACCTGGCAGCTGATGAGTTATTAGCCGAAGAAAAGCCGCTAATTGATGAATTGGTTAAAGAGCTGCTCGATGCAGACACCATTGTCATTGGTGCGCCAATGTATAACTTCACTATTCCAACTCAGCTAAAAGCTTGGTTTGACCGTGTATTGCAAGCTGGTGTCACTTTTAAGTATACAGAGCAAGGCCCTCAAGGCCTGGTAAACGGCAAAAAAGTTTATATCGCGTCTGGTCGGGGTGGTATTTACTCTCAAGGTGAAGCACAGGCTATGGATCATCAGGAAAGCTACTTAAAACAGGTACTTGCTTTTATCGGTATTACCGACGTGACCATCATCCGCGCCGAGGGCATGAACATGGGTGACGAACCACGCCAACAAGGCTTCAAAGAAGCTGAACAGGAAATTGAAACAATATAACTTTTTAAAAGCGCACCTTATTCATCATCACGGTGCGCTTTAATTTGCACATCATCCCCGAGTTGCAGAATTTCGATCTCTATTGGCTGACAACAGATCTGACAATCGACAATCTGATGTTGGCCAATATCATTTATCCAATCAATTTCAATGTCATTTATTGCCATACAATAAGGACATTCGAATGTTTTCGGATCCGTTAAGCTCATACAAGCCCCTTAATTGTCTCTGTAATCTACAATAGTAATCGAATCTGACTCAATTTGCGTAACATATAGACAACTTCCTTTTAACAAAATAGCTGAGTACGAATGATGCCATCATGGTTCAGGCAGTCTGTTTTCTTAATTCCGTTAGTCTTTATCTCTGCAGTAATTAGCGATCAAGCCCGTGCTCAGGCGCCGGTCGAGTACGTTGAAGCTAAAAAGCAGCCGATAATTAATAGCGTTGACTTACCGACCACCCTATCCGCTTTGAATAACTCTCAACTCAGTTTTGCTGTCGAAGGAAAGTTATTGAGCCTGAACAAGGATATAGGTGACAGAGTGAGCAAAGGAGATTTGCTTGCACGGTTAGACGCGCGTCAAATTAATTCGACTATAGAATCTTTACAGGCTCAGGTCGACAGCGCTAAAGCCAGTCTTGCCGACGAAAAACAGCAGCTAAGTGAACTGGAAGAGTTAGCTGAAACCGATTTTGTTCCCACTAGCGATTTAAGGCGCTCACGTACCCGGGTTCAGGTTGCACAGGCACAGCTTGCAGAAACAAAAGCATTGCTAAACGAAACCGAAGTTAATCAAAATTATCATCAACTTACAGCACCTTTCGACGGCGTTATTGCTAGTCGCACTGCGGATTTAGGCGAATGGCTAAGTGCCGATCAGATCGTTTTTCAGTTGGTCGGCAGTGACAATCAGCATGCTGATGTGTTTCTTTCGCAGTCTTACTATTCCTCTATAAACTCTGATACTCAAGCATCGCTTAGCTACAAAGATACAACTATTGATGCTCGTTTAAGTCGCATAGTGCCTTTTGTGGATGGAAATGATCGTTCTTTTCAGGTTCGCCTGACTGGGGATTACCCTGATAACTGGATTGTTGGCATTCCATTAGAAGCCTCATTTGAGATAGACACCGGACGGGTTCAGGCCTCTGTGCCTCAGGATGCGGTTGTTCGTTACAGTGATGGCAGAACCTCTGTCTGGATAGCGGTGAACGAAAATGGTGAATGGCAAGCTAAGGAACTGTCCGTTGAGCTCGGCTTACGCTTTAATGGCTATGTCGAGGTGGAAAGCGGTGTAAGTGAAGGCGAGAGAGTCATAGTACGCGGTAATGAAGCTCTAACTGATGGTCAGGCACTAAAGCTTACGGAGTCTGCTGACTATGATTGAAGCCGTAATAAAGCATAAACATGTCACCATCGTCGCCATTTTAATACTTTGTTTACTGGGCATAACGGCAGCATTACGTATTCCGGTACAAATGATACCTGATTTAGAAGTCAGAACGATTTCTGTACAGACTCAATGGCCGGGTGCCACACCGCAGGATATCGAAAAAGAGATACTAATTGAACAGGAAGAGTTTCTTCGCACTGTCCCCAACTTACAACGTATGGAAAGCAGTGCCAGTAATGGCGAAGCAAGCATAGAACTGGACTTTCCTTTCGGGGTTGATGTTACCGAAACATTAATTCTGGTTAACAATGCGTTAAGTCAGGTTCCGGATTACCCCGAGAACGTCGATGAGCCTCGTATTTTCTCGGCTTCCTTCTCAAGTAATGCGTTTATGTACTTTCGGGTAGCGCCAATTAAGGATAATCCTAAAAACATCAACATGATCATGATGCGCGATTACATAGAAGACAACGTTCGTCCAAGAATGTCTTCGGTCGCGGGCGTATCACAAGTGAATGTCAGTGGCGGTGCACAAAGACAAGTTCGTATTCTGATGGATAAAGATGCACTGATTCAGTACAACGTATCGGTTGCTGACGTAAGAACATCAATAAGCGGCCGTAACAGAGATACCTCTGCCGGAGAGCTTGAGCAAGGAAAACGCCGTTTCCTGCTGCGCACGGTGGGTCGTTTTGATTCGCTTGAGGAAATAGAGAATACCATTATTCGCAGAACCGGTGACAGTCTGGTTCGATTAAAAGATGTCGCCGATATCGACTTTAATCACTTTGAACTGAACAGTGAGTCCTGGTTTAAAGGCCAGCAGGTGCTAAGCCTTCAGGTTCAGCGTGAGCTGGGTTTAATGTCATTGACATAAAATACGCCATGCTGGACGAAGTTGAGCGCATTAACGAGGAGTTGCTGCGCCCGGCCGGTATGGAAATTACGCTAAATTCCGATGATGTTCGCTATGTCGAAAGTTCAGTTCAGAATGTACTGGTGAACTTACTGTTAGGCGCTCTGTTCGCAACTCTGGTTATGTATGGTTTGATGCGTTCAAGCCGCGCGACGTTAATTGCGGTTATCGGTATTCCAATTTGTACTCTGGCTGGTTTTCTGGGGCTGTTGCTACTGGACAGAACCATCAACGTCATTTCATTAGCTGGCATAGCATTTGCCATTGGTATGACTTTGGACAACACCATTGTGGTGTTAGAAAGTATTGAACTTGAACGACGTAAAGGACTGAACCCTAAAGATGCGGCAATTGAAGGTGTGAAACGAGTCTGGACCGCGGTGCTCACCTCTACCCTGACCACCGTCATGGTTTTCCTGCCAATTCTCTTTATTGTTCAGGAAGCCGGACAATTGTACTCCGATATCGCTATTGCCATTTCGGCATCCATTATTGCTTCGATGTTTGTTTCTGTGACCTTAGTGCCTTTACTCGCCGCTTATTTTCCTGCGCAGGCTAAAACCAAAGTGACAGACAAACTGACCAACCGAATTGAAGCTATCAGTAGTCGACTTTTACGTTCTAGAAAATCAAAACTCAGTACTGTTGGAGTGACCTTTGTTGCTGTGGTGGCCATTTGGTGGCTTTTGATGCCACCCGCAGAATATTTGCCTGAAGGGGAAGAAGCTAAAACTTTTGCCACTATGAGCGCCCCACCCGGCTATAACTTGCAAACCATGTCTTCTATTGGAGATGAAATACGTGATATTTTCGACCCGGCATTAATGACGGAAAATAATGAGGTTACCCGTTCAGGAGTCACTATTCCCGCACTTAAAACGATGAGTTTGAGTGTTGCCCCTTCGAATATCCGCATTATTGCTGAAACCCGCGATACAAGCCGGATTGATGAGCTAATGGAAGTTATTACTCAAGTTTACGAACGCTACCCCGGCATGCGGGCCTTTGCAGCTAAAGGCTCTATTATAAGCAGTAACGATGGTGGTACCCGCAGTATCAATGTCGATGTTGGCGGACAAGAGCTCAACGAGGTCTATGCGGCAGCACGAGCCATTTATGATCGCTCGCAAGAGGTTTTCGATGACCCCAGAATTCAATCTACACCGAACTCTCTTACTCTTGCCCAACCGTTATTAGAGGTGCGTCCTGACTGGGAGCGGATGAGTGAATTAGGTCTGGATGCGGACAGTTTTGGTTATGCTGTTTCCGCGCTAACTGACGGGGCTTTTGTTGGTGAGTACTTTCAGGGTGACGACAAAATTGATATGTACCTGTACAGCGACAAAGGTACGGAAGTAACGCCGGAAATGCTCGATGACTTGCCATTACTTAATGTCAACGGCCGCTCCGTGGCATTAAATGCAATTAGCGAGGTGCGCGAAATTGTCGATACCAGTACCGTACGTCGCGTCGACAGCAGGCGTACGGTAACCTTAAACATAATACCTCCAGAGTCAGTTGCGCTTGAGTCCGGCGTTGAGATGGTCCGTTCAGAAGTGTTAAAGCACTTACGGGATCAAGGTGATATAGCTGCTGATATTTCGACTCAGTTGTCCGGTGCGGCCGATCAGCTTGCGGAAACCCAGGCCGCACTGAGTGAAAACTACATTATTTCCATCGCTATTATTTACCTGTTGATGGTCGCAATTTTTGCCCACTGGGGTTATCCGTTACTGATCATGGCAACCATACCCATGGGAATAAGTGCGGGTATTGCCGGGTTAGCTCTTATGAACGGCGTCGGCCAGCTGTTACCCGCCATTGGGTTACAGCCGCTGAGTCAGCCTTTCGATATGATTACCATGCTTGGCTTTCTCATTCTTATGGGGACTGTCATTAATAACCCTATTCTGGTGGTTGAACGGGCTATTTATCTTCGCGATAAAGAGAACTACTCAATTAAAGAAGCTGTTCAGGAAGGTTTGCTGTCGCGCGTGCGCCCCATAACCATTACAACCTTAACCACCCTATGCGGTATTGCACCTCTGGTTTTTATCCCCGGGGCCGGCACGGAATTGTACCGGGGCGTTGGGGCTATTGTGATGTTTGGCTTAATCGGTGCAGCATTAGTTACCGTGTTTACTTTGCCAGCTTTGGTACTTAAAGGAAGAAAGATCAACTCCTAGAAAAATAAGCATTATTAAGCTACTTTTCTGCTGTAAAGATTTTGTAAGCTGCCGATAGCCTATTACGAAAGCTTTCCGACGGTTGTTGAATAAGGATTATTAATGAAAATCGTACAGCAGTTAAGTATCACACAGAGACTTATATCACTATTGGGTATCGCCGCTCTGGGAACCGCCCTGATGGTAGCCTTTATGATGTTCTTACTGAATAACCTGTTGGTTAAGGAAGAAAAACGTAAGCTCGATTCCGTTCTTGATACTGCTCACAGTGTGGTCAGTCATTACCACCAGCAATACCAGGATGGTAATTTGACCGAGGAAGAAGCAAAAGCTAAAGCTTACACCAGCCTTGACGGAATTCGATACGAAGGCAGCGAGTACATTTTTACACTTAATCGTGATGGAATTCTGGTTCAGCATCCTTTTACTAAACAGTTAGTTGGTAAGGATGTCATGAGTTATGAGGACCCTGAAGGAACTCGTCTTTTCCAGGAGATGGTTCGCAAAGCACGTTCGGCCAACGAAGCCACAGTAGAATACGTTTGGCAAAAAGGTAGTGACGCCAATAATCTCGTCGCGAAAGTCAGCCGGATACGCGTTTTTGAACCATGGAATATTATCCTTGGCACAGGACAGTACAGCGACAATATTACCGCTATTCTATGGCAGGAGTTTTTTAAGTTAGCTGGTTTAGCCGTTGTTTTATCCGTCCCCCTACTTTTGTTATTTGTTGTCATCATACGCAGTATCACCAGCCCTTTAAAAACCATTAATAGTGCTATGTTTGATATCGCCGAAGGCGAAGGAGACCTGACTAGACGATTGAATGAATCGGGGTCTGATGAGCTTGCGCGACTAGCAAAATCATTCAACACCTTTGTTCACAAAATTCAGCAACTTGTTCAAAGTGTTCAGGAAAGTGCAAGGAATGAGAGCGAAGCTGCAAGTCAATTGACTGAATTATCAGGTACCAGCAGCCGTCAAAGTGATGAGCTTAGCTCACAAACAAGTTCTGTGGCGACAGCCATTACCGAATTGTCTTCCTCAGCTTCAGAGGTTGCTGATCACGCCCGTCAGGCGGCCGACTCGGCTAATACGGCAGACGAAGAAGCTGGACGCTCAGCTATTATCGTACGAGAATCTGTTAATAACATCGAAGCACTGACTTCTGAGCTGGGTAAAGCAGGCGAAAAAGCCCGCTTACTGCAAAACGGCTCTGACAAAATAGGAAACATACTCGGCGTCATTGTTGCTATAGCAGAACAAACCAACTTACTGGCGTTAAATGCGGCTATTGAGGCTGCTCGCGCTGGCGATGCCGGACGAGGGTTTGCGGTCGTTGCCGATGAAGTTCGAACGCTGGCAACCAGAACTCAGCATTCAACGGATGAAATTTCTTCAATTGTGGAAAGTATCCAGGGTGCGATTAAAGATGTGAGCCAGATCATCAGCGATGTTGAACGTCGCTCGTCCTCTACAAACGAGGAGGCTCTGAAAGCCGAGCAAGCGATAAGTCAGATTCAGGAAGCCGTTGCGAATATATCGAGCATGAATATACAAATTGCTTCTGCGACCGACGAGCAGAGTCGGGTAACTAAAGATCTGAACGAGAATATCACCGGCATTTCCGACCTTTCTCAAGCCAATCAGGACGCTAATACACGCGTTGCTGAAGTCAGTCGGGATTTGAGTAAAAACAGTATTGATTTGAGTCAACTTGTCAGTCGGTTTAAGACAAAATAACCTTAAAAATACAGGGGATACTGGTAATCTCCCCTGTACCTTTCAACTCACAAGACGTAAAATAAATGCACTTTTACATGGATTGTGTCTGTCTGGTAAAAGTCACCTTTTTCCTGATCTTACATCACTGCGGATTTAAAAGATGAGTCAAACAATTCCACAACAACCGATCGAATATAATATGAAAGTCGTCCGGCAGTTTACTGTCATGACGATTATTTGGGGTATCGTCGGTATGTCTGTAGGCGTATTGATAGCTGCCCAGCTTGTCTGGCCAGAGCTTAACTTCAATACTCCCTGGCTAACCTACTCCCGTCTTCGCCCGCTACATACAAACGCTGTTATTTTCGCGTTTGGTACCAGCGCTCTTTTTGCCACTTCTTACTATGTTGTTCAGAAAACGTGTAGAGTGAGCTTGTTCTCAGACAAGTTGGCAGCTTTCACTTTCTGGGGGTGGCAGGCCGTTATAGTCGCAGCCGTTATCACTCTGCCTATGGGTCTTACTAGTACGAAAGAATACGCTGAACTTGAGTGGCCTATCGACATTTTAATTACAGTCGTCTGGGTTGCTTACTTAATCGTCTTCTTCGGCACGCTGGCTATTCGTAAAACATCGCACATTTATGTGGCTAACTGGTTCTACGGTGGTTTCATTATTGTTATCGCCATGCTGCACATTGTGAACAGTTTTGCTTTACCAGTGTCGTTTATGAAGTCTTATTCAATCTATTCAGGTGCTGTCGATGCCATGGTTCAATGGTGGTACGGGCATAACGCGGTAGGTTTCCTACTGACCGCTGGCTTCCTGGGTATGATGTATTACTTTGTACCGAAGCAAGCTGAGCGCCCTGTTTACTCTTACCGCTTGTCGGTTGTTCACTTCTGGGCACTTATTTCCTTATACATATGGGCCGGACCTCACCACTTACACTATACCGCGTTACCAGACTGGACTCAGTCGGTCGGTATGGTCATGTCTGTTATCCTGTTCGTGCCTTCATGGGGCGGCATGATTAACGGTATCATGACGTTATCTGGTGCATGGCATAAGCTGCGAACCGACCCAATTCTGCGTTTCTTAATTGTTTCTCTGTCATTCTACGGCATGTCGACTTTCGAAGGCCCGATGATGGCAATCAAATCAGTGAACGCACTTTCTCACTATACAGACTGGACTGTGGGTCACGTACACTCAGGGGCTTTAGGCTGGGTTGCTATGATCACTATCGGTTCCATGTACTACCTGGTACCTCGTCTGTTTAACCAGAAAGAAATTCACAGCATTAAGCTGGTGAACGTTCATTTCTGGCTGCACACTATTGGCGTTGTTTTCTACATCGTCTCAATGTGGATTTCAGGTGTGATGCAAGGTCTTATGTGGCGTGCGACAAACTCTGACGGAACCTTAACTTACAGTTTTGTAGAGAGTGTTCAGGCATCATACCCATTCTGGACAGGCCGTTTTATCGGTGGTGTTTTCATTGTAATTGGTATGTTGCTGATGGCTTATAACTGTTATCAGACAATTCGTGCCGGCCGTCGTGAGACAGCTGCAGGCAACGTCGTACAAACTGCCTGAGGGAGAGAATAATGAGTCGTTTTAAACACGAATTTGTTGAAAAAAACTTAGGTTGGCTGTCAATTTTAATGATCATTGCGGTTTCTATCGGTGGGTTAGTAGAAATTACTCCCCTACTGTTTCAAAACCAGACCAATGAACCCATAAAAGGTTTGCAGCCATACACCGCGTTAGAGCTTGAAGGTCGCGATATTTATATGCGCGAAGGTTGTAACAACTGCCACAGCCAGATGATTCGTCCTTTCCGTGCAGAAACGGAGCGTTACGGACACTATTCATTAGCTGGTGAGCACGTTTGGGAATTCCCTCACCTTTGGGGTTCTAAGCGCACGGGTCCAGATTTGGCTCGTGTGGGTGACCGTTACAGCGATGAATGGCATCACGTTCATTTAATGAACCCTCGTAATGTGGTTCCTGAATCTAATATGCCAGCGTTCCCTTGGCTTGCAGAAAACAAGCTAACGGGTGAATACACAGCTAAGAAGATGGAAGTTATGCGGACATTGGGCGTTCCTTACGAAGACAAGGACATCGCCGGTGCAAAAGAAGCCGTTCAGGGTAAGACTGAAATGGAGGCGCTTATCGCTTACTTACAATCTCTTGGCACAACGCTACAGCAGGCTGATAAGTAATGGATTACGGAACTTGGCGCGGCGTGTTCAGCCTGATCATACTGGCAATTTTTATTGCCATCGTGGCCTGGGCGTTCAGTCGCCGTACAAAAAAACAATTTGATGATGCGGCTAATTCTATATTTGAGGACGAATCATCAATAGATAACAGCGACAAACCGGAGTCGAAGAAAGATGAGTAGCTTCTGGAGTGCATGGATAATTGTTTTAACGCTGGCCACCTTAGTGGTATTAATTTGGCTACTGCGCTGGAACATGAAAAATTACACTCACATCGAAGAAGGTCAGGAAATGGACCACGAATTCGATGGGATTGTAGAGTTAAACAACCCTCTTCCTAAATGGTGGACCTATTTGTTCTGGGCCTGCTTTGTATGGGGCTTTATATATCTGGCTCTATACCCCGGGCTTGGGAACTTCAACGGCTTGCTAGACTGGAAAAGCTCAAACCAGGATGTTCAATCCTTAGAAGAGTCTCGCCAGGCAATGGAAGAAGCCCATGAAAAAGGGATGATTGTTGAGTATGACCGTGCCGTTCGTGCGGCGGAAGAAAAGTATGGCCCTATTTTTGCCGCATTTGCAGAGCAGCCAATTGAAGAGCTGGCTAAAAATGAAGATGCGCTAGATGTTGGTCAACGTTTGTTCCTGCAAAACTGTGCGCAATGTCATGGCTCGAACGCGATGGGTGGTCAAGGTTTCCCTAACCTGACTGACGACGACTGGCTATATGGTGGTGAACCAAGCAATATAAAAACCACCTTGCGTGAAGGACGCCAGGGCAATATGCCGGCATTTGGTGAGCAGTTCAGCGATAAAGAAATTAATGAACTAGCAAACTATGTCGCCAGCTTAAGTGGTCGTGAACGTGATGCCGATTTAGTCGAAGCCGGCAAAGCAAACTTCGCAGTTTGTAGTGCGTGTCACGGAGCGGATGGTAAAGGTAACCAGCAGCTTGGCGCGCCAAACTTAACTGACGATGTCTGGCTTTACGGTGGTTCAATTAATAAAATTGAAGAAACTCTGAAGCATGGTCGTAACGGTGTTATGCCCAAGTGGAAAAACATTCTGGGTGAAGATAAAATTCACGTTATTTCAGCTTATGTCTACAGCTTATCTAACGACGAATAAAACCTAGTAAACACAGCCCCGCTACGGCGGGGCTTTTTGTATGAGGTCTCATTATGATTCAACCCTGGTATAAGCAGTTCTGGCCATGGTTTCTTATTTCCCTCCCCGTTACTGTCATGATCGTCTGTGGCGTTATTATTTATCTGTCCGTATCTCAGGGCGGCGTTTCCATGGTGGTTGATGACTACTACAAACGCGGCAAAACCATCAACGCAATTATCGAGCATGTTGAAGAAGCACAACGCCGTAATATCTCTTTTGAGTTTACTGCTGATAAAGGCCTGTTTACTCTTAAATATGCTTCTGGCCAGCCGGAAGAACTGTCTGCTCTACGAGTGTTTTTTATTCACGCTACACAAGATGAAAAAGACTTTACCCGCATGTTGACGGTTGCTTCAGATGGTACCTATCGAGCAGATATTCCTGAAGAGATAGAGGGCAAATGGACCATAACCGTTGAGCCTTTTAATGAAGTCTGGAAAGTAAGCGAAAAATATCAACTACCAAAATCCGAGTTGACTAAACTTCGTCCGTTATTATACGGAGTTTGATTGAATGGAATGTTTTCATTGCCTGCAGCCGGTTCCCAAAGGGGTTAATCTTGCTGTTGAGTACAAAGGTTCTGAGAAACCGGTCTGTTGTGCTGGATGTCAAGCTGTGGCACAAACCATCATTCAGCACAACCTGCACGCTTATTACGAACACAGAGACACATCTCAATTACAGGACTCTCCCGTTCTTCCTGAAGAATTAAATGATTTAAATCTCTACGACAACCCTGACTTACAAAAAGAGTTTGTAAGGCATGAGGGAGCCGACACCGAGCTGGCAACTCTCACCGTAGAGAACATTACCTGTGGCGCCTGTGGCTGGCTAATTGAACGTGAGCTATTGCGCCTTAAAGGTATACAAAAAGCGGTGGTTAATGTTACCAGCCGCCGGGTTCAGGTTAGCTGGTCTCCTGCTCAATTAAAACTAAGCGATATTTTAAGAGTTTTAGCCAATATTGGATACAAGGCTCTGCCATTCCAGCCCAATGAAGCCGAGCAACAATATGCAAGGCAGCGAAAGAGTTATATCCGTCGATTAGGCGTAGCGGGCATTGCTACTATGCAGGTTATGATGATTGCCTTTGGGCTGTATTTCGGCGTTGTCAGCGACTTATCACCTGACTTACAACGCTTTCTCTGGAGCGTCAGTCTGGTTTTCGCGACCCCTGTTATTCTTTATAGCGCACAACCTTTTTATGCAGGTGCCCTAAGAGCTTTACAGGCATCGCGTTTGAACATGGATATTCCCGTCAGTATCGCCTTATTAGGCGCCTACAGTGCCAGTGTGTACGCGACAATAACCAATACGGGTGAGGTTTATTTCGAATCCATATCCATGTTTACTTTCTTCTTGTTGACAGGCCGTTTTTTGGAGTTACTGGCAAAAGAACGAGCATTGAAATTTGCCACTAACCGTCTGACCTTACTGCCTAAGCTGGCTAACCGTGAAACTCCCGAAGGCTATGAATCCGTTGCTATTAAATTGCTGGAAACCGGTGACATTATTCGTGTGAAAGCTGGTGAGACTATTCCTGCAGACGGTGAATTACTGAATAAACAAGCTCAGGTTGATGAAAGCTTGTTGACCGGAGAAAGCCTGCCCAGATCAAAAAAACTTGGAGACGCGGTTATTGCCGGCAGTATTAATCAACACTCTCCAATACGGATAAAAGTAACAGCAACTGCTCAGCAAACAGTTTTGGCCGGCATTATCGCAATGCAGGATTCTGCTTTAGCGGTTAAACCCAAGGCACAGCAAGTTATCGATAAACTGGCGGGCTATTTCATTGCTGCAATTTTAACCGTTGCAGTTATTACCTATTTTAGCTGGTGGTGGATCCAGCCAGATCATGCTTTGTGGGTTACTTTGGCTGTTTTAGTTGCCACCTGCCCTTGCGCTTTGTCTCTCGCGGCACCGACAGCATTAACTGGCATCATTCATCGACTAAACAGAGATGGTATTTTATTAAAAGGCTCGGATGTCCTTGAGTCCGTTAAACAACTGAATAAAGTGTGTCTGGATAAAACCGGTACCCTAACGGAGGGAAAGTTTCGGCTGGTTGAGCGAAATGACTACATAGACTCTAACACCGTTGATGAACTGATTAGCGGACTGGAGCTTTTTTCCGAACACCCTCTTTCGGTTCCTTTAAGCCAGCTGTCGGACACCCCGGCGTCATTTCAGGATGTCACTAACGAGATGGGTTTTGGCCTGCAAGGAGAATTCAACGGTCAGTCATATCGCGCAGGTAGTGAAACTTACATTCAGCAGTGGCATCCGGAGTTTAAATCGACTAACAAGCACCAGGTCGTCATTGCGAGTAAAGAACGCATCCTGGCCGAGTTCAGAGTGGAAGATCAAATAAGAGAAGATGCCGCTGAAACCATTAACTGGTTAAAAAGTAACGGTTATCAACCCATTATTCTAAGCGGAGATAGCGAATCAAGAGTTCAGTCTCTGGCTCATGAACTGGGTATACCTGAATATCACAGTGCCTTGAAACCAGCAGAAAAGCTTGCTTTTGTCACAGCTCAACAAGAAGCCGGGCATACGGTCTGGATGGTTGGCGACGGCATTAATGACAGCCCGGTTCTGGCAAAGGCCGACCTTTCAATGACGTTTTCTCAAGCATCTGATTTAGCGCAAACGGCAGCCGATGTTGTGTTTATGTCTGAATCTCTGAATCAAATTAAAGTGGTAATAGAAAGCGCTCTCAAAACACGCCAGATTATGAAACAGAATTTCATTTGGGCATTGGTGTATAATGTTTCTGTATTACCTGTAGCTGCTATCGGTATGATTGCTCCCTGGGCAGCAGCACTTGGTATGTCGCTTAGTTCTCTTCTGGTAATAGGAAACTCTCTAAGGTTGTATCGAAAATGAGTGTAATTTACGCATTAATTCCCATCGCTATAATTTTCGTTATTATCGCTGTTGCGGTCTTTTTCTGGGCGGTACGTTCCGACCAGTTTGAGGACATTGAACGTCAGGGACTCAATATTCTGATGGACGACGAAGATAACACCAATAACGCTGATGATGAATCCGATAAATCCAAGCGCTGATTTAGTTACAGCCTTGCTGATGGGGCTGGCCGGTGCCGGGCATTGCTTAATGATGTGCGGGGGCATTGCCAGTGCCATGGGCATTAATACCCGCCCCTACCATGTCTGGCTGTATAACTTAGGCCGGGTTTGTTCTTACATGCTTATTGGAGCTTTGGTCGGGGGAGCTATTGGCTTGTTTGCTCCGGAAGGTGGTTATACAACAATCATTCTTCGCTGGTTAGCTGTTGCTTTTCTCCTCTTGCTCGGACTGTATTTTACCGGATGGTTTTCAGGATTGGTGTATCTGGAAAAGTCAGCACGTCCAATTTGGCAGAAAATACAGCCTCTGGCCGCAAAACTCAGAAACAAGCCTGGTATTTTTGCCACCTTCTTTGCCGGGACTTTATGGGGCTGGTTACCCTGCGGCATGGTCTATAGTGCCCTCAGCTGGGCAGCTTTAAGTGGCTCAGCTAGCGGTGGAGCGCTAACCATGGCTGCTTTTGGTCTGGGAACCTTGCCGGCGATGATAGCCGCCGGACATTTCAGTCAATTCCTGCACCGCTTTTTACGCGCCCAGGGCGTGCGTACAGCTATGGGTGTTTTGCTAATAATCTATGCTTTATGGAGCATGTTGACCTTAATCAAACCTTTTTTCTAATAAAGCCTGCAAAGCGTTCTGCTTTCGTCTAATCTTAACAATGAACATAGATTAACTACGAGGTCAGTATGGACGCATTCCGTCATATTTTAGTTGTTATAGACGCTGCAGATGAGCAGCACAAAGCATTAAAACGCGCTTTACATATGGCTAGATTGAGCGATGCCAGATTAACGCTGTTTTTGTCTATTTATGACTTTTCTTACGAAATGACAACCATGCTATCCAGTGAGGAACGCGACGTTATGCGTTCAAATCTTATAGCGGACAGAAGAGCCTGGTTAACCGACGTATTGAGCGAATTTGATACCGATTCGGTTCGCATTGATATTGATGTGGTCTGGCATAACCGACCTTTTGAAGCCATTATTAAAGAAGCAATAAAACACAAGCACGACCTTATAATAAAAGGTACTCAGGTCAGTGCCAGCTTCCAGAATTTAATTTTCACACCAACTGACTGGCACTTGTTACGAAAAGCCCCCTGCCCGGTTTTGCTGGTTAAAGAACATGAGTGGCCAAGCCACGGGCAGATCATTGCTGCCGTTCATACCGGTTCTGAAGAAGAACATCACCAACAGTTAAATAAACGTATTATTGAACACGCGCAGTCCATGAGCAAAGTACTGAATGCAAGTGTGCACCTGGTCAATGCTTACCCCAGCGCTCCGGTTAACGTAGCGGTGGAGATTCCTGAATTTGATGTCAGCGAATACAGCGATGCACTCGAGCAGCACCACGTGAACCGTATGGCCGCGCTGGGACGTGATTACGGCATTTCCAGCCACTACCAGCATTTGTCGCAAGGTTTGCCGGAACAGGTTATTCCCGAAGCAGCAAAACAACTCGATGCGGAATTGGTGGTATTAGGCACCATTGGCCGCACGGGGTTAAGCGCCGCCTTATTAGGTAACACAGCTGAACACGTACTGGACCAGTTAAATTGTGACGTGCTGGCAATTAAACCAGAAGACTTTGTCAGTCCCCTCGCTTGAGTTTAATGCCTCAGGTATAATCCGGCTCCTCAGAACTTCCAGATGACACAGGTTGCAGGAGCCACTATGGCCAGTGAAAATAAATACAGTTTCAACAAGCTACAGAAACGTATTCGTCGCGATGCGGGAAAAGCCATACAAGATTTCGGCATGATTGAAGACGGCGATCATATTATGGTGTGTCTGTCAGGCGGCAAAGACAGTTACACTTTGCTGGACACCCTTCTCTATCTGCAAAAAGTTGCTCCTGTTCGCTTTTCTCTGGTTGCGGTCAACCTGGATCAAAAGCAACCCGGGTTTCCGGAGCATGTGCTTCCGGCCTATCTGGATAAGCTTGGTGTTGACTACAAAATTGTTGAAGAAGACACCTACAGCATCGTAAAAGACAAAATTCCCGAAGGAAAAACAACCTGTTCGTTATGTTCCCGTCTTAGACGAGGCATTTTGTATCGCACAGCGAAAGAGTTAAAAGCGACTAAAATAGCTCTGGGCCATCATCGCGATGACATGATTGAAACCCTTTTTCTGAATATGTTTCACGGTGGCAAGTTAAAGTCTATGCCGCCAAAATTGGCCAGTGACAATGGTGAGCATGTAGTTATTCGCCCTTTGGCTTATGCCCGTGAAAAGGATATAGAACAATACTCAGCTGCAATGGAGTTTCCTATTATCCCTTGTAACTTATGCGGCTCTCAGGAAAACCTGCAAAGAAAACAAATAAAGCAAATGCTTAACGGGTGGGACAAACAATTTCCGGGCAGAATTGAAAGCTTATTTACGGCAATGCAAAACGTTGTACCCTCACATTTGGCCGACAGTGCCCTGTTTGATTTTAAGGCCGTTACCGCAGACGGCGTTGCTGATGAAAATGGCGATAAAGCTTTTGATACTGACAGCTTTACTACAAACTTTGAAACTGAAGAGAGTCCTGTTTTTGCCAGCAATATTCCCATCAAACATTTGGCCTAAACCAGATACAAAAAGAGGCTCTGAATTGAGCCTCTCTTATGTTTATGCCAATATAATTTCGCTTAAACCTTACTCTGGCTGCGGAACTTCCGGCGTATTCAATTCCTCGCTGACTCGTTTCACAATGGGTCGATTGATACGAATCATCGCGCGTAATTCATCAATATACTCTTCTCCTCGTTCAGAGTAGCTTGATAAGCCGGTAATTAAATCTCTTGCCAGTATGTCCTCGTTATCCAGGCGTTTTTGCTCTCGCAGCAAACGTAAATCGAGATAAGCGCCATGAGTATTAATATTGCGCATATAGCTTTTTACGGAAGCGTTAACAGAATCAAACTGCGCAACTTCATGGCGCCCATCGTCATCTCTTTGGTTAGGAACTAAGCCGCAACCTTTGGAGTAACACCACTGGCCAAATAAGTTCAGACCTTGACGTGAGAATCTGGAAGTTCCCCAGCCTGACTCATTTGCAGCCTGAACCAGCACCATCATTTCTGGAATAATATCAATACGGCGCTTCAACAAACCAAATAAATTTTCATCAATCGCAATATCGTCTTCCAGTCGATAATACTCTATCCAATCTGCTATTCGTTTTTTATCCGCTTCGGTCAGTTCATTGCTTTTAAATCGTTCGTGAATTGCCTTGAGGTATGCTCTGTCATGCAATATTCGTATATTTTCGGCCTCCACCAAAGGCAGTAAAAAGCGAAAGAATTCTTCTTTCTTTTCTGTAACATCGGTCATCGACATAAAATCTGGTAAGTCTCTTTGAACCGGCACTTCAGGAATTGCCGGTAAATGAGCCGTGACTGACTGTTCAGGTGTTTCTACCTCGGTATCTTTAATAAGCCAGGGTAAAAGTAATGCCGCTACGCTCAATACAATAAATAGTAATATGGTTAATAATCGCATGTAGTCCTCAAGCCGAAATATTCTCAGACGAACTGTCTTTTTTGGGTTTCTCAATAACTGTTACGCCAATGACTTCTCTATAGACCACTCCAATAAGGTTATAAATCATTGGTAACATCCAAATAAGACCTAATCCAAGAGGAATAAAAGCCAACAGCAGTAAACCGAACATAACCAAAAATAACAAAATAAATTTAGGCAGCTTGAAATGAATAATTTTTATTGAATAGTACAAGGCGTTTAACGGGCCAACTCCTCGCTCAATAACTAATGGCATGGCGAGGGTCAAAATAACCGTAATATAAAGTTGCGCCAAAATAGAAATATTTGGATGAATCAACCCAAATAATTGACTGGCTACAATGCTTAACAAAGTACTTATTAGAGCGACAGCAATTAAAGGGAACATCACATTGAAACCGTTAAAAACATCTGCGCTTTTTGTGCCAATACCGACGCTGTGCTTGATACCCATTAACATCAAGCCACCTAATAAAGGAGCGCTGATTACAGCTTGTATAATGCTGGAAAAGTACTGAAGTTTTATTGATGTTTGCAGGCTCTCAATCGAAAACACGTTCATCAAAATGAGTACCATTACCACATTAATACCCAGTAAAACCAAAAAGCCACCAATTAACGGGGTCAAGTTTGATTTGGTAATGTTAAAAGCCTGTTCAAAAACTTGCCGCAACGACAGCTGATAGTTTCCTTTAAGCGATTCAACTAATGAACCACCAATTATTACTTTGTTATCATCCACAGAAATTCCCACACTTTTTTGATCAGTAAGATAAACTAGCGCCCGATATACTAGAGTATCCTCTGGTACGATCCAATTTAAATCGACAGAACAATCTGAGGCAGTCATGAAATCGCAGACAAAACGACCGGCAAACCCCAAGTTGGTTTTACTAAACAAGCCTTACGGCGTTTTATCTCAGTTTACCGGAGAAGAAGGCGACCAGACTTTAAAGCCGTTCATTCCCCATAACGACGTATACCCCGCCGGACGTCTTGATAAAGACAGCGAAGGGTTGTTGTTGCTAACCAATGACGGCGTTTATCAGGCTCGCCTTGCTAACCCTAAGTACAAAGTCTGGAAAACCTATTGGGTGCAGGTAGAAGGTGACCCAAGCGAAGAGCAGTTAGAGCAATTAAGGAACGGTGTCGAGTTAAACGACGGAATGACCCGCCCAGCTGAAGCCTTCGTTATGCCTGAACCAATGAATTTATGGCCACGAAACCCTCCCGTTCGTGAGCGCAAAAGCGTTCCTGACAGCTGGCTTTGCCTTAAAATTCGCGAAGGCAAAAACCGCCAGGTTCGCCGTATGACAGCGCATGTTGGGTTACCTACCCTTCGCCTGATACGGGCCGCTGTGGGTCCTTTTCAGTTAAAAACAATGCAGCCCGGCGAATGGCGTTCAGAACCACCAGTTTGGTAACTTCCTGAGCTACCCTCGTGCGCGCTAAAATGATAGAATGCGCAGCCAATTCAGGAGCTATAGTCAGTTAGGGTCAACCTATGTCAAATGCCAGTAAAAAAGTCATTGTCGGAATGTCCGGGGGCGTCGACTCCTCGGTTTCAGCTTACCTTCTTATGCAACAGGGCTATCAGGTAGAAGGCCTGTTTATGAAGAACTGGGAAGAAGACGATACTGACGAATACTGCGCTGCTTCCGACGATTTAGCTGACGCTGAAAAAGTGTGTGAAACGCTGGGTATTGAGCTGCACACAATCAATTTCGCTGCAGAATATTGGGACAATGTATTCGAGTATTTTCTGGAAGAATACAAGGCGGGTCGCACGCCTAATCCCGATATTATGTGCAACAAAGAGATTAAATTTAAGGCCTTTCTTGAGTTTGCCGCTGAAGCATTAGATGCCGATTATATTGCGACCGGACATTATGTGCGTCGTCAACAGCGTGATGGCAAATGGGAAATGCTGCGCGGCTTAGACAGTAATAAAGATCAAAGCTACTTTTTGTATACCTTGAGCCACGAGCACATTGCACAAACTCTGTTCCCGGTCGGAGAACTGGAGAAACCAGAAGTTCGTCGAATTGCTGAAGAACAAGGTCTGGTAACGGCCGACAAAAAAGACTCAACCGGCATTTGCTTTATTGGCGAGCGCAAGTTTAAGGACTTTTTGCAGCAGTACCTGCCTGCTAAACCCGGGCCCATTGAGTCGGTTGAAGGTGAAGCCTTAGGCGAACACGAAGGCCTGATGTACCACACGTTGGGTCAGCGTAAAGGTCTGCATATAGGTGGCATGGCCGATAATTCTGGCGAACCCTGGTATGTTGTCGACAAAGATGTCGAACGTAACGTTTTAATTGTAGCGCAGGGGAAGAAACATCCGCGTCTATACTCTCAAGGCCTTATTGCCGGACAACTGCACTGGGTTAGTCGAAGCGCCCCATCGGAGGCCTTCGATTGCACGGTGAAAACGCGCTACCGCCAGCAGGACATTCCCTGCCGGGTTACGCCGCTTAGTAACGGTGACTTTCAGGTTCAATTTAAAGAACCGGTCGCAGCAGTTACTCCGGGACAGTCTGCGGTATTCTACAGCGATGATGTTTGTTTAGGCGGTGGCATAATAGAGCAGCGAATTACCGATTTTGAGGTTAAGCTATGAATGAATGGCAGCAACGGGTAATTGCCTTAGCTGGCATGTCGTTAAGTGCTATGGCTGTGCAGAAGCTGGCTCGCAGCGGAGAGCTTTACCCGGAATCTATTAGCAATACCTTAGTGCACAGCCTTTTACAGCAAAACCCGGACAATATCGAAGATATTTACGGCGGACTGGACAACATTAAACCCGGTATCCAGGCGTTTATTCGCCAGGCCGGCAGCAATAAAAATAAGGACATTGAGGTTACCCGCTATCTGATAGGCCTCATTCATTTATCCAGAAGGCTCTTAAAGCAACCAGATATACTCAATTTACTGGGCGAGCGTATTACCCAGGTAAAACGTCAAAAAGAAGAGTTTGAGTTTGAAAACTACCGCATTCAGCAAAGTTTGGCTGGAATTTATCGCGAACTGATAAGTCCCCTGGGACAACCCATTCGCATTAATGGTAACCCGGAGTTTTTAAAACGCGACTCAAATCAACACCATATTAGAACCTTGTTGCTAGCTGGCATTCGCAGTGCCGTGCTTTGGCAGCAAGTAGGCGGCAAGCGTCGTCATTTCGTGTTTTCTAGAAAGAAAATGTTAGATACAGCGCAGCAACTGCTGCATGTCGCATAACCAGTAACAAGTAACAATTAACGATTTAATTAACCCTCGGAGAGCCAGTTTATGTTGCCCTTTTCCTCCTTGACGGCGGTGTCACCTGTTGATGGACGATACGCCTCAAAAGCAGAAATGCTACGCCCTATTTTCAGTGAGTACGGATTGATTAAATTTCGAGTGACTGTTGAGGTTCGTTGGTTACAATTATTAGCAGACGTTGACGGTATTAAAGAAGTACCTGCGCTGAGTAAAGAAGCAACACAGATACTGAACTCCATTGTTGAGAATTTCTCGGTCGACGACGCTGAACGCATAAAAGCTATCGAGAGTACCACCAACCACGACGTGAAAGCGGTCGAGTACTTTCTGAAAGAGAAAGTGGCAGATAACGAAGAGCTGAATAAAGTTTCCGAGTTCATCCACTTTGCCTGTACGTCCGAAGACATCAACAACCTTTCTCACGGTTTAATGTTGAACACGGCTCGCGATGAAGTACTACTGCCTATGATGCAGGAGTTGGTCGACCGGGTTAAAGAACTGGCGAAAGAACACAAAACCGTTCCTATGATGGCCCGTACACACGGGCAACCGGCAACGCCAACCACAATGGGCAAAGAATTTGCAAACGTTGCCGTGCGTTTACAACGTCAGCTGGAACAGCTTAAAGCTGTAGACGTTATGGGTAAAATAAATGGTGCTGTCGGTAACTACAACGCTCACCTGGCAGCCTACCCTAACGTGGACTGGCACCACATTTCAGAGCAATTTGTTACTTCATTAGGCTTGAGCTGGAACGCTTACACAACGCAAATTGAGCCGCATGACTATGTTGCTGAATACTTTGATGCATTAGCTCGTTTTAATACCGTACTCATTGATTTTGATCGTGACGTATGGGGCTATATTGCATTGAACCACTTCAAACAGCGTACTGTTGAAGGCGAAGTTGGCTCATCAACCATGCCTCATAAAGTAAACCCTATCGACTTTGAAAACTCAGAAGGTAACCTGGGTATTGCAAACGCTGTTATGCAGCATTTAGCTCAGAAACTGCCTATTTCACGCTGGCAGCGCGACCTGACTGACTCAACCGTTTTACGTAATTTAGGCGTGGGTGTTGCCCATACTGTTATCGCATTCCAGGCTACCTTAAAAGGTTTGAGTAAACTGGAAGTTAACGAAGCCCGTTTAGCGGCTGAGCTGGATGAAAACTGGGAGCTGATGGCTGAACCAGTACAAACCGTTATGCGCCGCTACGGTGTTGAAAAGCCATACGAGAAGCTAAAGACCCTAACTCGTGGTAAGCGCATTACCAGCGATGATCTGGCGAAATTTATTGACTCTTTAGACGTGCCCGATGCCGCTAAAGACGAAATGAAAGCACTGACTCCGGCAAATTATATTGGCCGCGCCACTCAGTTTGTTGATGATCTCCTATGAAATTAGTGTTTGATAAAGACGATTTTTTAACGAACTACTGGCAGAAAAAGCCTTGTCTTATTCGACAGGGCTTTGCCGATTTTACCGACCCTGTCAGCCCTGAAATTCTGGCTGGACTGGCGATGGAAGAAGGCGCTGACTCGCGAGTTATTGAGTCAAAGGCAGACACGGAATCGGGTTGGCTAGTGACTCATGGCCCATTTGAGGACTACGAAAAGTTCGGAGAAACTGACTGGACTTTGCTGGTGCAGTCAGTAAACGAATGGCTACCAGACGTAGGTGAATTGATAACCCCTTTCCGCTTTTTGCCCGACTGGCGCATTGATGACGTAATGGTCAGTTTTTCCTGCGAAAACGGCGGTGTTGGCCCTCACCTGGATCAGTACGATGTTTTTATTATTCAGGGCGCAGGCTCCCGACATTGGCGGGTGGGTGAACGACAAGCCATGCAGGAGTATCAGCCCGCGGAAGACCTATGCCAGATAAAAGGCGAATTTAACGCTGTTATTAATGAGCACCTGACTGCTGGTGACGTTTTGTATATTCCAGCTGGCTGTCCTCATGACGGTATCTCGCTGGAACCGTCTTTAAACTACTCTGTTGGTTTTCGTGCTCCATCGAAAGCCGAGCTACTGCTGCAGTTAGGTGATATTGCGATGCAACAGGAGTCATTGCAGGAGCGTTATCAAGACCCGGCTCTAAGCAGCGAAGACGTTTCATGGGTTATTGAAAAAACGCAGCTAAGTGCATTAAAGCAGTTTTTAAAAGACGCTTTAGAAAGCGATGAAACCGGCGCATTATTAGCAAAAATCATCTCCCAGTCTAAACGCCCTCTTCCCGAGCCAGAGCTGCCAACCACCGCTGAGCAAATTCCGACTCTGCTCGCGCAGCAAAATGCATTTATAGAAAAGACCTCGGGCGCACGTTTCTTAAAACTCAGCGACACGCAGTTTTACGGTAATGGCGAAGCCTTTCACGTTATACAAGAGGCTTTACCTACCGCGGAATGGCTGGCGCAACTGCAAGGTTCTGAGGCTACTGAAGAATTAGCTAAATTGGCAAAATCTGTTGCCGGGTGCGAGCTAATTGCCGAAACAATTAACCAGGGAATCATCTACTTATACATTGACGAATCCTGAGTGATTCTGTGTAAACAAGAGTTGATAAACGCCCGTTTAAATACCTAAATTTATTCACATCTTAAAGTAGCGCGAGCCTTATCTAAATGGTAATGTTCGCGCAATTTTTGAAGCAATGAGGAAGTGAAACTCATGTCTCTATACGAGCATCCCGAATTTGATCACCACGAGCAAGTGGTGTTTTGTCATGATCAGGAATCAGGCTTAAAAGCCATTATTGCCATCCACGATACAACTCTAGGTCCAAGCCTTGGTGGTACTCGTTTATGGAATTACGCTTCTTCTGCCGAAGCGGTCACCGATGTACTGCGTTTGTCTCGTGGTATGACTTATAAAAGTGCAATGGCAGGTCTGCCTTTAGGTGGCGGTAAAGCGGTTATCATCGGCGACGCGAAAAAGATCAAAAGCGAAGAACTCTTCCGCGCTTATGGTCGCTTCATCGAGTCTTTAAGTGGTCGTTACATTACCGCTGAAGACGTCAACATTCGTACTGAAGACATCGGTATGGTCGCAAAAGAGACCAGCTACGTTGCAGGCACGGCAGATAAAGCCGGCGACCCTTCACCTCATACAGCACTGGGTACTTACCTTGGTCTTAAAGCGGCAGCAAAACACAAATTAGGTAGCGAAGATCTTAAAGGTGTTAAAATTGCCATTCAGGGTCTGGGCGCTGTTGGCTACGATTTCGCTAAATATTGTGCAGAAGACGGCGCTGAACTTATTGTTACCGATATTAACGAAGAAGCCATTGAGCGTGCTGTTAAAGAACTGGGCGCGAAAGCTGTTGGTCTGGACGAAATCTATGGCGTAGACGCTGACGTTTATGCACCATGCGCTTTAGGTGCCACCATCAATGACGAGACTTTGAAGCAACTTAAAGTCAAAATTATTGCCGGCAGCGCGAATAATCAGTTAGCCAACCCTAAACACGATAAAGCGGTTAAAGATATTGGGATTTTATACGCTCCGGACTACGTGATTAATGCCGGTGGCGTTATTCATATTTGTTCAGAAGCCGCCAACTTTACTGTAGAAGAAACAGAAAAACGTGTGCGCGGTATATACGATACCTTAGATCAGCTTTTTGCCCGTGCACAGGACGAAGACCGCCCTACCGGAACTGTCGCTGATGAAATGGCTCGCGAAATCATCGCTAAAGGTAAGCAGTAAACGTCACTGCAAATAAAAAGCCTGAGTTAACTCAGGCTTTGTAAGATTATCTCAAGCGGGTGTCTCACCCGCTTTTTTTCTATCCGTTTTATTTGTGAGCGACAAGAGAATCCAGTAACCAGTACTCCGCTGCTTCCATACTCCTGAACCGCTTGTTGCCAGCCCATTTGATAAAGTCCCCTGCTGTCTTCCTGATTCTGTTTTTCATGACCAAATGTACCGGCCATGCCGCAGCAACCCACATTAACAACATCCAGTTTTAGCCCCAGATTTTGGAATAAGGCTTGCCATTGTTTAGCTGACTCAGGTACGAAACTCTGTTCGGTACAGTGCAGCATTAGACCGTAGCGACTGGTGCTGAATGAACTGATATTGTCAAAGTTCAAGGTATTAAGCCATTCTACAACCGTCATTACGTTAACTTCTGGTAGTTGACCATCGCTCGCCTTGCGATACTCGTCCCGGAGTATCAATGCTGTAGAGCTGTCGGGCCCAATTAATGGAATACCAGCATCAGAAATAGGTTTTAACTGCTCGGTCACCTTTGCGGCTGTTTTCTCAAAGTCGCTGATAAAGCCTTTTACGTGCTGCGCTTTACCATGTCCTAAGAACGGCAGTAAAATCGGTGTGTAACCTAACTTTTTGATAAGCAGACCCAATTTTAGAACCAGATCGGCCTCGTAGAAGGTTGTGAACGGGTCCTGCGCAATAACCACCGAGTTTGACTTCTCATCCTCGGTCAAACTCATTATCTGCTCTGTGGTTAACTCAATAAGCCCGTTTCGACGCCAGGCGGTTCTTAAGTTGGGCGTTGAGAATAACGGCGTATCGACATAGCCAATACCATATTTGAGCACAAACCGGCTTAACGGATTATTAATCAGTAAATTGCTCAACCGGGGAAACTTACTCGCTATCGGCGCGGTCTTTTCAATACCTTTGACCAGATAGTCCTTTAACGGACGAGCGTATTTACTGTAGTAATGATCATAAAAACGAGCGCGGAACGTCGGCACATCGACACTGACTGGGCATTGGTTGGTACACGCCTTACAAGCCAGGCATTTGTCCATGGACTCTTTCACTTCGTGGCTGAAGTCATTTTTTCCGGCAAACCGGTTAAGCTGGCGTTTGGCAAAGCCCAATGATTCTGGCTTTTCAGCCGCGTTATAGCCGGCGTTGTGAGTTAACCGTAACCATTCACGTAAAAGCCCAGCCCGCCCTTTGGGCGAATAACGACGGTCCCGCGTTATCTTATAAGAGGGGCACATAGCGGACTTAGGATCGTAATTAAAGCACAAGCCATTACCGTTACAGTCCATCGCGTTTTTATAGCTGTCGCGTGTAGCCACCGGTATTTGACGATCAAAGAAGCCGCGCTTAACGGCATCGACAGAAATAAGCTCGGCATTGGTGTTAAACGGCGTACAGATTTTCCCCGGGTTTAGCTGGTTAAAGGGGTCAAAGCTGGCCTTAATTTTTTGCAATTCGGTATAGAGATGCTCACCAAAAAATGCCGGTACGTACTCTGAGCGATAGCCTTTACCGTGTTCGCCCCACATGAGTCCACCGTACTTTTGTGTCAGCTCGGCAACTTTATCACTGATTTGTCTGAGCATGACCTCATCTTCCGGCTCACACAAATCCAGTGCCGGGCGCACATGCAAAACTCCGGCATCTGCATGCCCAAACATGCCGTAATGCAGGCCGTTAGCGTCTAAAAGAGCACGAAACTCGTTAATAAAATCAGCCAGTTTCTCGGGCGGTACAGCGGTGTCTTCAGCAAAAGCTACGGGTTTACGCCGTCCTTTAGTTGCGCCCAGCAAGCCTACCGATTTTTTCCGCATCGCATAAATCAACTGGATACTGGGTAAATCATCACAGACTTGATAGCCAATCACACCTTTGCTGTCTTTGCTTTTAATCAGCTTGTCCAGGCGTTGGGTTAAAGAGTTAACTTTGCTGTCTATTTCTTCCTGATTTACCCCCGTGAACTCAACCATGTTGATGCCATCCATTCGCTGACCTTCAACATCAGACAATAGTGGTTCAACCGACTTCCAGATTATATCCTGACGTGCAAGATTCAGTACGGTACTGTCAACTGTCTCTACTGAGGTTGCTTTGGCATCAACTAAAAAAGGCGAGTTCTCTAAAGCAGCCTGGAAATTTGAATACTTTACGTTCACCAACACCCGGTGTTTGGGAATAGGAGTAATATTCAGCCGGGCTTCACTGACAAACCCTAAGGTTCCTTCTGAGCCCGCAATTATTCGCGAAACATCTATCTTTTGCTGCTCGGCGTTATAGGCATGTTTCAAGTCATAACCGGTTAAAAACCGATTCAGCGGCGGAAATTTATCATGAATACTCTCAGCTTCACCGACACAGGTATCAATAATCTGTCTGTAAATTCGGGCAATGCGATTATCCTGCTGTGCAACAGTTTCGGCCTGTTCAAGCGAAACCGGTCCGCTATCAAGTACAGAACCGTCAAGCAGTACAGTCTTTAAACCAAGAATATGGTCGCTGGTTTTACCATAAACTAAGGAGCCCTGACCGGACGCGTCGGTATTGATCATCCCGCCAAGAGTCGCACGGTTACTGGTCGATAAGTCAGGTGAAAAGAAATAGCCATGAGGGCGCAAAATATCGTTTAGCTGATCTTTTACCACCCCGGCCTGCACTCGCACCCAGCCCTCTTTAGGGTTAACTTCCAGCACTTTATTCATGTGGCGACTTAAGTCCACCACAATACCAGAAGTTAAAGACTGGCCATTGGTACCGGTGCCACCTCCACGGGGAGAGAACTGCACACTGCTATTGTTTTCCTGACCTGCCAGCTTCATCAGCAATACAAGGTCGGTTTGATTAAGAGGATACAAAACGGCCTGAGGCAGGTTTTGGTAAACGCTGTTATCCGTGGCCGCGATTAAACGGCCCGAATAACTCACGTCAATTTCACCTGCAAACTCTGAGCTTCTTACCTGCTCAATAAAGTGCCGGTAGTCATCTGGTAACGCATTCTCAGCAGCAATCTCAGGTAATACAGTCATACTTATAGGTTTTCCGCCAGGTACATCCAGGTTTCAATAACGGTGTCCGGGTTCAGCGATACCGAATCAATGCCCTGATCAACCAACCAGGCTGCAAAATCAGGATGATCCGACGGGCCCTGACCACAAATACCAACGTACTTACCGCGTTTCTTCGCCGTTTGAATGGCCATTGCCAGCAGTTTCTTCACAGCTTCGTCACGCTCATCAAATAAGTGCGCGATAACACCGGAATCACGATCCAAACCTAAAGTTAACTGGGTTAAATCATTAGAGCCAATAGAGAAACCGTCGAAGATATCGAGGAATTCATCGGCCAGCAGAGCATTAGAAGGCAGTTCACACATCATAATAACGCGCAGGCCATTTTCGCCCTGAACCAGCCCCTGCTCGGCCAGAAGTTCAATTACTTTACGCCCTTCTTCAAGAGTTCTGACAAACGGGATCATGATTTCGATATTGGTCAGACCCATATCGTTACGAACGCGTTTAATTGCTTCACACTCTAATGCAAAGCAGTCCCGGAACTCTTCTGAGATATAACGCGACGCGCCCCGGAAGCCCAGCATAGGGTTCTCTTCACCCGGCTCATACTGTTTTCCGCCAATAAGATTCGCGTATTCGTTCGACTTAAAGTCAGACATGCGCACAATGACGCGTTCTGGAGAGAATGCGGCTCCCAAGGTAGAAATTCCTTCGGCTAAACGCGCTACGTAATATTCGCGAGGGCTGCTGTAGCCGGCCATCATGCTATCAATCGTCTGCTTCAATTCGTCGCTTTGCTGGTCGTAATTAAGCAAGGCTTTAGGGTGAACCCCTATCATCCGGTTGATAATAAACTCCAGACGAGCCAGACCAATACCGGCATGAGGTAAGCTGGCGAAATCGAAGGCTCGGTCCGGGTTACCCACGTTCATCATAATTTTTAACGGTAGATCCGGCATGGCATCAATTTGTGATTCGGTAATATCAAAGTCCAGTTCACCCTGGTAGATATAACCGGTGTCGCCTTCGGCACAAGAAACCGTAACGGCCTGACCATTACTGATATGGTCAGTTGCGTCACCGCAACCAACAACCGCCGGAATGCCCAGTTCGCGTGCAATAATCGCTGCGTGGCAAGTACGACCACCGCGGTTAGTAACAATGGCCGCCGCACGTTTCATAATTGGTTCCCAGTCAGGGTCGGTCATGTCGGTAACTAATACATCGCCCGGCTGCACTTTATCCATTTCGCTAATGTCATTCAGAACACGAGCAACACCACGACCAATACGCTGGCCAATAGCGCGCCCTGTGCAGACAACGTCGCTTTTAGTTTTTAACGCAAAACGCTCAATGGCTTGCCCTTTTTGGTTTGACTGAACCGTTTCAGGACGTGCCTGGACAATATACAGCTTGCCGTCGACGCCATCTTTTGCCCACTCAATGTCCATTGGACGACCATAATGCTCTTCAATGATAAGAGCTTGCTTAGCCAGTGTTTCGACTTCTTCGTCAGTTACCGAGAAGGTCAGGCTCTTCGACTTTTCTATGTCTTCTATTAATGTCTGTTTTCCATGTTCTCTGTCGTCAGAGAAAATCATTTGAATTTTCTTGCTGCCCAGAGTTCTGCGCAATACTGAAGGGCGCCCTGCTTTTAAGGTTGGTTTATGTACGTAGAATTCATCTGGGTTAACCGCCCCCTGCACGACCATCTCACCAAGACCGTAAGATGAGGTAATGAAAACCACGTCATCAAAACCTGACTCTGTATCAATGCTGAACATAACCCC
Source organism: Idiomarina sp. ST20R2A10 (assembly GCF_051842345.1). Taxonomy (NCBI): domain Bacteria; kingdom Pseudomonadati; phylum Pseudomonadota; class Gammaproteobacteria; order Alteromonadales; family Idiomarinaceae; genus Idiomarina; species Idiomarina sp. ST20R2A10. The sequence goes on along the minus strand of NZ_JBNIEY010000001.1, from coordinate 322,720 downwards.
GGAAGAGGCAATGTCACTACGTACCATACGTTGTATACCAGCCGACAACGCAACACCGCGGTGGTCGTAGCCCTGGTGAACGCGATAGGAAATAGCGCGGTCGTTAAATAATGAAGCAAACACGTGTTTAATGGCTTCCATTACACTACTTAAGCCACGTACATTCAGGAAGGTTTCCTGCTGGCCGGCAAATGAAGCATCCGGCATATCTTCTGCCGTCGCTGAACTGCGTACCGCAAAGCTAAATTCGTCGTTGTTTTCACTTAACTCAGCAAAAGCGTCTTTAATAGCTGCTTCAAATTCTGGTTGAAAAGGCGTATCAATAATCCATTGGCGGATTTTTTTGCCAGCCTGAGCCAAGGCCTGTACGTCGTCAACATCAAGCGTGTCGAGCAAATCGTGAATACGATCGTTTAAACCACTTTGCTCCAGAAACTGGTTATAGGCATCAGCCGTTGTTGCAAAACCACCGGGCACTTCAACTCCTGCTCCGGCTAAGTTACTGATCATCTCACCCAGCGAGGCATTTTTGCCACCCACTCGGTTTACGTCCTGCATTCCCAGATGTTGGTACCAAACTACGTATTCTTGCACGTCACAATCCTTAATTGATTTTTCGGCATGGAAGTGGCATCTATTTTACACGCTGTGGCCCAACAAGTTAATATCGAACCTACAATCGGTTAAAAAGAGATTTGCCAGTGCGCTATGCATTTTACATTTCAGATGGTACAGCATTAACCGCCGAGGCCTTTGGCCACGCGCTTTTGTCCATGTTCCCGGTCAATTTTGAGCACAAAACATTACCTTTTATCGATAATCAGGAAAAAGCAAATGAGGTGTGTAAAACAATAAAAAAAGCCGTTTCCGACAGTGGTGAGCCGCCTTTAATCTTCCATACTTTCGTTAACGAGAAGCTAAAAGCAAAAATTACCGACTGTGGAGGCATTTGTTACGACTTTTTAGACCACTTTATTGCTCCGGTGGAAAAAGAGCTGGGTGTTAAGGCGGAACCGAAAACACACCGTACTCATGGTGTACATAAAAACTACAACTTTCGAATAGATGCGATTAATTATGCTCTGGATAACGATGACGGGAAGCGCCTGAATCAACTGGATAAAGCTGACCTGATTTTAATTGGAGTGTCGCGTACAGGGAAAACGCCGACCAGCTTATACCTGGCCATGCAATACGGAATTAAAGTTGCCAACTACCCTCTGACCGACGATGACGACTTTGAACGATTGCAATTGCCTAAAGAACTTAAGCAATATCGTCATAAGCTATTTGGATTGACCTTGTCGTCACAGCGTTTACATGAAATTAGAAGTCAAAGACGGGAAGGCAGCCAATACGCTTCTATGGCGCAGTGTCGGTTTGAGCTAGCGGAAGTTGAAAGGCTCTATAGCCGGGAGGCAGTACCTTTTATCAACTCAACCCATTATTCAGTAGAAGAAATAGCCGCAAAAATTTTGGCTAAAACAAACTTAGAGCGGCACCGTTATTAATGCCGCCCTAATATTCTGAGAAGCTACACTTTACTTCGCGTTGGTGCTTTCAAAAATTTTGTCCGCCGACGCTGCAACAAAGCCAGTATACAGTTTGCCGTCTTCAATTTCGTAGCGCTTAGCAAACTCATAGAAGCAACTGGGGATCTCAACAGTCTTATCAGAAAACTCAACTGGGTGACGGTCAGCCATAGTTGATGATTGTTCCAGATAAACGTCCGGAGACCCTTTGATTTCGCCGCCAGACGTATTCAGTTTGAAACCATTGTCTTTTAACTTCTGGTTTACCTGCTCAAGCGTTTTATAGCCCGGTAACTGGTTAACGCTGACCGTAAAGTGGTTAGCGCAATAGCCAAATGCAGCCATCCACGCAGCGTACTCACTTTCTTCGAGCAATGACTGGTAATCGGCATAACTGACTTTCCAGTGCGTACCCGAATAAAGAAAGTCCGGCTTTTTAGTGTCTTCAGCCGAAATCTGAGCCACCATCTCTTTGACTTTGCTCTGCAGTTCATCAGAAAATTCAGCCGTCATTAATTCGCTGATAAATACTTTTGGCAATTCAGGGTCTTCATGCTCAAAATGTTTTGCACGCAGTTTTTTCGCTTCAAAGTGGTAGTCACCACCCTCTTTGTAACCTAAGTCCAGAAAATGTTGTGCCAGTACTTCCAGACCAACAGGACTGATATCAAAAGTCCGAAAAGCAACATGATCATTAACGATCGGATGCCCTTCGCCTAAAATTTGATGCACCTTTTTTGCTGAAGGTGTACGCGATAAATAATCTTGCCACAAGTTTTCAAATAACACTTCTACCTGTTGCGACATATAAAAAATTACCTCTTAAATATTCGGTTAAAGGGGATGATCAACCCGCGCCGTTGCGAGCTGCTTTTAATGATTCTGCGACTAAAAACGCTAATTCTAGCACTTGATCGGCATTCAGTCGTGGATCGCATTGAGTCCGGTAACGACTGGACAAATCTGCTTCACTTATACGGTAGGCACCGCCGGTACATTCTGTAACATCTTCACCTGTCATTTCCAGATGGATGCCCCCAGGGTAAGTGCCTTCAGCTTGATGGATCGCAAAGAAATGTCTTAATTCTTTATGTATGGCGTCAAAATTCCGGGTTTTCAAGCCATTATCAGCCTTAATCGTATTGCCATGCATGGGGTCACTTGACCAGACCACGTTGCGACCTTCCTGTTTTACACGGCGCACTAACTCGGGCAATTTATTAGCCAGATTATCGGCGCCCATACGAGTAATTAATGTTAAACGTCCGGGTTCGTTGTCAGGGTTCAATGCGTCAATTAACTGAATGAGCTCATCCCCTGGCATGGTTGGGCCCACTTTTACTCCAACTGGGTTATGAATGCCGCGCATAAACTCGACATGAGCTTGATCTAACTTACGAGTACGTTCACCAATCCAGACCATATGCGCTGAGCAGTCATACGGCAAACCGGTTAATGTGTCAGTGCGGGTTAAAGCTTGTTCATAAGGCAATAACAATGCCTCATGCGAGGTGAATAGCGAAGTCTCGTGAATGGCCGCGTTATTCTCTGAGTTAATGCCCAATACTTCCATAAAGCGCAGCGCCGACTGAATTTCTTCAGCTATTTTCTGGTAACGCTCTTTTAACGGATTAGAGGCAATAAAACTTAAGTTCCATTTATGCACCTTGTGCAAGTTGGCCAGACCGCCCTGCGCAAATGCTCGCAACAAGTTCATGGTCGCTGCGGAGTGATGATAAGCTTTAATCATGCGTTCAGGGTCAGGTTGACGAGCCATTTCCTCAAACTCTGAGCCATTAATGATGTCGCCACGGTAACTGGGCAGACTGAGGTCGCCAATGGTTTCAAAGTCACTAGAGCGCGGCTTCGCATACTGCCCGGCCATGCGTGCAACTTTTGTCACCGGACAGGAGCCTGCAAACGTCATGACAATGGCCATCTGCAGAATGACCTTAAAAGTGTCACGAATTTTCGGTGCGTTGAAGTCACTAAACGACTCTGCACAATCGCCGCCCTGCAGCAGGAAACCCTCTCCTACGCAGACATTCTTTAACTGGTTTCTTAACGCTCGTATCTCTTCTGCGAACACCAGTGGCGGGAACTGACTCAGTTGCTGTTCTACTGCCTGCAACTGCGACGGATCGGAATACTTCGGTTGTTGTTCTATTGGCTTATCGCGCCAACTGCGCGCACTCCATTGGGCCATAACAAAAATTTATCCGCTTTATCGGTGAGTAAGAGTTAAGAATGTACCTCTGTATCCCTTGAAAAGCAACGACTAACGCCGTTGCTCAAGAGCATGAATTCGTTCTTCTAAAGGCGGGTGACTCATAAACAATTTCGACATAGTTGAGCGTTTTCCTTTAATACCAAACGCCAGCATAGTGCCATCGAGTTCCGACTCTTTGCCTTGCTGTAAGCGACGTAAAGCAGCAATCATTTTTTGTTTACCAACTAAATCTGCGGACCCGGCATCTGCTCTGAACTCACGCTGACGAGAGAACCACATGACAATGGTACTGGCTAAGACGCCAAATACGATTTCCAGCAACATCACGACACCATAATAGGCGAACCCACCGCCCCGCTGGTTATCACCGCCCCGCATTATCGCGCTGGCAATGATCCGCGCAAAAAACATGACAAACGTATTTATCACGCCCTGGATTAAGGTCAGCGTCACCATATCGCCATTAGCAATATGACTCATTTCATGTGCAAGAACCGCCTCAACTTCGTCAGCATTCATGCTTTGTAATAGTCCGGTACTGACCGCAACCAATGAAGCATTTTTACTGCGCCCGGTAGCAAAAGCGTTAGGCTCCGGCGATTGATAAACCGCGACCTGAGGCATAGGAACCCCTGCTTTTTGCGCCTGTTGCTGAACGGTACGGAACAACCATTCTTCAGACTGGTTCTGTGGTTTTTCTATGACTCTGGCTCCGGTTGAACGAATTGCCATCCAGCGTGATATCCAGAGCGATACAAACGCACCACCAAAACCAAACAGCGCACAGAACACCAGTAAACCCACTGACCCTTGTGCATCAATGCCGGTTACCGCCATCACAATATTAAAGACCACGCTAACAACCAGCAGAATGGCCATGTTAGTCGCTAAAAACAGCAAAATTCTCTTCATTGCTCGTACTCCGGGGAACTTAGTCTGCTAAGTTATGTGGGGGTATTTAGTCGTATTTCAATCTTACTTATGGAAATAAATGCTCAAATCTTCCTCTGTCCAGCCTGGCAAATAAGGAATACTAGCGAGCTCTTTTTCGCCCATCAACTCACGTAGCGACTCCAGATTCTCGGCCTGTCGCGGCATCGGCTCCGGCCCCGTTTGCACGGCAATCCAACCTGCAACATCGCAACCTTCCTGCTTTATTGATTGCAGGCTAAGCAACGCATGGTTCAGGCAACCCAGTTTTAACCCGACCACCAGCACAACTTTCGCATTAACCTCCTTTACCACTTGCGGCATACGCAGTCCGGAAGCCAGAGGTAACTGCCAGCCACCGGCACCTTCAATCACTAAACTGTCTATTGGCCGCTCATGAAACCAGTCTACCGCTTTCAACAGGCGTTCTTTGTCTATGACCACGCCACTGTCTGCTGCCGCAATATGAGGCGCAATTGCGGCTTCAAAGGTATAAGGATTAACTCTATCGTAATCAAAGGAAGTATTAGACTGACGCATTAAATTCAGTGCATCTTCATTCACCAACTGCCCGTTTTGCCAATGACAACCGGATGCAACTGGCTTCATTACCGCAACTTGTTGCGACTGCTTTACTAAGTATTGAACAAAAGCACATGCTGCAACGGTTTTTCCTGCATCAGTGTCCGTTCCGGTAATAAAATAAGTGTTCATATCAACTTAAACTCAATGCTACTTAACTAATTTAATATTAAGAATTGACCATTCAAGTGGCAATCCCTGCAAAGTTCTATGATTTTCGAAGGCATTTTCCAACTGCTGTAAGCGGTTGCGCGTCATCAGTCCGGCGTTATCAGTTCGCCTCACATAGTTGGCACCAACTCCCTTAATACTGCCTATAAGTTCACGGACACTGGCAAAATACTGGGTGTATTCTTCTGTCACGAATTCTGAATGACGCCAGTTAACTGAGTCGACTTCATTCTGCACCCTCTCTGCAGATTTAAAGCGGTGCGTATGTTGCAAATCGTCCACTGCATTCCAGCTTTTTGTGAAAGAGTTGAAAGTGCCCTCAATAACGGTATTAACGGTTACAACCCCACCCGGCTTTAAAACTCGATAAGCTTCACTCATCGCATTTTGCAAATTATCGACCCATTGCATAGACAAATTAGCGAAAAGCCAGTCGACTGAATTATCAGCTACTGGCAAAGCTTCCCACTCGCCATTAAGCCAACTCAGTTCCGGATAATCAGCGGCAGCTTTAGACAACATAGCCGGAGCAATATCAACACCAAGATAATGATTTGCCCGGAGTAAGAGGTCTGCTGTCGTTGACGCGGGACCACAGCCAACGTCAAGCACCTGATTCACATTAGCCGGCCCGAGGCTTAATAGCCGGCTGGCTGTTAAGCGCTGAATACTCGCGTGCTGGTGGTAGTATTTCGCCGCCTTATTGAACTGCCGCGCAACAGCCTGTTGAAAATTCATTATTTTCATAACGGAGGTTTCATAACTTAGATTTCATAACGGAGACTTCATAACTGGCTAAGAATCCTATCTACCCGACTCCAAAATTGAGCAAGTTCGGGCGTCGACATTTCTGACGTTAAACTAAAACGGATACGGGAGCTTCCCGCAGGTACTGTTGGCGGACGAATAACGCTGCATAAATACCCCTGAGCCTGTAGTTCTGTTGCCATGTTTAGCGCGTCATCATCGGAGTTAAATAACCATGTTTGTATGGCCGAGTTTGATTCTATCGTTTTTAAACCGCGCTGTTTCAGCTGTTCCCGAAAATACTGAATGCGCTCAGCAAGTCTTCCGCGGCGGTCATCGCCTTCTGCGCTGCGTACAATTTCTACAGAGGCTTTTATTGCAGCGGCCTGAGCCGGCGGCATCGCAGTGGAATAAATATAATCACGGCAAAACTGAATTAAACTTTCAATTTCATCATCATCGGCACAAACAAAGGCTCCACCGACGCCCAACGCTTTACCAAAGGTGCCGGTTATCACATCGGCAACAGCGGAGTCCGCAACTAATGAGCCTTTCCCCTCAGCGCCATACGCGGCTATTCCATGCGCATCGTCAAGCATAATTTTCAGATCATACTTGCGCTTTAAATAAGCCAACAGGTTTAAATCACAGGCGTCTCCGTCCATGCTAAAAACACCTTCGGTCACCAGCCAGTCGCACGGACTGGCTTTGCTAACAACTGGTTCAGGTTGGTTATGTGGAAACCGCTTAAAACGCCCTTCACCGTGCTGCATACCGTCAATAATTGAGGCATGAACCAATTTGTCGGCGAACAGCTTTTGTTGTTTATCGATCAGGGTTGTCAGCACACCGTGGTTTGCTGCGAAACCTGAATTAAACAGCAAAGCCCTGGGTTTATTCATCCACTCGGCCAGCAACTCTTCCAGTTCCTGATGAACTTTACTGTAACCGCTGAGTAACGGTGAGCCAGTACTGCCAACACCCCAGATATCAATAGCTTGCTTAAATGCACGCTTTATATCCGGATGCTGGCTTAAGCCGAGGTAATCATTGGTACTGAAATCCAATTGCCAATGAGCGTCGGAGCTACGTACCTTTCGCGAGCGAAACAGCGAAGAGTCTTTACGCTCATTAAGCCGCTGCTCATACCCCAACACGATTTTCTCCACTCTCTATTCTCTGCCTATTCTCTACTAAGACGCGTCGTAGTATCGAACAGGGTTTTGCTGTTCTTTAATCGCATCTTCAATAACCGCGGTGTGAACTTCATCATCATAGCCGTCGCGCTGTTCAGGCTTAATGCCCAGACGCTCGAATAAACGTAAATCGGCATCTGCTTCAGGGTTCGCTGTGGTCAGCAGTTTTTCACCATAGAAGATTGAGTTAGCACCGGCGAGAAAGCACAACGCCTGCATTTCATCGTTCATGTCTTCACGGCCGGCGGACAAACGTACATGCGAAGCTGGCATTAAAATACGGGCTACGGCAACGGTACGCACAAATTCAAAGTTATCTAAGTCTTCCAGTTTGGCAAAAGGCGTGCCTTCTACTTTAACCAGCATATTAATCGGTACGCTTTCCGGGTGCTTAGGCAAATTCGCCAACTGCACTAATAAAGAGGCTCGGTCGGTGACGCTCTCGCCCATACCAACAATGCCTCCGGCACAGACTTTCATACCTGCGTCTCGCACATTATTCAGCGTATTAAGGCGATCCTGATAAGTTCGGGTGGTAATGATGTCACCATAGAACTCCGGAGAGGTATCGAGGTTGTGGTTGTAATAATCAAGACCGGCCTGCTGCAGCATTTTTGCCTGTTCATTACTTAACATGCCAAGTGTCATACAGCTTTCCAAACCCAATGCTTTCACGCCTTTGATCATTTCAATGACGTAAGGCATATCGCGGTCTTTCGGATTACGCCAGGCGGCGCCCATGCAAAAACGGCTCGCGCCCTTCTCTTTCGCTGCCTGTGCTTCAGCCAGCACACTTTCAACTGCCATCAGGCGCTCGCGATCCAACCCGGTGTGATAATGGGCGCTCTGCGGGCAATACTTACAGTCTTCGGGGCAGGCACCGGTTTTAATCGACAACAAGGTACTGACCTGAACTTCGTTCGGGTTAAAGTGCTGGCGATGCACTGTTTGTGCTTCGAAAACTAAATCGTTCAACGGCATCTGCAAAAGATTCTGAACTTCTTCAATGGTCCAGTCGTTACGAATTTGTGGCATGGTAAATCTCGTGTGCTTGGCAAATTATGGTCGACTAGAATAATCCAGCTCGATACACTGTCAATATACTTTCAGTTTAATACTTTACAATAGTTTAATTTATGAGCAAAAGCGATATTGAGTTTGATCGACAGCACATTTGGCACCCATATACCTCTATGCTGAACCCATTACCTGCTTATAAAGTTGAGTCAGCAAAAGGTTGCAGATTAACTCTGGATACCGGCCATGAGGTGGTTGATGGCATGTCTTCCTGGTGGGCTGTTATTCACGGATACCGCAATCCACGCTTAGATGCCGTTGCTCACCGTCAGATAGATAAAATGAGCCACGTTATGTTTGGCGGTATCACGCATCAACCCGCGATTGATCTTGCTCGACGTCTTATTGAACTGACTCCTGAGCCTCTACAACGAGTATTTATTGCCGATTCAGGCTCTGTCAGCGTTGAAGTTGCCATAAAAATGGCCTTGCAGTTCTGGCTGGCGCAAGAACGTCCGGAGAAGCACCGACTACTAACCATAAAAGGCGGCTACCACGGCGATACGTTTAAAGCGATGTCGGTTTGCGACCCGGTCAACGGCATGCACCATCTTTTTAACAGAGCTATTAACTCCCAGCTTTTTGCTGAAGCCCCCAGGCTAACCCCTGACGATGACTGGGCAGAGACTGCTGGTGACGAACTCAGACACTGGTTCGAGCAACACCACCATGAGTTGGCGGCGGTTATTCTTGAACCTGTTGTTCAGGGAGCCGGTGGTATGCGTTTTTATCACCCTGAATACCTAAGGCTAATACGCCAGCTTTGCGACGATTTTGACGTATTACTGATAGCGGATGAAATTGCAACAGGGTTTGGTCGTACCGGCAAGTTATTCGCCTGTGAACACGCTGGAATTACGCCTGATGTTCTCTGCGTTGGTAAAGCTCTGACCGGTGGTTACATGACGCTGGCAGCCACGCTAACCACGAAACAGGTAGCAGAAACCATTGGTCACGGCCCCGGCGGAGGCGCATTAATGCACGGCCCTACTTTTATGGGGAATCCTTTAGCCTGCGCGGTTGCAGCTGAGTCACTGGCGATTATTGCTGAGGGTAAGTGGCAGCAACAGGTTGCTGAAATTGAAGCTCAGTTAAAGCAGCAACTTCTTCCCCTGGCTGAATGTGATGCAGTAAAAGACGCACGAGTTTTTGGGGCTATTGGCGTATTAGAAATGCACCACCCCATTGATGTTGCCATTGCGCAGAAGCGTTTTGTTGAATTAGGGGTATGGATACGCCCGTTCGGACGCTTACTTTATATTATGCCGCCTTATGTTATTTCTACGAACGAGCTCAGCCGTTTAACCGTTGCCATGAAAGACTACGTTGAAACTCAGAGCTCTATTAAGGCTTAATAACCAAAGAAATAAACCGACAAGCCACCCAAACAACTCATGATCAGTATCAGGATATTGATCCACAAATGCTGTTTGTCCTTGCGGAAAAGAACATAATTAAGAACAAAGCTGAGCAGACTCACACAAAGGCCAATAACTAAAAGAATAACGAATAAGTCACCTAATGTGATGAGCCAGTCTTCGCGAACAGGAATACCAAAAATTTCAGTCAAAATGGTATCGCGCTCAGGTTTTGCATAATTGAAAACGATAGCGGCAACGACAAAGATAAACCAGCCGAAAATAGACAGCCATCCCAGAACACGGGACCAAAATGGTACCTGCTTTAAATCCGCTAAGGATCCCCTTTTCATAATTTTTCTCTCGGTTATCAGGGGTTATACTTGAGTCTGCGCCAAAGCGCGGTAACATAGCAACCTTTCTATAGCAAAATAGTGTAAATTTCGGAGAAAACCAACTCATGTCGTATGCTTCTGTAGTGGATGTTCTGACGGGAAAAGTCGCTGTCGATGAGACCGTCACAGTCCGGGGCTGGGTACGCACCCGCCGTGACTCGAAAGCCGGTATTTCATTTATTAACTTGCACGATGGCTCATGCTTTGATGCCATTCAGGCCGTGGTTCCGGCAGAACTTCCCAATTACAGTAATGAAGTGCAGAAACTGACGACCGGTTGTTCTGTAGCTATTACCGGTGTTGTTGTCCCTTCTCAGGGCAAAGGTCAGTCATTTGAACTGCAGGCAACCAAAGTTCATGTATATGGCTGGGTGGAAGATCCCGATACCTACCCTATGGCTCCTAAACGTCATAGCATGGAATACTTACGTGAATACGCGCATTTGCGTCCGCGTACCAACATTACCGGTGCGGTCATGCGTGTTCGTAATGCGTTATCTCAGGCTATTCATCGCTTCTTCCATGAGGAAGGTTATTTGTGGGTGAGTACACCAATCATCACGACTTCCGATTGTGAAGGTGCCGGTGAGATGTTCCGTGTTTCAACACTGGACATGCTGAATATCCCGAAAACAGATAAAGGCGAAGTCGACTACTCTGAAGACTTTTTCGGCAAAGAAGCGTTTTTAACGGTGTCGGGTCAGCTGAACGTAGAGTCTTACGCTTGCTCTTTATCTAAAGTTTACACATTCGGCCCAACCTTCCGTGCTGAAAACTCGAACACCAGCCGTCACTTGTCTGAATTCTGGATGGTAGAACCCGAGCTGGCGTTTGCCACTTTAGATGATGTTGCCGGCTTAGCCGAAGCCATGCTTAAGTATGTGTTTAAAGCCGTTCTGGAAGAGCGCCCGGACGACATGGCGTTCTTTGCCGAACGCATTAACTCTGACGCTATCAGCCGTTTAGAAGCCATTGTAAATAATGACTTTGTGCACATGGATTACACCGACGCCATTGAGATACTGAAGAACTGCGATAGAAAATTCGAATACGCGGTTGAATGGGGTGTGGATTTACAATCAGAGCACGAGCGTTATTTAGCTGAAGAACATGTCGGCGCACCAATTATTCTGAAAAACTATCCGCGCGATATTAAAGCCTTTTACATGCGCCAGAACGAAGATGGCAAAACCGTTGCCGCTATGGACGTTTTAGCGCCGGGTATTGGGGAAATTATCGGTGGTTCCGCCCGTGAAGAACGTTTAGACATTCTTGACCAGCGAATTGACGAAATGAACCTGCCAAAAGAAGAATACGGCTTCTACCGCGATTTGCGTCGTTACGGTACCGTTCCTCACGCCGGTTTTGGCCTGGGTTTTGAGCGCTTAGTGGCTTATGTCACCGGCGTACAAAATATTCGTGACGTTATACCTTTCCCACGGGCTCCGAAAAGTGCCGAATTTTAATCCAGCACTAAGTCATTACCGTTCATAAAAAACGGTGATGAATCTTTCTGAGGCTTTATTGGCGTAGGGACTGCAGGTGTCCCTACGTACAGAAAGCCGACAATGGCGTCGTCCACAGACAATCCCAACTGCTCCTTGATAAAGTCGTCCTCGGCCATCCATCCGGTACGCCAAATAGCACCTATACCTTGTGCAAAGGCCGCTTGCTGCATGCCGTGAGTGGCACAGGCAACCGTACACAGTTGCTCATCACGGGGGACTTTCGGGTGCTCCTGAAAACGCAGACAAGAAACAATGATCATTGGGGCCCGAAATGGCAGCTGCCCAGCCTGCTCTATGACCGTTTCTGAAAAGTCGTTAAGACGCGCAGCCTGCTGGTAGATATCCGCCAGAACCTGCCTCTCTTTTCCCTGAAACTGAATAAACTGATATGGCGTTAGTCCCATATGATCAGGCGCACGAACAGCTGCGGCCTTAATTAACTCCAGTTGCTCTATAGTAGGACCGGGTTCACTCAAACGCGGCATGGAGGAACGGCTGGTTAATAACTCTTCGGCATTCATACTTCACCTTATTCAATGTGTAATGGTTAGTTACATTCTCTGACTGGTCTGTTACTCGCACATTCGATATGCTAAGGCCTGTTTTTATTAGCTAATGAGAATTTAACTATGCGCTCAATCTTCAGTTATTTATGGAAAATAATCAACGGTACGCGCAAGGTCATTTTGAACCTTGTATTCTTTTTAATCCTCGCGGTTTTTCTCGTTAGTCTATTTAGCGGAGAGGATCCTATCGAAGTACCGGAGAATGGCATTCTGGTTCTTAACCCTAATGGCATGCTGGTTGAAGAGAAGACTTGGGTTGATCCTTTTAGTCAATTCCTGAATGAAGCTATGGGAAGCAGTGATGATATCCCCGAAGTTCTGTTATCTGATGTGGTCGACTCAATTGAGAAAGCCAAAACAGACGAACGTATAGGCGCACTGTATTTAAACTTACAAAACTTGTACCCAAGCGGACTCAATAAGTTACAGGCAGTTGCCGAGGCTCTTGACGATTTCCGTACCTCTGGTAAACCCATTATCAGTAATGCTGATTACTATGATCAGCATCAGTATTATCTTGCAGCGCATGCAGATCAGCTTTACCTAAACCCAATGGGCGGAGTTGTATTTGAAGGGCTTGATTACACTCAACTTTACTTTAAGGACTTACTCGACAAGCTTAAAGTTCAGCCTCAAGTCTTTAAGGTCGGTAAATTTAAAGCGGCTGTTGAACCTTTTATTCGTAACGACATGTCTGATGAAGCACGTGAAGCCAATGAGTTTCTTTATTCAGCTTTGTGGGATAGCTTCCGCACCGATGTGACAGCGGCCCGTAACATTAATCCGTTGGTTACCAGTGGTAAAGTTGATGATTACATGTCGGCCTTTAACAGTGCCAATGGCGATATGGCCAAAATGGCGCTAGAAACAAACATGGTTGATGCGCTGCGTACACGTACCGAAGTTCGTAACGAGCTCATCAATTTAGCCGGGTACGACAAAGAAGAAGATACCTTCCGTCATATTACCTACGACAACTATCTGGCGACTGAAATGGAAGTCCCGGAAAGTCTGCAACCGACAGATCGTAGCCAGATCGCGGTTGTTGTTGCTCGTGGGCAAATCGTTAACGGTTCGCAAAAAGCCGGTATGATTGGTGGTGACAGCACCGCAAAACTGATTCGTGAAGCACGCAATAACAAGCAGACGAAAGCGATTGTGCTGCGCATAGACAGCCCCGGCGGAAGTGCCTTTGCCTCTGAAATTATCCGTCAGGAAATCCTCCAGGCAAAAGAAGCCGGTATTCCGGTTGTGGCATCAATGAGCACCGTGGCAGCATCTGGTGGTTATTGGATAGCAGCAGATGCCGATAAAATTGTGGCAGCACCAACTACCATTACCGGTTCAATTGGTGTCTTTGGCCTGTTAATGACTTTAGAAGACAGTTTGGCGGCTATTGGCGTTCATAGCGATACTGTCAGTACGACTGAGATACAAGGTTTAAATCCACTGGAAGAAATGACTGAGTACCAAAAGAAATTGGTGCAAAGCTCGGTTGAAGCCACCTATGAAGACTTTTTGACTATTGTCAGCAAGGCTCGCAACATGTCCCGCGACGACGTGCATGAAGTTGCTCAGGGCCGCATCTGGACGGGTAAACAAGCAATGGAGCGTGGATTAGTTGACCAACTTGGAGACTTTGACGACTCAGTAGCTGCGGCCGCTGAGCTGGCTGCCATTGATGATTACGATGTAAAAATTGTTCAACAAGAGTTGTCATCGAAAGAGCAATTTTTTGCCAACATGTTTAACAGCTCTTCAGAGTACCTCCCTGTTCCAACTGTTGGTGGTGAGGCTCAACACTGGTTAATGGGTACACTTAATAAAGTGAAATCTGAAACTGCGGTTTTACAAAACTTTAATGATCCTAAAAATGTTTACTCTTACTGTGCACTCTGCCTTCAACCGCGATAGAATTATCGCGGTTATTTCGCAGAGCACAGGAGTGAACTTTGCCTCGTAAAAAGATTTATGTCGCATACACTGGCGGCACCATAGGTATGAAAAAATCAGCTCAGGGTTATGTTCCGGTTGCGGGACACCTGAGCCGGTGCGTTGAAAACATGCCGGAGTTTTTCCGGGAAGAAATGCCCGAATTTACCATTAATGAATATTCACCATTAATGGACTCATCAAATATGGCGCCGTCTGACTGGGTGACCATTGCTCGTGATATAGAAAGGAACTACGACGATTACGATGGTTTCGTCATTTTGCACGGTACCGATACCATGGCTTATACGGCGTCGGCTTTGTCCTTTATGCTACAAAATTTGAGTAAACCCGTTATTGTAACTGGTTCACAGATACCTTTAGCCGCCCTGCGTTCTGATGGCCAGACCAACCTGCTCAATTCGCTCTATGTGGCTGCGAACTACCCTATTCCTGAAGTTGGTTTGTTCTTTAATAATACGCTTTACCGGGGAAATCGCTCGACCAAAGCAGACGCCAACGGATTTAATGCTTTTGCCTCCCCTAACTACCCTTCCTTACTTGAAGCAGGAATCCAGATTCAGTTAAACGCAGGAGAGCTCTCAGAGCCCTCAAACCAGCCATTAAAAGTCATTGAAATGACCCCTCAGCCAATCGGTGTGGTCATGCTTTATCCGGGAATATCCGCTGAAATTATAAAAAACCAACTGCAACAACCGGTAAAAGCCATGATTCTACAAAGCTACGGTGTCGGCAATGCACCACAAGACGATGCACTGCTGACTAGCCTGAAAGAAGGAATTAACCAGGGGATTACCATTCTAAACTGTACTCAATGCTTTCGCGGCCGGGTTAATATGGACGGCTATGCGACCGGCAATGCTCTGGCTGAAATAGGTATCGTGTCCGGGGCAGATATGACCATTGAGGCGGCACTGACTAAATTGCATTATCTGCTGTCACAAGATTTGAGCCTGAGTAAAATGCAGAAATTGTTACAGAAGAATTTACGTGGCGAATTAACTCCGCCATAATTTGACGCAGCTTAAATAATAATAAGAAAAATTATGGCAAATTCATCACCTGCGTTCGCAACACGATTAGGGTTTATATTAGCTGCCGCTGGCTCAGCGGTTGGCGTTGGTAATATTTGGGGCTTCCCTACCCAGGCCGCCAGTAATGGCGGCGGTGCTTTTCTATTGGTCTATCTGATTATGATTGTTTTACTGGCATATCCTATGCTGGTAGCCGAAATAACCATTGGCCGTATACGACGTCAGAACCCAATAGAAGCATTACGTAACTTATCCAGTAGACCCTTTTTAAGAGGCTCAGGTGCTATCGCCGGGGTCATCGGCCTTATTGTCTTAAGCTTAATATTGAGTTTTTACGCCATTGTATCGGGGTGGCTTGTTTCTTATATGCTGGCACCACTGATGGTTTTAATCGGTCAGCCTGAAACTGCTCTATGGTTTACAGAGTTTTCGGTTTCCCGAAATATAACTACCATGATATTTTTTATGCTGTTAACCGTTTACGTTGTACGTTCTGGTGTAAACAACGGCATAGAACGCTGGTCCAGACGATTAATGCCATTATTGTTCATATTGTTGATTGGCATGTCCGCTTACATTTTAACGCAGGACGGTGCGATACAGGGCCTGAAAATGTATCTGCTTCCCGACTTCTCAACAATTACCGATCCGAACCTGATTATTCGGGCCATGGGGCAGGCATTCTTCTCTTTGTCGCTCGGTGTTTGTGTCATGATGACGTACGGTGCGTACCTTTCAAACTCCGAGAACATACCCAAAACAGCAGCCTGGGTAGCAGGCATTGATACCAGCGTTGCGTTTTTAGCTGGCCTGCTCATTCTACCAGCGATGTTCGTAGCACAATCTAATGGCGTCACCATTTATGCAGACGATGGTACTCTGCTTTCGGCGGATACTTTAGTTTTCACCGTATTACCTGCGATGTTTGATGCACTAGGTTACGCTGGACTATTTATGTCTTTTGGCTTTTTCCTGCTAATGGTTATTGCCGCTATTACCTCATCTATTTCTATGCTGGAAGCACCGGTCAATGCATTACGCGAAGAAGCAAACTGCGACCGTAGTAGTGGCGTCTGGATCATTGCGCTTATCGTAACCGCTATTTCCACGACGATAATCTATAATTTTGAGTTACTTTTTGGCGCCGTTATTACCTTTAGCACGGTTTATATGCAGCCAATAATGGCTTTAGTGTTCGGTGTTATGCTGACCTGGGTATTACGTCAAAATTATTTATTAAAAGCGTTAAAACAAGGCTCACCAGACATTGATAAAAGCTTATTCTGGAAGATATGGCCGTGGTACGTAAAGTTCATTTGTCCGATACTGATTCTGCTAGTTATCTGGCGCGGTTAATAACCGTTGCAAAGGCTCTTCAATAAGTTGAAGAGCCTTTTTTCTATAAGCCAATTAGATAACAAACATATCCATAAATTCGTTAACCGCAATATTTTCAAAAGATTGCTGCTGACTGCATTGGTCAAAAATCGATTTAACCCGGGGCTCAGGGAAACGAGTCGCTAAATTCGCTTTAAACTTGCTTTCTAGCACAGGAAAGCCCTCTTCCCGACGCCGTCTGTGGCCTATCGGATATTCCACCACAACTTTTTCAGTATGAGTTCCATCTTTGAAGAATACCTGTAACGCATTGGCTATAGAACGCTTTTCCGGGTCGTGATAATCCTGGCTAAATTGCTTATCTTCAAGCACTTCAATTTTTTCACGTATGCTATCAATAACCGGGTTATTTTCATGAAAACTATTCTCGTAGTGATCAGCTGTTAACTCGCCGAAAATTAGCGGTACCGCAGTCATGTATTGCAAACAATGATCTCTGTCCGCCGGATTAGCCAGCTTCCCCTGTTTTGAAATGATTCTAATAGCCGACTCATGAGTCGTTATCTCAACTTTCTCAATATCATCAATTCTGCCTTTAACTTCTGACTGCAATGTCACCGCAGCTTCACAGGCAGTCTGAGCATGAAACTCCGCCGGGAAAGACAATTTAAATAAAATATTTTCCATTACGTAACTGCCGTAGTCACGCTGAAACTTAAATTTCCAATCCTCTTTCGGTTTCAACTGCTGGTCTTTATTGGTCTTATTAAACAGCACATCGTAAAAGCCCCACTGCGGAGCCGTTAATGCCCCTGGAATTCCCATTTCACCGCGCATGGTTATGTCAGCCAAACGTACAGCTCTTGATGTGGCATCGCCGGCAGCCCAGGATTTACGCGAACCGGCATTAGGTGCGTGCCGATAGGTTCTCAACGACTGACCATCAACCCAGCCTTGCGAGACAGCGGCCATAATCTGCTCTCTCGAGCCGTCCATTAACCAGGTAACCACAGCTGTAGAAGCCACCTTCACCAACACAACATGGTCCAGACCAACCCGGTTAAAACTGTTTTCTATGGCTAAATTACCCTGAATTTCATGAGCTTTAATCATCGCTTCTAAAACGGTTTTCATGGTTAAAGGCTTCTCACCTTTAGACACTCGTTTTTGCGAAATATAGTCAGCGGTTGCCAGTATGCCGCCTAAATTATCAGAAGGATGCCCCCACTCGGCTGCCAGCCAGGTGTCGTTAAAGTCCAGCCAACGAATAATACAACCTATATCCCAGGCTGCTTTAGCAGGGTCCATACGGAACTGGGTACCCGGTACCCGAGCGCCGTTTGGAACCGTGGTTCCTTCAACCAGAGGACCTAAATGTTTACTGCATTCAGGAAAACGCAGCGCTAGTAAGCCACACCCCAGGGTATCCATCAAGCAGTTACGAGCCGTATTCCACGCTTCCTCACTGTCTACTTTGTAATCGATAACATAGTCTGCAATGGTTTGAATGACTTCGTCGTAGTCGGGACGTTCATTACTTTCAACGGTTGTACTCATCACTGACTCCTTAGTTAATTTTATTATCAGAACGTGCTACTCGTTTGTCTATATGTACCCTGAAAAGTGCCTTTTTGATCGCCATGAACTGTTAAGAAACAGGAAGAAAAGGATAAAAAAAACCCGGAACCAATCCAGATTGTTCCGGGTATAGGGGAATGGCTCAAAGGTTGAGCCGTGCGCTAACTCATGACAAAAACACTGCATTAAGTCGCATAAAATTCGTTCAGTAAACTTCAGTGTAGACAATATCAAAGGGATGTCTAATATTTTTAAGAAATTTTTTATCTTACTGTTTTTGAAAAACTTTAACTAAAAAGAACACAGGTTATACACAGCTAATTAAGAGTTAGCGAACAGTTTATAATAGTTAGCTGTCGTGGTCTTAGCCACCTCTTCTAAGGTAATGCCTTTTACGTCAGCTACGCATTTTGCAACGTCGACTACGTAGGCTGGCTGGTTCTCTTTACCACGATGAGGAACCGGCGCTAACCAGGGACTGTCGGTCTCAATCAGGAGTTTCTCCAGTGGCAATGCTTTGATTGTGTCACGCAGCTCCTGAGCGTTCCGGAACGACGCGATACCAGAAATAGAAATAAAGAAATCGAGATCATCAATGGCTTTTTTTGCCATCTCAAGAGACTCGGTAAAACAATGCAAGACACCACCAGGCTTTTCAGCATGGCCATTTCTTAATAATGACAAGGTGTCCTGCTGAGCATCGCGCGTATGAATAATCAGTGGTTTGTTAACGTCGTTGGCTATTTCAATATGTTGCTCGAAATTCTCCTGCTGTAATACTTTTGATTCAGGATGGTAAAAGTAATCGAGCCCGGTCTCTCCTACCGCAACAACGCTATTCAGTGCTGTTAGCTCACGCAATTTAGCACCTAACTCAGCTATTGGAGTCTTACTGTCTTTCACATACAAAGGATGCACACCGCACGAAACCGAAACATCATCGAATTCGGCGACAGCGGCCTGCATGGCCGGAAAGTCTTCGAGGGTAACGCAAACACACAGCATGTGTTCAACCTTATTCGCACGTGCCGCTGCAACAATTTCTTTTAAATCGGCACCCGCTTTTTCAGGGTTGATTTTATCCAAATGACAGTGTGAGTCGACGAACATAGATAGCTCCACTTAGCGTTGATTTGAGTGACAAAAGTCGTTAACCAGTTGGTGGAAGAGTTTACCATATTCGTTTGTATGATGGCGGCAAAGGTAACGAAGATGATGAATCAAGGCTTGCTGTGAAGGCAGAACAGCGACAGCCAACCAGTTCTTTAGTTCTCCAGCCTCAAAACGAAAAACCACGCTCACCTCTAAACATAGAGGTTTACCTTCTATGTCCGGGCATTGGAACTCTAATCTGGCTCTGTCATCTACCGCAATATCGGTTGTTTCGCTGTTGATCAGCAAAGTAAGGGACTGAAATTCAGGAACAACATGAGCAGCAAGCTCTGTTGCGGATTGTGGGCTTAATTTTAGCGTCAGCATGACAACTCCGTTTTACGGAGTCGCTACGCTGAAAGAGTATTTGACCAGCGACTCCAGGCAAAACTTAATAATAACGGCAAATTGATCCCCGTTGAGCCCTGATATCGCTGACGTAGCTGTCGGCATTCGGATACCCATTCACTCAGCTGCGCGACATTGACCCACTCATAGTTGCTGATGTGTTGTAATTCGTCCGCCAATTGCTGATAACGCAAACGCGTAGCCGCAGCTCGTTGGCTAATCAACAACCAATCCATTAATAAGTTCTCGGAAACATCCAGCCAGCTTAATGCGCCATCTTTATCTTTTAACAGGGGTAATTCCTGCTGTCCCCGTAGTCCGGCCAGCAGCTGCTTTGCAAAAGTCACCTGCTCGTCGCTTTGTGCGGTTGTCGGATAGGCAATGCTCAACCACTGCATACGGCTTCTTAAGGTGGGCAGTAAGCGCTCGGCATCTTTAGTTGAAACCAGCCAATGTGTATCGGCCGGAGGTTCTTCCAGAACTTTCAGCAGTGCGTTGCCAGCCTGTTCTGTCATTTTTTCCGCTTCGAGTATGACAGCGACTTTTAATCCGTTCTGGTTCGCTGTCTGCGTTACGTTTTGTTGCAATTCGCGTACCGTATCAACACCTATTCGATTAACTTGTGCACCATCAATAGTCCAGGTATCCGGATGATTACCCGATAGGTAAAGTAAACAGGATTTACATTTCCCGCAGGCACTTTTGCCTGGTTGCTTACACAACAGAAATTGATTCAGGCGCTGAATAAACTCGGTCGAACCGCCATCAACATTATGCTGTAAGTAGTAAGCATGAGCCAGACGTCCGGCTTCAGCACTCGCTACTAATCTTAACCAGGGTTCTCGCAGCCAGGGAAAAGCCATTAAAACAGATACTCCTCAATTGCTCTCAATATTGACTGATGTACATCCAGCATCGACTGGTTCGCATCAATGACAATAATGCTCGGATCTTTAGCTGCAATATTTAAATAGCGTTGCCGGGTACGTTGAAAAAAGGCTAAATCTTCTTCTTCAATACGATCCAGCTCACCTCGCTCACGCGCTCGCTCAAGACCTTTCTTTTCTTCAATATCAAGTAGTAGTGTTAAATCGGGGGTGAAATTCCCTAAAGTGATTTTCCGGATCTTTTGCAACAATTCATCACCGAGTTCGCGCCCTCCCCCTTGGTAGGCTCTGGAAGATAAATCATGGCGATCACCAATAACCCAACGGTTTTTGGATAACGCGGGTTTTATAATATTATCCACCAGCTGAACCCGGCTGGCATACATAAGTAAAAGCTCTGTCGTGGGGCTGACTTTTTCTTCCCACTTCTTTTTTACCAGATCCCGCAGCGATTCCGCTAACGGTGTACCGCCTGGTTCACGAACTGTTTCAACCTGAATTCCTTTCGCCTGAAGATGCGTGACAACACTTGCGATAGCCGAACTTTTACCGGCTCCTTCGAGTCCTTCAATAACAATAAACTTTCCTGACATAATCACTCTTGATTCAGTTGATATCGGCGTACAGCCTGTTGATGTTCTTCCAGTGTTTCCGAGAAAACATGGCCACCTGATTTATCCGCAACAAAATAATAGTACGGAGAACGTGCCGGATTTGCTGCTGCTTTAATTGAGGCTTTGCCGGGCATCGCAATTGGTGTTGGCGGTAATCCGTTAATTCGATAAGTATTGTATTCTGTTTTCTCGCGCAAATGAGTACGAGTCAGATTGCCGTCAAAATTTTCAATACCATAGATTGTCGTCGGATCAGACTGCAACCGCATGCCGACAGCTAAACGATTGGCAAATACGCTTGCAACCAGCGGACGTTCATCGGCCAAACCGGTTTCTTTCTCAATAATAGAAGCCAGTATCAGCAATTCGTAAGGTGAGTTTACAGGGCATCTGTCTGAACGCTCTTGCCAGGCATTTTCCAGCACCTGCTGCATAGATTGGTACGCTTGCTTCAGAATAGCAATATCCGTTGTGTAAGCTCTGTAACTGTAGGTTTCAGGTAATAAAACACCTTCAATAGAGGTTTCTGTAACGCCCAGCTTTTGCCTGAGTTCCGCCGGATCCAATTCAGAAGACTCATCTTTTAGGTAAGGTAGCTGTTTTAGTTGAGCTCTCCACTGCTCGAGAGTCAATCCTTCAACCAGAGTCACAGTAAAGGTTTTTTCCCGCCCTTGACTCAACATACTCCAGACATCAAACCAGCTTTGTCGTCCGTTAATTTCATAAAGGCCAGCTTGCAAATGGTCGACATCGTCAAAAACCTGGCTCAGGCGATAAATTAATGCAGAGTTCCCCTTCTCAAAGTGCTCTGTTACTTGAATGGTTACGCTACGGGCAGTTGCTCCTCCTCTAAAATCTAAAAATAGAGGCGTACTAGCGTCACTTTGTATTGGCTGAGATAAATACCAGCGACCGGATACAAAGACAGCCACGACCGAAACCACAAAAGCTGCAACAAGCAGCGCTAAAATAAGACGTTTTTTCATAATATAAGCTGCTCTAACACCGCCGGCAATTTGCTCTTATCCAATACTTTACCATTAAACTGAGTGACCGTAACAGCGCCTCTGACACTGTTGCTGAGGATAATCTGCTCAACGTCAGCTAACTCATTCAATGAAAAATGACCGATACGCAAAGGCGCAAGCATGTCTTCATCAATAATCAACTGGCGAATAATTCCTTGTACACCGGAAAAACTCAGATCGGGGGTGTACCATTGCCCTTGTTTGTACCAAAAAACATTTCCTTGTATGGCTTCGACAACATTACCTTCCGAGTCGCAGACCAGTAAATCGTCATATTCAGAAACGCTGCGCTCCTGAGTCAACAGAACCTGCTCCAGCCTATTTAATGTTTTTAAACCGGCCAGCTTAGGTTGTCTGGCTAAGTTCAATTCAGCAACACCAAGACTAACCGATTTAAGGTTACCCGGAGCATCACTTACCTGAATATATTCATTCGCCACTGCGCCGTCTGAAAAGCCATACCCTCGGCCACCATAACCTCTAGTGACAATAACTTTACACACACCGTTTTCAATGCCATCACAAGCGTTAAGGATACGCTGATGCAAAAAGTTAAAGTTTGGATGGTTTATAAATAAACGGGTATTAGCTTCAGACAGTCGGTTCAAATGTCGCTCTATATGCAAAGGCACACCTTGAACAACTCGTATGGTTGTAAAGTGCCCGTCACCGAACTGCAGCCCTCTGTCTATTTCAGAACAATGGAAAGGCGTATTATTAAGTAGTATTTTTCTTATTGTCATAACAAAAAAGGCGGAACCAATGGCTCCGCCTTTTATATCACGTTCTACGACAAATTAGTCGTTAGAATGATTATTTACGTAATCGATAGCTGATTGAACTGTTTTAATTTTTTCAGCTTCTTCGTCTGGAATTTCAGTTTCAAATTCTTCTTCCAAAGCCATTACCAGTTCAACTGTGTCTAAAGAATCAGCACCCAGGTCATTTTCAAATGACGCTTCAGGCTTAACTTCTTCTTCTTTAACACCTAATTGTTCAACAATGATTTTTTTAACGCGTTCTTCAATAGTACTCATGATTATAAAATCCCTCAATAGTCATCGCGAGAGTGAAAATTGGCTGTAGTGTAGTGAAACCAGCCTCATTAATAAAGTAAAAAATAGCATAAAGTTAAGAGGTCGTACCGCTAACCTCTTAAACCATCGCCATACCACCATTAACGTGAATGGTTTCACCAGTGATATAAGCTGCACCTTCTGATGCTAAAAATGCTACCGCAGCAGCAATTTCCTTTGGCTCGCCTAAACGTGCTGCCGGAATATTATCAAAAATAGCCTGTTTTTGCTCATCATTCAGAGCTTTTGTCATATCTGTATCAATAAAGCCAGGCGCAACACAGTTCACGGTAATGCCGCGCGCTGCAACTTCTTTAGCCATTGCCTTACTGAAACCAACCAGTCCGGCTTTCGCCGCACAATAGTTAACCTGCCCCGGGTTTCCTGTTGTGCCAACAACTGAACTGATATTAATAATACGGCCATTACGGCGCTTCATCATGCCGCGTACAACCGCCTTACAAACTTTAAATACGGCTGACAAGTTCGTGTTTAAGACAGCATCCCATTCGTCGTCTTTCATTCGCATCATCAGGTTATCGCGGGTAATGCCGGCGTTATTCACCAGAATATCAATAGAACCGTACTCTGATTCAATCTCTTTAATAACCTGCTGCAGACTATCAGAATCGGTTACATCCAACGCCAGGCCCTTGCCTTTTGAACCAAGATATTCGGAGATTGCAGCTGCACCTTTATCAGAGGTCGCTGTACCAATAACTTTCGCTCCCTGACTAGCAAGCAGTTCAGCTATTGCTTTTCCTATTCCCCGGCTTGCGCCTGTAACTAATGCGACTTTATTTTCAAAGTTTTGCACGTAAATAACCTTTTTATTAAAGTGAGTTCAAAGAGTCTAGCGTATTCAACGCACTACAACCAAAAGCCTTAGTAATACGCTTGTTTAATCCAGTCAGTACTTTTCCCGGACCAACTTCATAGGCTGTTTCGACATCCAATTTCGCAATCTGTTCAATCGTTTCAGTCCAGCGAACAGGGCGATAGAGCTGACGCACCAAGGCATCTTTAATGGCATCTTCGCTATCAGCTATTGCAACGTCCACATTATTAATGACCGGGGTGTGTGGCTGTTTCAACTTTATCGACTTTAACGCGTCGGCCAATTGACTGGCTGCTGGCTGCATCAAAGCACAGTGTGACGGCACGCTAACAGGTAATGGCAAAACCCGTTTAGCTCCGGCTTCCTTTAAAGCTTCTGCAGCGCGAGCTACGGCGTCTGCATGTCCTGCTATAACCACCTGCCCCGGCGAATTATAATTAACCGGAGTTACTATTTGTTCTCCTGCCTGCTCTAAACAAATTTTTTCAATTTCGGCATCTTCCAGGCCAATAACCGCGGCCATAGCGCCTTCACCTTCGGCTACGGCTTGCTGCATAAACTCGCCGCGCAGGGCTACAAGTTTAACCGCGTCAGTAAATTCTAATGCTCCGGCACATACTAGCGCTGAATACTCACCCAGACTATGCCCGGCCATAACGGTAACGTCGGCCAACCCTTTCTCTTTAGCTACACGGTATAGTGCAACGCTGGCAGTTAATAACGCAGGCTGTGTCCGTTGCGTTTCATTCAACTGCTGCTCAGGTCCCTGTTGTACCAACTGCCAAAGGTCATAATCCAAAACACTGCTGGCCTCTGCGAATGTTTCTTTCACTAATGCAAAATCATTCGACAATTCACTTAACATGCCAACGCTTTGAGAGCCTTGCCCCGGAAATAACAATGCCGTTTTAGTCATAATCATCCTCTTAATATTGAACGAGCGCCGAACCCCATGCAAAACCGCCGCCAAAAGCCTCTAGCAAGAGTTTCTGACCACGCTTAATACGTCCGTCCTTAACCGCCCAATCAAGTGCAATTGGTACCGATGCCGCAGAAGTATTCCCTGTTGCGTCCAGAGTAATTACCACGCGCTCCATCGGCATCTGTAATTTTTTCGCTGTTGCATTAATAATACGTAAATTTGCCTGATGCGGAATCAACCAGTCTAAATCATGCGCCTGTAATTGATTTTCCGCTAAAGTTTCGGTCACTAAACTACTGAGTTTTGAAACCGCAACTTTAAAAACTTCGTTACCTTTCATGTACATCCAGGCGTTCTCTGTACCGCGGTCTGACGCTCTGGAGGCTTGTTTGGCCCCTAATAAGTGACTGTATTCGCCTGCACTAAATAGATGAGTGGAGATAATTCCGGGAGTGTCACTTTGTTCCAGGACAACGGCTCCGCCACCATCACCAAAAAGCACCACGGTATTGCGATCATTAGGGTCACATAAACGCGCCAATACATCAGTACCAATAACCAGAATACGTTGATGTTGTCCGCTTTTAATAAACTGGTCAGCGACAGAAAGCGCATAAATAAAGCCAGAGCATGCTGCTCCAACGTCGAAAGCCGGAATAGATGTGACGCCCAGCATTCGTTGAATTTCACAGGCCGCACTAGGAAAAGCGTGCTCGGCCGATGTGGTCGCCACCACAATCATATCGATATCGCGGGGGCTTAAACCGGCGGCAGCCAGTGCTTCTTTTGCCGCTTCATAACCTACAGTCGCTGCGGTTTCATTAGGTGCCGCAATGCGCCGTTCTTTAATACCGGTTCTTTCTGTTATCCATTCGTCAGACGTGTCAACCCGCTGGGAGAGTTCTTCATTAGTAAGCCGTTGCTCGGGCAGATAGTGCCCGGTACCAACAATTTTTGCATAAGTCATAGCGCTACTTAACTGATTACAGCTGTTCTGATAAGACTGCTTCGACACGATGTTTAATTCGCTCAGGAAGCTGTTCATGCGCTTCTGCGACGGCTTGTTGAATTGCACTATAAAAAGCGCCGGCGCTAGCGCTACCGTGACTTTTTATCACGACATGGCGCAATCCTATCAGACTCGCACCATTGTAGTGGTCGGGCTTCAGCCTATCCCAGGACTTGTGCGTCCGTTTTTGTAAAAAACGAAAGAAAAAACGATAAAGCCAGTGCGAATTTAGTGTGTCCCGCATTTGATCGATAATGAATGTTGCCAGACCTTCGCAGCTTTTAAGTGCTACATTACCGACAAAACCATCACAAACCACAACATCAGCTCTGCCACTAAATAAATGATTACCTTCAATAAAACCAATGTAGTTTAGCTGCTCACATTGAGCGAGTCTGGCCGCTGCATTGCGCACAACATCATTACCTTTGATGTCTTCTTCACCCATATTTAACAGGCTAATTTTAGGAGCTGGTACACCCGATAAATATTCAGCGGCCACAGCACCCATAACACCAAACTGAAACAAGGTTTCTGAATCACAGCTGGCATTAGCACCTAAATCAAGCAAATAAGATTTTCCGCCGGTTTGATTCGGCAAAGCCGTCATCAACGCCGGGCGCAACACGCCAGGAAGCGTTTTAAGTGTAAAGTAAGCATTAGTCATCAACGCGCCAGTATTGCCACCGCTTACCATTGCCTGACAATTACCGTCGGTTAGGCTTTGCAGCGCAACGCGCATGGAGGACTCAGGTTTACTACGCAGAGACTGGCCCGGTTTATCATCCATTTCGATAACTTGTTCTGCATGAACAAGATTTATGGAAGGATGCGAGCTTAAATTGAATTTATCGAGTAACGGGGTGAGTTGTTGCTCATGCCCGACAACGGTGAATTTAACATCGGGATACCGATGAACCGCTTTTTCCAGGGCTTCTATAACAATAGAGGGGCCGTTATCGCCCCCCATTGCATCAATCGCTATGTTCAGTTCAGGCATGGCCTGTCTTACTTGTTAACGACCTTACGACCCTTGTAATAACCGTCGGCTGTTACGTGGTGACGACGATGCGTCTCACCCGTAGTTGAGTCAACCGACAGTGTTGGGCCGTCTATTGCATCGTGTGAACGACGCATGTCGCGTCTTGAACGACTTTTCTTACTTTTTTGAACAGCCATTTACGCTATCTCCTGATTATTTACGCTTCAATTCTTGCAATACGGCAAACGGGTTCTCAGACTCTTCAGCAGCTGATTCGTCAATTTCGCCCCACGTCATCGCATCACGATCCACCTGACATGCCTTAGCGTCGTGCTTAGGAACTATTGGCATAGCCAGAATTAATTCGTCTTCAACAAGCCCATGCAGGTTAACTTCTCCAAAGTCGTTTACCTCAATAGCTTCGTAGCTATCGGGAAAGTCATCTGCCACCTGTCGCTTAGTGACAGGAGCATACGCAAATTGCGCGAGAATATCAACATCCAGGGGCGTATTACAGCGTTCACAAAGTACTTTTACAGCAACTTTTGCTTTCCCTGTAAAATAACTAATGCCCTGCTCATCAATTCCAAACTCAACACTGGCCTCAGGATCGGGGCAAGGTTCTACCAAACTTTCCTGAAGTCTTGTTAATGTTTTTCCAGGCACAACCCCATCATATGCCACTTTCTTGTTGGCACTTTTGACTGGGTCTACTGTTACGGGAATACGAACTTTTTGCATAGCGCGCGAATGTTAACGAAGTTCCGCTTTACTGACAAGGGAAATCTGTCGTTAATCCTTATTTAGAGGGTTAATTCCGTGAGTTCTCAACATATCCAGTAAAGCGATAGCTGGTAACCCGATGAGTGTATTGGGGTCGTTGCCTTTTAAACCACTAAACAAACTGATTCCCAGCCCTTCGCTTTTGAAGCTGCCGGCACAATCAAAGGGATTTTCAAGTTCAACGTAACGTTCTATTTCTTCGGCAGTCAATTGACGAAACTCAACTTCAAACGGCTCTACTCTTACTTCGCATTGTTGAGCCTCTGTATTAAAAACAGCCAGCCCAGTATAAAAGGTTACCGTTTTGCCAATAAAGCTGGACAATTGTCGCACCGCATTTTCATGGTTGCCGGGTTTACCTAGAATATTGCCATCACAAACAGCAACCTGGTCGGAACCAATAATAATAGCGTTATCGTAAGTCATTCTCTTTTCAACTGCCCGGGCTTTTGCTTCTGCTAAACGCCCCACTAACTGTTGTGGGCTTTCTGAGCTAATCGCACTCTCATCTATGTCCGGCTTCACAACATCGTAGTTCAAGTGCAGTCTATCTAAAATTTCGCGACGGTACTTAGAACCTGATCCCAGAATTAATGGCAACGTCATAATGTCTCCCTGACAAGTTTATTGCTGAGTTCTGAAAGCGAATCGACCACTATTGTAGCACCGGCTTCGCGTAAACGTTCAGCGTCATGCACGCCAAAGCTTACACCAATTGCCTGTACACCAGCGGCAACCGCCATTTTCATATCGTGAACAGAGTCTCCAACCATTAGGGTGTGTTCAGGCTGAGTTTTAAGTTCATTCATAATTTCATAAAGCATCTGGGGGTCAGGCTTACCTTTAGTTTCACTGGCGCACCGCGAAGTATCAAAGTAATGTTCGGTTTCACTTTCCGCCCAGACTCGTTGTAATCCACGCCGAGCCTTGCCCGTCGCAACGGCCAAACGATAACCGGCATGGGATAACTGAGAAAGCACCGCTTTTGCATCGTGAAATAATGGCGACGGCGTTGTATTCAAGTCGACATATTCATCACGATACTGAGTCAAAAAACTATTCAGTTGTGCCGCGTTAAGCACGCCAAACAGTTTCTCTATTGCGGGTTCAAGGCTTAAACCAATAATATCTCTGACTGAAATCTCGGTCGGAACGGGTAACCCCGTATGCTGCGCTGTATTTTGCATAGATGACACAATTCGGCCAATGGAGTCCATTAAAGTGCCGTCCCAGTCAAACACCACAAGTCGCTTATCGTACATCATTATAAGCTGTCCTTATTATTGTGCCGTCAGCTGCTTTAACGTTTGCCGTAAGTTGTCATCCAGAGGGGCTTCAAAAGCCACTTCTTTTCCTGTAACAGGATGCAGAAAACGCAGCTGCCAAGCGTGCAAAAACAGTCGGTTTAACCCAAGCCCGGACATTGCGTTGTCGAAATCTGTATCACCGTACTTAGGATCTTTCGCTATAGGATGACCCGCATGTAACGCGTGAACACGAATTTGATGGGTGCGGCCGGTAACTGGCGACGCTTCAACTAATGTCCCTTCCTTATACCTTTGCTGAATTCTGAAACGCGTCAAAGAGGCTTTGCCTTCTGCATCAACGCGTACAATTCTCTCGCCGGATTTTAAGGTGTTCTTTTTTAACGGCGCCTCAACACTGCGAACCCGTTTTTGCCATTGACCGCGAACCAACGCCAGATATTGCTTATTCATTTCTTTGTTACGCAACTGTTCATGCAAACTTCTCAGCACTGAACGTTTTTTAGCAACCAGCAACAAGCCACTGGTGTCGCGGTCTATTCGGTGAACCAGCTCTAAGCTTTTCTCTTTTGGCCGCAGCGCTCTTAAGCCTTCAATAAGACCGAACTGCAACCCAGAGCCGCCATGTACGGCGACTCCTGATGGTTTATTAATTAACATCAAAGCGTCATCTTCATAGAGGATCGCGTGCTCCAGAGCTGCAACCTGCTCTAAATTAGCAGACGGAAGGTCAGGCCTTTCGCTCACTTTTACCGGAGGAATGCGAATGAGGTCACCTTCCTTTAACTTATAGTCCGGTTTTATCCGCTTTTTATTCGCCCGCACTTCACCTTTACGAACAATTCGGTACACCAAAGACTTAGGTACACCGCGTAATTGCGCAATGAGAAAGTTATCTATTCGCTGCCCTGACTCTTCTGCAGAGACAGTATGCCAGCGTACTTCTTGTTGAATTGTTTTCATGCCGCTATTTTACCATCATCTACAAGATTCAACAGCGAAATTGTTGCTTGTATTTTCAGTGGTTTTCATGGAATAATTAAGTGTCAAAGTCCATCGAAGATGGCAGACGAAGAATATATTTCGCGCAATCGAAATAGCAGAGCGACGCATTATCCACATCAGCGTACGGTTTTAAAGTCTAATGAAGTGACTAGCCGAGATGTTGATGGCACGGAGAAGAACACAGCACATTGAATACGCTTTGTTTCATAATCGATTGCAGACGTAAAATTTAGCGACAATATGACACCGAACAGTTGGTGTTATCGGCACAGTCAAACTCATTTTAGTTACACGTTGTAGATGACGGGTAACGCAGGTCCCAAAGGGCTTGCAGCGACAGACGAATTCGATAATTGCACGATCGCCATTGGGGCGTGTCATATTGTGGCCCAAAGAATTGAGTCACAGTAATGAAAAGAATGCTAATTAATGCCACGCAATTAGAAGAGTTGCGTGTTGCGCTGGTTGACGGCCAGCGCCTTTACGATTTAGATATTGAAAGCCCTGGTCACGAACAGAAAAAAGCAAACATATATAAAGGCAAAATCACACGCATAGAGCCAAGTCTCGAAGCTGCCTTTGTCGATTATGGCGCAGAACGCCACGGCTTCCTTCCTCTTAAAGAAATAGCTAAAACCTATTTTCCACAAGGTTATACCTTCCAGGGTCGCCCCAACATCAAAGATGTGGTTAAAGAAGGCCAGGAAGTTATTGTTCAAATAGACAAAGAAGAGCGAGGCCAAAAAGGCGCCGCTTTGACTACCTTTGTTTCCCTGGCTGGCAGCTATTTGGTGCTCATGCCGAACAACCCCCGAGCCGGTGGTATATCTCGCCGTATTGAGGGCGATGAACGTTCAGCACTAAAAGAGGCGCTATCTGACCTCAATGTTCCGAAAGAAATGGGACTGATCGTCCGTACCGCCGGTGTAGGCAAGTCAAAAGAAGAGCTCGAGTGGGACTTGAATGTTCTGCTTAACCATTGGGAAGCCATTAGCAAAGCTGCAGACGAGCGCCCTGCTCCTTTCCTTATTCATCAGGAAAGCAACGTTATTTTCCGCGCCTTACGCGATTACCTGCGCCGAGACATCGGTGAAGTTCTCATCGATAGCCCGAAAGTTTACGAGCAAGTCCGTAGTCATATACAGCTTATTCGTCCGGATTTTTTACAACGCGTAAAACAATACGAAGGCGATGTTCCGCTTTTCAGTCACTACCAGATTGAAAGCCAAATTGAATCTGCATTCCAGCGCGAAGTCCGCCTTCCGTCAGGTGGTTCAATTGTTATCGACCCAACCGAAGCACTGACATCCATCGATATTAACTCGTCACGTGCAACTAAAGGTGGCGATATCGAAGAAACGGCATTGCAGACCAACCTTGAAGCAGCCGAAGAAATAGCACGTCAGTTGCGTTTACGCGACGTTGGCGGCTTAGTGGTTATCGACTTTATTGATATGACCCCTGCCCGCCATCAACGTGATGTTGAAAATCGTTTACGCGATAGCTTATCTCAGGACAGAGCGCGTATTCAGGTAGCCCGCATTTCGCGCTTTGGCTTGATGGAAATGTCTCGTCAGCGTTTACGTCCTTCGCTGGGCGAATCAGCAAACAATGTTTGCCCTCGTTGTAATGGTCAGGGAACTATACGTTCGAGCGATTCTTTAGCTCTGTCGATCTTGCGCTTGATTGAAGAAGAAGCCATAAAAGACAACACCATTCAGGTGCATGCTCAGGTTCCGGTCGATGTCGCAACTTATTTGCTCAATGAAAAGCGTCAATCCGTAAATCATATTGAAAAGCGTCATAACGTGAAAATCGTTATTATCCCGAATCACCATATGGAAACACCTCACTTTGAAGTGTTACGTATTCGTGATGACGAAGTTCCGGAATCGGCCAGTTTTGAGTTGGTGCAAAAACCGGAGCAAACTGAATCTACGGTTTCTATTACTTTGACTCAGGATAAAGCTAAATTTGAAGAGCCTGCATTAAAAGGCCTTCAGGCACCGAGTGCAGCTCCTACGCCAGCACCGGCTCCTAAAGTTGAAGAGAAAAAAGCAGCTCAACCATCCTTGTTGAGTCGTTTAGCGACTTGGTTCTCTGGCTTATTTGGTTCAGATGAAGCACAGAAACAGGCTGAAGCTGAGAAAGAAAAAGAACGCAATGCTCAGAACCAGCGGAATCAGCAACGTCGTGGCCGTAATCGCCGCTCAGGAAACCGCCAGCAGCGAGGCCGCAACCAGTCAGCGGGTAAGGACAAGGAAGCCAGTAAAGAAAACCCCTCTGCAGCTACAGAAGATAAATCAACGGAATCTCGCGATGACGCAGGTAACCGTAATAGTCGCAACCGTAACGATCGCAGACGTCGTGGCCGCAGCAATAAAAATCAGCAGCAGCCAAAACCAGAAGCGGCTAAGAACGAGCAAGTTGATAGCCCGGCTGAAGCAGAAAAGCCAAAAGAGGCTAAAGCTGTTCAGGATAAACCTCGTCGTCAACGTAAGCCGATTGAAAAATCCGTTCGCGTTTCATCGACTGGCGATTCAGTAGAAGCTAAAGAACCAACGCAGCCAGCTCAAAAGTCTGCTGATGCGTCGACTGATGGTGCAGATACTCAAAAGCCAACCCAGGCTAAAGAGAAACCTGCAAAGCAATCGGGTTCTGACAAGAGCGAGAATAAAGCAATTTCTGATAAGGTGCTGGATCCGCGTATGCAGGCAGCTGCTGAGTTGGTACAAAATCAGACTCAATCTGCAACTCCGGCAGAACAGAGCGAAGAGAAGAGCGTAGAGAAGAGTGTTGATGAGAGTAGCGAAGAGAAAGCACCTCAAGCGGACACTCAAGCAACTCAACAAACTGAAACCAGTACAGACGAAACAGTGCAAACGCCGGACACAACTAAACCTGAAGCTCAGCCAGAAGTGGCATCTGATGACAAAGCAGAAACATCAGTTGAGCAAGCCAGTGAAGCCGTGCCAGAACCAGCTAAAGAAGAGCAAAGTAATAGCTCTGAAACCGCTGAAGAGCCTGCAAAGCCAACTGAGACAGAAGACACTGTTGAAGAAAAGCCAGAGCCTAAGGCTGAAGAGAAGAAAAGCAGAGATCGCTCTCGCCGCTCTCCTCGTCATCAACGGGCTGCGGGGCAAAAACGCAAGCAAATGAAAACCGAAGCGGTTATACCTAACCGTTCATTAAGTGGTTCATCATTTTCTGCAATGACAAAGGCAACAGCTGAAGAACGCAAAGAAGCCTTTAAGGCTCTGCCTGTAGCTTCATCAGATAATCGCCCTCAGTTTGTTAAAGACAGTCGTATCGCCAGTATTTCTCAGGCGCGTTCGACTTCTTATGCCGAAATGGCAAAGTGTGACTAAATTGAGCTAAACGAAAGTTTAGTAAGGAAATAGGAAGGCCGGTAGCAACAAACTACCGGCCTTTTTTTATCTCTGGAGTTTACTTGCCGTCACGGCTTAATAGTAATAAAGGCTCGGTTTTTCTCTAAGGTTTTAGCACCAATACCTTTTACATCAAGTAACTGCTCTACTTCGGTAAAACCACCCAGTTGCTCTCTTAACTCGATGATCTGCTCAGCCCGTTTCTCACCGACACCAACCAGAACAGCCGATATCTCTTGTGCTGAACCCGTATTGATATTGACGGTTTTAACCTCTTCAGCCTGTGCTACTGGAGATAAGTTTGGTAAGGCGGATAATGGAGTGGCTTGCGCCCCTGCTGCTAAAAACAGCGATGAGGCAACAAGTATGGAAATTAATTTTAGCTTCATAGTGTCATTCCCTATTGAAAAATCACTGCGTCACTGCAGTAAAGACACTATAGCCGAAGTTTTTAGCCCTATTAGAAGATTACGACATTGCGAAGGCGTAAGTGAGTTATTCTCCTATAGAGGTTAATATCTCCGCAACGCTGGCGGTTGGGTCAGTTGCCTGCGTAATGGGTCGCCCAATAACCATGTAATCGACTCCAGCCTCTATTGCGGCTTCTGGTGTCATAACCCGCTTTTGGTCACCAGTGGCGCTGTTGGCAGGTCGGATACCCGGCGTTACAAGCTTAAATGACGTACCCAAATCACGTTTCAGCATACGAGCTTCCTGAGCAGAACAAACCACGCCGTTCAAGCCAGCCTGCTGCGCTAGTTTTGCCAGTTTAAGTACTTGCTGTTCCGCAGTTGCCTGAATTCCTATTTCGTTTAGGTCAGAATCACTCATGCTGGTGAGTACAGTCACGGCTATTAATAAAGGTGGTTTATCAAATTGCTTTAATGCATCCCTTGCCGCGCTCATCATTTCGGTACCGCCGCTGGCGTGCACGTTCACTATATCAACACCCATTTTAGCTGCTGAGGTTACCGCCTTAGCCACTGTATTTGGAATATCATGAAACTTTAAGTCTAAAAATACTGAAAAACCTTGCTCAACCTGCTTTTTCACCCAGTCGGGTCCAATAGCAGTAAACAATTCCTTACCCACTTTAAGACCAACTTTTCCAGCTGGTAATTGACTCACTAAATTGTCAGCGGCTTCCTGTGTCTGGCAATCTAATGCAACATAAATTTTCGGTAACGCCATGTTGTTATTCACCATCTAATCCAAAAATAGGTTTTGTTGTTGCCCAGCTCTTACACGATGGACAACGCCAATATAAAGTATGTCCGGAGAAACCACAGTGACGGCACTTATAATTGGGGCGCTGCACTATATGCTCGTGAACCATCTTACGCAGCCTCCGAAGGCTGTCACGTGCATTGCCCACATCAGCGGCTCGAATGTGTAACCCCATTAAATGATGGAATCCGCGCATAGTCGGGTGCTGCTCTAAAACATGGGTCATAAAGTGTTCTGCGTCTTCAATACTTTGTGATTCACAGATTTTTTCTGACAATGTAATAGCGGCTGTTATACCCGCATTGTGCTCAACGCAACTGTGTAGAAATTCGACAAAAGTATGAGTATCCGATGTTTTCTCGTAAGCTTCCTCTAGCAAAGGAATGGTTTCGCAAACAAAGGATTTGTCCTGCTCGAACACCCGGGTTAAGTAACTAATAGACTCCCCATACTCCCCTTCTTTCATATGGATTTTTCCCAGGGAGAGAACCGCTCTAACGCAATTACTATCGTGTTTAAGCGCTTTGCTGTAATGCTTTATTTTACTCGGAATATTGTCGTCTAGTTCGGCAAGCTCACAATATAACTGAGCAAGAACGACTCGCGCGTGGCTGCTTTGCTTCGCCAGACGCAAAGCTATTTTAATGGCTTTGTCCCATTCGTGCGTGGACTCATAAAGCTCAAGAAGGTGCTTTTGGCTTTTTTCCCGGAATAACTTGTAACTCTGTAAGCCTGCAAACATTTGTTCAGCGCGGTCATAGATTCCGGCAGAAAGGTAGTCTTTACCCAACTCGTACATAGCCGTTAAGCGATCGTGCTCAGACAGATTGGGAAGTGACGTCAGGTTTTTATGAATTTTTATTGCGCGGTCAACTTCGCCTCTGCGGCGAAATAACTTGCCTAAGGTCCAGTGAGTTTCAATGGTTTCGCTGTCGACATCCAACAGCTCAACAAATAGATCAACCGCCTTGTCGGGTTGATCTGAAAGCAACAGATTTATACCAGTCGCATACTGTTTGGAGAAACGTTTCTGCTCTTTTCGCTCTTCGGTGCGAACACTATTACGCCCCATGAACCAGCCATAGGCAGCAGCAATTGGTAGAAGCAGAAAGAGAAGCTCCAACATGAGCCGTTAACTCTCCTTGTCCAGTTTATTTAAACGCTTAACTAAACGGTTATACCGATAGCGCCAGGATAAACTCGATAAGCAAAGTAATAAAATACCAACCAGAAAACCGCTACCAAAAAAGATAGCAAGCAGCGACGCAACAGCCATCTCTGTTTGCAGCACCAGTAGATTAACAACCACGGTTTGCGGGTTCTGCGCACCAAAAGCCATTGCTAAAAGAAATATGATTAATACAGGAATGAGAATAAGCAGCTTTTTAAGCATAATTGCTTACCTGTTAGTTATAAAAAAACGGCATGCCAGTATAGCATGCCGTTTTTATCAATCGAGCGTAAAAACTAACTTAATGTATCGACCCTCTCGCGAAGCTCTTTGCCCGCTTTAAAATGCGGTACATATTTTCCGTCTAATTCAACAGGATCACCTGTTTTAGGATTACGGCCAACACGAGGAGCCCGATAATGCAGAGAGAAGCTTCCAAAGCCCCGAATTTCAACGCGCTTACCTTGCGATAAGGATTGCACCATCTGTTCGAGTATCTCTTTTACCGAAGCTTCAACCTGCTTAGGAGGTAACTCGTGCTTCAAAGTTAACCTTTCAATCAGCTCTGATTTAGTCATCATTACCTCCTTCAAATTAACTGCAACAGTGCAGTAAATTATTCGTCGTCAGTTTTTGCAGCTTTAAAGGCTTCTGCCATTGCGCTGTTAAGACCAGAACCACTGTCCTGTTGCTTATTAACGCTTTCAACCGCTTCTTTCTCTTCAACTTCGTCTTTCGCACGGATAGACAAGCTCAGAGTACGGTTTTTACGGTCAACGCCCATGAAGCGAGCTTCAATAGAATCACCAACGCTCAGTTCAGTGCTTGCATCTTCAACGCGGTCGCGTGAAATGTCTGCAGCACGAACATAACCTTCAACGCTTTCAGCTAATTCAACTTTAGCGCCTTTAGCGTCTACTTCAGTAACTGTACCTGTAACAATAGCACCTTTTTTATTGGCCGCCAGGTAGTTATTGAATGGGTCTTCTTCAAGCTGTTTGATACCCAGTGAAATACGCTCACGTTCAGCATCAACCTGCATGACTACAGCGGTAACTTCTTCACCTTTTTTGTAATCACGAACAGCTTCTTCGCCAGTAGCGTTCCAGCTAATATCTGACAAGTGAACCAAACCATCAATACCGCCGTCAAGACCGATGAAGATACCAAAGTCAGTGATTGACTTGATCTTACCAGTAACTTGCTCGCCTTTATTATGGTTCTTCGCAAACTCTTCCCATGGGTTAGGCTTGCACTGTTTAAGGCCTAGTGAAATGCGACGACGTTCTTCGTCAATTTCCAGAACCATAACTTCAACAGTGTCGTCCAGGTTAACCACTTTAGAAGGATGAACGTTTTTGTTAGTCCAGTCCATTTCTGATACGTGAACAAGACCTTCAACACCCTCTTCGATTTCGACGAAGCAACCGTAATCAGTCAAGTTCGTAACACGACCAGTTAAACGATGCCCTTCTGGGTAGCGGTTTGCGATATCAGC
Source organism: Idiomarina sp. ST20R2A10 (assembly GCF_051842345.1). Lineage (NCBI taxonomy): Bacteria > Pseudomonadati > Pseudomonadota > Gammaproteobacteria > Alteromonadales > Idiomarinaceae > Idiomarina > Idiomarina sp. ST20R2A10. The sequence goes on along the minus strand of NZ_JBNIEY010000001.1, from coordinate 285,331 downwards.
CCATGGATCTTCGCCTAACTGCTTAAGGCCAAGAGATACACGAGTGCGTTCACGGTCAAACTTCAATACTTTAACAGTGATTTCATCGCCAACGTTTACGATTTCACTTGGGTGCTTAACGCGTTTCCAAGCCATATCGGTAATGTGCAATAAGCCATCTACGCCGCCTAAGTCAACGAACGCGCCGTAGTCAGTCAGGTTCTTAACGATACCCTGAACTTCCTGGCCTTCTTGCAAGTTTTCAAGCAGCTCTTCACGCTCTGCACTGTTTTCTTTCTCGATAACAGCACGGCGAGAAACAACAACGTTGTTACGTTTTTGATCAAGCTTGATAACTTTGAATTCTAAATCTTTGTTTTCCAGGTGCGTTGTTTCACGTACTGGACGTACATCAACCAGTGAACCAGGCAAGAACGCGCGAACGCCGCCTAAGTCTACTGTAAAGCCACCCTTAACCTTACCAGAGATAATACCGATAACGGTTGCATTGTCTTCGTGTGCTTTTTCCAGTTGCAGCCATGCTTCATAACGCTTCGCTTTTTCGCGAGACAGAATGGTTTCGCCAAAGCCGTCTTCAACTGCATCAAGGGCTACGTCAACTACGTCGCCGACGCTGACTTCTAATTCACCTTCTGCATTACGGAATTGTTCTGCTGGAATCGCGCTTTCTGATTTAAGGCCGGCATCAACCAGGATCAAATCTTTTTCGATAGCAACGATAGTACCTTTAACAATGGAGCCCGGGCGTGTTTCAACTTCCTTTAGGCTTTCTTCAAATAATTCTGCAAAATTTTCTGACATAGTAATTAACTTCGCTTATAAATAAGACGTCCACTGAACTTCCGTATACAGCGGGGTTATTAAAATAGTCTGTTCGCTTCCTTACAACAGACGCCTAATTAAGGTCACCTGACCCTAGCTAGTCTTTGAGAGTTTGCTGTGCGCAAACGTCAATACTTGTTCCAACACGTCCTCTATGGACGTATCAGTGGAATCCAGATACAACGCATCCTCAGCTGGCTTAAGAGGTGCCACCGAGCGATTCGTATCACGATCATCTCTTTCTTTAATTTCGTTCACTAATTGATCAATATTAGCATCAAAACCTTTTTCCTTCAATTGCCCAAAGCGTCGTCTTGCGCGCTCTTCGGCAGAAGCCGTTAAAAAGATTTTGGCATCGGCATCAGTGAAAACAACAGTTCCCATATCACGGCCGTCGGCCACCAGACCCGGAAGCTCTTTAAACCCACGCTGGCGGCGCAGTAGAGCTTCTCTGACTCGTGGTAAAGCCGCTATTTTTGACGCCATATTACCCACTTGCTCGGTACGGATGGTCATGGTCACATCCTCGCCTTCAAGAATAATATGTGTCAATGAGCGTTCCTCTTCTGCTTCAAACTTCACATCCAGGTGCGCCGCCAAAGCCACCAGGCTTTCTTCATCTTCCGGCGTAAAATCATGGTGCAAAGCCGCTAATGCCAGTACGCGATAAATTGCGCCACTGTCCAGCAAGTGCCATCCTAGCTTTTCAGCCAATAATCGACTGATAGTTCCTTTTCCTGCCCCACTCGGCCCGTCAATCGTAATGACTGGAATATGAGTTGTCATAAAATCCTCTAATTGCTCTGCATTACGCAGCATTTAGCCGCGCAATTATACGCATTTGTAAAAAAATTGCATTAATCAAAGTCAGCGAGTCTAAGAGTTAACTGTGACAGAGCCGTGAAAACTCGGAAAAATAGTCGGGATAGGTCTTTGCACAACAACCGGGATCATTGATTGTCACTCCAGCGGAGGAAAATGCTACTAACGAAAAGCACATTGCCATGCGGTGATCGTCATAAGTATCAATTGCAATATGTCGCCAGTGTTTCAGCGGTTCAATGCGGAGAAAGTCCTCGCCCTCATCGACTGTGGCACCGAGCTTTCGCAGCTCAGTTGCCATAGCATGAAGGCGGTCGGTTTCTTTAACCCGCCAGTTTGCGACATTACGAATTGTCGTCGGCTTATTTGCGAATAAAGCCAGTGGCGCGACTGTCATTGCCGCATCGGGAATATCATTAAAGTCCTGGTCAATGCCCTGTACACTTCCTGTGCCGGATACGGTCATGCTGTTTTTATGGTAGCTCACTGACGCGCCCATGGCTTCAATGACTTCGGCGAAGCGTTTGTCGCCCTGAATCGAGTTTTTACCAACACCGATAATCTCAACCGGACCTTTACCTAACAGCGCGGCAGCCATCCAATAAGACGCAGCACTGGCATCGCCTTCGACCCAGTATTCGCCTGGCGACTGGTAGCATTGCCCGCCAGTAATAGCGTAGCACTGAGGAGCGTCTTCTTTTATCGAAATGCCAAAGTCGGACAGCATTTGCAGCGTCAGTTCAATGTAAGGTCGTGAAACCACATTCCCTTTTAATGTCAGGGTTGAGTCACCGGGCAGTAACGGCAGTGCCATCAGTAAGGCCGAGATAAACTGGCTGGATACCGAACCATCAATTTCAAAGTGACCCGGCTTTAAACCAGAAGTCATTTCTAACGGAGGGAACCCTGTCTCCCCCAGATAATTAACTCCTGCCCCACGAGGCTGTATAGCATCAATTAAGTGCTTTACAGGTCGCTCATGCATTCGGGCATCACCTTTTAACACTACCGCTTGGTGTTCGCTTTTTAATGTTGCCGCTAACACAGCTATGAGCGGCCGCATTGCCGTGCCGGCGTTTCCCAGATAGAGCTCAGAAGCCGGTTTATTCCAATGCCCTCCTAACCCATGCACCCGGGTAGTGAGTTTGTCATCTTCAAAGCTCACTCCCAGTGCATTAAGAGCTTCACGCATGCGGCTGGTGTCATCGCTAACCAGTAAATTATGTAAGATGACGGGAGTCTGGCATAAAGCAGCCATAAGCAATGCCCGGTTAGCAATGCTTTTTGAACCGGGTAAGGTGACAGTACCGCGACAATGCTGTCGCGGCTCTAAATGAATAGAATTAACCACGCAGCTTTTTCATTGCCTTAATAAAGGCCTGGTTTTCTTCAGGCAGGCCAATGCTGACACGTAAATGATTAGGCAACTCATAGCCGCCAACAGGACGTACAATAACGCCCTCATGCAGAAGTTCGTCATAAAGCTTCTCAGCACCGAGCCCAACTTCTATGGTTAAAAAGTTACCGTAAGATGGAATGTAGTTAAGTCCGGACTCTTCACAAAACTCAGTTAATAGCTGCATACCCTGAGCGTTTAGTTCAACGGCTTTTTGCAAATAAGCGTGATCATCTAATACGACTTCAGCAGCTTTCAGCGATAACGAATTCATGTTGAATGGCTGGCGAATGCGGTTAAGCACATCGGCAACGCTCTCATGACTTACCGCATAACCTGCGCGCAAACCCGCTAAGCCATAAGCTTTAGAAAACGTCCGGCTAACCACAAGATTAGGATATTCTTTTATCCACTCTACCGATGGCGCACACTGGTCTTCCGGCACATACTCGTAATAGGCTTCATCCAGAACCACAATAATATGCTGCGGTATTTTGTCCAGAAAGCTTTTCAGTGCTGAGGTTGATAAAAATGTGCCCGTTGGATTATTGGGGTTAGCAATAAAAATCATCTTGGTTTTATCGGTAACGGCTTTAGCCATACCATCAAGATCATGGCCATAATCTACCGCAGGAACGGCAACGGGTTTTGCGCCAATAGCCTGAGTAACCAGCGGATACACCACAAACGCATGCTGAGAGAAAATAACTTCGTCTTTATCTGACACAAAGGTACGAGCTAAAATCTCTAAAACATCGTTAGAGCCGTTACCCAGAGTAATTTGTTGCGTACCGACCTCGTTGAGTTCTGCCAGACGACTTTTAAGGTAGTAACCGTTAGCATCGGGGTAACGCACTAAATCGGTTAACTCAGCTTCCAGCGCGGTTTTTACTTTTTCACTCAAACCCAGAGGGTTCTCATTTGAAGCCAGCTTAACCACGTGCTGCAGACCTAACTCACGCTGTAATTCAGACGTAGGCTTACCTGCCTGATACGGACGTAATTGCTTTACTCCGGGATTAACCAGTTCTAATGCATTAAATTCTGCCATAGCGATTCACTACCTTTTTTATTCTATTTATTTAGCCAAGCTTGCGCTCGAAATCAGCCATATAACTTAACAATGCTTCTACGCCTTCCACTGGCATTGCGTTATAAATACTGGCTCTCATGCCACCAACAAAGCGATGCCCTTTTAGCCCCAATAAACCTTGGTTTTTAGCGCCTTGCAAAAATTCTGCATCAAGCTTGTCGTCGGCCAATTGGAAAGGAATGTTCATAATTGAACGGTAAGCCGGATTAATATCATTTCTGTAAAAATCGGACTTATCGACAAAATCATATAAAAGCTGTGCTTTATGCCGGTTGCGTTCGCCCATAGCGGTTAATCCGCCCTGAGCTTTTAGCCACTTGAATACCAACCCGGCCAGGTACCAGGCAAAAGTGTTGGGCGTGTTGTACATAGACCCGTCTTTAGCCTGAAGCTGGTAATCCATAATAGATGACACCTGCTTCTGCGGATGACCTAATAGAGACTTTTTAACAATCGCAATGGCAAAACCGGAAGGGCCAATATTCTTTTGAGCTCCAGCGTATATGACGCCAAACTTTGAGACATCCAGTGGTTCAGAAAGAATATTCGATGACATATCAGCAACAATTGGCGCTTTTACGTCAGGAATCTCATGCAGCGCAATACCATCGACGGTTTCATTAGGACAATAATGAAAATAGGCGGCATTCTCAGACAACTTCCAGTTTTCTGGAGACTGAATTTCTTTGCCTTTAGCGCCTTCCTGAACTTGCCCGGCAACATTCACTTTAGAAACAAACTTTTCGGCTTCCCTGATAGCAAAACCAGACCAAATTCCTGTATCCAGATAATCTACAGAGGCATCCGGTGACGCTATATTTTGCGGAACCGCAGAAAACTGGCCTCGCCCTCCGCCTTGTAAAAAGAGTACTTCGTAATCGTCCGGCACATTTAACAGGTCGCGCAGGTCTTGCTCAGCTTCACGTGCCATGTGGACATAAACAGGGTCGCGGTGAGAAATTTCCATCACCGATACGCCCTGTCCATTCCAGTTCAGTAACTCTTCCTGAGCTTGTTTCAAAACGTCGACCGGCAACATTGCCGGTCCAGCAGAAAAGTTAAACAACTGACTCATGACTCGTCGGAACCTTCTTGATTTTCAGTATTGTCTTCAGCTGCGGTTTCACCTTCTTCAGCAACAACCTCGCCGTCAATTAACACTTCATCTTCATCAATTTCGTCAATACGCTGCAAGCCAACCACTTTTTCATCATCAGCGGTGCGAATTAAGCGCACGCCCTGAGTGTTACGACCAACAGTAGAAACCTCGTTGACGCGAGTTCTTACCAGAGTGCCTTTATTGCTGATAAGCATGATCTCATTGCCATCAATAACTTCCATGGCGCCGACAACGGAACCATTGCGCTCGCTGACCTTAATAGAGACCACACCTTTGGTAGCGCGGCTCTTAGCTGGGTATTCACTTAGCGGCGTACGTTTGCCGTAACCGTTTTCAGTCACGGTTAATACATTCGCTTCTTCCTCTTCGTATTCACGAGGAACAATCAGTGATACAACACGCTGCCCTTCTTCTAAGCGAATACCACGAACACCGGTTGCGGTACGACCCATTGAGCGCACTTGCTCTTCAGCGAAGCGCACCACTTTGCCTGCGTCAGAGAACAGCATAATTTCGCCGGTCCCGTCAGTGATATCAACACCAATCAGCTCGTCGTCATCAACCAGGTTCAGTGCAATGATGCCGCCGTTACGAGGACGTGAGTACTCTGGTAATGGCGTTTTCTTGATGGTTCCTTTGCGTGTTGCCATAACAACGAACTTATCTTCCGGATAGTCCCGTGTTGGCAAAATAGCGGTAATACGCTCATCAGCTTCAAGCGGCAACAAGTTCACTATTGGTTTACCACGAGACGCACGGCTAGCCAGCGGCAACTGGTAAACTTTCATCCAGTAAATACGGCCACGGGTTGAGAAGCACAAAATGGTGTCATGCGTGTTCGCTACCCACAGTCTTTCTATAAAGTCTTCGTCTTTCATCTTAGTAGCGGCTTTACCTTTACCACCACGACGTTGTGCTTCGTATTCAGTCAATGGCTGATACTTCACATAGCCTTCGTGAGAAAGGGTCAGAACCACGTCTTCTTCGTTGATTAAATCTTCCATGCTGATGTCGTGAGCAGCAGCAGTAATATCCGTTTTACGCTCATCGCCGAAGTTGTTACGTATTTCTACTAGTTCTTCACGAATCACTTCCATCAGGCGCTCTGAACTGTTCAGAATATGCAGCAGTTCAGCAATCTGTTCTAACAGGCCTTTATATTCATCCAGAATTTTTTCGTGTTCTAAACCGGTCAGTTTGTGCAGGCGTAAATCGAGAATAGCCTGAGCTTGTTCTTCGGTCAGGTGATAGTTGCCATCGCGAATGCCGTATTCTTCTGGCAGATGATCAGGACGCGCAGCATCAACGCCGGCAGTTTCCAGCATTGCAGCAACATCGCCCAGCTGCCATGCGCGGGCAATTAGACCAGCTTTAGCTTCAGCAGGCGTTGGCGAGCGACGGATAAGCTCAATAATTTCGTCAATATTGGCCAGCGATATCGCCAGGCCTTCCAAAATATGGGCACGTTCACGAGCTTTACGTAATTCGTAGACTGAGCGGCGCGTGACCACTTCACGACGATGACGGACAAAACAATCCAGCATATCGCGCAGGTTAAACAAACGCGGCTGGCCTTTATCCAGAGCAACCATGTTGATACCAAACACAACCTGTAACTGGGTATTAGCGTACAAATGGTTAAGAACAACTTCGCCAACATCGCCACGACGGATCTCAATAACGATACGCATACCGTCTTTATCAGACTCATCGCGCAAGGCACTTATACCTTCAACGCGTTTTTCTTTAACCAACTCAGCAATTTTTTCAATTAAGCGAGCTTTATTCACCTGATACGGAATTTCCGTAACAATGATGGTTTCTTTACCCGTTTTCTCGTCAACTTCAATTTCTGCCTGAGCGCGCAAATGAATACGGCCACGACCGGTTTTATAAGCTTCGACAATACCGCTACGCCCAGAAATTGTTGCCGCTGTCGGGAAGTCCGGCCCCGGGATGTATTCCATTAGCCCTTCAACATCAATGTCCGGGTTATCAATCATGGCGAGTGCACCATCGACAACTTCGGTCAGATTATGAGGAGGGATGTTCGTTGCCATACCAACGGCAATACCAGAAGAACCATTAACTAACAGGTTAGGTACACGGGTAGGCAGAACGTCAGGAATACGCTCGGTACCATCATAGTTGTCTACAAAATCAACCGTTTCTTTATCTAAATCGGCAAGTAACTGATGCGCAATTTTCGCCATGCGAATTTCGGTATAACGCATCGCGGCGGCAGAGTCGCCGTCAACCGAACCAAAGTTACCCTGGCCGTCGACCAGCATATAACGCAAGGAGAAGTTCTGTGCCATACGTACAATAGTGTCGTAAACAGCACTATCACCGTGCGGGTGATATTTACCAATAACGTCACCAACGACACGAGCTGACTTTTTATAAGGTTTATTAAAGTCGTTGCGCAATTCGTTCATTGCGAACAAGACTCGTCTGTGTACTGGCTTCAGGCCGTCACGAACATCTGGTAAAGCACGCCCAACAATGACGCTCATAGCATAATCGAGGTACGAGCTCTTTAGTTCGTCTTCGATATTTACCGGTGACACTTCTCTGCCTAGATCGCTCATAGTTTATTCCCTAAATATAGATCCGCATATTCATTGTTATTTTGATCCAATCATTGTACCCATCCCAAACGCGTCTCGCACCCTCTTTTTCTTATTCTTTGCCTGAGGTAGACTAGCCGCGTTATCCATCTCTTAAAGACGCATAATCTATGACCACCAGTCGCTCTAAAAGTGAACAAAAAAACGTCGATCCGGAAGAGATCGCAAAATTTTCAGCCCTGGCCTCGCGCTGGTGGGATCCCGATGGAGAATTCAAACCCTTACATAAAATAAACCCTGTTCGACTGGGTTTTATTGAAAACCATGCTGAAGGCCTGTTCGGTAAAAAGGTACTGGATGTTGGTTGCGGCGGTGGATTACTCAGTGAAGCTATGGCTGAACGAGGCGCTCAGGTTACAGGGGTTGATTTAGCCGAACAGTCGTTAAAAGTGGCGCGTTTGCACGCCTTAGAAAGCGGCCGTCAAATCGACTACCAATGCATTGCTATTGAAACTCTGGCGGATCAGCAGCCAGCAAGCTTTGATGTGGTGACTTGTCTGGAGATGCTGGAGCATGTACCTGACCCTGAGGCTATTGTAAAAGCCTGTGCTAAAGCACTAAAACCTGGCGGGAAGATCTTTTTTTCCACGCTAAACCGGAATGTAAAGTCTTGGCTATTAGGTATTGTTGCCGCTGAGCATGTTTTAGGCTGGGTTCCCAAAGGAACTCATCAGCATCAACGTTTTATCAAACCATCAGAGCTACTGCGTATGACAGATGCCGCCGCGTTAGAAGATATCGCCATTAATGGTCTTATCTTTAATCCACTGAAAGGCTTTGTTCTTTCAGAAAAAGATGTTGATGTGAATTACATTATCGCTTTAAAGAAGCCGGAGTCATAAATGGCCTCATCAGACAGGAATTCTCCTGTAAAGGCGGTATTGTTCGATTTAGACGGCACGCTGCTTGATACAGCCCCAGATCTGGGTGCTGCACTGAACGCTGTATGCGAACAATACGAACGCCCTGCTATTACGGCTGAGGTGTTTACGCCAGTCGCGTCGCATGGCTCCAGAGGTATGCTGCAGCTAGCTTTTGCCAATGAGTACAGCGACATGGAAGCCGAACTCAGGCACGCTTTTCTCAGTGCTTATAAACAAAATATAGCCACTCATACGCAACCCTACCCTGGGGTTTTGGAGCTACTTGCCGTGCTGCAGCGTGAATCTATTCAAGTTGCTATAGTCACCAATAAGCCAGAGCGCCTAACCCAACAATTATTGCCTCACTTCCCGGAGTTTGAAGCTATTCGTGTGGTCGTAAGCGGTGATACCTTAAGCGTAGCAAAGCCTTCGCCGGAACCTTTATTCTATGCGGCTGAAAAGCTGGGAATAGAACCTGCCGACTGTCTTTATGTCGGAGATGCGGAACGGGATATCGAAGCTGGTCGCAATGCCGGCATGGTTACTGTGCTTGCTGAATATGGTTATATTAGCAATGAGGATCAGCCGCAACGCTGGCAAGCCGACTATCATATCGCCTCACCACTGGAGTTACTGAAGTTACTAGCTATTGATAATTCTTGATCTATAAACATCTTTTAAAAGATCAAAAAAATATATAGCAAGATTACCAGCGCAAACTCACGCCAAACAAAGGCTGACAAAAAATCAAGATTTCTAAATCAAAATTATTCCTGTTTTTGCCCGTAAATTTACTTGATCGAAGTGGCAGTTAGACCTAGCATACTCTTCATTCCCAAGACACTAGATATTGTGTAAATATCGCCCTGTACAACTAATAAGCACAATATCTTGTGGCTACAAACATATAACAAAAAGCTAAGAGTCGGCGCAAAATGAACGAGCAACTTTATGTCACTAAACGCAGCGGCGAACGCGAACCGCTAAACCTCGATAAAATTCACCGGGTTATCATGTGGGCCGCTGAAGGTCTTAACAATGTTTCAGCTTCTCAGGTCGAAATCAAGTCTCACATTCAGTTTTACGACGGTATTAAAACCGAAGATATCCACGAGACCATCATCAAAGCTGCAGCTGATTTAATTTCAGAAGAAGCGCCCGACTATCAATATATGGCTGCGCGTCTGGCTATTTTTCACTTGCGCAAACGGGCCTACGGTAAGTTTGAGCCACCGCGTCTTTACGACCAGGTCAAAAAGATGGTTGCAGAGCATCGCTACGATGAGCACCTGCTGGAAGACTATACTGAAGCAGAATTTGACCAGATGGACGAAATTCTGGATCACTGGCGTGACATGAACTTCTCGTACGCGGCCGTTAAACAGCTAGAGAACAAATATCTGGTTCAAAACCGGGTTACCGGCGACATCTATGAAAGCGCTCAGTTCTTATACATTCTGGTAGCGGCTTGTTTGTTTGCCAACTACCCGAAAAGCACTCGTATGGACTACGTTAAACGTTTCTACGACGCCGCTTCTGAATTCAAAATCTCGCTACCAACACCTATTATGTCGGGTGTGCGCACGCCTACGCGTCAGTTCAGCTCCTGCGTTCTGATTGAAGCCGGCGATAGTCTCGATTCTATTAATGCCACTTCAAGCGCCATCGTAAAATACGTATCGCAGCGTGCCGGTATTGGCATTAACGCAGGGCGTATTCGCGCTCTGGGCAGCCCGATCCGTAACGGTGAAGCCTTCCACACAGGTTGTATTCCGTTCTATAAATATTTCCAGACAGCGGTAAAAAGCTGTTCGCAAGGTGGTGTTCGTGGTGGCGCCGCTACCCTGTTCTACCCGCTTTGGCATCTGGAAGTTGAAAGCTTATTGGTACTGAAAAACAACCGCGGTGTTGAAGAAAACCGGGTTCGCCATCTGGATTACGGTGTGCAGTTTAACCGCACCATGTACCAGCGTCTGATTAAAGACGATTACATTACCTTGTTCAGCCCGTCGGATGTGCCAGGCCTTTACGACGCATTCTTTGAAGATCAGGACGAATTTGAGCGTTTGTACCTTCAGTACGAGCAGGATGAAAGCATCCGCAAAAAACGTATTAAAGCCATTGAGTTGTTTGGTTTGTTTATGCAGGAACGCGCCAGTACTGGCCGTATCTACGTACAAAACGTTGACCACTGCAACACGCACAGCCCGTTCGATTCTAAAGTTGCTCCTATTCGTCAGAGCAACCTGTGTCTTGAAATTGCGTTACCAACTAAGCCTCTAAGTCATGTGAACGACGAAGAAGGTGAAATTGCCCTTTGTACGCTGTCGGCCTTTAACTTAGGCAAAATTGAAAACCTGGGCGAGTTTGAAAACTTAGCCGACTTAGCCGTTCGCGCACTGGATAGCCTGCTGGACTATCAGGAATACCCTGTTCCGGCCGCTTATAATGCAACAATGAACCGTCGTACTCTGGGCATTGGTGTGATTAACTTTGCTTACTACTTAGCTAAGCACGGCGTTAAATATTCAGACGGTTCTGCAAATGGCCTGGTTCACCAGACCTTTGAGGCAATACAGTATTATCTGATGCAGGCGTCAATGAATCTGGCTAAAGAAAGAGGTGCGTGCCCTAAATTTAATGAGACCACCTACTCTCAGGGCATTATGCCAACCGATACCTACAAGAAAGACCTGGATAAGGTTTGCGATGAACCTCTGCATCTGGACTGGGACAAGCTTCGTGCCGACATCAAACAACACGGCATGCGTAACTCCACGTTATCAGCGTTAATGCCTTCTGAGACATCGTCGCAGATTTCTAACGCGACTAACGGTATTGAACCGCCTCGTGGTTTTGTCAGCATTAAGTCGTCAAAAGACGGTGTCACCAAACAGGTAGTTCCTGATTACGAAAACTTAAAAGACAAGTACGAGCTGTTATGGCAAATCCCGAACAACAAGGGATACCTTGAGCTGGTTGGTATTATGCAAAAGTTTGTCGACCAGACAATTTCTGCGAACACCAATTACGACCCAAGTAAATTCCAAGCCGGTAAAGTACCAATGAAGCAGCTTCTGCAGGACTTATTAACGGCCTATAAGCTTGGTGTTAAGACGCTTTACTATCACAACACCCGTGACGGTGCTGCGGATAATCAATCCGACATTGCTGCACGTAAAGGTGCTGCTGCGTCTCAAGCTCAGCCGACAGAAGTGATCATTGAAGAAGATGATGACTGTGCCGGCGGCGCCTGCAAAATTTAATAAGAAGGATTTTAGCGAATGTCGTACTCAACCTTTAATCAAGAGCAGAATAACCCGTTAACGGAGCCTATGTTTTTAGGCAACTCCGTTAACGTTGCTCGCTACGACCAGCAAAAACACAGCATTTTTGAAAAGCTGATTGAAAAACAAATCAGCTTTTTCTGGCGACCTGAAGAAATCGATGTCAGCCGCGACCGCATCGACTTTAACAAGCTAACAGCCAGTGAAAAGCATGTGTTTATTTCTAACCTGAAGTATCAAACACTGTTAGATTCAATTCAGGGGCGTTCGCCGAATATCGCGTTACTGCCTATTGTTTCTCTTCCGGAACTGGAAACCTGGATTGAAACCTGGTCATTCTTTGAGACCATACATTCGCGCTCGTACACACATATTCTGCGTAACCTGTTTAGTGACCCCAGCGAAGTCTTTGAAGATATCGTCATTAATGAGCAAATTAAAATTCGCGCGAATGACATCTCCAAATACTACGATGATCTTATTTTCTATACTCAGCTGTTGCAGACGCACGGTGAAGGCGATGTCGTTGTTGAAGGCAAAACCCACACCGTGACCCAGCGGGAAATTAAGAAGAAACTATTCTTATGCATTAACTCGGTTAACGCGCTGGAAGCTATTCGTTTCTATGTCAGTTTCGCCTGCACGTTCGCTTTTGCAGAACGTGAGTTAATGGAAGGCAACGCAAAAATTATTAAATTGATTGCCCGCGACGAAAACGTTCACCTGACATCGACACAGCACATTCTTAATTTGTGGCAATACGGCGAAGACGACCCGGAAATGAAAGAAATTGCCGAAGAACTGCGTGACGATGCCTATGAAATTTTCATGACTGCTGTGAAGCAGGAAAAACAGTGGGCGCACTACTTGTTTAAAGACGGCTCAATGATTGGCCTGAACGAGAGCATGCTCTGTCAGTACGTCGAATATATTGCGAACTTACGTATGCAGGCCATTGGCTTTGACGCACCGTTTGAGAACCAGCGTTCTAATCCACTACCGTGGATGAACAAATACCTGGTTTCAGACAACGTTCAGGTAGCGCCGCAGGAATCAGAAATTACCTCTTACCTTGTTGGTCAGATAGACAGCGAAGTTAATGCTTCCGACCTTGGGGACTTTGATCTCTAAGCTATGGCTAACACCTTTAAAGTCACTGTCAACGGTGGGCCCGAACTTGCCGTTGACGCGACTGAAGGCACCTTACTCGAGGCCTTAGAAAAGCATCAGTTAGAAATGCACTACCACTGCCGCAGTGGTTTTTGTGGTGCCTGCCGTAGCACCCTAAAGTCCGGTAAAGTCCGTTATACAACAGAACCTCTGGCTTATGTCAGAAAAGGCGACATTCTGCCCTGCTGTTGTGTCCCGGAGTCAGATCTGGACATTGACCACTAAGTATTATTCATTAAATCGATTGTGCCCATCGTGCAGAACAATTGTTAACCAGCAATAAAATCTGGATAATGGCACCATAAATTTTTGTGAGAGAGGTATTTCATGTTTACAGTCATTTTTGGACGTCCGGGTTGTCCTTTTTGTGTTCGTGCCGTAGAAGTTGCGGATAAATTAAAAGCCGATATGGAAGATTTTGATTATCGCTATGTCGACATTCACGCTGAAGGCATCAGCAAAGCTGACCTGGAAAAAACGGTAGGCAAACCGGTACAAACGGTTCCTCAAATTTTTGTCGACGAACAACACGTTGGCGGCTTCACAGAATTTGAAGCCTACGCAAAAGAAAACTTAGGGCTTTACACTGCATAACTTTGTGTAAGTAATGTAACCCTATCGTAGAGGCGGCTATTTAGCCGCCTCTATTGCTTGTTTAACCCGCTTTTCTGACACCGGATACTTCGTTCCCAGCGTCTGCGCGAAGAATGACACTCGCAGCTCCTCAATCATCCAGCGAATTTCAGCAACGTCATCCGGAACCACCGAGCCTTTATTTTCATACGCTTTCACCGCTGCTTTATACTGCTCTTCCAGATTTGTCAGAGTCAGTGTCATTAACCTGTCTTTATTCGGGTCAACCGGCAGTTTTTCTAGCCGACGTTGAATAGCTTTTAAATAACGCACAATGTCACTCAAACGCTCCCCACCAAAAGCAGAGACAAATCCGGCGAACACTAAGTTATCCAGTTGGTCCTGAATATCGCCCCGGGACTGGATTTGATCCAGTGGAATTTTACCTTTAAGAGACTTTCTAACCTGTTGTGACAATAGCAGGCACTGTTCAACTTCCAGTGCTATTTGTTCAACACGATCATTCAAATTAGCACGAACAATATCTTTTAATTGCTCAAAGCCCTTTTGTTCACGGAGCTCATTGCCCTGCTCAATCTGTTCCTGAATGAGGCCGTCTACCGCCGCTGCTATACAGTCGGCTATTAACGCATCCACTTTACCCCAGGGGTTAAAGTACATAGTCAACTTGGCTTTATTCGACAGTGACTTCTGTAAATGCTTAATAGGTGACGGTATGTGCTGCAATAACAATTCCCGTACACCGGCTTTATGATGCTTCTTAGCCTGCTCCGGGTTATCGAATAACTGCAGCGCAACCTGTCCTTTGCCTTTATTAATTAAGCCCGGATACGCCTTAAGCTCAAAACCTTGCTGACGTTCGGTGATCACTTCAGGTAAATCATCGAAGTCCCAGCTATCGACGCGCTCACGACTAATATCGTCACCGGCGGTTTTCTCCAGCCGCTGCTGCACTTTACCCGACAATTGCTGTTGAAGGCTTTGCAGATCGCGCCCCTGGCTAACCAACTTTTTGCCGTCAAGAATCTTAAAGTTCATGCGTAAATGAGCCGGTAGCGAGGACTCATCCCAGTTTTCCTCCGGAACTGTCACGCCGGTCATACGCCGCAACTTAGTCGCCATAGCCTCGGTTAAGCGCCCTTGCAGAGGTTCAATATCGGCTATAATCGCGCCAGCGAAGTTAGGCGCCGGTACAAAATTACGGCGTAAGGTTTTTGGCAGCGACTTAATTAAGTGAGCAATACGTTCCTCGCGTAATGCAGGAATATGCCAGTCGAAACCTTCGGGCTTCACCTGATTCAGAATACCCAGCTGAATATTCACACTGACACCGTCGTCTTCAGCGTTAGGCTCAAAATGGTAACTTAACGGCAATCGCAAGTTGTCTTGTCGCCAAAACTCCGGGTACTCATTTTCGGTAATGTGTTCGGTTTCGCCAGCAATAAGATCGTCGCGCTCAAAAAACAGCAGTTTAGGCTCTTTTTTGGCCGCCTTATGCCACCAGCCTGCCAGCAACTTTTCGTTATAGATGCCTTCGGGTATGGCGCGGTCATAAGCCTCGAACAGCACCTCTTCATCCACCAGAATATCGCGCCGCCGTGACTTCGCCTCCAGCGCCTGAACATCTTCTATCAACTTTAAGTTGTGTTGAATAAACGGCAGCTTGCGCGTTAGCTGTGAATTAACCAGCCCTTCGCGAATGAATATTTCACGGGCTTTAACCGGTGCCACCGGACCAAACTGGACACGTCTTCTGGGTACCAGAATAAGTCCCAGTAACGTGACCTGCTCATCGGCAATAACACTGCCTTGCTTCTTCTCAAAATGAGGCTCAAGGTATTGTTTTTTAACTAAGTGTGGCGCGGCTTCTTCTATCCACAGCGGGTCAATATCGGCATTAATACGCGCATACAATTTTGAAGTTTCCGCCAGTTCAGCAGTAACAACCCACTTGGGCGGTTTACCAAACAAACCTGAGCCAGGGAAAATATGAAAACGCGTTTGCCGTGTTCCCTGATATTCGTGTCGGTCTTCTTTAAAGCCCACCTGAGACAATAAGCCAGTAATTAAAGCCCGGTGTACTTGCTCGAAAGTGGCAGGTTCTTCATTAATGGATAACCCCATTTCCCGAACCGTTTGTCGGCTCTGCGTGTAAATATCCTGCCACTCACGCAAGCGCATAAAATGAATAAACTCACGACCCATTTGCTTACGGAACTGATTCCCTGACAAGGCCTTCTGCTGCTCTTTGACGTAGTTCCATAAATTGAGAAACGCCATAAAGTCAGAGCTTTTGTCACGAAAACGCTGGTGCCATTCATCGGCTTTTTGCTGCGCATCGTGTGGCCGTTCACGCGGGTCCTGAATACTCAGAGCCGCGGTAATTATCAGCATTTCACGGACACAACCATATTGCTGCCCGGCTATGACCATTCTGGCCAGTCGCGGATCCAGCGGCAGCCGTGACAGCTGCCGTCCTGTATCTGTTAATTTCGGTTGTTCATTTTTACGCCCGGGTTTAATGGCATGCAGCTCTTCCAATAAGTTCAAACCGTCTTTAACAAAGCGTTCGTCGGGCTTTTGTACGAAAGGAAACTGACGAATATCACCCAGACGCAACGACGACATTTGCAGTATCACCGCCGCCAAATTGGTACGGAGAATTTCCGGGTCGGTATATTCCGGACGCTGCAAAAAGTCCTCTTCACTGTATAAGCGAATACAAATACCCGGACCAATACGGCCACAACGCCCCTTACGCTGGTTGGCGCTGGCCTGTGAAATTGGCTCAATAGGTAAGCGCTGCACTTTAGTGCGGTAACTGTAACGGCTCATGCGCACTGTGCCCGGGTCAATTACAAAGCGTATGCCCGGCACGGTTAATGAGGTTTCTGCTACGTTGGTGGCAATAACCACCCGCCGTTGACTGTGCGACTGAAACACACGGTTCTGCTCGTGCGACGACAAACGCGCATAAAGCGGCAAAACTTCGGTATTGCGCAGCTGCAGCTCACCGATAGCATCTGCGTAATCGCGGATTTCGCGCTCACCGCTGGCAAAAATAAGAATATCGCCTTCACTTTCACGTTGCAGCTCTTCCACCGCCTCACAAACCCCCTGAAGAACATCGGCATCAGCAGCTTTGCCATCTTCTTTAGGCGGACGATACCGGACTTCAACCGGATAGGTTCGCCCGGTTACCGTCAATACCGGTGCATCGTGAAAGTGTTTGGAGAAACGTTCGGTTTCAATAGTCGCTGAGGTAATAACAACTTTAAGATCACGGCGTTTGGGCAGCAGCGTATGCAGAACACCCAGCAAGAAGTCGATGTTCAGACTGCGCTCATGCGCTTCATCAATAATAATGGCGTCGTATTGCAGTAGCAGAGGGTCTTGCTGCAGTTCGGATAACAGCATACCGTCGGTCATTAGTTTTATTGCCGTAGTCGGTGCGGTTTCATCCTGAAAGCGGATTTTATAACCCACCTGCTTTTTCGCGTGATCCTGCAGCTCGTCACCAATACGGGCGGCAACACTGCGAGCTGCCAGACGTCGTGGTTGAGTATGACCAATGGTACCCTTGCGACCGTAACCCAGTTCCAGCAACATTTTCGGTAGCTGAGTGGTTTTACCCGAACCGGTCTCACCGGCAATGACCACCACCTGATTCTGCTCAATGGCTTTTTTAATGTCATCACGCTGCTGGGCAACCGGCAATTCTTCGGGATAACTAATATGAAACTTTTGCTGCTGACGCTCTAAATATGCCAACTCGGCAATTTCAATGTCCGCAGCTATCCGCTCCAGCACCTGCTGCTGTCGTTGCTCGTTTTTAATTTTACTCAGACCACGCAAACGACCGCGCAAAAGCGCGGCCTGTTGTGTTGTACATTGCTCTAATTGTGTCTGAAATTTATCAACAAAAGGCTGACTTTGTGATTTATCCTGCGATTTTTGACGACTCATAGACTCCGAACTTATTCATCCTCGTTATAAATAGCAATATGGGCATCACCTTCGCCCTTAATATAGCCACGATACATACCTTCGGTATTAAACGGCATAGCAATATTGCCTTCTGCGTCAATAATAATAACGCCTCCGGTACCACCCGCTTGTTCCAGCACCCCGTGAATGACTTCATCGCCGGCCTCACTGACCGAAAGCCCTTTATACTTAACCCGCGAGCAGATATCAGCCGCCACGTGGAAGCGAATAAAATATTCCCCGTGTCCAGTAGCAGACACTGCACAGCTGTCGTTATCCGCCCAAGTGCCGGCGCCAATAATGGGGGAATCCCCTATTCTACCATAACGTTTAGCTGTCATGCCGCCGGTTGAAGTACCAGCGCTCAATAACCCGTTTTTATCAACAGCCACAGCGCCAACGGTACCGTATTTGTAGTCTAAATCCAGATACTCCCAGGCTTGTTGCTCTGGCTGTTCACTTTTCTTAATGGTTTCCTTGGCGTTTTGTAGCTGCTGATAACGGTGCTCAGTATTAAAGTAGCTGTTCTCGACCTGCTCCAGCCCTTGTTGCCGGGAAAACAGCTCTGCGCCTTCACCACTTAGCATGACGTGTACCGACTCTTCCATTACTTCACGCGCCAGTTCTATTGGGCTTTTTACCGTTTTCACGCCAGCAACAGCCCCGGCATTGCCGTTCAGACCTTCCATTAACGAAGCATCCAGCTCATGTTCTCCATCCCAGGTATAAACCGCGCCTTTGCCAGAGTTAAACAGCGGCGACGCTTCCATTACCTGAATAGCCGCAATAACTGCTGTGGTGCTGTCACCACCTTCTTTCAATACTTTACGCCCAGCCTCTAAAGCTTCCGTCAGTTTATCTTTGTAGGCTTGCTCTTGTTCAGCGGTTAAATTCGCGCGAGTAATCGTACCCGCTCCACCATGAATGGCCATTGCGTATTCAACATCATGATCATCCGCCTGTACGGCTGGTAATAGCGATCCAAACGCAGCGGTGGCAAGTACTGCAGATAAGTAGAGCTTTTTCATCCTGACCTCGATTTTATTGTTATAGGCTAGATTGTTAGTCATAACATAGTCGCAGGAAAGCAACGAACTGACAACGAGGAGATATTCAGATGCCGACTTATCGCGTTGAGTACACACACTTAGGCGACAGACAGCAAATTACGCTGGAAGTAGATAATGAAGCATTAGATAACGAACAAAAGTTCAGAGACGCCGTTGCACAGCGTTTAGCCGACCGCATTCTGCCGCACGCTGAACTTGCTTTTCGCCACGAAGACGACCGCACATTAGAGCAAAAGCTCGACAAAGCTTACGACGTGCAAGTGAACAAGATTGAAAGAGAGTGAGTGGCTGAATTTATCTGCGGGCTCGTGCTATAGTTTTCCTTTTCCGCTGAGCAGTTAGGCTTATGGCACAAAACGAACAAGAAACCTTTTACTGGCACGATTATGAGACATGGGGCGCTAACCCGTTAGTGGATCGCCCCGCACAGTTTGCCGGCTTGCGCACAGATACTGATTTTAATGTTATCGGTCGCCCGCTAACGCTTTACGCTCAGCCCACACCAGACTTTCTGCCTAACCCGGAAGCCACCTTAATTACGGGTATTACGCCGCAGCTTGCTGCGAAGCAAGGAGTCGGTGAAGCGGAGTTCAGCAAAGCCATAGCAAACGAATTTCAAAAGCCCAATACCACCATTATTGGCTACAACAACATCCGTTTTGATGACGAAGTCACCCGTTTGCTGTTCTATCGCAACTTTTATGACCCTTACGAATACAGCTGGCAAAACGGCAATTCACGCTGGGATTTAATTGATGTCGTGCGAGCCTGTTTTGCGCTGCGCCCTGACGGTATTAACTGGCCGGAGAACTCTGACGGACAACCCAGTCTAAAACTGGAGCATTTGAGTGTTGCCAATAACATTGAGCATGGTCAGGCGCACGATGCTATGTCGGACGTTTATGCGACCATTGGTCTGGCAAAGCTCATTAGCGAAAAACAGCCGAAATTGTGGCAGTGGGCTTACAGTATTCGCCGTAAACAAAAGCTACTGAACCTGTTTAACTGGCAGGCACCGGAGCCGCTGGCGCATGTCAGTGGTTTTTACGGTACGGCTAACCGCTATTTGTCGGCTATATTGCCGCTGGGTTTTCACCCTAAGCAAAATAGCAACGTTGTTGCCTGGGACCTGCGCGTTCCGCCCATGGATTTTGCCGATAAATCGGTAGAAGAATTAACGGAGTTAACCTACACCAGTCGTAGGGAACTGGAAGAGCAAGGCTTACAAAAGAGCGGCATACAAAATATTCACCTCGGTCGCTGTCCTTTCTTAGCGCCTATTAAAACTATTTCTGCTGAAGCTGCTGATAGTGCCGCATTAGATACAGCCGCCCTGGAGACAAACGCCAAATGGTTACAGGAAAACAGCGACTTTCGCGACAAACTCATGCAGGTGTTTGAGCAGACCAAAGAATTTGCCCCCAGAACCGACGTTGACCACCAGATATACGACGGCTTTTTCTCTCCTCAGGATAAAAAGCATATGGAGATTATCCGTTCGTCAGAGCCACACCAACTGGCCGGTCTGGAACTGGATTTTCAGGACAAGCGTATGCCTGCACTGCTGTTTCGTTACCGGGCGCGAAACTACCCGTCGACTCTTAGCGACAAAGAACTAAATAAGTGGCGTCTGTTTTGTCAACAGCGCTTAATAGAGCCGCCAGAAGGCTTATTGTCCGCAGAAGACTTTGCCCTGAAACTAGAAGACTTGGCGAACCAGCATCAGGAAGATGCGCATAAACTGCGGTTGCTGAAATCACTGTATGACTACGCCGCATCTCTCTGACGCTAGCGCGTCGTTCGATTACATTATTGTCGGAGCCGGCTCTGCCGGTTGCACCCTTGCCAACAGACTCACAGAATGCGGCAAGTTTCGGGTGTTGTTACTAGAAGCCGGATCATCACATGGTGGACTATTTTCTGACATGCCCTCAGGCTTTGCCCGCTTTATGCATAGCCGCAAATTTAACTGGCTTTACCGAAGCCATAAAGAGCCGCAACTGACTAGCCCCAAAGGTTGTTATACACCGCGAGGGAAAATGCTGGGTGGCAGCAGTGGCATTAACGCCATGATTTATACTCGGGGGCTCTCCAGTGACTACAATTCTTGGGCAGCTAAAGGTAACGACGGCTGGAGTTACAACGATTTATTGCCTTATTTTATAAAAAGTGAAAATAATAGTCGCGGTGCCTCAAACTACCATGGAAACAGCGGCCCCTTAACCGTATCCGATGTATCCCCCTTTTACCCGGTATCAAAATGTTTCTTAGAAGCCTGCAGCGAATTTGGTTTGCCGCCTAACCCCGACTTTAACGGCGTACACTTGGAAGGACACAATTCATACCAGTTCACAATGAAAGATGGGAAGCGTTGCAGTGCTTACCATGCCTACCTGAAGCCAGCACTGAAACGAAACAACTTGACGGTAATATCCGGATGCCTGACCGAGCGAGTGGCTTTTTCAGGGATAAAAGCGACCGGAGTCTGTTATCAGCAGAATGGTCGCCGATACATAGCCAGCGCAAGGAAAGAGGTTATCCTTTGTGCGGGGGCCTTTAACTCCCCCCAAATTCTCATGCGCTCCGGTGTAGGCTCTGCATCAGAGCTTGCAAAATTTGGAATAGAAAGCGTTTATGACAACCCGGCTGTCGGTAAGAACTTGCAGGAGCACGTGGACGTTAGCATACAATGTAAAAACAAAATGAGAGACGGCCTGACACTGAGTCCTCTGGGGTTAATCAAGCTCTCAGTACCTTTTATTCAATATATACTCTCTAGCAAAGGCCAGCTGGCACACTCACTTGCTGAAGTCGGAGCTTTTTACCGCTCATCGAATGAAGTTAAAGAACCGGACATTCAGGCTCATTTGTTGCCTGTCATGTTTAATGACAGCGGCTACGACTGGAATCCTACTTTAAAACACGGATTCACCTGTCATGTCTGCTTGTTACGCCCAGAATCACGTGGTGCAGTGCGCCTAAACCCGGAAAACTCAATGGCTAAACCGCAAATTACTTATGGCTTTTTAAGCGAAAAGAGTGACCAGAAGGCCTTACTCAACGGTATAAGAAAAGCATTAAAGATACTGAAGCAACCGGCTCTGGCAAAACATAATGGTGGGATCATGTTTCCCAATCCCTGCTTAAGCGACGCCGAACTTCTGGAGCAGATAAAATCCAAAACTGGGCTTATTTATCATCCTGCGGGGACTTGCAAGATGGGGCCTAAAAACGATACAGGGGCTGTTGTAGATCCTGAATTAAAAGTAATAGGTGTTGAGAAACTCAGAGTAATAGATGCATCCATTATGCCTACCGTTATCAGTGGTAACACCAACGCTCCTACTATCGCTATAGCTGAAAAAGGCGCCGACTTAATAAAAGCCGACGCCTTAATTCACTAACTCAAGTTATAAGGTAAGAGCTAAGCTTTTTTATTCCCTACTCTGAATAACCTTGCCAGTGCCGGAATTAAGATAAGCGCACCCAGCATATTCCACAGGAACATAAAGGTTAGCAATATACCCATATCAGCCTGGAATTTAATGGGTGAGAATATCCAGGTAGCGACGCCTATAGCCAGCGTTAAGCCAGTAAAGCCGACGGCCTTGCCGGTGTTATCCAGCGAGTACTTGTAGGTTTCCTGCAACGACATGCCCTGCTGCAAGCCCTCTTTCACTTTACTGTAAATATAAATGCCGTAATCGACACCAATACCAACCCCTAAGGCAATAACCGGCAAGGTAGCCACTTTAATGCCTATGCCTAACACCGCCATAAGTCCCTGACTCATAACAGTAGTAAAGGCCAGTGGTAGTACAATACAGGCTACCGTGCGAACGCTTCGGAAGGTAATAAAGCACAGCACGATAACGACGCCGTACACCCACAGCAGCATCTTGTTCTGGGCTGCTTCTATAACTGAGTTGGTTGCCGCTTCAATGCCGGAGTTGCCTGCCGCCATCAACAGCTCTAAACCTTCCTGCTGATAGTTCTGATTAAACTCGTTAACCGAACCAACCACATTCTTTAATGTTTCCGCTTTATGGTCGTCCAGGTAAATAATGACCGGCGCCATTGAACAATCGTTATTGATCAAGCCATCCGGAATACGGCTTAACGAGGCGTTGGTAACGTATTTATTACGGTTTAAGCTAAACCACTTAAGGTTACCCTCGTTTATGCCGAACATGCCCATTTTAGAAACGTAGACGACAGACTTAACGTCCTGAACACCGCTGGTATTTTCCATATGCCAGCTAAAACGTTCCATAATCTCAAGGTTATCGTAGGCAATACATTGCTCAGGCGCGGAAGCCGCCATCACCACAAAAATATCGGTACTGGAGCTGTAGTTTTCAACAATAAAGGCATTGTCCTGATTGTAGCGACTGTCCGGGCGAAGCTCCGGCGCGCCTTTATCGAGATCCCCAATTGCCATGTTTTGACTGTTCACCAGGCCCCAGGTCAGCATAATAAGAGCAACAACTAGTGCCGAATAGGCCCATTTAGGCTGAGTAAACTTAGCGAAGAAATCAAATAAAGGATGACGCTCGCCTTTTATTTTCTTCTGATAAGCAACGCCGTTGTCCGAGGTTCCCAGGTAGGACATCAAAATAGGCA
The DNA here is from genome assembly GCF_051842345.1 of Idiomarina sp. ST20R2A10. Classification (NCBI taxonomy): domain Bacteria; kingdom Pseudomonadati; phylum Pseudomonadota; class Gammaproteobacteria; order Alteromonadales; family Idiomarinaceae; genus Idiomarina; species Idiomarina sp. ST20R2A10. The sequence goes on along the minus strand of NZ_JBNIEY010000001.1, from coordinate 261,854 downwards.
GTAACCCCAGATTGGTCAGCACCACCACGGCGACACCAATACTGGCTGCTATAGCCAATTCTTTTATGACTTCAATATCGATAACCATCAAGGTCGTAAAGCCAATGGCGTCACTTGCCAGAGCCGTTAACCCTGCAATATACAGACCGCGGAACGCTGTGCGAGCTGCAGCGACTTTATCAAGTCCGGCAACCCGGTTAGTACCAATTGCATTTATAATCTGTACGCCATGCGAGACACCAATGGCAAAGACCAAAAATGGCACCAACATCGAGTACGGATTAATACCACTGCCTATCAATTCAATAATGCCAAGCTGCCAGATAACCGCAATAATTGAGCAGCTAAGGACCATAAAAGTGCTGCGCCAACAGCGGCTGTAAAAATAAAGCATGACCAGGGTAATAGCTATGGCCAACAGGAAGAACAGCCCCACCTGCTCAGCACCTTCTATCAGATCGCCTATCAGTTTCGCAAAACCAGTAATGTGAATTTCAATATCTTCACTTTGGTATTTATCGCGAACCAGAGTCTCCAGCTTTTCAGAGAACTCTTGATAATCCAGTTTCTCACCAGTTTCAGGGTTAACTTCATCCAGCGGAATATAGACAATGGTTGATTCAAAGTTATTTGCAACCAGGTTCCCGACTTCCCCCGAACGCAGAACATTAGTTCTTAATTGATCTAATGATTCTTCACTACCGTCATAACCATCAGGAATAACCGGACCACCAACAAAACCTTCTTCCGTTACTTCCATCCAACGAACATTGGGTGTCCATAAACTGCGAAGCCCTGAGCGGTTGACGCCCGGAATAAAAAAGATTTCGTCGGTTATTTTTTGCAGCTCTTGTTGAAAATCGGCCTCAAAAATATCACCGTCTTTATTTTCAACTGCCACCCTAACAACATTCCCCAGGCTGGCTAAGTCGTCCTGATAATCAAAATAGTTTTGAATAAATGGATGGTTAGTCGGGATCATTTTGCTCAGGCTGGCGTCAGGGCGAACCTGCGACGCGTGATAGCCCAGGAATAAGGTCAGTAACAAAAAGACGATTAGCCAGGGAGCACGCACCGTGAACAATAACTTCTCCAGCACTCCTGCCGGTTTATTCGCACTCGGATTATCCATTACTTCGCTCCTTGCTGCGTTGCTGTTGCCATGGCTTCTGCTTCAGTGATTTTGGCCGGCCAGTGCAACAAACCACTACGCCCAGTCATAATCCATTCACCGTCGGTTAGTTCAATAATATCAGTCATAACCGAACCGCTCGGGTGAGTTCTCTTTTTAACCTTGAAGTTCTCGTCAACTTCAAGAATGGTTCCTGAATGCCCGACAATTAGCTGAGTACCATTTTCAGTGTTTATTCCCGCAGAAAGATTCACTCTGGTGCCTGTATCAACGGTTGTAAAGCTTTGTCCTTTATCGTCTGAGACAAAAGCATTGCCACGCAAACCGTAAATCCATACACGCCCCCCGGCATCAATGTGTCCGCCAAAAAGCGAGCCGCGATAAGGCGAGTCAAGGGTCTCCCAACTCTCACCACCGTCGTGGCTAGCGAAGGCTAACCCGGCTTCGCCGACAATATATAAATCATCACCCTGACCAAAAATAGTATTTAAATGATAACCGCCCGGGTTTTCCAAACGACTCGAGATAACCTGCCAGTTTTCACCGCCATTTTCGGTTTTCAGGAAAGTACCATAAGCGCCAATCGCAAATACCGTTTGATTGTCTTTAGCATAAAGGTCTAAAAAGGGCTTGCTGGGTCCTTCCTCCTGAGCAACTTCTATATTACTGATCTGAAACTGAAGTTCTTCAAGCTGCCATTCAAGCTCACCTATCACGTCTTCATCGTCAGTTGATTCAAGTTCTTCTTTCAGTTTTTCAATACGCTGTTCAAAATAACGTTTTTCTAACGTCATTAGTTCAAAACCATCTAACTGCCGTTTCCAGGTTTTACCACCGTCTTCGGTTTTAATAATGACACCATGATGCCCAGTCGCCCATCCGTTGTCTTCGTCGGCAAAAGCGACGCTCGTTAGAAGAACACTGGTATCTACCTTAGCCTGTTCCCAGTTATCGCTCTCTTTCCAGATAATATTTCCATGCGCGCCGACGGCTACAAGCCGCGCCCCAACAGTCGTGACTTCAATAAGCACTTCGCTTTTAATTCTGTCTGATGACAATGCTGGTGCACTGATCACGTCATAATCAGTAATTGTTGTTGTGTCGCTATCCTGTGCGAGCACTGTGGTGCTAAAAATAGCTCCCAACAACACCCCTATTGGGGTTAAAGACAAGCGCATGGAACCTCCCGGGTACTAAAAATGTCATAGGATTGTATAAGCTCAAGATAATTTGAAAACCTTTTTTCGTTAAATTCGTGCTTTTTTTCGTTAAAGTATTGCTTGAGAGGTCAGTCCTCTGGCAAAGTGATGTTGGAAAGTAGAACAACAAGGAAAATTATAATGAATAAACTGATGCTAAAAGCTGGCGTTTTTGCCATATCGGTGATTTCCGCGAGCGTTGCGGCTAAAGTATCACCAGAAGAAGCCGCACGGCTTGGTCAGGACCTAACCCCTATTGGTGCTGAAAAAGCGGCAAATGCCGACGGCTCTATCCCCGCCTGGGATGGTGGTTACTCCGATCACGCGGTTGAAGTTGTTCGCGGTAATGACCCGTATGCTGATGATAAACCTTTGTTTACCATCACTCACGATAACCTGGATGAGCACAAAGAACATCTGAGCGAAGGCCAAATCGCGATGTTCGATAAGTACTCAGACTATAAAATGATTGTGTATCCAACCCGTCGTTCGGCAACCTATCCGGACGAACTTTGGCCTAAAATTAAATCCAACGCAGAAAATGCAGAAATGGTTGCCGGTGGTAACGGAGTCGAAAACTTTGATACCACCATTCCGTTCCCTATCCCGGAAAATGGGTTAGAGGCTGTATGGAACCATATTACTCGTTACCGTGGCGGTGCAGTTACTCGTAACGTAGCGCAGTTCCCGGTTCTGTCTAATGGTAACTACACCACAGTAGAACTTAAGGAAACCCTGGTATTCCCTGAGTACTTAGAAACCGGTCGCCAGGAAGCTGACGACAACGTTCTGTTTTATTTTATGCAGGAAGTTGAAGCTCCTTCTCGCTTAACCGGTACGGTTTTGCTGGTTCATGAAACCATTAACCAGGTAAAAGAAGGACGTCGCGCATGGATTTATAATGCCGGTCAGCGTCGCGTTCGTCGTGCACCTAACGTTGCTTATGACGGACCAGGCACTGCAGCAGATGACCTACGTACTTCTGATAACCTGGATATGTACAACGGTGCACCAGATAAATACAACTGGGAATTAAAAGGTAAGAAAGAAGTTTATATTCCTTACAACAACTTCAAGATCATGGATCCTGAACTGAGTTATGACGAAATCATTAAAGCTGGTCATATGAATCAGGACTTGATCCGTTATGAAAAACACCGTGTTTGGGTGGTTGAAGGTAGTCTTAAAGACGGTGAACGCCATATCTACTCTAAGCGTACAATGTACCTTGATGAAGATACCTGGACAGCGTCACTAGTTGATCACTACGACGGACGCGGTGAACTATGGCGTGTTGGTGAAGCTCTGAATACTCAGTTCTATAACCAGGACGTTCCGTGGATGGCTGCAGAAGCGTTATATGACTTAGACTCTGGACGTTATATTTCTCTGGGTCTGGGTAATGAAGAGAGTACTTACATGGAATGGGATATTTCTCCAAACCGTGAAGACTTCAGTACTAACGCATTACGCCGTAAAGGCTTCAGATAAGCCAATACTGCTAAAACGGAAAAAGGAGACTCATTTGAGTCTCCTTTTTTAATGTCCGTAGCCTGGTGAGTTCTATGTAGCTTGACGTTATTACGTAAGAAGGCAGCAGCATCGCGGTTGTTACGGATCACCTCACCTGATGCAATAGCATCAGGCTACTTTTCCAGACGAGCCAGAAGACTCGATGTATCCCAGCGACTGCCACCCATTTTCTGAACGTCAGCATAGAATTGGTCAACTAATGCAGTCGCCGGCAGCGACAAGCCCTGACGGTCGGCCTCAGCCAAGGCTATTTTTAGATCTTTACGCATCCAGTCTACAGCAAAGCCATGCTCGTAGTGGTTATCCCACATGGTTTTATAGCGATTTTCCATCTGCCAGGAGCCTGCAGCGCCCTGACTAATAGCCGCAATAAGCTTATCAGGATCTAAGCCGACTTTACGTGCCAGTTGAAGCCCTTCAGACAAGCCTTGCAAAACGCCGGCAATACAAATCTGATTGACCATTTTTGCTAATTGTCCACTACCGGCAGGCCCCATCAGCTGACGAGTTTTGGCATAGCATTGGAAAAGCTCGTCCGCAGCTTCAAAAGTGTGTTGTTCACCACCCACCATCGCCGTTAGAACACCGTTTTCTGCTCCGGCCTGGCCGCCTGAAACCGGCGCATCTAAAAAACTGCCCTGCTTTTCATTTACGGCTTGTTCCAGCTCTCGTGCCAATTCAGCAGAGGCCGTAGTGTGGTCAACAACAACAGCTCCGGGTTTTAAATTCGCCAAGATGCCGTCATCACCATAAAATACACTGCGTACATCGTCATCGTTACCAACACAAACCATAACAAAGTCAGCTTCTTTAACCGCTTCAGCCGGCGTTGGTTCGCAGCGTCCGGAGTATTCCTTTGCCCATTTTTCGGCTTTAGCCTGAGTGCGGTTATAAACCGTTACCTTATGATCCGCTTTTTGTAAGTGACCGGCCATTGGGTAACCCATAACGCCTAATCCAATAAATGCACATTGCTTTGACATAGTCATTCCTCCTGACAATTCGGTTTTTCTATAAGCCAGTGTTGATAACGCCCCAGCTCACGATAAGGGGACATTTGATTATATTTCATCTCCAGTGCCAGCAACTCATCAAACCGTTGCTGATGAGTTAGGTCGCGTAAGTAGTCATGAAAACAACGAACACCGGTCTTTTGCTGTACCTTTAAGCCCTCGGCCTTTAGCCAACCATCAACCTGTTCCGGTACCGCCGGGTTTTGCGGGCTTAAGCGTACGGTTTTCTTCACCTTCAGTCCGCGCTCAATATAATCAAAGTTGCCGTAAATGGCATTGGCAAAAAGCTTGGCATGGTAGTTATAGAACATTAGCGAAAGCTTGCCGCCAGGCTTTAATAATGAAGCCAATTGATGAATGGCGAGCTCGGTATCTGGCAGCCATTCCAGCACGGCATGGCAGAGAATAATATCGTATTGACTTAGCGGCTGCTGATTAGCAAGCTCCGTTAAGCTGGCTGAAACATATTTGCACTTATGCCCCAGGCCTGCCGCTTTGTGATGGCGCTCAGCTTCTTCAACCATTTCGGTTGAAAGATCAGAATGCACGACCGCAAAGCCTTTTTCCTGAAACCACTGGTTTACCTGACCAAGGCCGGCTCCTACATCAAGCACTAAACATGGCTCAGTCGCTAACAGCGGCGCTAAATCGCGCTTGAGCACCTCAACCCTGAGTTGCCCTTTAGTGGTGTCATAAATGGATTTAGAGAACTTTTGGCTAATGCCGCTAAAATCGCCACGTTCTTGTTTCTTTTTATTCATTAAAGGCTTCTTTTCATCAGGCGGGACTGTCAATGTCAATAAACTTAACATCCAGTTCAAACTGATTTGCTAAGTGCTCGCCCAGCGCTTTTGCGCCGTAACGCTCGGTGGCGTGATGCCCGGCAGCAAAAAATGCGATACCCTGCTCGCGGGCACTGTGAATAGTCGGCTCTGAGACTTCACCGGTAATAAAGGCGTCGACACCAAGCAGGGCCGCCCGGTCAATAAAACCTTGCCCGCCACCGGTGCACCAGGCAACTTTCTTAATTTTGTTTAAGCTATTCACGCGACAAACCAGCGGCCGCTCTAACCGTTGCTCTAATTCACTGGCAAATTCATCGCATGAAACGGCTTTAGCTAACTGACCGGTTACCAGCGGGCATGCCGGATCAGAAGGATCCACCGGCCCATCGAATTGCCAATTCATCAGTTTGGCCAACTGCGCATTGTTTCCCAGTTCAGGATGAACATCGAGTGGTAAGTGATAGGCAAATAAATTGATATCATGCTTCAACAACTGCTGTAAGCGCCGCTTTTTCATTCCGACAACTTCCGCCGGTTCGCCCTTCCAAAAATAGCCGTGATGAACCAAAATCGCATCGGCGTTCTCGTCGACTGCTCTGTCAACCAACGCCTGGCAAGCGGTTACCCCGCTGACTACTTTGCGGATCTCAGATTTACCCTCTACTTGCAGTCCATTGGGACAGTAATCTTTAATCTGCTCACTGTTTAATAGCTCATTAAGATAATTCTGTAATTCATTTCTATTTATCGGCATATCTAAAAACCAAATTGCTTTGCTGAATGGCCTCAGTTTACCCGAAATTAGACAATAATCCGAAAAAACGGTATAAACGAATAGCGAAGCATTTTTATACAATACTTTTAAACCAAACCTTGAATAAAGGAACACTTGAATGAGCAACCTGGACAAAGATAAGGTAATCGCTGAATATACGGAAGCTTATCAAAAAGCTCACGGTAAAAAGCCTAAAATTGAAAGCAGTAACGGCTGGTATAGCGTTGATGGAGGCAAAAATGTACGCCTGAGTCAATTAGCTGACGACGCAAAAGCGCTTGGTAAAGAGAAAAAGGCTGCGCCTAAAAAGTCGGAGTCGAAGAAAACGGAGCCTAAAAAAGCAGAAGCCAAAAAGCCTGCGGCTAAAAAAACTGAGACTAACAAGCCAGCAGCTAAAAAGCCTGCTGCGAAGAAATCTTCAGCTAAGCAATCTCCAGCGAAAAAATCCAGCTCTGGCGGCTTAACCGCAAAAGAACTGTGGAAGCAAAAGTTAGAAGCTAAAGACAGTGATTGTCGTTTACCCCGAGGCAGTGCGTAAGCCACCGCTAGAAGTAAAAAAAGCGACCTTCATGGTCGCTTTTTTCGTTATAGGACGTCCGGATTTTTGCCGGCAACGCGGTCTATTGGAACTCTAATTTTACGATAACGATGCACTAAAAAGTCGCTACGTTTGAAAATGACTTTTTCAGAACCAAAGTCAGCCTGAGACACCAGGAAGCGGTCGTTATCCAGTGTTTTTGCTATAATTCCTAACTTCCCCTGATGCGGTCCACGCTTAATAAAAATCGTCTGCCCTTGTATGCGGGGGTTGTTATAAGAAAATGTCGGATAATTAATTGCCACTGCCGTTTCCCTAAACCTTATAAGGCTATATCAATATCAGGATTATACTCCTATTATCGGTCACCGACAGAGATTCTTGATATTTATTTCTTACCAATATAGAGCGTTATCTCACCAACAGGGAAGCCCCATTTAGACATGTCGGTACGATTGATTATATTGTTCTCATCAATAAGATACAGCCAGTCATCCAGCGTCAATACCAGTGGCTCGCCGTCTACCACAACTTCCAGTTGATACTCCCAGTTAAGAACATTGCCTGCTGTTGTACCTTTAGCAACACCTTCAACATCGTCTGCACGCCCTTCATAACTATTCGGGCCAGTTTTCGTTATGTGCCAGACGCGTTGCTGCTCACGACCATCGGCATAAGTAAAATGTTCATCAAGAACGCCTTCGTTACCTTCCCAGGTACCTGTCATGGTTACCTCGAAACGCTGAATTACTTCACCGCTGTAGTCCTGAACCATACCGTAAGCAACCAGTTCACCGTTAAAGAACTCTTCAAGCTTTAACTTCGGCTCTGCTGATTTATAGGCATCAATGCCGGTTGAGCACGCCGCAAGTAAACTGAGTAAAACAGTAAAACCTAAAACCTTTAAAGCCTTCATTTTATTTCTCCCCAATGAGTTCATTGCGCTCAGATTCAAAGCGGCTATTTTCCGACAGCCAAATAGCTAAAAACTGCTCGGTAAAATCTTTATCTTCAATTTCACCCAGCAACTTATCGCCTTGGTAAAATTCTGCTGTTCCATCTTTCTTTTCAACTAAGAGCAGGCAGTCGCCCTCTTTAATGTCAGGCCAGATGGAGTCCAGTTTTTCCAGCCATTGCTCATGTTTATCGCTATTCAGCTCCAGCTTCTGCCATTCTTCTTCCGTTGTTTCTATAAGATCTTTCGCCTTAATATCACGCAGGTACTCCAGTAACAGAGCTTGTCGTTCGTCCTGTTGATACTTACCTGAAGGGCTATATAAAGTGGCGTCATAAACGTCCCAGAAATACACACTGAGCCGAGTTTGCCCAACTTTAGAAAAGTCATCGGGTACGGAATCGGTGCATTCAGTGGCATAGGAACTAAGGCTGAAAAGCGCAATAATTCCGCATAAAATGAATCTCATACTCTACACTCCCTGTTCTTTCTTAGGTGACATGGAAAAAACAAAATACGCCATCATTAGTCCCCATACGGCGGCATAACAGGCAATAACAATGGGCATTGAGTCAACGGTTGCTGCATTAAGCTTTATTCCTGCAACATAGCTTAAGGGGCCTGAAACGGCACCGAGCAGGATCGCAACTATGGGTTTAGGTGCAAGCCAGTCCAGTGCTACCGGCGCCATAGATGAAAAACCCAGCCACAGCATGACCAGCCACAAAGGAAAGTATCCTCCGGCAAAATCGATAACGCCCAGGCTAATAAAACACCGCTAAGCACAATATAGTTCTCGCGGCCGGAAACAGCACTTAACCAAAGCGCATTGAACAGAACAAAACTGACAATTTTATGCTGAATAGAAGTCATTAGTAGGCCTGCGATTTGCTGGCGGTAACCTGAACAACCGATACCCGTTGTTCCAGAAAGCCGCCTTCACAATAGCTGAAATAGTAATTCCAAAGTCTGGAAAAGCGTTCATCGTAGCCAAGCTTTTCGAGCTCGCTTTCGTGGGCGTTAAACCGTTCTTCCCACTGTCTCAGGGTTTTTGCGTAACTCAGACCAAAGTCGTGCACGTCACGTACAACCAAGTCGGTGTAGCGTGTAAACAGTTGCGTCATCTGGCTTAAAGACGGAAGGAAACCACCGGGAAAAATATGCTTTTGAATAAAATCTACAGAGCGAGCATAGGATTTCGCTCGTTGGTCGGCAATGGTGATAGCCTGTAACGACATTCTTCCGTCTTCTTTTAACAGTTTGTTGCAGGTTTTGAAGAAGGTCGGTAAGTACTCCTTTCCTACCGCTTCTATCATTTCAACCGAGACCAACTTGTCGTACTGCCCTTCTAAGTCACGGTAGTCACGCTTCAACAGTTCAATTCTGTCGGACAAGCCCGCCGCTTCAACTTGCTGCTTAGCGTACTGAAATTGCTCATCTGAAATTGTCGTCGTTGTTACCCGGCAACCATAATTTTTTGCCGCATAAATGGCCAGACCGCCCCAACCTGTGCCTATTTCCAGCAAGTGGTCTTGCGCTTTTAAATCAAGCGCATCGCATAAGCGCTGCATTTTATTGCACTGAGCTTGCTCCAGTGAATCTGTGGACTCTTTAAATAAGCCACTGGAATACTGCATTGCGCTATCAAGAAAACGGGTATAAAGCTCGTTACCCAGGTCATAGTGGGCTGATATATTCTTTTTTGCCTGTCCTTTATGGTTACGATTACTCCAGTGCTGGTATTTGTTAAAGGGAAAAGTTAACCAGGCCAGTCGCGTTTCTAGTTTATCTAAGGCCGGTAAGTTACGGGCAAAAATACGAATAACCGAGGTTAAATCGGGAGTATCCCAATGCTTATCAATATACAACTCGGCTGCACCAATACTGCCACCAGTAACCAGGCGACGGTAAAAAGACGAATCCTTCACGTCAATTTCAGCGTTCAGGTCTTTATCGGGATGCCCGAAAGTTTCAATGAACGTGCCTTTCTCTTTTATCGTCAACTGCCCATACTGCAAATGAGCTAGTAGCTTAAAAGCGATAGTACGGAAAAGCTTATCCAACACACCATACTGAATAGGCGCTACCATAGTTGTTTCACCACTGGACATACAAACTGCCTTCTAATTATTTTAGTTACCAGGGTTTCCGTAAAATGGAACCCGCTTGATAAAAAGCTTTAACGCCTGCCAATAAATGCCCCCAATAATTTTCAGAGCCATAACAGGTGTTGTTCTTAATACGCGGTAAACTTCACTACGGTTTAGCGGTTGTCTATTTAATTTCATGCCAGCAACAAAATCTTTCTCTTGCTGGTGGGCGCTTAGAGTGATTTTTAAACTCTCGGTGGGTGGCTCTATCTGCCAGTGGTAGGTCATATCCATAGGGTTAAACGGAGAAACGTGGAATTGTTTGACAGTTTCCGGAGACTCTTCTGACAAGTCGACCAAGTAATAATGGCGTTGCAGCCAGGGCGTATTGCTGACTTCAGCTAGCATGTACGTATATTCGTCGTTCTCCTGCCGAAGAAAATACAAATTAATGGGGCTAAAAAAAATTCCAAAGGTGCGTAAGTTACCGACAAACAAAACCTGACCGGCTAAATCTTTTCCGGTAAGGGAGGACATTTTCTTCAGTGCCGCCTGCTGTAAACTGCCCTCTTCATCTTTCAGATAGTCTTTTCGACGAAACCAAAGGGGAGCAAAATTGTTACAGGATAACCAGCGACTTATAGAGTTGACTTGGTCGAGTTCAGATAAATCGATACACCATTGTTGAAAACGGTAATTAAAAGCGTGATGTTTGGGTCGATGTCTTACATGAAAAACATCGCCCCAATAAATGGCGCTCTTCATGAGTTATCAATCGCAGCAGTATTCAAACGGTTAACAACATCAATGGCACTTCTTACGCCGTCTTCATGAAAACCGTTATACCAATAAGCGCCAACAAAATGAGTACTATTTTTGCCACAAATTGCATTTCGTTCTGCTCTGGCTTTTAAAGACTGAACGGAATAATGCGGGTGTTCATAGGTAAAGGTTTTAATAATCTCATCAGAATCAATGGCAGCTGTATTGTTCAATGTAACGCATACGGTTTTATCACACTGCAACCCTTGCAGAATATTCATATTATAAGTCACTGAACTGGGTTGTTCTTCTGCTGCATTATCTTCTCTTAACAGGTAGTTCCAACTTGCCCAGGCACGTCGGTTTCTGGGTAACAAATTCTCGTCTGTATGCAGAACAACCTCATTCGGGCAATATTTTATCTCACCAAGAATACGTTTTTCGTCGGGGCTGGCATCGTCAAGTAAAGCAAGCGCCTGGTCACTGTGACAGGCGAAAACCACTTCATCAAAATACCGTTCCTCGCCATTACTAAAAACAAGAACAACCTGTTCCTGTTGGCGCTTAACCGCAACAATGTCACTGTTTAGCTCAAGCCGTTCTTTAAACGGTTCGGTCAGCATAGGAATGTACGCGTGAGAACCACCAACCAGCGTGTGCCACTGAGGACGGTCGCTAACATTCAATAACCCATGGTTATCAAAGAAACGTAAGAAAAAGCCCAGAGGAAAGTCCTTAGCATCGGCCAGACTTGCAGACCATATAGCCGAAACCATTGGTAATAAGTAGTAATGCGAAACCGATTCCGGAATATTGTGTCGAGTGAGGAATTCTGCCAAGGTGACATTGTCCGCCTCGCTGACATCCTCTTCTAACGCATTTTTCGCGGCAGCATTAAACTTCAAAATACCCTGTAACAAACGGTAAAAAGACAAGCTAAACAAGTTTTTTCGCTGCGCAAAAAGTGTATTAAGGTTATGTCCGTTAAACTCCAGTCCCGACTTAGGATCACGTACACTAAAGCTCATTTCAGTGTCGCGCCAGGCCACATTCAGCTCTGTTAACAGGCGTTTAAAGCGTGGGTACGTTTTATCATTAAAAACAATAAAGCCTGTGTCCACAGCATACATACTGCCATTAATTTTCACATCACTGGTACAGGTATGCCCGCCAATATAGTCATTTTTTTCAAATACACTGACTTGATGTTCACGACTTAAATAATAAGCACTGGTAAGGCCCGCAATACCACTTCCAATAACGGCTATCTTCATGACGACTGCTTCCTTGCCATTTGTTCTGATAATTCCACTTGTAAGCCTTCCGGCAAAATAGACATTAACTTCAGAAGGCTACTAAATAGCCACGGAAATGCGATGTCCCTTTTGTTCTTATCAATACCTTTTATTATTGCCTTAGACGCAAATTCAACGTCAACGCGCATTGGCATTTCAAAATCATTGGCATCAGTCATCGGTGTTTTCACAAACCCAGGCGATACGGTTTGAACTTTGATTCCCTGAGGTTTCAAATCAACTTCCAGACCCCGGGCAATATAGTGCATTGCTGCTTTTGAGCCACCATAAGCCTGAGCCCGGGTAAACGGGAGAAGTCTCGCCAGACTGTCAACAATGACCAGGCGCGCTTGGTCATTGAACTGAGGAAGTAAAGCTTCCACGCAATTCATTGTGCCGAACACATTCACTTTAAACACCCGCTCGAACATGTCCGCATCGAACGCTTTAACGTCGAGGTATTCACACACCCCCGCGCACAGTATGGCGACATCAATATCGTTAATTTGCGCTAACGCATTTTTTGCCGACTCTTTGTCGGTAATATCAAAGGCGCTGCAGGTTATTTTTTCAGGGTATTGTTTTTGTACCTCTGACAGTGCGTCGTTATTCCTTCCACACACAACAACGTCATTGCCATCGGCTGCGTAATCCAGAGCCAGCTGACGCCCAATACCTGATGAAGCTCCAGTAATTAAGACTTTCATTCGTCTGTTAGCCTATTTTTAATTTTATCAATGACATAACCGACTAGCGGTACGTGTTCATAAAGCATTGCGCCAAGGTCGTAATAATCTCTTTGTTCTCTGATTTTGCCGTCTTCAAAGGTTAAATATGAAACTCCCGGCAGAATAATTTCCATGCCATTGGCAAGCTTGGGGTGTGCGTAGCGCATCTGCCAAGTTAGAAACGCCTGTTCTTCTCCGACGCATTCATCGTCAAAAGCAAAGTGACAATACTCAACGTTTTCCATTGTGTGTTTTAGATACTTGCGAAAATCATCCAGCCCGACAACATGTTGTATTGGATCAGTAAACGAAATTTCGTCATGGTATAACTCATCCAGGTCATCAAGGTTTTCGGTTTTCAGCTCATCGTAGAATTCTTTGAGTTTTTCGACTAATTCACTGTTATCCATTTTTCACCTGCTTAAACGTTGTTAAGAATCGTTCACGAGCAAATTTGTGCTCGACCATGGGTTCGCAATAGTTATTACTGCTTTGTTGCTGAAGCCAACTATGAGGCCAGTGAATATACTTTGTTGGTACTTCCTTAAGCTCGTCTACCCATTTACGAATGTACTGCCCGTCAGGATCAAATTTCTCACTTTGCTTAACCGGATTAAAAACACGAAAATACGGAACGGCGTCAGTTCCGACCGAAGCACTCCATTGCCAGCCACCGTTGTTTGCCGGAAAGCTACCGTCAATTAAATGCTGCATGAAAAAGGCTTCACCTTTTCGCCAATCCACTAATAGATCTTTTACCAGAAAATTGGCTGTGATCATTCTTAAGCGGTTGTGCATCCACCCGGTTGATGTCAACTGACGCATTCCGGCGTCAACTATTGGATACCCGGTACGACCATCACACCAACGTTGAAAAGCATCATCGTCCTCTAACCACTGAATGCTGTCAGTTTCAATCTGAAAGCTTTCCCCTTTTGATAAACGCGGCACAAAGTACATTAGATGCTGATAGAACTCTCTCCAGGCCAGCTCGGTTAGCCAGGTATCGGCACCGGAAGCAAGTCCAAACGGAAACTCCGGCGAAAACTTGTGTAATGCCCGAGCAGCGGTCTGCTGCCCGATAACCCCCTGCGCCAAATAAGCGGAAAGTTGTGAGGTTCCGTTTTCAGCCGGCAAGTCTCTGGCTTGTTGATAATCATCAACACTGTGGCCGACGAATTGCCCTAATTTCCCCAGAACTTGTTGCTCGCCGGCATTCCAGTCAGATGAGTCTTTTCTCTCCAGCGGGCATTCAGGGAGCCCTTTTGTGGCTACCGGAGAAAAAGATTTAATTTGCAGCGGTTCGCTGTAGGCTTTTTCGCTTAATACTTGTCGCCAACGCCGGTTAAAAGGCGTGAACTTTTTGTAGTAGTCACCTTGTTGTGTTCTAACCTCTCCGGGCGCCACCAACAAGTTGCCATGATGCGAAACCAATTCGATATCATCATTGCTTAGTACCGCATTGGTAGCTGCGTCTCTACGCTTTTCATCCAGCGCATATTCCGCATTAATATGTACCCGGCCAATTCTATTTTCCCGGCAGAAGGCTCGTAAAGCTCCCGGAACCTGACTGAATTTGGATACTACTTGCACTTGCAGTTCAATACCCTTTTCGGCTAGTTCCTGCTGCAGACAGTCTAAGTTTCGCCAAACAAAATCTACTTTTATCGGTGCCCAGTCATGGCTTTTCCAGGTTTCAGGGCAAACAAAAAATATCGCCAACGGTGGCTCATCGCCCTGGCATGCAGAAAACACGGCCGGGTTATCTAATATTCTTAAATCACTACGAAACCAAATTGCTTCTCGCATCACTAAAGCCCATAACGTAATTTTAAATCATCGGGATACGGAGTCAGATACCATTGCCCTTCTAAGTACTCTTTCGGAAACTCGCGCAAATAATGCCGTATTAACGTTAGAGGAGACATCAGAGGGAGAATGCCATCGTGATACTGCAGAATGATATCGCTCAGCTCTTCTCGTCTTTCATGAGCAAGATCCGCTTTAAAATACCCCTGAATATGTTGGAGCACGTTGGTGTGGTTCTTGCGCGACGCCGGTTTTGATAAAGCATCCATCACATCAATGATATATTGCTCTGCGAAGGCACTGTCGATGCTTTCCTGTTCCCCCAGGCGTTTACCCAACTCGCGGTACCGCTGCTGATTATGAGCTAACAAAAGTAGCTTGCAGCGCTGGTGAAACTGCAAAAGCTGATGTTTGGAAAGTTTTTGTGTCATTTCTTTCCATTGACTAAACACATAAACCCGCATCACAAAGTTTTCACGTAAATGCGGGTCATTGAGCCGACCATCTTCCTCCAACGGCAAAGCGGGATTCTTCTCTTTTAGACGCGCGGCAAAAATTCCCATTCCTGCATTTTGAGCATGCCCTGTTTCCGGATCATATAACTTGACCCGCTCCATACCGCAGCTGGGAGATTTCGCGCATAGAATATAGCCACTTAACTGTTCTACTTTCACCTGAACCTTATCGGCAAAGGCAGCTAGCTGTGACGTAACATTTTCACCGGTTTTGGGCACTACCGCCTGTACATCGTCATGTTGCTCAAGGCGAATAGTCGGTCTTGGCACCGGCATTCCAATACCAACTTCCGGGCAAAACCGTACCAGTTCAATGTGTCGACTTAATTCATCAACACAGAATGCGGACTTCTTGTGTCCCCCGTCAAACCGGACCTCGTCGCCCATTAAACAGGAACTAATACCCACTTTTAACTTTACCATTTTAACCCCTGTTGAATTTCACTGATGATAATGTACGGTATATCGATAAAAATAGTTTGGCATTTATTCGATAAAAAAGATCCAACCAGACCCACCTCAACGTAATGTTTCTTAATTGTTCAAACTACTAGCCAAATGAGGTTATATGCAGCAGTATCAGCAGTTACCGCTATTCCCGCTTACCTCGCATATAATGCCGGGCGGACGCATGAAATTGAAGGTGTTCGAGCCGCGCTACACCAGGCTGGTAAAAGAGTGTCTGCAAAATAACAGTGAGTTTGTGGTGGCCATGTTTAACAACGAACATGCAACGACATCAAGCGATTACCTTCTTCCTTACGCCACCACCGTGAAAATTATTGATTTTGAACCAAGAGATGATGGCTTACTCGGTATAACCGTTGAAGGGAAAAGTCGGGTTCGTATTGACGAGCATTGGTCTGAAAGCGATAAATTAAGGTTTGGGAAAATAGAGTACCTCGAAAACTGGCCTGAACTTTCTCTGGATAACGCAGCCGATAAACTCAAGACTCGATTACAGGAAGCTTTTGAGACCTACCCGGAACTTTCCGAGTTGTTACCTGATCTCGGCTACGAGAAGCTTGACTGGGTTTGTTCAAGGTGGCTTGAAATACTGCCTCTGGACGTCTATACAAAACAAGAGCTGATAAGATGCGAAAGTTGTCTAAAAGCAAAAGAATATCTGTTAGACTTAATTCGTTAATTGAGTAAACATTCTGCCATCTGGGTGATCCATTTTCTCAACACCCCGTAATAGTTAGAACATTGTGTGAAAAGAAGCAGGTCTAATTATGCAAATGGTGTCAGAAAGAACATCGAAACGGGGGTCTATGGCTACCACCCAGACAGACGCTGCCGAGAAAGCAGCGGAACTGCTGGCAAAGATTGCAGAAAATAGAAATCGCGCTGCCTTTAGTGAACTCTTTAGGTTATTTGCACCAAAACTACAATCTTACGCTACAAGACAATTTGGTAATGAACAAACGGCTATGGATCTCGTCCAGGAAACCATGACTAACGTCTGGCATAAAGCTCACTTGTTCAAGCCTGACCGTGGCTCTCCTTCTACTTGGATATTTACCATAGCTCGTAACATCCGCTTCGATTTGCTTCGTAAGAACAAAAAACGCAAAGATGATATCAGTGCTGATGAACTCTGGCCGATTCTCTCCGAGCAGAACGATAGCCTCGATGACGGTTACGCATTGGATCACGATGTTCTGATGCAGGAAATTTCTTTTTATTACGCTCAATTGCCCGATGCACAACGGGTTGTTATTGAGAAGATTTATATTGAAGGTAAATCTCAGCAGGAAGTCTCTGACGCTCTGGGAGTACCTTTAGGGACAATTAAGTCCCGAACTCGTCTAGCATTAAAAAAATTGAAAGAGTTGATAGTCGATGATGATTAAATCACACCCAGGCGAAGGCCTTTTATATCAATACGCCTCTGGCGATCTTAGCGCGGCAATGACGTTAGTTGTCGGCACACACATCGATATGTGTAAAGCCTGTCGTCAAACCGTGTGTGAGATTGAGCAGAAGCTGTGTGAAGAAAATTTGGATACATTGGTTAGTGTTGCCAGTACAACAATGAGCAAGTCTCAGTGTGACCAAATGCTGGAAGCCATTTTCGCGTCTTCTGCATGTAACAAACAAGCACACCAACCGAATGAGATGCTCTCTCTGGAAGGTCGTCGTTTTACACTGCCTCGTACCCTGGCGCACAATAGTCACCGCATTGGTGAGTGGTCGAAACTGGTCGGTAAACTCTGGCGCGCACCATTAACTCTGGACAATGGAAATCAGACGAACTTGATTTACATGGCACCAGGCGCAAAACTCCCTGAGCATACGCATAAAGGAAAAGAAGCGACGCTGGTTATTGATGGTGTTTTTAATGACGAGCAGAGCGAGTACCGGGACGGTGATTTTATTTTGTTAGACCCCAGTCGTACCCATACTCCGGAAACTCAGGATGAAGACTGCTTAACTCTGGCTACGCTGGACGCGCCCTTGCATTTTACTTCAGGCATCAGCCGGTTACTGAATCCCTTTAGCCAGCTCTTCTTTCGTTAATTTCCGGCGCCTAAGTACAGACTCAAATAAAAAAGAACCCGAGGTTAATCCTCGGGTTCTGCGTTTTCGACTCGACTTTTAAATTTCTGACCAGGTTTGAAGGTGACAACCCGACGCGCTGAAATAGGAATTTCCTCGCCCGTTTTCGGGTTACGCCCAGGGCGCTGATTTTTAGTTCGCAGTTCAAAATTGCCAAAACCTGACAACTTCACCTGCTCGCCTCTTTCCAAAGCAACTCTGATTTCTTCAAAAAAATCTTCAACTAACACTTTGGCATCTTGTTTACTAACACCGTATTTGTCGAACAGCACTTCTGCCAGTTCTGCTTTGGTCAGCGCCATAGTTTAATCCCTCAATGTTGCATTAAACTCACTCTTTAATGTCTCAATAAATTTAGTCATAAGCTCAGTGACTTCCGCTTCTTCCAAAGTTTTGTCGCTGTCTTGCAAAGTAACGGATAGAGCCAAGCTTTGTTTACCTTCTGCCACACCATCACCGATGTAAACGTCAAACAAGTTTAGGTCAACTAACTGTTTTACGCCAACATTTTCCATCGCAGCTATCAGCTCACCTGCCGCAAGGTCCTTATCAACCACAACAGCAAGATCGCGACGAATAGATGGATAACGAGATACCGGCTTAGCTTGCGGTAAAGGTCGCTCAGTCACGACTGATAACGCCAGTTCAAACACAAAGGTGCGCTGGTTAAGCCCTAAAGCCTTATCAAACTTGGGATGCAAAGCGCCGATATCACCGACTTTTTCAGAGCCGCGGTAAATTGCCGCTGATTGCCCCGGGTGCAGTGCCGGATTTTGCGATGCAACAAAACGGAAGGCCGCAGCATTGCCTGTTTGAGCCAACAAAGCTTCAACATCACCTTTTACATCGTAAAAATCAACCGGACGGTCACCTTCCGACCAATGCTCTGAATGCGCTTTACCAGAACGTATACCGCTGATAACCGCTTCCTGACGAACACCGTTTTCAGCTGACTCGTCTGGAATAAAACGCAAACCCGTTTCTACGAAAGCCAGCACAGACTGCTGACGCTTCTGATTATGAGCAACCGCGCCGACTAATCCCGGCCATAAGCTTACACGCATAGAAGACATATCAACCGAAATTGGGTGTGGCAAAGTTAGCGCTGCGGTTTCATCAAACATCAGTGCCTGATGTTTTGGATCAACAAAGCTGTAGGTTATCGCTTCCTGATAACCACGGCTGACCATAGCATCCACCAGTTGATGGGTACTAAGCTGGCTTTCTTTGCGCTCGGTCATACGCAGTTGCGCTGCCGGCGGTGCAGCATGAATTGAGTTGTAACCGTAAACCCGGGCAACTTCTTCAATTAAGTCTTCTTCAATGCTCAAGTCAAAACGGTATGACGGAATGCCCACCTGCCACTGTTCACCGTCAAATGAAACATCGAAGCCTAAACGCTCAAGAATTTCAGTGACATTGTCATTAGCAATGCTGACACCCAGTACTTTAGCCAATCGGTTCGCTCTTAACGTAATGCCGTCACGCTTAGGCAAAAATGCTTCTGCAACCGCTTCGGTTACCGGTCCTGCATCACCACCGCAAATCGCCAACAATAATTCTGTCGCTCTTTCCATTGCCGTACGTTGCAACTGAGGGTCTACGCCGCGCTCATAACGATGTGACGCATCTGTATGTAGACCGTAACGGCGTGCTTTCCCTAAGATGGCATCTGGCGCAAAGAACGCGCTTTCCAGAAAAATATTTTTGCTGTTTTCTGTTACACCACTATTTTTACCACCGTAGACACCCGCCATGGCTAGTGCTTTTTTCTCATCAGCAATAACCAGAGTATCGTCGTCCAGCTCAACCTCTTGATCATCAAGCAAAGTAAGCTTTTCTTTAGGCTTGGCTAAGCGAACATCGATGTCCCCTTCAAGTGAATCGAGGTCAAATGCATGCATGGGGTGACCCAGTTCAAGCAACACGTAGTTAGTGACGTCAACTACCGGGTCAATGCTACGAATACCGCTGCGTCTTAATTTTTCTGTCATCCATACCGGCGTTGGGCGAGTTAAATCGACACCTTTGATAACGCGGCCTAAATAACGCGGACACTGCTCAGTAGCAGACAAAGTAATGCTTAGCGTATCTTCAATACTGGCCGCTACTTTGTTGCTCTCTGGTACTTTAACATCCAGACGGTTCAACACACCCACTTCGCGTGCAATACCACGAATACTCAGACAGTCACCACGATTCGGAGTTAAGTCGATATCGATGCTGTTGTCGTCAAGTTGCAGGTATTTACGGTAATCTTCTCCAACCGGAGCATCAGTCGGAAGCTCAATAATACCATCATGCTCATCAATAAGGCCCAGCTCTTTAAACGAGCACAGCATACCGTTTGACGGCTGACCGCGAAGCTTCGCTTTCTTAATTTTAAAATCGCCGGGCAATACCGCCCCAACTTTAGCAACCGCGACCTTAATGCCTAAGCGGCAATTGGACGCTCCGCAAACAATATCCACCGGCTCGTCTTCACCAACGTTAACTTTGGTCACTTGCAGTTTATCTGCGTCCGGGTGAGGACCACATTCAATCACTTCACCAACCACGACAGTATGGAATTCATCGGCAACCGGCTCAACAGCATCTACTTCAAGACCTGCCATGCTGAGCTGTTCACTCAATTCATGACTGCTGATGTCGGGGTTAACCCATTCCCTTAACCATTGTTCACTGAATTTCATTGCTTACTGCCCGTTAGTTAAATTGTTTGAGGAAACGCAAATCGTTCTCGAAGAACGCACGTAAGTCATTCACGCCGTAGCGCAACATGGTAAGACGTTCAACGCCCATACCAAACGCAAAGCCGGTGTACTTTTCCGAATCAATGCCTACCGCCTTCAACACGTTTGGGTGCACCATGCCGCAACCTAAAACTTCTAGCCATTTACCATCTTTACCCATCACATCAACTTCTGCCGAAGGTTCGGTAAATGGGAAGTACGAAGGTCTGAAACGCACCGTCAGCGACTCTTCGAAAAAGTGATTCAGGAAGTCTTCTAAAATTCCTTTTAATTGGGTAAAGCTGACGTCGGTATCAACCATTAACCCTTCAACCTGATGAAACATCGGTGTGTGGGTCTGGTCGTAGTCATTCCGGTAAACCCTTCCTGGAGAAATGATCCGCAGTGGCGGTTTTTCATTTTCCATAGTACGAATTTGTACACCAGAAGTTTGCGTACGCAGCATTGTTGAGGGGGTAAAATAAAACGTATCGTGGTCGGCTCGTGCCGGATGATTCGCCGGAATATTCAACGCATCAAAGTTATGAAAACCGTCTTCTACTTCCGGGCCTTCTTTTACGCTAAAGCCTAAATCACCGAAAAACTGTTCAATACGGCGAATGGTCTGAGTTACCGGATGCACTCCGCCTACCGCTGAATGCCGTCCGGGTAAAGTAACGTCTATGCGTTCCGCTTCCAGCTTTTGCGCTAATTCAGCCGCTTTCAATAGCTCTTTACGAGCATTGATACTGGTCTGAACTTGTTGCTTGGCTTCATTAATTTTTTGTCCGGCTTCCCGGCGCTCAGACGGATCTAACTTACCTAAGCCTTTTAAAAGCTCAGTGAGCTGCCCTTTCTTGCCCATATACTCGACGCGGACTTCGTCTAACGCAGTCGGTGAATCTGCGGCCGCAATGGCCGATTCAGCCTGCTCAACAATTTGCTCTAGCTGCATCGTATCCCTCAACAACACAAGATAAATAATAAAGGCGCTATGATAGCGAATTTTCAATGAAAAAGGGAGCCAATTGGCTCCCTTCTAAATCTGTTTATTCGAACCCATAAAGGTTTTGAATAATTACAGTGCGCCTTTTGCTTTCTCAACCAAAGCGGCAAAACCGTTTTGATCATGAACAGCGATATCGGCTAAGATTTTACGATCGATTTCAATAGATGCTTTTTTCAGACCATTGATAAAGCGGCTGTAAGACAGACCGTTTTGACGAGCCGCAGCATTGATACGAACAATCCACAATTGACGGAATTGACGTTTTTTGTTGCGACGGTCACGGTATGCATATTGACCTGCTTTAGTTACTGCCTGGACCGCTACGCGATAAACGCGACTACGGGCACCATAATAACCTTTCGCCTGCTTCAGGACTTTTTTGTGACGCGCTCTCGCGATTACACCACGTTTTACTCGTGCCATTTGCTATCTCTCCTTATGCGTACGGTAACATGCGAACGACTAATTTAACGTCGGCCTCATGGACCATGCTCTTAGCGCGAAGCTGACGCTTACGCTTAGGGCTCTTCTTAGTCAGAATGTGACGCAAGTGAGATTGCTTGCACTTAAAACCACCAGAAGCAGTCTTTTTAAAGCGCTTGGAAGCGCCCTTGTTCGATTTCATTTTTGGCATGAAATTAAACTCCGCATTGTTGATAAAAGTGTGAAAGGGTGAGCCTGACAATCAGACTACTTGTAAACCACGATCACTTCTTGTTGGGTGCCAAGACCATAATCATCTGGCGCCCTTCGGCACGTCTTGGGAACGACTCAACAATTGAGATTTCTTCTAAATCGTTTTTAACGCGATTCAGCAATTCAATGCCCAACTCTTGGTGTGCCATTTCCCGGCCACGGAAACGGATAGTGACTTTAGTTTTGTCACCTCCCTCGAGGAAACGACGCAGGTTGCGCAGTTTTACCTGGTAGTCGCCCTCATCAGTACCAGGTCGGAACTTAACTTCCTTGACCTGAATCTGTTTCTGTTTTTTCTTCTGCTCTTTCTGTTCTTTACTCTTTTCAAAGAGGAACTTGCCGTAATCCATCAAGCGGCAGACTGGTGGTTCTGCGTTAGGGCTCATCTCCACCAAATCAACACCAGCTTCCGCTGCTGCATCAAGAGCCTCGTTAATACTGACGACACCAGCTTGTTCACCATCGGTTCCGATTAAGCGAACTTCATCAACGCCTGTAATTTGTTCGTTGATACGGTTTTTATCTGCAGCTTTCTGAGTTCTTTTTCCGCCTTTAATGGTTTATTCCTCCAAACAATTAATCAATTTTGCGAGTACGGACTTCGTCCTCTACACGAGTAATGAAGTCTTCTAACGGGAATTTGCCCAAGTCTTCACCACCACGTGTACGTACCGCAACCTCACCAGCTTCGACTTCTTTGTCGCCGACAACCAGTAAATATGGAACACGTTTTAATGTGTGTTCACGGATTTTAAAGCCTATCTTCTCATTTCTCAAGTCGGCTGATGCACGAATTCCCTTTTCGTTCAGGGTTTTGACAACTTTTCGTACATAATCGCTTTGATTATCCGTGATATTCATTAACACAACTTGCGTTGGCGACAACCACAACGGGAAGTTCCCTGCATACTCTTCAATAAGAATACCCATGAAACGTTCAAGTGATCCCAAAATAGCGCGGTGAATCATAACTGGCGTGTGTCGCTCGTTATCTTCGCCTACGTATGTGGCACCTAAACGCCCTGGCAACGCAAAATCAAGCTGTATTGTACCACATTGCCACGCTCTGCCCAGACAATCGAACAAAGTAAATTCTATTTTCGGGCCATAAAATGCACCTTCACCCGGTAAATAAGAAAAATCGATGTCATTATTTTTCAAAGCCTGAGCTAGTGCAGTCTCCGAGCGGTCCCATGTGGCATCGTCGCCTAAGCGTTTTTCAGGGCGGGTTGAAAGCTTCACATCGATGTTCTCAAAACCAAAGGTTTTGTAAGTTTCGTACACCATTCTGATGCAACCCGCGACTTCTTCCTGAACCTGCTGTTCGGTACAGAAAATGTGTGCATCGTCTTGTGTGAAACCACGAACACGCATCAGACCATGCAACGCACCTGAAGGTTCATTACGGTGACAACTGCCAAATTCCGCCATGCGTAACGGTAAGTCGCGGTATGACTTTAAGCCCTGATTAAAGATTTGAACATGTCCCGGGCAATTCATCGGCTTAACAGCATACTCGCGATTTTCCGATGACGTGGTAAACATCAGTTCTGAGAATTTCTCCCAGTGCCCCGACTTTTCCCACAATACCCGGTCCATCATCATCGGACCTTTGACTTCCTGATATTCGTACTCGCGCATTTTTTCGCGAATGTAAGTTTCTAATTCACGGAAAATGGTCCAGCCATTGTGATGCCAGAACACCATACCCGGCGCTTCTTCCTGCCAGTGGAATAAATCCTGAGCTTTAGCAATTTTACGGTGGTCGCGCTTTTCCGCTTCTTCTAAACGCTGTAAATAGGCTTTTAACTGTTTTTTATCTGCCCAGGCCGTACCGTATATACGCTGCAACATTTTGTTGTCAGAGTCACCACGCCAGTATGCTCCGGCCATTTTCATAATTTTGAAATGCTGACAAAACTTCATGTTGGGTACATGCGGACCACGACACATGTCGATATATTCTTCGTGGTGATAGAGCCCAGGCGTTGCATCGGTTGGGATGTCTTCGTCCAGAATTTCTATTTTATAAGGTTCATGGCGCTCTACGAAAGTTTCACGGGCTTCTTTCCAGCTGGCTTTTTTCTTTATAACGGCATATTCCGTTTTAGCCAGTTCTTTCATCCGCTTTTCAATCTTCTCAAGGTCTTCCTGAGTGAAAGTGTGATCAACGTCAATATCGTAGTAAAAACCGTTATCGATGACCGGGCCTATTGCCATTTTTGCGTCTGGCCACATCTGTTTAACAGCATGCCCCATTAAATGAGCACAAGAGTGACGAATAATATGCACGCCGTCGTCATCTTTTGGTGTCACAATTTCAATGCGGGCATCATGTTCAATGAGTTCACAGGCATCAACCAGCTCACCGTCAATACGGCCAGCAACTGTTGCTTTCGCAAGGCCAGCACCAATATCGGCGGCAACTTCCATAATGCTTACAGGTTTATCGAATTCGCGTTGACTTCCGTCAGGGAGAGTAATTACAGGCATGAAACTTCCTTTCCAACCAGTGGTGACACCTACCAAGTGCCACGTGCTCTATTTTGGTTTTATCTGCTTTATAGAAAAAACCTACGAAATTTTTGCGTTCGGTACCATCGAACGCGAGACGCTACTATAATCGACCGCTTACATTTGAGCAACCGCCGAGCCTGTTTTGACATCAGACATTACCGGAGAGTTAACCGGACAACTTGCCGCTTTATTAGCCGCTGCCTTCTGGGCTGTCGCCACCGTGTTGTACCACCGCGCCGGTAGCCACTTCTCGCCCTTACAAATGAACTTAGTTAAAGGCGTTGTTGCGACTCCCCTGCTTTTGACTATGAGTTTGTTGCTGGGTAACTCGTTAGAGCTAAGCTCAGGCCTGTGGTTACTCGCGTTAAGCGGCATTATAGGTATTACCATTGGCGACAGTTGTCATTTTGCCGCGCTGCGTCGTTTAGGCCCCTGGCACGCTATGTTGTTGGAGTATCTCGCACCACCACTGGCTGCATTCATGGCCTGGGTGTTTTTAAGTGACGGTTTATCCACCATTGAAATTACCGGTGCGGTCATAACCTTAAGCGGTGTTCTGTGGGTCGTTACTGAAAAAGCTCCGGACAAACAGCCTGCGCTTTCATTATCAGGTATATTCTTCGGCTGCGGCGCCGCGCTCTGTCAGGCTACCGGTTTAGTCATGGCTTTTGCGGTGCTCATGCAATCCCGCGTAAACGCTATTGATGCGGCATTTGTGCGTCTTGCCGCCGGCTCTTTTTTACTCGCCATAATTGTCGGACTTTCGAAACGAGGCGCGTACAACGCAATCATAAAACAAGTTCGCTCTATTAACCCTTTGCCGCTACTCGGCGCCATTGTATTCGGTACGTTCCTGGCTATTTGGTTACAGCAAATATCTATCGCCAATATCAACCCGGGCCTAACCCAGACTTTACTCTCCACCGCTCCACTCTTTTTAATACCGATATCTTTACTGAAAAAACAACGAATTACCCCACGTTCTATAACCGGAGCGTTAATCTCATTGGGCGGAGTCAATATTTTATTTCTATAGTTACAAGCAAGACTTGATAGGAACGAGTGAATTATGAACGAAGAAAATTTACAAAGTGTGCCGGTGAAATGCCCGCATTGTGGGCACAATACCTTTCTAGATATTGATGCCTCGGAGGGAAATCAGGACTACCAGGAAGAATGTGCTGCCTGCGGTGATCTCATTCATGTTCAGTTACAAGTTGATGAAGTTAACCAGCAGGCGCGAGTGAAGGTCGACGGGAACGATGAGCAGTTTTACTGACGTTTAGCCAGCACACGCTCAACTGTTTCAACAATAGTGATGGTTTGCTGATCAAGTTCGATATTCAGACTGTCACCCACCTGCGTTGATTCCAAATTGGTCAGGCGCAAAGTTTCCGGAATTAAATGCAGACTAAAGCAATTAGCTTCAACCTGACCTACCGTCAAACTGGCACCGTTAACCGCAATAAACCCTTTGGCAAACAAGTATGGGGTGTATTGCTCTGGTAGTTCTATCCACATAGCAACGTTATTCTCAGAGGTATCAATTTTAGTCACTTTGCCCTGGCAGTGAATATGACCTGAAACCGCATGTCCGCCAATTTCATCGCCCACTTTTAGTGACCGCTCCAAATTAACTTTGTCCCCCTCACCTAACAGCCCCAAATTTGTTAGCCGCAGGGTTTCATCAATGACGTCAAAGTGCACCTCAGTATCGCTGAATTCGACCACGGTTAAACAGCAACCATTTATGGCAATACTTGCACCAATAGCCAGGTTTTGTAGAAATTGGGGTTCAGTTTTAATAACCAGGTGTCGAAATGTCTTGTGATCAGAAACTACTTGGTCGGAGACTGAAAATATCGTAGCTTGGGTTTGAACAATACCTGTAAACATCGATAAGAACCTTGTTGCAAGGAATAATACAATGAAGCGAAGTGTACTGATTTTCCGTTCTTTTGGCTATGCGTTAGTCGTTTTAGGGTTATCGGCCTGCTCAGATGATCAGGGTCTAACGGAATACGCAAATGAACTGCATAACCGAGTCCAAAGTACACTCAAACTCCCCAATAACTCAATAGATGCCCCTAAACCTCAACTCCAGTATCCGGCCAAGCGCGCACTAACCCGAAATATTGAAAGAACAAGCATGGGCTTACTGGAAAGCCTTAGGCTTAATCATTGCCAGTTAGGCCAGCTAATAGCTGAAAACAACAGTTCACTGGGAAAGCTAAAAGATGGGTTTAGCCGCTATCATGCTGACCTCAGCATGATTCAGGCACTGAAGAAATGCATTGAGCATCCTGACTCAGCCAATGTTAAAGACAAATTGAAAGAAGCATTAGTGCATAAGAAATCACAACTGCAGAACAGCCTGGCAAATGCCTTTGCCCGTGACGACGGGTTGAGAAAAGCTCTTTCTATAGGTAATAACTCTTTACCTAAAATACATGTGACGGAGTACAACTACGCTGTGAATGCGCTGGAGCGATTTACCCGCATTTTAGAGCGTTGGAACTACACAAAAGAAGCAGATGCCCCCGATGAGCTAATAGAGATGCTCGGTCGTTTAGAACGCAGCGACTACCTTCCTGACTTGTTCCGTACTATGCTAGATTACTCTTATAAACTGGAGAAAATGACCGAGCTGCTGCCTGAAGTTCCTAAGTCAGTTTATTGTCAAAATGGAAAAGTGCCAGATGACGCATTAGCGCTAAAAGAAGCTTTTAACGCCATTTACCTCAAAGAAATGCAAGGTGACATAGCAGAATTGATTGAACAACATCAGCGCTTACTCATGACTCTGGACAACCTCGCAGGTATAGCACCTCAACCGGAGCTAAAATCCTACATTGCAGAACTCGGTACACTCAGTAAAAAACTAACCGATGCGTCAGTGTATTTTGTGCGCCCATGGCAAAAGTTCTACAGCGCCTGTGACTTTACACCAGGGCTCGATTAGAGCTTCGCTTAAAGATGCCAGTGCTTAGTTAGGCCTGGGTGTGGCGCACCCTGCTCTTTTTGATGAATTTCATTGATAACGTACCGTAAACCAATAAAGACCCAAAGCCAGAACGCGGCATGTAAAGCCCCCGCCATAATAACAATGACGGAAGAGCGCATCAAAATATCGACATGTAATATATTAAAAGTAAGCTGTGCAATAATGCCGACGATAGTCATCAAAAAAAGAAGCCCTGCAACTGCACGTATTACTCGTAAAAAAATAAACATTTAACCACCTCTTTTCCGTCAGTAAAAACTGAGTATAGTGAACATTCTAGCAAAAGCCTTCTTAAGAAAGTAAGCGTAGTTATTCAAAGCTGAATAGAATTTCGACAAACAAATGGATTTAGTAAAAAATCGCTTGCACCTGTGAGCGCAAATCACTAATATACCGCCCGTCGTTAACGACATTCCCCATAAAGTGCGTCCGTAGCTCAGTTGGTTAGAGCGCTGCCTTGACATGGCAGAGGTCGGTAGTTCGAGTCTACTCGGACGCACCATTCTAAGTGCCCGGTTTACCCCATAGAAAAATACCTTTACTCGGTTAATTGAAGTATCCCTCAAGCTTTATTCATTTACTTTGACTTTAATGGAAACACAACGGTTAAAGCCTGAACGGGTTCTGTCTGTGGTTTTCTTAATGGAAATGAAACATTGTTTGTATCGAAGTTTAACTAGCGCGGGCTTTAAGAAGGTAAGGAAAGTTTTTAGGGTAAATTGCCGCCCGTCTGAAATGACAGGCGGCAGGCTTAACTGGATTGCTTAGAAGTGCCAAGCAGCGCCAATAGAGTAGCCATCAAACCAGTCACTATCAAAACCATCAACATAAGTTGCACTTAAGCTGAATTGGTTGTTGATGTACCAACGAGCAGACAATTCATATTCTTGCTCAGAGTCTACGAAAATATCGTTATCAACGTGACGTACCAGACCTGAGAACTCAACGGCAGGGTTTAAACGATAAACACCACCAACCTGCACTGCATAACCAGTATCATCGTCGATACCGTCAATATCTGCATAATAAAGATTAACATCAGCGAAGCCAGCGAATTTTTCGCTGAAGTCATGCTTGTAACCGATACCAGCGAAGATTTGGTCAAAATCCGCATCGCCTTCGCTAAGCTGAGAGTAATCTGCAGTGAAATAAATAGATTCACTCAGCATTACACGACCATCAAGGCCAAAACCATCAACATCATCACCGAAGTCGATAAAACGAGCTTCTACGCGATCAAAGTCAGAACCCTGGTCTGCTGCTAAAGTTGCACCACTGAATAACGCGGCGCCGATAAGTGTAGCTAATACTGCTTTTTTCATTCTTTAATACTCCGTTATGTCGTGCGTGTCCCGCACTTACTACTTCCAAGCTGCCAGGCAGCACTGCTTCATTCAGCGAAGCAATGTGCGTAATAATAACGAAATAAACTTATACTTTTTGTTGTTTTTTGGTTGATTATCATATGATTATCGACATTTTTTACGACAAAAAGCAAAGAGAGTATGAAGGTAGATATACCTGCATACTCTCGAGTGAAAAGCTACTTAATAACGATAGGATTAATAGGAGAACCCGAGCCTCGCTCCATCTTTAGAGGCGCAGCAGTAAACATAAAGGTGTATTGACCATCTTCACGGCTATCTGCCGCCAAATCGTCCAGCCAGTAAAGCTCACTCAACACCACACCTAAGTCCCGAATGAGCGCACCATGTAGCGGGATCACATAATCTTTACCTTCAATCTTTTGCGGTACAAGTTCAACTGCCAGATTATCAGCCGCAATCACGGGTATCTCCATGTTATCAATCCATTTAATCAGGTCTTTGCTATAACACAAGCCGGGCTCTGTTGTTGCGCTCCACTCAGCATCTGGTTCCTCTTGATAAAAACGTCCTACAGATCCTGTTCTTATTAACAAAATATCGCGTTTTTCAACGGTTACATCCTGCGCTTCCGCCGTGTCCTTGAGGTCTTGTAAAGTAATACATGAACCCGGTGCCAACCGTCCTATGTCACCACCTTTCAAATGCCCGACATCCAGCAGTACGCCGCGGCCAACAATACCGTGTTCAGCTAAGACACCAACATCAACATGATCATGCCCATGCACTGTGCTATCAGCCGATACCCCGCCATATACTTTATCGCCATACCATGCGTGGCCTAGAGCATCCATGTGTGTCGTGCCCTGCAAGTACATGAAAACGGCATCGTCTGAGTACTTAACACCACCGGCCAGTTCATCCAGCTTGTTTACACTGTACATACTCTCGTCCTGCGTCATGAAATGCATAGCCGGAACGCGACCCGGGAACACAGGCCCGACGCCATGAGTAATCGGTAGTTGCAGCGTAAAAGTTTCCCCTGAACGAACGGCTTTTATACCACGTAAGGCCTGTTTTTCATCAAGGTAGTTAAGGGCGCCAAGTTGATCGTCATCGCCCCATTTCCCCCAGTTTTTGGGCATATCTTTTTGAAGGTTTTCAATATCGCTGGTCTGAGCCAACGAAACTCCGGAGGCACTCATAAGTGCGGTAGCTAAAGCCATTGATAGTACTGATTTTATTGTTTTCATTGTTCTTCCTTTTTTGTTGTTCTAACGCTTATATTAATAACTAAGTTTGATGTACTTAGTTTCTAAATATTCTTCAATTCCATGGCGCCCGCCCTCACGGCCAATCCCCGACGACTTAACGCCACCAAAAGGCACTGCCGCGTCAGATATAACGCCGCTATTAACACCAATCATTCCAACTTCAAGAGCTCTCGAAAGACGGTTAACCTGTCCTAAGTTCTGGCTGTAAAAATAAGCAGCTAATCCGGTTTGTTGCTGTCTGAGTTCTTCTAATAAAGCTGTCTCATCGTCGTATCGAACAATAGGTGCAACAGGCCCGAAAATTTCTTCATTCACACAACGCATAGAGCTATCAGCATTGAGTAACACAGTCGGGTAATACCAACGCTCTGAGTTTACCCACCGCTCTCCGCCGCAGGCGATTACGGCACCTTTTTTTACTGCATCTGCGACTATCTGCTCCACTTTTTCGAGTGCATTTTCATTAATCAATGGACCAATATCGACGGACTCATTTTTGCCGTTACCCAACATGAGTTGATTCACGCGGGCGATGAACTTCTCAGTAAACTCATCATAAACTTTGGTATGAATGTAAAAGGCATTGGCACATACGCAGGTCTGCCCCGCATTGCGAAATTTTGATTGGATAGCTCCTTGCACTGCACGCTCGACATCTGCGGTTTCACAAACAATAAAAGGCGCATTTCCGCCGAGTTCAAGTGAGAGTCGCTTAATCGTTGAAGCTGATGAAGCCATGAGTAAACGCCCGACTCGAGTTGAGCCGGTAAAACTTAACTTTCTGACTACGGCGCTTTCACTGAATATTTTACCAATAGCCTCCCCGTCGCCGGTTACAATGCTTAAAACGCCTTCGGGAATC
This sequence comes from Idiomarina sp. ST20R2A10, assembly GCF_051842345.1. NCBI lineage: Bacteria > Pseudomonadati > Pseudomonadota > Gammaproteobacteria > Alteromonadales > Idiomarinaceae > Idiomarina > Idiomarina sp. ST20R2A10. The sequence continues at coordinate 230,744 of NZ_JBNIEY010000001.1, read as the reverse complement.
CCCGCCTGTATCGCTAACTCAGCAATTGCAATTGCTGTCAGCGGGGTTTCAAGAGCGGGTTTCACCAACATTGTGCAACCAGCCGCCAGTGCAGGTGCAACTTTGCGCGTGATCATCGCCGCAGGAAAATTCCAGGGTGTTATCGCAGCACAAACACCTACCGGCTCGGTAATAACCATCATTGATTCATCGGTTGACGAGTACGGCAGAATGCTCCCCTGGTCTTGCAGGCCTGGCTGCGCATACCATTGAATGTAACTTGCTGCGTAACGTATCTCGCCTCGTGACTCAGATAATGGTTTACCCTGCTCACTGGTCAAAATGCCAGCAAGCTCCTCTTCCTTTTCAAGCATGAGTTGATACCAGCGAAAAAGCTTCTCGCATCGCTCTCTGAGAGGAACGTCTCTCCACTTGTAAAAAGCGGCTTCCGCAGACTCTATAGAGCGGCTAATTTGCTTCGGTGTTAAATCGGGTACGTGACCTATCACATTCCCAGTTGCAGGATCATCAACAGCTATTGACCTGTTTGTTGACGGGCCAACCGGGCTGTTTTTCATTAACTCCACATTATCGGGCTGTAAAACTTGTTCATTATTCATCGTTCGGTAAGTCCCTTTTTTGTTCTATGCGCCAGCGTTTTTGTTTTTTAACTAAGGTCGACTGATCAACGCCCAGAGCGCTGGCTGCCGCCCGCGTGGTACCGTGCATCAATAACGCCTCTTCAATTACTCTCTTCTCAAGCATCTCTACCTGTTCTTTTAGCGAGCACCCGTCACGCCCTAACGGCCTGTCAGTTGCTATTTCTATAGGTAACTGAGCCGTTGTGATCAGCGACTGTTCAGAAGTCACCATTAATCGTTCTGTCAGATTAATCAGCTCGCGAATATTGCCCGGCCATTCATATTGTTTAAGACGAGCAATCACATCAGCATGCCAACGACAGTCCAACTCATAGTTTTCATTGAAATGGTTGAGATAATGTTCAAGCAGTACGGGAATTTCTTCGATCCTTTCTCGCAGGGGAGGCAGTTCAATTGGTACCACACTTAATCGGTATAACAAGTCTTCCCGAAAATGACTTTCGGCAACCAGTTTCTTTAAGTCATGATGTGTTGCTGAAATTAACCGAAAGTTCGTTTGCTTAAACGATGTCGCGCCAACTGGTAAAAACCGCTTCTCATCAATAACTTTAAGTAACTTGGCCTGAAGAGTTAGCGGCAAATCACCAATTTCATCAAGAAACAAAGTGCCATTATTAGCCGCCTCAAGTAACCCTGTCTTGCCTTTCTCGGAGGCTCCGGTGAACGCCCCGGAAGCGTAACCAAATAACTCAGACTCAAGCAGAGACTCTGGCATCGCGGCACAATTTAATTCAATAAAAGGCCCGTTAGCGACATTGCTGTAACTATGAATAGTCCGTGCAAGCAGTGTTTTCCCGGTACCCGTTTCTCCCTGTAGCAATACTTTTGCAGAGGAGCTTGCCACTCGTTTTGCGAGATCATAGCAAGCTCTCATTTGCCGACTAATGACAAAAGGCTCTTTATGACCATCGGTTGAAACAGAAGCACCATATTGCTCACGTAAGCTCAGTAATTGTTCCAGCTTTTCCTGCGCTCTTTTGGCTTTTAGCAGCTCAGTGACATCCCGAACCGTGGTAACGATGTATTCAATACGCCCGTCGGAGTCGAACATCGGTGTACCAGAAACTAAAATTTGGTGCTCTTTACTTACGTCCTGCGTCAAAGTAACCGGTCTTCTTTCTTTCAAAACCTCCAAAGATACCGAGCGCGAAATATAACCACGCTTCACAACTTCGGACATATGTAACCCCCGAAGCTTTTCCTTCGGAATACCGGTAATACGCTCATAAGCCGTATTGACCGTTATCGTAATACCGTTACCATCGGTGACATAAACGCCGTCGCTCATCGCATCTAATACACGTTGTAACCTATCGCTACCGAACATCCGTCTGCTCCTTTTTAGGTGCGCGCAAACGCCAGCCATATAGCAAAAAACATAACAGCAGCCCTGCAGCGAAAGCCCAAGTTGCTCCTTTAACTACAAGAATTGCCCCGATAATTCCAGCTATGCCCAAGTCGCGTTCCGTTTTTGCTTCCTGAATGCCAATACGAACGCTGACGTAGCCTTGTATAAGCAAAGTCAGAGCTAAAGCAATTCCCAGAATCGGTTGAACTAAGCTAACCACCGGCAGAAGTAAAAGGCCGGTATTGGTTCCCCAGCGAAAAGAACCCGCGCCTCCAAAAATGGAGTCCATAGCTTTCCGCCCTTTTTTAAAGCGCTCAACAATTACCACATGCATTGCCGCCCATAACGGTCCGCACATCGCAACATCAGGGCCAATAATACTCATACCAAAGTTGCGGGCACCAAAAATGAGATGCGCGCGATCGGCGTTGTAATCAATTTTTTCGTCCTGACGCATCTCATCTGCTTCCGCCAGAATAGCTTTGCTCTGTAACACATCGCCGAACAGCACAATATAAGCTGCCAGCACCGTTGGTATGGCAGTTAAAAACATACTAAGAGGCGGTAGCCCGACACCAAAAACGGTGTAATGCGCGAATAAGGTTGCGAAGTCAGGTGATGTTATGCCCCATTCGATATCTGGCCATGGAGCTTCTGAAGCCAGTGGTGCAATCACAATAGCCAAAGCGATAATGGGAAAAATGCCGAGCTTACCCAGTACACGAAGAACCCAGTGTTTATTCTGAACCGTCGCGAAATGACGTGAAAAAATAAGATAAAAAGCAATGCCGACCGCAATTGAGATAGTAAACGGATAGGATTCGAAACGGCCTCCCTCCTCAAATACTACCGCTACCGCAGCTAATCCGGAGCCCATGATGATTCCAGCTTTTATAGCACTGGGAATAAGTTGTACTACCCGTTTTGCAACACCGGATGCTCCCAGCCCAATAGCAAAAAGTCCCAGCATCATCTGAAACGCTATCAAAGCATGCACTCTCGCTTCCCCCTCCGGAAAGGTCGATACGTACATCATCAATAAAGGAATAGCGGGCGTTATCCATCCTGGAACAACAGGGTCGCCCAATAAATGGTGCAACAAATAAAACGCGCCATTAATCAAAACAACCGCTAATGCCGCTTCAAATGGCATTCCCAGTAATTCGGTCATTAACGATATTGCCGCCAAATCGACGGCGCACATTAATAGTCCCTGCAGATAGTCTGGCCACTCAAAGCGATAGTGCAGAAATGGCAATCTGACCTTGAATGGTCCCATAGGCCAGAAAGGTGCTTCCGCCCCGTCTTTTCGTTGTTTCCATAACGACATAATGAGTCCTTTTAGTAAGCGGCCTGATAAATTGCTTCGATATCATCGACGCTAAGTTCACGAGGGTTATTTCTCAATAAACGAGTCACACCACTCGCCGCTTCAGCTAGTGAACGCAGATCACTATGCTCAATACCAAATTCTCTTAATCCGCCGGGAATTTCGACAGCCCGGCAGAGGGATTCAAGTTTCTCAATAACGAAGTCTCCTGCGTCGGCTTCGCTAATCGTTGCCTCGGCCCCCATCGCCAGCGCGATATTGAGAAAATCATTTGGGCAGGATGATAGATTCCAGCGCATGACGTGAGTGAACATCAGTGCATTACTAACCCCATGCGACAAGTGATAACGCCCGCCCAGGGGATAAGCCAAGGCATGTACTGCACCAACTCCTGCATTTCCGAATGCCAACCCAGCCATTAAGCTACCGGTAGCCATACGCTCTCTTGCGTCGAGATCATCAGGACGTCGATAAGCATCGGGCAAGGCGTTGACAATCATTTTTATGGCGCCTACTGATAACGCCCGGGTGATATCTGAAGCAAAATTAGAAATATAACTTTCTACGGCGTGCACCAATGCATCAATGCCACTTGCTGCCGTTACAGATGGCGGGCAACTCTGCGTCAATTCCGGTGCAACAATCGCCACATCCGGCAGCAGTTCGTCGCTGACAATCCCCTTTTTCAGTTGTGCCTCTACGTCTGACAGGATGGATATATTAGTGACTTCGGAGCCTGTTCCTGCGGTGGTCGGTAAACAAACTAAAGGTACGGTTCGCCGCGCACAGTTGTTCTCACCAAACAGTTCGTTCAAAGCTCTCTTCTCACTTTGATATACCGCAACGGCTTTTGCGGTATCCATTGCACTGCCGCCACCAATTCCAATAATCCCATCACAGCTTTCATTAATGAAAACGTCACGGCACGACTCAACGACATGGGTTTCTGGCTCCGCTGATATCTCAGAGTAAATAACAATACCCGTAATGCCCTGACTTTTAAGTTCGGCAACAATAGGTTGGATTAGCCCGGCATCAAGTACGCCTTTATCCGTTACAATTAAGGGATGCCTCAAGTTAAGCCTGCACATCTCGGAAAATAGCTGGTTACTTGCTCCTGAGCCGGTAAGCAATCGTCCCGCCGTTTTAAAAACCTGTACGCTATTAGCTGTCATAGATTTCCTTCATCTATACCTTCAAGTTATGTCAATAAACTGTAGCAAAACCCGTACCACTCACAACAAAATTATATAACCCTTTGTTTTTAAATTACTTTACGTAACTTCACCTGCTGAAATTAAAATATATTGATGAATTAAATCATCAATATAGCCAGACTTGATGATCTATTTCATCAAATAGTTAAATGTAAATACATTAAAAAATCATAAAAAACATAGAGTTACTCGAAGCCCACCGTTTGGCACAAGCATTGCTACTCAAACCGCTGACATTAGTCACATAATAAAAAACCAGGGATTATAAAAATGAATAACAAATACACTATTTACCGGTCGCTAGGTATTGCAGGAATGTTAATCAGTGGAAGCTCAGCAGCGCAGACAACTCCGGACTGGGATTTCAACTTTAACGGCTACATCAATGCACATGCGGTATACGCAAGCTGTGACGACTCTAATAACACCGTCGCAGGAAACGCACTGCTATGTATTGGTGAAGACGCTACGTCAGTATCAAATGGATACAGCCCGTCCAGCTTTCAATTCTCAGCAACAACTCAGACACATGATTTCGATATAAAAGCATTTTTAGCAATTGAGCCAGGATCTACCGATAACAGTGCCTTTAACGGCAACGGAGACAATCGGGCTTACCGAGCGTATTTTACAGTAGGAAATGACGATGTCGGAACGTTAAAAGTCGGACGCGGCTATGGAGTATTCGGCATTGATGTTGTTTTAGAGGATATGGCATTGAGTGGTGTCGGTGCGCCGGCCTCAATTCGCAGTCCATTAAATACCTCGTTGGGTGCCGCAGGCTATGGCTATATTTTTGCCGACCGACTTTCTCAAATTACATACAGTCGTGAACTAGGAGAAAACTTCCACGCTGATATCGGCATTTTTCAACCATTAGATTCAGTCAGTTTTGGTGGCAATGGTTATGTTGGCGATTCAGGTTCTGAGCGCCCGGGACTTCATGGACGGCTTCGCTATAACTACGATTACGGGTTTGTTTCAACAACTTTCTATAATCAAAAGGTCAGTACCTCACTTGATGATTACAATGCAAAAGGAATCGATATCACTGCCGCCATTCAGCTTGATGACACTCGGTTATCACTCTCAGCTTTTGATGCGTCAGGCCTGGGCTATTATGGCTTATTAATTGATGCTGCTGACATCAACGGCAGTCCACGCGACAGCTCAGGCTGGTTTACACAGCTAACCCATCAATTTGGTGCAACCAAAGTTGGCCTGAATTATGGCACGTCAAAAGTGGACTTAGCTGGCGTAGACAGCTTAGAGCAAGTCAAACAACAAACAAAAGTCAGCGCTGCCGTTTATCACACCTTATGGGAAATTTTTACGGTTTCGGCTGAAGTGTCGGCGCTAGAAGCAGAAAACCACATGAACCAAAGCATTAAAAACGAAGCTTTCAGTATCGGTTTTGCACTGTCATTTTAATCATTAGCATTATTCTTCAATAGACAGTCACTGCTCGCGCTTTCAGAGCAATGACTGTCAAAGTGGCAGTTTAGTAGCTAAGCACCATTTGAAAATCTCCTTCCTGTCTTCTAAATTCAATACTTTAGTTCATTCAGCATTCCAACAGAAGTTGACCGAAGCAATGGCGAATTCAGGCATCATACTGGTGGCGTCAGCGGCGCTGTTCTGGGGACTGTCCGGCGGAATAGCCGGCATTCTAATCAACGACGATTGGAATGCCGTTTTAGTATCTTTTTGCCGGGGTGCTGTCGGGCTTATATTTGTGCTGATGTGGTTGGTTTTAAGACCACGTAATAGTGGGCTCACTAACAGTAAGTTATGGTTGTGGTCTATCATCGCCGGGCTTGGAGTCTCCGGGAATTTCGCTTTTTATTTCTTCAGTATTTCTGAGAGCAGCGTTGCCGTTGCAGCGACACTCATGTATTGCGCCCCCATATTTGTTTACCTAATTTCTTTCGCCATTAAAATTGAACGTCCTACATTAACCAAATGTGCCGCAATACTGCTGGTAATGGTTGGTGTCGTATTACTCACCCGTGTGTATCAAGTCGACAGCGGTGGTATTACTTCTATAGGCGTCATAGCCGGACTTCTTTCAGGTATGTCACTGGCGCTTTTTATTTTTGGTTTTAAATACGCAGCCAGGCAAGGCAGTCCTCAGGCCGTTCTTGCAATCGCGTTTTCTACCCTGACACTGGTTCTGGGCACATTAATCGATATAGAGGAAGCAGGAAGAGTCGTCAACTCCGTGGACTGGCCGCTCTTTGCTATTCTCGGAGTACTGGGTGGCGGCGCATCCTTTATTCTTTATATTATTGGCCTGAGAAGAACGTTGCCAGCGCTGGCGTCCATAGTGGCGACAATAGAACCCGTTACGGCTGCGCTATTCGGCGTGATTATTTTAGGTGAGGTACTGGCTTACACGCAGGTACTCGGAATGCTGATAATACTGGCTACGGTCACTGCCCTGGGTGTTTATTCCAGCAAACAGTAAGCTTTTGCTCAGATTACCTCAGCATATTTGTCCAGAACCCTGTTACAATAACCACAGAAACCTGACACAGAAAGTGGCCCCTTTAATGCCTATAAATACGCCTGAAAATATCTCGGATAACACTTCTGAGACTTCACCTGAACTCCTTCACTTTAATCAACTTAACCTGCCGCCAGCTTTACTGACACGGCTTGATGAAATTGGTTACCAACAAATGACACCGGTGCAGTCCTTAAGCTTGCCGGTCATTTTAAATAACACCGACGCCGTTGTTCGCGCTGATACCGGTTCAGGAAAAACCACCGCTTTTGCGCTGACTTTGCTGGCAAAGCTGGAGGCAAAAAGCTTTTCGCCACAGGCGTTGGTATTGTGCCCTACTCGTGAACTCGCCCATCAGGTTGCTGACGAGGTTCGTAAGCTGGCTAAATCAATGCTTAATATCAAAATACTGACCCTGTGCGGTGGCGAGCCATCACGTATTCAGACCAACTCGCTTGAGCATGGCGCTCATGTTTTAGTTGGCACACCCGGGCGGGTACTTGATCATCTTGAGCAGCGCAATGTTGATTTGTCCATGTTGACGACTCTGGTTCTTGATGAAGCCGACCGAATGTTAGAAATGGGATTTCAGGACAGCCTGAACGCCATCGTCAAACACATTCCAAAAACACGACAGACACTATTATTCAGTGCCACCTACCCTAAAAATATCGCCGCGTTAGCAGAACAGGTGACAACTAAGGCAAAAAATATTGAGGCTATTCAAGAGCAGGCAAAGCCACAAATCGAACAGCTCTTTTATGCCATGAATAATGAAGACAGCGCACAGCTGGTAATGAATTTACTGGGCGAGCATCAACCTGAAAACTGTCTGGTTTTCTGCAATACCAAGAACGAAGTAAAAGACATTTTTAACACACTTCATGCCAATAAATTCAGCGTATTGGCTTTGCATGGTGAGCTCGAACAGAAAGATAGAGATCAGGCGATTATACAATTTAGTAATGGCAGTGCTCGCGTACTCATTGCAACCGATGTCGCTTCCCGTGGGTTGGATATTGCTGAACTTGATTTAGTGATTAGCGTTAATATGGCTCATGATTTAGACACCCATACCCACCGCATAGGTCGTACTGGCCGCGCGGGCAAAGAAGGCGTCGCAATAACCTTAATTGCTGAAAAAGATGATTATAAAATGCGTTTGCTTGAGGATACTTTCGCAGAACCCATTCAGGTAAAGCCTGCGCCAGCGCTGTCTAACAGCACACCGCTGAAAGCTAATATGTCGACCATACAAGTCAGTGGCGGGAAAAAGGACAAGTTGAGACCGGGTGACATTGTTGGCGCCCTCACAAAGGACAAGGTGCTGAGTGCTGACGACATTGGAAAGATAAAGCTGGAAAGTACCTTTGGTTTTGTTGCCGTAAACTCCCGTTTGGCTAAGCACGCTTTAGGGCTTATTAATAACAATAAAATAAAAGGTAAGAAGTTTCGGGCGAAAGTACTTTAATTTGCGGTGCCTCAGCCTGCGCTCTTAAATGACAATATAAAAAGCGGTGATACTCTCTTGGTTCTGAAGAGAATACCACCGCTCACACGCTTAACTATTATTTCAGATCAAAGCGGTCTAACTGCATGACTTTCGTCCATGCCTGAACAAAGTCGTTAACAAACTTCTGGTCTGCATCACTCATTGCATACACTTCTGCAACAGCACGCAATTCAGAGTTTGAACCGAAAATCAGATCAACCGTCGTTGCAGTATATTTCTGTTCTCCAGTTTTACGATCAAAGCCTTCGTATATCGCTTCGTTGTCCGATGACTTTTTCCATTCGTTATCCATGCTTAGCAGGTTAACGAAAAAGTCATTATTCAACGTGCCCGGCTGGTCTGTGAAAACACCATGATCACTGTCATTATAATTAGCGTCCAGCGAACGTAAGCCACCCACTAATACCGTCATTTCCGGTACCGTTAAGGTTAGCTGGTCAGCTTTATCTACCATATGCTGAGCTGGTGAAACACGGTTGCCTTCAGCATAGTAGTTGCGGAATGCGTCAGCTTTAGGCTCAAGGAACGAGAACGAGTTAACGTCCGTCATTTCCTGAGAGGCATCAGTACGACCCGGCTCAAAAGGTACCGTCACATCGTAACCGGCATCTTTCCCCGCTTTTTCAATAGCCGCAGCGCCGCCTAAAACGATAACATCAGCCAAAGACACGTACTTGTCGCCGGACAGCTCATCATTAAAGTCTTCCTGAACGCCTTTCAGCGTATCCAGCACTTTCTTAAGCTCAGCCGGGTTGTTCGCTTCCCAGTTCATCTGAGGCTCTAATGCAATACGAGCGCCGTTAGCACCGCCACGCATGTCAGTACCGCGGAAGCTTGATGCCGAAGCCCAGGCCGTACGAACTAACTGAGGCACGCTAAGGCCTGAGTCCAGAATAGCAACCTTGAGCTGCTCAACGTCATTGCCGTTAATCAATTCAAAATCAACTTCGGGAATCGGATCCTGCCAAAGCAAATCTTCCTGCGGAGCCATATCACCAAGATAACGCTGTTTAGGGCCCATATCGCGGTGAGTCAATTTGAACCAGGCTTTTGCAAATGCCAGTTCAAACTCTTCAGGGTCTTCATGGAAGCGTTTAGCAATTTTGCGATACTCAGGGTCTTCTTTCAGCGAAAGATCCGTCGTAAACATAATAGGAGCATGGCGCTTGCCTTCAACGTGAGCATCAGGAACTAAATTAGACGCCTGACCGTCAACAGGGATCCACTGAATAGCACCGGCTGGACTCTTAGTCTGTTCCCACTCAAAACCAAACAGGTTATCCAGATACTGAGTTGTCCAGGCTGTCGGGTTCACTGACCACGCCCCCTCTAAACCACTGGTAATGGTATCTTCGGCGTTACCTTTACCACATTTATTTTTCCAGCCCAGACCTTGCTCTTCAACACCTGCAGCAGCCGGTTCAGCGCCTAAACATTCTTCTGGCTTGTGCGCACCATGTGCCTTACCAAAGGTATGTCCACCGGCAATCAGAGCAACGGTTTCTTCGTCGTTCATTGCCATGCGGCCAAAGGTGTCACGAATGTCTTTCGCGGCCAATAAAGGATCAGGCTTGCCGTTAGGTCCCTCAGGGTTAACGTAAATCAGACCCATCTGAACAGCGGCCAGAGGGTTTTCAAGTTCACGATCACCAGAGTAGCGCTCGTCACCCTTTAACCATTCTTTCTCAGGGCCCCAATAAACAATATCAGGTTCCCATGCATCTTCACGTCCGCCGGCAAAACCAAAGGTTTCAAAACCCATAGACTCAAGCGCAACGTTACCGGTTAGCACCATCAAATCAGCCCATGAGATATCTCTGCCGTACTTTTGCTTAACCGGCCACAACAGTCGACGCGCTTTATCCAGACTGACGTTATCCGGCCAGCTATTTAGTGGCTCAAAACGTTGTTGAGCGCCAGCAGCACCGCCGCGACCGTCTTGGACCCGGTAGGTTCCTGCACCGTGCCAGGCCATACGAATAAAGAATGGACCATAATGACCGTAGTCGGCTGGCCACCAGTCCTGATCCGAGGTCATCAGCTCTTCAATGTCTTTTTTAACCTGCTCAAGGTCAAGCTGACTGAAGGCTTCAGCATAATCAAAATCGTCGCCGTAGGGGTCTGATTCAGGACTATGCTGACGCAATGGCTCTAAATTGAGCTTATTTGGCCACCAGAAATCGTTCGACTTAGGCTCTGGAGAATTCACCTCATAAGATGAGTTTTCCTGAGCACTTGCAACACCAGTTCCGGCTGAAAACGATATCGCAATCGCTACAGCAGAAAGTAAAGGTACTGTTTTCTTAAACATGATTAATTACCCTTTTCGTTAGACACAATAAGTGCGTCAGTAATATAAAACAAACGCAGTGTTTTAGGGGGCTCAGATAGGCTCGAAAAATAGATTGCCATAATCGGATTGTCTGTCTTGACCAAAAAATTTGAGTCATAAATATGTTAAGAATGTTTAAAAATTGAGGTAAAAATAACGATCTGGGTATATACCTACAACTAAGTTAATTGTTAAAACAGTGTAGGTTTTATTATGAATAAACACAGAAAAAGCTACTTGTCACTCTGTACTCTTGCCGCTTTAAGTTCATTTACTCTCCCCCCTCAGGCACTTGCTATGCAGCAAGATCGCAGTGAAGATGATGAAGAGGCAATGGAAAAAATTACTGTGGTAGGCAGTAATATTAGAGAGGCGCAGGCTGCCGGACGACTCCCGGTGACTATCCTCGACTCAGATGACATCATTAATACAGGCGCTGTTACTGGAGATGAACTGCTTCGCTCAATTCCTCAAGTGGGCGATATCAGTTTTAACAACGAGCGATCTATTGGTGGCGTTAATGATGCTCGTGGCGATGTCGCTTCCATTAACTTAAGAGGTATCGGCACAGGCAATACCTTAACTCTGCTGAACGGTCGTCGTTTGGTTCTGCACCCGGGAACCCAGACCGAGAACTTTGTTCCTGTTACCACGGTAAACTCAAACACGCTTCCGGTAACCGGCTTAAGACGGCTTGAAGTACTTCGTGATGGTGCCTCAGCACTTTATGGAACCGATGCCGTAGCTGGTGTCGTTAACTATGTTCTGAAAAAAGAAGTCACTCAAACTCAGTTAAACCTGAGCGCCGGCAACGCTGAAGGAACTTCAATGCAACAGTACCTTGCCAGCGGTTCAACCGGCGTATTTTTTAACGACAATAAAAGCCATTTAAGTCTGTCTTTCGCTTATTACACCCGTGATGAAATCGGCGCCAATGAGCGCTCATATTCAGCCAGCGAAGACCGTCGTTTTAACGACAGAATACCAGAGGCTTTTGTTGGTGATACCCAATTAGACAACCGTTCGTTATCCAGCCCCTGGGCAATATACGATGGTGAAAATATTGGCCGTTTCCATATTCGCCCAGAATCTATGGGTGATTGCTTTCAAACTTTGTCTGATGGAGTCTGTGCTGCCGAAGGTTCCATTCCCAGAGATATGCGTTACGACTCAGCTCAGGATCAGAGCATGACGTCGGCAATAGACCGGGTAAACCTATTTGCTTATTACACACATTCTCTTGCGCCTAACTTAGAGCTTTTTGGCGAGGCCTTGTACTACGAGGCGCTATCTAAGCGTCGTCGCGAACAAAATGCCAATCTTACTGCGCAGCGCTTCACTATTAGCGAGGATGCCGCTTACAACCCATTTGGCGAAACCGTAACATTACGCAACATACGGCCAATGGATGTCGGCCCAAGAAGAATAGAAGTTGAAGACTCCAGTTACCGTCTACTGGGAGGCATAAAAGGTTATTCAAAACAGTGGGAATGGGAATCCGCCCTACTCTATTCCAGAGCTGACACGCTGGATACAGGCTATAACCGCATCCGCGTAAGTGCGCTGCAACAGGCGATTAACTCAACCAATATTGAAGAAGCTTATAACCCATTTATTGGCGGTAACCCGGAGAACGTAAATAACGGAACATCTGTCTATAACTCAGCCGCTGTTATAGCCGGACTGACTGAAGACATAACCCGGGATAGCACTAGTGAGCTGGCGCAATGGGATTTCAAACTATCCAACCCGGCATTGGCAAACTGGTACGCAGGCGACATTGGTATTGCCGCGGGGGTCGAGTATCGTTACGAAGCCTACGCCGATGACCGACATTATTTGCTGGATGGCTCTACCCCTTTCTACGATCAAGTCACTGGCGAACTGATGACCAACTCCGATGTTTTAGGAAGCAGCTTTACACCTGACTCAGAAGGCAGTCGCAATGTTTTTTCCGCTTATACTGAGCTCCTGGTACCGCTGCACCAAACCATTGATATGCAACTGGCGCTTCGTTACGAAAGATTCAGTGACGTCGGCAGCGTAACCAAGCCGAAAGTCGCCCTGAGCTGGTTACCGGTTGACTGGCTGCAATTAAGAGCATCGTACTCCGGCGGTTTCCGCGCACCTAACTTACCTCAGGTGGTTGAGGAAAGTGTTTCCCGGACCAATTCCAGAACCGATCCTGTTATTGATGATCGTTACAGCATAACCGAGATCAGAGGCGGCAATAGCAAACTCACACCAGAAGACGACGAAATTTATAACGTTGGTTTTGCCATTACCCCTTTTGAAAACTTTCTTATTACTGTCGACCGCTGGACAATTGAGCAGGAAAACGTAGTCGGAATTTTAAACAGCCAAACCCACTTACTTTATGATTCACTGCTACGCTCACAAGGCAGCTCAAATCCTGCCGTTATACGTAACGATGATCTGGAGGTTGTTTACGTAAATAATCAATACGACAACCTTGAAGTTCGTGAAATTTCCGGTACCGATATCAGTATTAATTATGAAGTTAACAGTGAAGCCTTTGGTTTATTCAACTTTTCGATCAACGCAGCTCACTTGCGTAAATTTATGCAAACCCCGGACCCTATAAGTGCCATTGTTCTGGAAGCTCAGGAAAATGGTAACCCCGCTGTCCCTATTGACATTCCGGTGGTTGGCGCAGGTGATTTACGGCAAATGGACGGGAACCCTAAATGGCGTTCGTTTGCTCGTCTAGACTGGGATCTCGGGAACTGGGGCGCTGGTATACGAGTCAACTATGTTGATGACTTTTACGAAACTAGCGTAACAACGTCTGATGGAGACATGATGCCAATTGATAGCTGGATCACAACCGATATCTATCTCGACTACTACTTTAGTCAGGAGTCACTCGACGGCTTAAGTCTGCGAATAGGTGCCCGCAATCTGGCTGATAAAAAACCGCCCATTGCAGATGAAAGCTTCGGTTACTTTTCCGATGTTCACTCAAACCGTGGACGTTATACATACGCCACTTTGTCGTGGGCATTTTAGGAGTATAAATGCTCACACTAGCTAATGTTGCGTTATTAAGCCAGTTAGCACTTCAGCAGCCTGAAGAGACGGATAAAAAACCGAAGGACTGCTCTTTTGAGCAGATCGAGTTCACTATCAATTTTGCTGTGGGACGCCTGAACCATTGTGAGAAAACAGGTGATAATCAATACAGGCTTTTTCTGGAGCCTGAACGAGAGAAAATTAACCCAAGTCCCTGGTATGCTTTTGCGGTAAAAAATAAAGCTGAAACAAGCCAAACAATCGATATTACTTTGGTCGCCAGTGAAGGGGTTTCGCGATATAAACCCAAACGCAGCGAAGGCGATGATATTTGGCACGCAATTCCATTTTCTGAAGGCGACGGCACGCTTCAGTTTGAATTAACCCTTTCAGGCCAAACCAAAGAGTATATTGCCGGACAGGAGATTATTGACAACGTTCATTACATTGAGTGGCTCAGTAGTCTTATTAAAGAGCCGCAACAGACCGAAGTTATTTCTCTCGGAGTCTCCAGTGAAGGACGTAACCTGGCGGCTCTGGAGCATAGAGTTGAGTCCAGCGATAAATGGATAATTTTAATTGGCCGTCAACACCCTCCCGAAGTTACCGGCGCGTTAGCACTACTACATTTTGGTGAGTTGCTGTTTAGCGACGAGCCTTACGTCGTTAAATTTCGACAAAAGTACAACATTCTATTGGTGCCCAATATGAATCCAGATGGGGTCTACCATGGGAACTGGCGCTTAACCGCGGCAGGCATCGATATGAACAGAGACTGGAAAAATCTGACCCTACCGGAAACTCAGGCCATGGCTAATTATCTTAAAAAGCTGGTTAAAGACGGCGGGGAAATTGAATTTGCAATTGACTTCCATTCTACCCGAAAAAATGTCTTTTACACCATGCCTAAAGACTACGAACCCCTCAGCGGCGTGCCTTTGAGAAACCCTCAAAGAGTCTACAACTGGATTGAGGAAATTGAAGAACTTGTCGGTTCAGTAGAACTTGATTATCAGCCTGGAGCTCATCCTGAAAGTGGTGTTTTTAAGCAGTTCATCGCTGATGAATTTGCCGCGCACGCCGTGACCTATGAAGTAAGTGACAACGAAGAACGCAATAACATTAAAAAAGTTGCGGAAGCCGCCCTCATCTCTTTAATTAACCGCTTAGATTAAAGGTTTCGTAAAGGGCATTGCTGACTGCCACGGGTGTAGCTAGCTTTAAATAGAGATAACCGCTTGGTTACTTTTGAATAGTTACTCTCAACTTAAGGAAGAATTATGAAGAAAACATTAATTGCAATTGCATTGATTGGAACTTCAACTAGCGCCTTTGCCGACTCTCCTAACTGGGATAAAATTCAGGCGTCCTACATAGAAACCGATATTGAAACACCTATCGACGATGATATTACAATGGATGGTTATGCCGTAGCCGGCTCGCTTTCACTAACTGACTCAATTTTTGTGCTGGCCAATTTCGACTCCGTTGGTGACGAATCGGATTTCGGTGACGTTGATTTAGACTCACTTAACGCAGGTATCGGCTTTAATCACGGTATCACAGAGTCAACTGACGTTTTCGCTACAGTTACTTATGAAAAGCTTGAACTTGTTGGCTCAGTAGACGACCTTGGTTCAGAGTCTTTCGATGAATCAGGATACGGAGCAGGCGTTGGCATTCGTTCAATGATCACCGACTTTTTTGAGCTATCGGTGAAAGCTGATTATCTGGACATTGATGACGAAAATGGTATTCGTTATGACGCTTCAGCTTTCTTTCATTTAACTAACAACCTTTCTCTAGGTGTTGGTTATAAACTCTACGATTTAGACGAAATCGATCAGGACGTCGATACTGTCGCCGCAACAGTTCGGTACAGTTTCTAACTCTTAGCCTGAATGCTTAAACGCTGGCGTGTCACCTTATATAGAGACACGTCAGCACACCTCTACAACATTTCTAACCTCTCTAATTCATTATTTTTACTGCAAAAAACCGATCTAACTTTAAGAAACGTCCGTAGCTCTCTATACTCTATTAGTAAATTTAGAATAAACGCTTAAATTCAAAGCGTAAAAACACCTATTTTTATACAGGGGAGAGCAAATGAATAAAAAAGAAGAGGAAGTGCTCCGCGGGGACAAAGACCTCGAGCGCGAGCGCAAAGCCGACGACCCAATGATTCCTGACGGTGAAGTCAACCCAATCGATACGGATTACCAAGTAGGACAAGATAACGTTGTTATGAAAGTAGGACCTTTTGGTCTGGATTTCCATAACCGCGTATTCGCTATCTCCGGACTTGCGATCGTCGCCTTTGTGGTTATTACTTTAATGTTCCAGAATCAGGCGGAGCCGGTATTCACAAGTACAAAAAATTGGTTAACGGCTAATTTAGACTGGTTCTTTATTGGTGCAGCTAATATTTTTGTGCTTCTGTGTCTATTCTTAATTGTTTCACCATTAGGGAACGTGCGTTTAGGCGGCACTGAAGCAAGCCCGGACTTTTCTTACCTGGGCTGGTTTTCAATGCTGTTTGCCGCAGGCATGGGTATTGGACTCATGTTTTACGGTGTCTCTGAGCCGATTACTCATTTTAGTGCTGCATTTGGTGGAACTGAGTTTAACGCGGATGGTATTCGTACCGACTCAGCACCTCTTGGGGGTGCTGGCGGTGACCAGGCTGCGGCAATAAAATTAGGCATGGCTGCAACCATTTTTCACTGGGCTCTGCACCCATGGGCTATTTACGCCGTTCTTGCTTTAGGTTTAGCCTTATTTTCTTTCAACAAAGGCTTACCATTAACAATACGCTCTATTTTTTACCCAATTCTGGGCGAGCGCGTATGGGGCTGGCCAGGACATATCATTGATATTATCGCAATACTGGCAACCTTATTCGGTCTTGCAACATCACTTGGACTGGGTGCTTCTCAGGCGGCAGCAGGACTAAACTTTCTATTCGGCTGGGCTGAAGGTGATACCACCGATGTGCTGCTGGTTATGGGGATAACCGCTATCGCATTAATTTCAGTTCTTGCAGGCCTGGAAAAAGGTGTACAGCGACTATCGCAAGTGAATATGTCACTGGCGGCTATTCTGATGCTGTTTGTCATTATTGTCGGCCCGACGGTAGCTATTTTCACCGGTTTCGCGGAAAACCTTTACAATTACATTGTTAACCTCCCAGCCCTGTCAAATCCGGTTGGACGAGAAGACCTGGGTTACTCTCAAGGCTGGACATCGTTTTACTGGGCATGGTGGATTGCATGGTCACCTTTTGTAGGTATGTTTATTGCCCGCGTTTCAAGAGGCCGTACCGTACGTGAATTCTTAATTTCGGTACTATTGATACCTTCTCTGGCCTGCGTATTCTGGATGACAGTATTCGGTACCGCTGCAATAGAGCAATTCGTTGCGGGAGCCGAACAAATAGCCAGTGAAAAGCTTTCACTCAAACTGTTTATTATGCTGGGAGGCTTGCCCTGGACAGAAGTAACCTCGTTTGTGGGTATTATTCTGGTTATGGTATTTTTCATTACCTCGTCTGACTCAGGCTCGCTGGTTATCGATACCATAAGCGCTGGCGGTAAAGTTGAAGCACCGGTACCTCAGCGTATATTCTGGTGTACGTTTGAAGGGTTAGTCGCAATTGCGCTGATACTTGGCGGTGGTCTCGTTGCCCTGCAGGCAATGTCCTTATCTTTAGGCTTACCGTTTACCATTGTTTTATTGGCTTCCTGTTTTGCAGTCGTTCAGGGATTGCGTTCCGAGCCAAGAGTTGGTAAACCTGCTAAGTAGCTATTAGCGAAAGCTCCTTACCCATTTAAAAGCGGCGCTGAAGCGCCGCTTTTGCTATAACAGGTACAATTATGGAAGCCGAACATCTGGAAATTCTGAATTTTTTACGTCGTTTCCCTCCTTTCAATGAGTTACCTGAAGACGAACTTGTTGAGCTTGCCAAAAACACTGCAATCAGCTATTTCAAAGCCGGCTCTCAAGTACTTGAATATAATGAGTCAATTTCTGATTTATACGTCATTAGGAACGGTTCAGTAGAAACCTACAACCGTAACGGCGACCTGTTTAATCGTTTAAGCGAAGGTGGTTTTTTTGGTGAAGCGGGTCTACTGCGTAAAGGCAAGGTTCGTTACCCTGTCAAAGCATTAGAAGATACGCTTATCTACTTTATTCCCGGCAGTTTGTTTAATCGCTTGTTCGATGAATACGACAGCTTTGCCGACGCAGTGGAAGTCGAAGGGCACAGGCGCGTAAATCAAGCCGTAAAAAAGCAGGAAAACCGTAATGAATCGCTTTCTGCGACCGTTGATACAATCATTACGCGCGAGCCGGTTTCTATTGATTTAAACGCCAGTATTCACGATGCTGCCGCAAAAATGACAGATGAAAAAGTATCATCATTACTTATTATCGATGAAACACAGCATCTTCCTGTGGGTATTATAACGGACAAAGACCTACGCAAGCGTGTTCTGGCGGTAAACCGGTCCAGTACCCACCCCGTTTCTTCTATAATGACCGAGAACCTGACATTTGTTCAGCATAATAACCGCGTGTTCGAAGCTTTGTTGATAATGATGCGAACCAACCTTCACCATTTGCCGGTACTGAAAAAAGGTCAGGTTGTAGGCGTCATAGCTTTATCGGATGTGGCACAGCATGAGTCAAAAAGTACTCTGTTTATTGTCAGTGGTATTTTTAAGCAAAACTCTATTGAAGAGCTAACCGAACTTGCAGAAAGTGTCCGCGCCAGTTTTGTCCGCATGGTTAACGAAGATGCAAACTCGCGGATGATAGGTTCGGCAATGGCTACCATTGGTCGTTCGTTCAAACAGCGGCTTTTAGAGCTTGGCGAGGAGAAATTCGGACCGCCGCCGGTGCCCTACTGTTTCCTGGCTTTGGGTTCAATGGCACGTGACGAGCAAAGTATTGTCACGGATCAGGACAACGCTATGGTTTTACACGACGATTTTGATCCCAAACAGCACGATGCCTACTTTAAAGAGTTAGCGGGCTTTGTGGCCGACGGCTTAAATGCCTGCGGCTATACCTATTGTACGGGCGGCATTATGGCCACCACCGATGCCTGGCGACAACCGTTAAAAGTGTGGAAAAACTACTTTACCGACTGGATTGAAAACCCGTCACCGGAAAAGCTGCTGCACTCCTCCATATTTTTTGATTTGGACGGTGTCTGGGGGCAACAAAAATTCGCCGATGAGCTCAATTCACTGATACGAAAAAAAGCCAAAGGCAATAAACGGTTTTTAGGCTCTATGGCACGTAATGCGCTAAACCGCACGCCCCCTCTGGGCTTTTTTAAAGACTTTGTCATGGAAAAAGATGGCAAACACCGTGACAGCATCAATACCAAACGTCGCGGCACCGGCCCTGTTGCAGATTTGATCCGTGTTCATGCTCTGGCCATTGGTTCATCACAGCGCAATTCCTTTACTCGTCTTGAAGACATTATTGATTCACAAATTTTGCCACAAGGTCGCGGACCAGATTTACGTGATGCTCTGGAATTAATTTCTATGGTGAGAATTCGACATCAGGCGTTAGCCATTTCGGCGGGTGAAGTGCCTGACAATAACGTTGCTCCGGAAGACTTATCTCATTTTGAGCGTAAAAACTTAAAAGACGCCTTTCAAATTCTAAGTAACGCACAAAAATATTTGCGTTACCGTTACTCGGGAGGCTAGGCAATGCTTTATCTTGCTCCGGAAAACAAACAAAAACAAAAGCCCAGAAAATCTAAGAACATTGACTGGCCCAAACAATTTGAAACCTTAGAACAGCTGAGCCACTCTCAGGCGCTTAAACGGTATTACAGTCAGGGCATCAGTTCGCCGGATACGCCCATTAATAAAACGCCCATGGTTGCCGTCGACTTTGAAACCACGGGCTTAGATCCTGAACAGCATGGCATAGTCAGCATCGCCGCAATACCTATGACCACAGAGCGGATTTTATTTTCAGAGGCAAAAAGCTGGGTTGTTAAACCACGACGCAGTCTTACGGATGAATCCGTCGTTATACATGGTATTACTCATAGCGAAATTGAACACGCCCCCGATTTAGAAAGTATTATTGATGAGCTACTGGAGCTTGTCGCCGGAAAAGTCTGGGTTGTTCATTACCACGGCATTGAACGCCCTTTCCTGCAACGGGGAATTAAAGAACGCCTGCACGAAAACATCCAGTTTCCGCTTATTGATACAATGGAAATTGAAGCTCGATTCCACCGTAAACCGTTATCCTTCTGGCAAAAACTACTTGGAAAAAAACCGGAATCAATTCGCCTTGCGGACAGTCGTACCCGCTATAACCTACCTTTTTATCCGCCGCATAATGCGTTAACTGACGCACTGGCATGTGCGGAACTTCTGCAGGCTCAGATAGCCTATCACTTTGAGCCAGATACCCCACTTGGTGAGATTTGGCTGCCTTGATCTACTCGTTGGGAGGTACGCCTTAAAGGTGAGCGATTGTCGCGCCGATGACAAATATAATAGTCAATTTCGGCTTAGGCGAATCGAGGGCAAATATGAACTGGCTGGGCAATTTATCAATGCGCAACAAACTACTGTTGTTGGTGCTTCCCCCCTTATTTATGATGATATTTCTTGCGGTAACGAACTTAGTTTCGACATATCAGCGTTACTCAGAAGCACACCATATTGAATTATTAACTGATTTAACCGTTGCCAGTGCTCCCGTGGTTGGGGCCTTACAACGTGAACGTGGTCTTTCAGCACTGACTATGGCCTCTGGCTTCAGTCAGAATAATGTAGACAATTTACAGCGGCAGCGCGATGAGCTGGATCAATTTATTAACCAGTTCTTAACTAAAACACAAAATATTGCAGCTGAAATAACTTTTTCAAAGAAAATTCAGCAGAAAATTGAAGCTGTACAAAACAATAAACTGGATGAGTGGCGCGGTAAAATAGACAGCCGCCAAATGGATCGCCAGCAAATGGTGAACCTTTATACTCAAGCCATAAGCTCATTACTTAGTGTTGTCGACGATGTCATTGCTGAGTCCTCAAATTCGCAAATTACGCGGGAACTCAGCACCTATTCTTTAATGGCAAATACAGCCGAAGCGGCAGGAAAAGAACGAGCGTCTGTCGCTGCTTATTTAGCCTCCGGACAAGCCAATACGAAAGAACTGGCTAAACTGCAAAGTTTGTCCGGACAACAGCATGCGCTATTGGATAACGCCTTCTATGCCGCGAATAAGTCGTTAAAACCGCTGATAGAAGAACTGATAAATTCGTCTCAGTTGGCTAAAGTAAAAGCCACACGCGAGCAGCTTCTGGAAAGCGATGTTTTTTCTCAACTGAGTGGTATGGAATGGTTCCAACTCAGTACTCAGTATATCGCCAGAATCAATAAAGCGAATCAGGCGGTGCTCGAAGTCGTTAGTGAATCCTCTATAGCAACAGCAAGCGAAACGTTAAGCCAGTTGTGGCTGTTAGTTATTCTGATTTCTGCTTTTATCCTGGCGATTGTAGTACTCACGTTCTTTATTCTGAAAGGAATATACAGCCAGGTAAGAGAGCTCCTCGAAGGCATAGACTTTGTAATGAAAAACAAAGATTTACGCCGGAAAGTTTCAAGTAAAACAACGGATGAACTGGGGAATATTGGTTCGGCTTTTAACCAGTTGCTGGAGAAGTTTAACGCTTCTTTGAATAAAATTGATCAAATGAGTGTTCAGCTTGCCACGGCAACCGAAGAAACAAGCTCTACTGCTTCGCAAAACTCGGAGCAAATAACCCGTCAGCAAAAACAAACCGAACAGGTCGCTACTGCCACTGAAGAAATGAGCGCTACCGCATCAGAAATTAGCGAGAATATTCAACGCGTTGCCGATGCTGCCGATAGTTCCATCAACAGCAAAAACAAAGGTGAAGCCGCTGTTCGCGAAAGTATCAACAGTGTCAGAGCCTTAGCTTCTGCGATAGGAAATGTAGGCGAAGTAATTAGTCAATTGCAGGAACGCAGCGTTAACATTAATCGCGTTATTGACGTTATTCAAAATGTCGCCGACCAGACTAATTTACTTGCGCTAAATGCTGCAATCGAAGCCGCTCGCGCAGGCGAACATGGTCGTGGGTTTTCAGTTGTGGCTGACGAGGTGCGAAAATTAGCAAGCCAGACTCATAATTCAACCAATGAAATTTCTGAAATGCTGACCGGTTTTCAGCAGCTATCAGATGCCGCCTATAAAGATGTGAATGAGAGTAAATCTATAGCCACAGCAACAGAGGAGCAAGCCAGAGAGCTAGAACAGGCTTTTGCAGTCATATCTGAGGACATAAATAGTATCTCCGAAATGTCGACTCAAATAGCGACTGCATCAGAAGAGCAAGTTGCTGTAGCAAAAGATATTGCCAACAATATGGAGTCAGTTAATGAAGCGTCGCTTCTTATTCTGACTGGCTCGCAGGAAATTAAGAGTGTAACCGAGGAACAGGCTAAATCCGCTCGGGAATTACAAGATTTAGCGATGGAGTTTAAAACAGCTTAATTACGATCTTAGCGACTATAAGGTCTGACTTTCATATTGTCAGGCCTTCTTTTCTCAGTCGCCCACAACAAAGAGCATTCGAATCGCTTCGTGCTTCACTCCATAGGTGTGAAGTTAAGTAAAAAGTCTGGACTCTGGCACCAATTAATATCACCCTTGTTCTATTAGTTTCAGGAAGAACCGCATCAGAAATTGGTTTTATAAAAAGCAAAAAGGTAACAACAATGAAAATCAGGCTTTCCATTCTTACTTTACTTTTAGGAACAGCATTATCTCATACATCGATCGCTCAGGATCAAGTTATTAAACCGGCTCCCAGGGTTTCAACTCAGGCTCAGGCTGAATTTTTTGCTGCTATAAACAAGCTTTGCGGTAATTCTTATGCAGGCGAGGTAACAGTCGATACACCAAAGTCAGAAGGGTTCGAAGGTGACTTAGTAATGCACGTTCGTAAGTGTGGTGAGCAACGAATCGAAATCCCTTTTCATGTTGGAGACAACCACTCTCGCACCTGGATACTAACGCAAACAGGCTCAGGTATTAGCCTAAAACACGATCACCGTAAGCCTGACGGCAACTATGACCCGTTAACTATGTATGGCGGACACACAACAGACAAAGGTTATGCAACCGCACAATCCTTTCCTGTTGATGCCTATTCTAAAGAGTTATTTATTGAACTTGGCGTCCCGCAATCAAATACCAACACCTGGGAAATGTACATTCACGACGAAACCTTTACTTATCGTTTGGTTAGAGAAGGTCGCGAGTTTCGGGTGGACTTTGACTTAACGGAGCCGGTTGAAACACCAGCTACTCCATGGGGATACGCGGACTAAGGTTTACCGAGTAAAACTAATTAATATCGCTCCAGTGCGTATTTTTATTACTTTTTTCTTCCTTTTCCATTAGCACCAGAGTGAGATAAATTTTGGTGGGCAGCGACAGAATAACGCCAACAGCATTCATCGCCGCCCCCAAAATGTAACCACGAAAATCAATATCATCGTTGCCAATAGTCACAGCCAGCACAACATGCCCTAACAAAATTAGGGTAATGCCGGTGACCATGGCAATTTTAAGTAACTTGACTTGCGTAGCTTTTTCCACTTAAAGAACGTCCCCCGGAATACGCACCTGCCCTTCCATTAACACTCGGGCACTGCGACTCATAATGGCTTTAATGGCTGTCCATTGACCATTCACCTGTTTACATTCAGCGCCTACTTGCAAGGTACCTGAAGGATGGCCAAAATTCACCATAGTACGGTCTTTACCGCCCGCGGCTAAATTAACGGTTGTACCTGGAATAGCTGCAGCAGTGCCGATAGCAACAGCAGCAGTGCCCATCATGGCGTGATGCAATTTTCCCATCGACATCGCCCTTACCAGCAAGTCAATGCCGTTGGCCTTAATGACCTTGCCACTGGATGCGGTGTAGTCTTTTGGCGTTGCCACAAAAGCCACTTTTGGGGTGTGCTGACGGTTAGCCGCTTCGGCAATATCATCAATCAAGCCCATCTTCACCGCGCCATAGGCACGTATGGTTTCAAAGCGCTCCAGAGCTTCCGGACTGCCGTTAATGACTTCCTGCAACTCAGTACCGTCGTATCCAATTTCCTCCGCATTGAGGAAAATGGTCGGGATGCCCGCATTAATCATCGTAGCTTTTAATGTACCAATGCCAGGAACCTCTAAATCATCGATTAAGTTACCGGTCGGAAACATGGATTCGCCGTCGGCAGACGGGTCCATAAACTCCACCGGAACTTCAGCCGCCGGGAAGGTGACACCGTCCAGAATAAAGTCACCGGTTTCCTGCACTTCGCCATTAACCATAGGCACTTTATTGACAATGGTTTTGCCAATATTGGCTTGCCAGATGCGCACTTCGCACACACCGTTTTCAGGTAAACGCTCAGCATCGACAAGACCGTTAGCAATAGCAAATGGTCCTACTGCCGAAGATAAATTCCCGCAGTTTCCGCTCCAGTCGACAAAAGGCTTATCAATAGACACCTGACCGAACAGGTAGTCTACGTCATGGCCTGGTTGCTCACTTTTAGAGACGATAACCGTTTTGCTGGTACTCGAGGTCGCACCTCCCATACCGTCGGTATGCTTGGCATAAGGATCCGGGCTGCCGATTACACGCATCAGCATGGCATCACGCACAGCACCCGGCTGTTGTGCCGGTTCGGGTAAGTCCTGCAAACGGAAAAATACGCCTTTCGAGGTCCCGCCACGCATATAGGTGGCGGGAATTTTAATTTGTGGTTTCTGCTTCATTATTAGAACTCCTTAGCTTGCTTCTGCTTCTAAAAAGTCCTGAGCAAAACGTTGCAGCACACCGCCGGCTTCATAAATTGACACTTCTTCTTTGGTGTCTAAGCGGCACTGTACCGGCACTTCTTCACTGTCACCATTGGCACGATGAATCACCAGCGTTAGCTTAGACCCGGCCTCAGGTGTACCTTTCACATCAAAGGTTTCAGTGCCGTCAATATTCAGCGTTTTACGTGTAGTGCCCTCTTCAAACTGCAGCGGCAATACGCCCATACCAATTAAGTTGGTACGGTGAATACGCTCAAAACCTTCGGCAACAATGACTTCAACACCCGCTAAGCGCACACCTTTTGCCGCCCAGTCGCGTGACGAGCCCTGACCGTAGTCTGCACCAGCGACAATAATCAGCGGCTGTTTGTTTTCCATATAGTGTTCAATGGCTTCCCACATGCGCACGGTTTTACCTTCCGGCTCAATGCGTGCCAGCGAGCCCTGAATGACTTTACCGTCTTCGCCTTTCACCATTTCATTAAACAGTTTCGGGTTAGCAAAGGTCGCGCGCTGCGCAGTTAAATGATCACCACGGTGCGTTGCGTAAGAGTTAAAGTCCTCTTCCGGAACCCCCATTTTCGCCAGATACTCACCCGCCGCACTGTCAGCCATAATGGCGTTTGACGGTGACAAATGGTCGGTGGTGATGTTATCACCCAGCACGGCTAACGGGCGCATGCCCTTCATGGTACGTTCTGCAGCTAATGCGCCTTCCCAATATGGCGGACGACGAATATAAGTGGTTTGCGGGCGCCAGTCATATAGCGGATTGTTTTTCTCGCCGTAATCCACCGACAGGTCAAACATCGGGTCATACACCTTACGGAATTGCTCAGGCTTAACACTCTGTTTCACAATGGCATCAATTTCTTCGTCGCTTGGCCAAATGTCTTTCAGCGTTACCGGATTACCGTCCGGGTCAATGCCCAATACGTCTTTCTCAATATCAAAGCGAATGGTACCCGCTATGGCGTAGGCTACGACCAATGGTGGAGACGCCAGGAACGCCTGCTTAGCATAAGGGTGAATACGACCGTCAAAGTTACGGTTACCAGACAATACCGCCGTAGAGAACAAGTCGCGGTCAATGATTTCCTGCTGTATCTTCGGATCCAACGAACCACTCATGCCGTTACAGGTGGTACAGGCAAACGCCACCACGCCAAAGCCTAAATCTTCCAACTCAGGCAACAATTCAGCTTCTTCCAGATACATTTTGACCGTCTTAGATCCCGGTGCCAGCGATGATTTCACCCATGGCTTACGGGTTAACCCCAACTTGTTCGCGTTACGGGCAATAAGGCCAGCCGCAATCATATTGCGTGGGTTACTGGTATTAGTACAGCTGGTAATAGCCGCAATAATCACCGCTCCGTCAGGCATTTTGCCCTCTTCCGGGTTCTCAATGTGCTTCGCAACACCACGCTCCGACAGTTCCGATGCCGGTAGCAGCGAATGCGGGTTCGAAGGCCCGGCCAGGTTACGCTTAACTTTCGATAAATCGAACTTAAGTACTCGGCCATATTCGGCAGACTTTAAGCTGTCGGCCCACAATCCGGTTTCTTTGGCAAAATGCTCAACCAATTCTACCTGGTCATCGTCACGACCGGTCAGTTTCAGGTAATCAATAGTTTGATCATCAATATAGAACATGGCCGCAGTCGCGCCGTATTCCGGTGTCATATTAGAAATGGTTGCACGGTCGCCAACGGTTAGGGCTTCTGCACCTTCGCCGTAAAACTCCAGGTAGGCGCCAACGACACGCTCTTTACGCAAGAACTCGGTCATTTCCAACACTAAATCCGTGCTGGTAATACCCGGTTGCAGTTTACCGCTCAGCTCAACGCCAATAATGTCAGGCAAGCGCATATAAGATGCACGCCCCAGCATAACGCTTTCCGCTTCCAGGCCACCAACACCGACAGAGATAACACCTAAGGCATCAACCATTGGCGTATGGCTGTCAGTACCTACACAGGTATCGACAAAAGCGACATTGTCGCGTACCTGAACTACCGGGGACATTTTCTCCAGGTTGATCTGGTGCATAATGCCGTTGCCGGGAGGAATGACATCAACGTTTTTAAACGCCGTTTTGGTCCAGTTAATAAAGTGAAAACGGTCATCGTTACGACGGTCTTCAATAGCCCGGTTTTTTTCAAAAGCGTCTTTATCAAAACCTGCATGCTCAACGGCCAGTGAATGATCAACAATCAACTGGGTTGGTACCACAGGGTTCACTTTGGCGGGGTCCCCGCCTTTTTCAGCAATGGCGTCACGCAATCCGGCTAAATCCACTAAGGCTGTCTGACCTAAAATATCATGACAGACAACGCGTGCCGGGAACCATGGGAAATCGTGTTCTTTTTTGCGGTAAATCAACTGTTCTAACGATTGCGTCAGAATATCCGCCGGGCAGCGACGGACTAAGTTTTCAGCTAATACACGGGAAGTATAAGGCAGGCGCGCATAGGCACCCGGTTCAATCGCATCTACAGCGGCTTGAGTATCAAAGTACTCGAGCGTAGTACCAGCGAGTTTTTTACGGTATGAAGTCATGAGTTACCACTTATCGTCATGGTTAAACGAAAAAAGGAGCAGTAGATGACTGCTCCTGTACTATTTATCAGTCGAAGAACAGATTAACGCTCTTCTAAAGCCGGAACTTTACGCGGCTCTGGGCCTGTATAATCGGCACTTGGGCGGATAATACGGTTGTTTGCACGCTGCTCTTTCACATGAGCGGTCCAGCCGGTCACACGCGACATAACAAAGATTGGTGTAAACAATTTGGTTGGAATACCCATGTAGTGATAAGCCGATGCATGGAAGAAATCCGCATTCGGGAACAATTTCTTCTCGTCCCACATGACTTTTTCACAACGCACAGACACGTCGTACAAGCGGCTATCACCCACTTCTTCAGATAGCTTCTTAGACCAGGCTTTAATCACGTCGTTACGCGGATCAAAATCACGGTAAATGGCATGACCAAAACCCATGATTTTCTCTTTGCGTTCCAGCATGCCTTTCAGTTTCTGCTCGGCATCGTCAGCGTCTTTCATGCCCTCAATCAGCTCCATTGCCGCTTCGTTTGCACCACCATGAAGTGGCCCGCGTAATGAACCAATGGCACCGGTCACACAAGAGTGAATATCTGACAAGGTTGAAGCACAAACACGAGCCGTAAAGGTTGATGCGTTAAACTCATGCTCAGCATACAGAATTAACGAAGTGTTCATTACTGCTGCGTGCAGCTCTGAAGGTGCTTTGTCGTGTAACAAGCGCAGGAAGTGTGCACCGATAGACTCTTCTTCAGAATCGGTATCAATACGCACGCCGTCGTGAGTATAGCGGTACCAGTACAGTACGATACCCGGGAAAGTCGCCAGCAGACGTTCGATGTGATCGTCAGCTTCATCAAAGCTTTCTTCCGTTTCCAGGTTACCCAGCATAGAACAACCGGTACGCATAACATCCATTGGATGCGCTGATTTTGGAATACGCTCAAGTACGTCTTTAACTTCCTGAGGTAAAGTACGCAGTGACTTCAAGCGCTTTTTGTAGTCTGTTAGCTGTTGCTTATTCGGCAACTCGCCTTTCGCTAAAAGGTAAGCCACTTCTTCAAAACTGACTTTTTCCGCCAGTTCAGAAATGTCATAGCCACGGTAGGTTAAACCTGAACCGCTTTTACCAACAGTACATAGTGCCGTCTCGCCGGCTGACTGTCCGCGCAAACCTGCGCCACTTAGTTTCTTCTCTGCCATAATGTTGTTCCCTTCTTAATTTTTGTATTTGATATCTGCCATCGCTCGTAGCCTGACGTTTACGTCAGGAACGATATCTCACCTGACATAAATGTCAGGCTACTTTTTAAATAATTGATCGAGTTTTTCTTCAAAATCGTGATAGTTCAAAAAGTCATACAACTCTGCGCGAGTCTGCATGTCATCAATGACGGCTTTCTGATCGCCGTTCTCTAAAATACTATTGTAGACGTTAAGTGCGGCTTTGTTCATTGCCCGGAAAGCACTTAAAGGGTAAAGAACAATTTCCACCCCAACGTCAGCTAATTCCTGTTTATTAAACAATGGCGTAGCGCCAAATTCAGTGATATTGGCCAGAACCGGTACATTCAAGGCTTCGGTGAAGGCTTTATATTGATCAAGCGTATGAACAGCTTCTGCAAAAATGGCATCAGCGCCGGCATCCACACAAGCCTGTGCACGTTCAATAGCGGCCTCCAGACCTTGTTGTTGTAGTGCATCAGTACGCGCCATAATAAGGAACTGGTCGTCAATACGTGCATCTACGGCTGCTTTCACTCGGTCAACCATCTCTTCTTGCGTCACAATTTCTTTATTTGGGCGGTGGCCACAGCGCTTTTGAGCCACCTGGTCTTCAATATGCATTCCGGCTGCACCGGCACGTGTCATTTCCTGAACGGTACGGGCAATATTAAAAGCGCCGCCCCAGCCTGTGTCAGCATCAACTAACAGAGGGAGATCGGTTGCTGCGGTAATACGGCGAATGTCTTCACAAACATCATTTAACGAGGTCATGCCTAAGTCAGGTAAACCGAAAGACGCATTCGCTACCCCAGCACCAGACAGGTATAGCGCTTTGTGCCCAACCTTTTCTGCCATCATTGCTGTGTAGGCGTTAATGGTGCCAACAATCTGTAAAGGATTTTCGTCGGCAATAGCTTGGCGCAACTTAGCACCCGGGCTTGTCATATGAGTCATGATGTTTCCTTTTCTGTTTGTAACCGTAATTCAATGTTTTTACGAGACGCGCCAATATGGCGGCGCATTAGCAGATCGGCCAATTCACCATCGCGATTAGCAATAGCATTAATAATGGCTTTATGTTCATCGAAGGCGCGCGAAACTCTCGGGCCATTCATACCCATCTGTACTCGATACATACGGACAAGATAGTAGAGTTCGTCGCAAAGCATATTAATTAAATACTGATTTTTACTGCCGAGTATAATGCGATAGTGAAAATCTAAATCACCGGCTTCCTGATAGTAACTCTCACCTTCACGAACCCGCTGAGTTTGCAGATGCTTATCTAAAAGCTGCCTTAACTCGTCAATTTCATTGTCGGGCATTTGCTCTGCCGCTAAACGACAGGCCAGGCCTTCAAGCTCTTCCCGTATTTGATATAACGAAATTAATCCTTCCAGAGACAGGGTAACCACTCTGGCACCCGCATTCGGAATTCGTTCAATAAGATGGCAACGCTCAAGTCTGGCTAAAGCTTCACGCAATGGCGCTCTGCTGACATTGAAACGCCGGGCAAGCTCCGGTTCGCTAATTTTGCAACCCGCCGCAATATCTCCTTCGACAATAGCGCGCTGTATTTCAAACAAAACGCGATCTGATGAAGTAATGGCGGAACGTTCTAAAGGGCTGACTATTTGCATTAATTGTCGACAGTAATTATTGATTTAGCTATTTTCCACGAAAAAACCGATATTTGCAAGGCGGACTAAATTAAATTGTCGACAATCTAAAATCGATTGTTTTTATCACTAATACCTTTCAATATAGCAACTATCACTTTGTCAGGACTACAGAGATCAACATGTTCGAATGGATTACCATGCCAGAAGCCTGGATTGCGCTGGCAACCTTAACCGCGTTAGAAATTGTGCTGGGTATTGATAACATCATTTTTATTTCCATTTTAGTTGGGCGCCTACCTGAGCATCAACGAGACAAAGCCCGCACCATAGGCTTAGGTCTGGCTATGGGCACGCGGTTACTCCTGCTCTTTTCTCTAACCTGGGTAATGACTCTTACCGATCCGCTATTCAGTATCTTTGCAGAGGAAATTTCAGGGCGCGATCTAATCTTGCTGTTAGGTGGTTTATTTCTTCTTGGAAAAAGCACTTTAGAAATTCACCATGCACTGGAAGGTGATTCGCAAACAGAAAAATCCCCTGTCGCCGCTTCTTTTATCGGCATTCTTATACAGATAGCCATTCTGGATGTTGTTTTTTCGCTGGATTCAGTCATTACAGCTGTTGGCCTGGCTGAACAGTTAAGTGTTATGGTCATTGCCGTAATTATTTCGGTAGGTGTCATGTTGGTGGCAGCAAAATCGGTCAGCGATTTTGTCGACAAACACCCGACCATTAAAATGTTGGCTCTTAGCTTTTTAATTTTAATAGGCATGACCTTAGTTGGCGAAGGATTCGGATTTCACGTACCTAAAGGCTATGTCTATTTCGCTATGGCGTTCTCTCTTGCAGTTGAAATGCTCAATCTTAAAATACGATCTAACCGCAAAAAGCCGGAACCAGTGGAGTTGCGCAAGGGTATACCCGGAGATAAACATCCTAAAAATTGAGTATTTCATCGTTTTCGGTTTTATTTCACGGCGGTCGCTAGTAAAGTAACGCCACTTTTTTTGACTTATACCAAAGTCGAACAGGACCAAAGTTTCAATAACTAAACGGATAATAACAATGGATCCAACAAAAATAGTCGACAAAGACGCAAGTTTTTTCGGACAACCAGGGGGCTTACAAACCCTGTTTTTTACCGAAATGTGGGAGCGCATGAGTTACTACGGTATGCGCGCATTGCTGGTTCTTTTTATGACCGCAAGCTTACAAGAAGGCGGTATAGCATTCACCGTCGCCTCTGCAACAGCCATCTACGGTTTGTACACCGGTGCCGTATACTTTATGGGTCTACCTGGCGGTTGGATAGCTGACCGATTATTAGGCGGACAGCGCGCCACCTGGTACGGCGGCATCATTATTATGCTTGGCCACATAGTCTTAGCCATACCAAGTAAAGCTGGTTTCTTCATTGGTATGATTTTGGTGGTACTTGGCACAGGTTTATTAAAGCCAAACATCACCGCCATGGTTGGCCAGTTATATAGCTCCGACGATGACCGTCGCGACGGTGGTTATACCCTTTATTATATGGGTATTAACATCGGTTCGATCATCGGTTACATCGTTACTGGTTATCTTATGGAAAATGCTGGTTACCACTGGGGCTTCGGCGCAGCGGCTGTTGGTATGGCATTTGGTCTTATTCAGTACAGACTAACTCTACCTAAACTGAAGGGCGTTGGTGAAAAACCACCGAAGCCTTTAGGCCCGAAAGCGGCAAAGCGCAGTTGGGGAATCATCTGGCTTTTACTGGCAAGTTTGGCTGTTTACACTTTTCTGGCGCTAAATGGCGATGTCAGTATTAATCCGGTCGCTGCTGCTGAAAGCGTTTCCATTATCTTCACCGTCATCTTTTTCCTATTTTACCTATCGGTTTTCCTTTTCGGTAAGTTAACCCGGGATGAAATGAAACGGCTGGGCGCCTTATTCTTAGTCTGTATTGCCTCAACCATGTTCTGGGCAGGCTTCGAACAAGCAGGTTCTTCATTCAACTTGTTTGCGCGAGACCTAACTGACCGTATGGTTGGCGACTTTCAAATTCCAACTACCTGGTTTCAGTCACTAAACTCTTTCTTTTTGGTTGCCTTGTCACCCTTCTTCGCAGCACTTTGGATTAATCTTAGCAAGCGCATGATTAATCCATCCTATGGCTTCAAAAGTGCGATTGGTCTTATCATTATGGCAACAGGTTTTATTGTCATGTTCTTTGCGTCGCAAGCAGCGGCAAGTGGCATGAAAGTAGCTCCATACTGGTTAGTTGCGGTTTACTTTATCCATACTGTAGGTGAGCTTTGCTTAAGCCCGGTCGCACTAAGTGCGGTCAGTAAATTGTCGCCAAAACGTATGGCAGGCCAAATGATGGGTATCTTCGTATTGACCTACTCAATCGGTAACGTTGTTGCAGGCCGAATCGCGGGTGGTCTTAACCCAGACGACCCACAGGCCATGCCTGAGCTTTACTGGACCATTTTCTTATTTGGTATCAGCGTTGGTGCGGTTGTGTTCGTGCTGGCTCTGTTTACTCGTAAATGGGAGAAACTGGCTCCGGACGATGGTGAAGACGAGCACCCGGGTGCCGTAATCGACGCTAACGAGCCTGTCGGAAAACCATAATTCACTTCTTTGTGAAAAACTGCTAGAAAGGGACCTTCGGGTCCCTTTTTTAATATCGGTAGCACTTATGCTAAAACAAATCATCCTCCTGACCAGCCTAACTTGCAGCACTATCTTTTCCGCTAACGTGCTTGCAAAAAATATAAGCCCCCTACCTCTTAAACAACGTGCAGCAGTTGTTGATGACCTTCTTCAGCAACGTGTGCAGCAACTGCTTCCGGATCTGATGCGACAAGCTGACATTGATATGTGGGTATTAATAAGTCGCGAGTACAACGAAGATCCAATTCTTAAAACCTTTCTGCCCAGCGACTGGTTATCTGCAAGACGAAGAACCATCTTAGTTATCCATAACCCGGGCAATGGTGAGAATCTGGAAACCTTAGCAATAGCTCGTTATAACGTTGGTGAGGTGTTTAAAAGCGCCTGGAACCCAGAGCAACAACCTAATCAATGGCAACGCCTGACGGAAGTCATTACCGAGCGTAACCCCGGTTCTATTGCAATTAGTCAATCGAAAGACTTCGCTCAGGCCGACGGGATTACAGCAACGGATAAAGAGCTTTTCATGGCCGCTTTACCCGACAATTTAAAAAATAAAATTGTCAGTGCTGAACCGCTCGCCGTCTCCTGGCTTGAAAAACGGATAGAAGCAGAACTGCCCTATTATCGTAATGCCGTTAAGCTTGCGCACCAGATTATCGCCGAGGGGTTTTCAAACAAAGTAATCTCGGTTGGTGAGACCACCACAGAAGACCTTCAATGGTGGTTCCGTGAGCGTGCTGCACAAGAGAACCTGCCCGTTTGGTTCCATCCTTCCGTGAGTGTGCAGCGTATCGATGACCCTCAACCCGGGCATCCGCGTTCAACCGGAATCGTCATACAACCGGGCGACTTATTGCACGTGGACTTTGGCATTACCTACCTGCGCTTAAATACCGATACTCAGCAACATGCCTATGTTTTAAAAGAAGGTGAGTCAGACGCTCCTGAAGCCCTAAAACAAGCACTAATCAATGCTAATCAGCTACAGGATATTTTGACCAAACAGTTTGAAGAGACACGTTCAGGCAATGACATTTTGCTCGCCGCATTAGAAGAAGCGAGAAGCGAAGGTCTGGAGCCCATGATTTATACTCACCCTATTGGTTATTACGGCCATGGATCAGGGCCAACCATTGGTATGTGGGACAAACAGCACGCAATACCAGGTGGAGGAGAATACCCGTTATTTTCTAATACGGCTTATTCTATAGAACTAAATAACAAAACCACATTCAAGGATAAAGCCGTCACCATCATGCTGGAAGAGGATGCATTTTTTGATGGTGACGGAGTTAGCTACTTAAACGGCAGACAACAGTCCTTTCATCTTATCGATTAGGCTTTTCTGAAACATAAATAGTAATGTGCCCGGCGGCTACAACCGTGCCGTCGCTACGCTTGGCTTCTACGGATATAGGCTGATCGCCCGGTTGCCAGGTTGACTCTGAGCTGACTGCTTCTATGGTCACATCGCTGTCAGTTTTCGCCAGATACTGCACATTCATGCCTTTCGGTAACCAACGCAGATGTTTAGGAATCGACGCCTCGGCTAATGCCCCCATCGCCATTTCCATGCCGTTGCACACAGCAATAGCGTGCACAGTGCCAATGTGGTTCTGTACAGCCTTTCGCTTCTTAAACGTCAGCTGGCAGAAGTTCGGTTTTAATTCGGTAATAAGCGGCTTAATTGTTTTAAAGTAAGGAGCTTTTCGGGCAAACATTGCAGAGAAAATCTTACGCCCAAAAGGCAGTTTTAAGCAGCGTTCGTATAAATTAATTAGGTAGTTGCCAGTTGCCAAAATCGTTACTCCAGACCTTTGTTAATAAAAACCTTGTTTCAGAATGTACTAATGTACAGACAAAAAATACAGATATAAAAAAAGCAGGCCGCAGCCTGCTTCTTATAGTTAGAGCTTAGCTTACACTATGTAAATTATAAGCTGCTAAGTGTTTCATTTAGTACTGAACATGGACGCATTGCTGCAGATACTTTATCTGTGTTTGGCTGATAGTAACCACCAATGTCCACTTTAACGCCCTGAATTTCGTTCAGCTCATTGATAATCGCCTGCTCGTTACCAGACAGTTTTTCAAACAACTTACTGAAACGTTCTTTCAGCTCGGCATCTTCGTTCTGGTTAGCCAGTGCTTCTGCCCAGTACATAGCCAGGTAGAAGTGTGAACCACGGTTATCAATTTCGCCAACTTTACGCGATGGCGATTTGTTTTCTTCCAGGAACTTAGCTGTTGCCAGATCTAAGCTGTCGGCCAACACTAAAGCACGTTTGTTATCAAAAGTACGGCTTAAGTGCTCGAGAGAAGCCGCTAACGCCAAAAATTCACCTAAAGAGTCCCAGCGTAAGTGGTTCTCTTCAACAAACTGCTGTACGTGTTTAGGCGCTGAACCGCCGGCACCGGTTTCAAACAAACCACCGCCGTTCATTAACGGAACAATTGACAGCATTTTCGCTGAGGTGCCCAGTTCCAGAATTGGGAACAAGTCAGTCAGGTAGTCACGCAATACGTTACCGGTAACAGAAATGGTGTCTTTGCCTTCTTTCACACGCTGTAACGTGTGGCGAGTCGCTTCAACCGGTGCCATAATCTGAATGTCCAGACCGTCAGTGTCGTGCTCTTTTAAGTACTCTTCCACTTTCTTAATCAATTGAGCATCGTGAGCACGGTTGCTGTCTAACCAGAATACCGCCGGCATACCGCTTAAGCGTGAACGGTTAACCGCCAGCTTAACCCAGTCGCGGATAGGTGCGTCTTTCACCTGACACATGCGCCAGATATCACCTTCTTCTACTTTGTGTTCGAAAACGACATCACCGGCTTTATTGAAAACTTTCACGACTCCGTCGGCTGGAATTTCAAAGGTCTTATCGTGCGAACCATACTCTTCTGCTTTTTGCGCCATTAAGCCAACGTTAGGCACTGTGCCCATAGTTGCCGGATCAAAGGCACCGTTTTCACGACAGAAGTCGATGGTTTCCTGATAAACGCCAGCGTAGCTACGATCCGGGATCATTGCTTTTGCGTCTTGCTGGCTATCGTTGGTATCCCACATTTTACCAGAGTCACGGATCATCGCCGGCATAGATGCGTCGATAATAATGTCGCTTGGAACGTGCAGGTTAGTGATGCCTTTATGCGAGTTGACCATAGCCAGTTCAGGCTGCTTAGCGTAAACCGCGTTCATGTCTGCTTCAATAGCATCGCGCTGCTCTGCTGTCAGTTTGTCCAGCTTGCCATAAAGGTCACCAATACCGTTGCTTGGGTCAAACTCAATCTCTTTCATTAAATCGGCGTGTTTTTCTAAAACATCTTTATAAAAAACACGTACCGCATGACCAAACATGATTGGATCAGAAACTTTCATCATGGTGGCTTTCAAATGCAATGACAGCAATACGCCCTGCTCTTTTGCCGCTACCGTTTCTTTTTCAAAGAAGGCCTGTAGTTGCTTTTTGCTCATAGTCGCCGCGTCAACTACTTCACCAGCCAATACTGGTACAGATTCTTTCAGTACTTTTTGCTCACCATTACTTTCAAAAACAATCTTGAAGGTATCTTCGCTGGCAGACGTCACAGACTTTTCGCTACCGTAAAAATCACCTTCATTCATGTGAGCAACGTGTGATTTGGAGTCCTTAGACCACTCACCCATACGGTGCGGGTGCTTCTTCGCGTAATTTTTTACAGCGCTTGGTGCGCGACGATCAGAGTTACCTTCACGTAATACCGGGTTAACCGCACTGCCTTTCACTTTGTCGTAACGTGAACGAACGTCTTTCTCTTCGTCGGTTTGCGGGTCAAACGGGTAATCCGGCAGTTTATAGCCCTGTTTTTGCAGTTCTTTAATACAGGCTGTCATTTGCGGAATAGACGCGCTGATGTTTGGCAGCTTAATAATATTGGCTTCTGCGGTTTTCGCCATTTCGCCCAGTTCAGCTAAAGCATCTGACTGACGTTGTTCTTCGGTCAGGTACTCTGGAAACTGCGAAATAATACGACCAGCCAAAGAAATATCACGAGTCTCAACTGAAACACCTGCAGCTTTAGTAAATGCTTCAATAAAAGGCAGAAACGAATAGGTAGCAAGGCGCGGGGCCTCGTCCGTTTCAGTATAAATAATCTTTGCTTTATCAGTCGACATAGTCATTCCTATTTATTGGACCAAAGTAAAAATTGCTTCATTTACTTACATAGTTTTGTGGCGCAGATTATAGAGGATCTGCCCTTTAATTACCATTCGCCAATGTTTTCCATGGATGTCCACGGCTCTTCCGGCGGCAAGCTATCACCCTTCTGTAATAGCTCAATGGAGATATTGTCCGGTGAACGTACAAACGCCATATGACCGTCTCGCGGTGGCCGGTTGATAATGACACCGTTATCCATCAGCTTTTGGCAAAGCTCGTAAATATTCTCAACCCGAAAGGCTAAATGGCCAAAGTTACGACCACCGCGGTAAGTTTGCGGATCCCAGTTATAGGTAAGTTCCAGCATGGGAGCCTGATCTTTCTTCGCTCTTTCAATATCGTCTGGTGCTGCTAAAAAAACCAGGGTGAAACG
Organism: Idiomarina sp. ST20R2A10; assembly: GCF_051842345.1. Taxonomy (NCBI): domain Bacteria; kingdom Pseudomonadati; phylum Pseudomonadota; class Gammaproteobacteria; order Alteromonadales; family Idiomarinaceae; genus Idiomarina; species Idiomarina sp. ST20R2A10. The sequence continues at coordinate 193,266 of NZ_JBNIEY010000001.1, read as the reverse complement.
CCCTTTTTCCACGTCCTTGCGGCTGACTTCCTGCAAGCCGAGTAAATCACAATAGAAATTTAAAGATTGTTCCAAATCATGTACACGTACCATCGTATGTAAATATTGCACCGCTAATCTCCTATTTTTTCAATTAGAGCTTTTGCACCACGCTCATCTATCCCTTCACAGTACGGCTAAGACACCTGCAATGGTTCATAACTATCAAATAGGTGAAGAGCTTAGATAAACTGGTTGGTCAGCTTCTTTCGGTCACGCCAGTCCGGGAGAAATTCATCCATCAAGGCGTAGAAGCGCGCGTTGTGATAACGCTCAAACAGGTGTGTAAGTTCGTGAACTAGCACGTATTCCAGGCATTCGACCGGTTTTTTAACCAGTTCTAAATTTAGCCATATTTTTTTGCTGCGTATGTTGCAGCTACCCCAACGGGTTTTCATTGCCCTGATGCCAAAGCTATTACTATATGCTCCCATTCGCGGTTGCCAGATATCCAGTAAAGCTTCAACTTCCCGGGTAATTTGCTCACGATACCAGCGATCCATAATCTTTTTACGTTTATCAGCATTGTAATGTGGCAGAGAAACCAGTTGTAACTGCTCACCCTCACATTTCACTGAGGCTCCGCGCTTTTTAACTGCAACATCCAGTGTGTGACTTTTACCCCAAAGCTTGTGTTCCTCTCCTGATACAAACTGAAGTTCTGGCCGGCTTGGTTGTTTAGCAATTCGTTGGCGTTGCTTTATCAGCCAGTCATGGCGTTCAAACAGCCAGCGTTCAATTTCATTTAGCGAGCACTGCTTAGGAGCTGAGACTTCAACATCGCCTGAAGGCGCACGCACCCTTAAATACATATTTTTTATGCGCTTACTTTTAACCGTAACAGGAATATCGTTAATAAGAAGTTTTGCGCTGTATAAGCTTTTACTTTCTTTCGACATCTTGCTGAGCCACGATCAGTTGTTTCAATTCGCGAATTTCCTGTTGCAGATCGCTTATAGTAGGTTCTTTGTCCACGAAGCCCTCACCCAAGCCGTCCTCAGTAAGTTCAATTTTCCGGCTCTCTTTATCCATGACGTTAATCACAATACCAATAACCATATTCAAGAACGCAAAAGCGGTCAGGAAAATAAAGGTCATATAGTAAATCCAGCTCCAGCCGTACACTTCCATGGTTTCGTACTGAATGTCTGTCCAGTCCTCAAAAGTCATCACCCTGAACAGCGTGAGCATTGAAGTGGCGATGTTGTCCCATAAGAACGGATTGATATCGGCGAATAAGTAACTGCCAACAGCCGCATAGATATAAAAGATAATAAACATCAGCAGGACGACATATCCCATCTGCGGAAGCGCTTTGAGCAAGGAGTTTATTAAGGTTCGCAGCTCCGGAATAATTGATATCATCCTCAGTACCCGGAATATCCGAACCAATCGCGCCAGCAGAGCCAGTTCAGAATCATTTATAGGTATGAGACTCATGATTACAACCAGAGTATCAAACACATTCCAACCGTCTTTGAAAAACGCTTTCTTATTGTCTTCAGCGATGAAGCGAATGCTAATCTCAATTAAGAAGAACAGCGTGATAAAGAGATCTAAACCGTACGTCAGGCTATTAGCAAAAGCCGGTAATTCGTAGGTTTTTGCTCCAATTTCCAACGCCGATATAATGATTACGGCGACCACTAACGCTTCAAATGTTTTGTTGCTTTTAAGCCGAAATAACTGCTTTTTGAGGTTTTCGTACATAAATTATCGACTCAGAAAAATAGAAAATACAACACAACCGCCAGCACCAGCCGGTAGATAACATAAGGCCACATACCAAACGCATTAAGCCACTTAAGGAAAAAGTGAATAGCCGTAATCGCGGTTAAAAAAGACACAATACCGCCAACTAAAAAACCTAACCAATCTACGGCTATAGACTCTGAAGCTATGGTTAATAACTTTACCAAAGCCGCCGCCGCCGTAATTGGAATGGCCATAAAAAATGAAAACTTTGAAGCTGATTCCCGATTTAGACCTAAAAACAACCCTGCGGTTATGGTTGCTCCAGAGCGAGAGGTTCCCGGAATAAGCGCTACAGCCTGAGCAAGACCAACAATAATAGCGTCTTTGAAACCAATATCCTGCAAAGTTCTGCTGCCCCGGGCGAATCTATCTGCAACGGCCAAAAGTAGAGCAAACACAACCGTAGTGGTTATGATAACTCCTACAGCCCTTAGCGCAGTATCTATGTAATCCAGCAACAGTATTCCGGCAATGCAGGCAGGTATAGTTCCGACAACAACGGCCCAGCCCAATCGGCTTTGTCCAACATGCTGGCGTGCAACAATCGAACGAAGCCCGTCGACAAAGAGTTCACTGACATCTTTGCGAAAATACAGAATTACGGCGAGTAAAGTACCGACGTGAACCGCAAGATCAAAGCCGACACCCTGATCGTCCCAGCCGGTAAGTATAGGCATTAAAATTAAGTGAGCAGAGCTGGATATTGGAAGAAATTCGGTTATTCCCTGGATAATACCCAGGATGATCGATTGTAAGAAATCCATTAAAAAAGCTCGCCTTCATTCTGCTCAAATAGAAAGCGAGCATTATAGTCAGTTTCGTCCTTAGAACGAAAGTAACATTAAGCGATTAGGCGCCACATTTACCTTCTTCTGACTTTTCACCTTTTTTCTCAGACTTTTCATGTTTCATTTCGTCACCACGCTTTCCTTCGCCGCATTTGCCTTCTCCACACTTGCCTTCCTTAGCTTTGTCTTTCATATCTCTTTTATCTTTCATCTCTTCAGATTTTTCTTTCTTCTCCTCGCCACATTTGCCTTCGCCGCACTTCATTTCCTGTGGTTGAGACATTTCGTAGCCAGACGACAGTTCGGTGGCTTCAAAGGGATTTGCCTGAGCAGCCCCTATACTCATTGCTGAAGCGACGGAAAGAGCCGATGTAATTGCCAGAGTTTTCGATGTCAGTTGTTTCATAATAGTCACCTGAATTTGGTTGCCAGAATCTCTTTAACTGTAGTTTATATTTACAATAAATAGACAATTATTTACACATTATTAACGCAATATTCTGTCGTGCAAAGTGCGAATCACATTCTCGCCTTCATTGTCTGCGACAAGAAAGCATAAGTTATGTTCGCTGGCTCCCTGACATATTAGCCTCACCGCATAATCATTAACGGTGTTAAAAGTCAGCTGACTAATGTGTGCATCTCGCCCAATACCGTTACCAATAATAGCAACAAGAGATAGACCTGTTTCCACTTCAACCCGACAAAATTGCTCCAGTTCTTCCAGGGCTGCTGCCGGTAATAAAGCCTGCCCATTCGCTGCACTGCCGCCTTCATCCAGAGTTAACGCAATGCTAACTTCTGAGGTGGTAACCAAATCAACACTCACGTTATACCGAGCCAGTATTTCAAAAAGCCTTGCGAGGAAGCCGCTTGCATGCAACATATTCAGGCTATGAACAGTCACTAAAGTCTGGTCACGGCGCAGCGCAATAGCGCGAACATCGGGCCGGCTTGTCGGACTGGCAGAAATATAGGTCCCACCAGAAAGCGCATCCTGACTGTTACCGATAAATACGCGAATGTCGTTTTTTATTGCCGGAGCCAGGCTTGATGGGTGCAATATTTTTGCCCCAAAGGTGGCCAGCTCCGCTGCTTCAGAAAAGCTCATTTCCGCTATAGCACGTGCACTGGGGCAGATTCGGGGATCGGTAGTATAAATGCCCGCAACATCGGTCCAAATTTGTAAATCCGTTGCATTAAAGCCTGCCGCTAAAAGCGCCGCACTGTAGTCACTTCCACCGCGGCCCAGAGTCGTTGTCTGGTTATTTTCATCAGAACCAATAAATCCCTGAGTTACCCGCACACATCCGGACTCAAGCTTTTGTTTCTGCTCCAGACAATGAGATTTTGTAGTCACTTCATCTGGCTGAGCACGACCAAAATCACTGTTGGTTTTAAGTAGCTGCCGGGCATCAAGAGTACTGGAACACAGCCCCTGCTCAACAAGTAATGAGGAAAATAGCAGACTGGAGCATCGTTCACCGAAGCTCAGCAACTCATCTCGCCATGAAGCTTGGTCTTCTGTAATTTTTTGGCAATGAAGCGCGAGTTTATGGTGCAGTTGCTCTAATGATTTTTGCACCTGGCTGGCATTTTTGAGCCTTTTCTGAATAGCGAAATGAATCTCGTATATCTCATTTAATAGCTTTTCTATCTGCCTTCCCTGCAGGTCTGCTATCGCGACTAATCGATTAGTCACCCCCGCACAGGCACTAACAACTACCAGACGGATAGATGAATTACTTTGAATAATTTCAGCACAACGGAGCATTGAAGCGTAATCAGCGACACTTGTACCTCCGAACTTTGCAACGGTAAAAGTCACAGTTTTCTCCCGAACAAGACAACAAAAGTGTTCGGAGAACTTAGGCTTTGCAGAAAAAAAATAACAGTAGCTGGATTTAGCCACTAAAGGGGATGCAAACACCAGAAGCTCTCCACCTTAAAGGTGACAGTTGCGGGTGTTCAAACCCTGCAACCGGCAACATTGCGCCAAAATGACAATATTACCTCGGCGTCACATCCCCTCTCTTTCGACTTAACTCTGGCTTTGGCGGCCTAAGCTCAAAAGTCCCTGATGTACGCACCTCTTCTCGGCCTGAATTAGACCACGCCCAATAAAGCGTGGTCAATTCATTTGCGATTTAAGACTGTTTTAACGTGTCCATATCAATAACGAAACGGTATTTAACATCACCTTTTTTCATCCGCACAAAGGCTTCATTAATATTCTGGATATCAAGCATTTCCACGTCACAGTGAATGTTGTGCTCCGCACAAAAATCCAGCATTTCCTGAGTTTCAGGAATACCGCCAATTAAAGATCCTGCCAACACCCGGCGTTTCATGACCAGAGCTCCTGCTTGCAACGCTGGGTCTACAGGTTCCAGTAAACCGACCAGAATATGAGTGCCATCAACTTTAAGACAGTTAATATAAGGGTTTAAATCATGTTGCACCGGTACGGTATCCAACAAGAAATCAAAAGTCTCAGCGGCCGCTTCCATTTGCTCATCGTCGGTTGAGATGATGACATTGTCTGCGCCCTGCCGTTTTGCTTCAGCAACTTTGCTTTCCGAACGGGTGAAGATAGTGACTTCGGCACCCATGGCTTTGGCGAACTTGACGCCCATGTGACCCAGGCCACCCATGCCAATAACGCCCACTTTATGCCCTTCTTTTACACCAAAGTGACGCAGTGGAGAGTAAGTGGTAATGCCCGCACACAATAACGGTGCCGCTTTTGCCGGATCGAGTTTTTCCGGCACTCGCACAACAAAACGGTCACTGACCACTATTTTTTCTGAGTAGCCGCCGTAAGTTACGCTTTTATCATGTAGATCTTCACCGTTGTAGGTTGGAACCATTCCATTCAGACAGTACTGCTCCAGCCCCTGCTCACATGAAGAGCACTCGCGACAAGAGTCAACCATGCAACCAACCCCAACCGAGTCTCCTACTTTAAACCCCTTCACGTTGTCACCGACAGCCGTGACTTTGCCGATAATCTCGTGCCCCGGCACAACCGGGTAAATGGTTCCACCCCAGTCGTTCTCTGCATAATGAATATCGGTATGGCATACGCCACAGTAAGTGATATCAATAGCAACATCGTCGCTACGCAACTCACGACGTTCTATTGGGTGAGGCGCTAACTCAGAAGTTTCCGATTGTGCGGCATAGGCTTTGGTCATTTGTTGCTCCTTTCATTTGATTTATCACACTAATGTACTCATCAATTCATTTTTTAGATTGTAGTCCTTTTGAGTTATTGCAACCCAGTCAGGGACAACATACCATTCAAAAATGCTGTTCAATAATTGAAGACCTATGAAGTATCAATTTTCCTTACTGCTGGTTACCCTGTTTCTGTCTCTGAAGGTATCAGTGGCGGCAGCTTTTGTTGATGAAAATAGTGCAGAAAATGAAATACGTCCACTGAGCGACTATTTGATTCGACACTGGGAAACCCGCGATGGTTTGCCTCACAACTCTATCAACGAAATTATTCAAGATGATAAAGGCTATTTATGGTTTGCTACCTGGCAGGGGCCGACCCGCTTTAACGGCCGTCGTTTTGACATCTATGATAATTTACGCGAGACCGGATTACCCGATATAGGTATGTACACCTTAGCCTATAGCCCTTGCGATGGCAGCGTTTATGTTGCCGGTAACCGCGGCGGTATTGCCCGTTTTTATGATGGCCACTGGCAAACGCTTCAGTCAGCTCCTCCTTTTGTCAACGATTTAGCCATTGATAGAAACTGTAATCTCTGGGTCTCCACCTCAACGCTTGGCATACTTGTTTATAAAAATAATGAACGTATTGCTCAGTTCACCACCGAACATGGTTTAGATTCTATGTTCATTTTTGACTCTTTTGTTGATTCCGATGGAAACCTATGGGCCGCAACGAATAAAGGTTTGCAGGTTAAAAAGGCGGGTAAATCGAGGTTTATCGATATAACAACGATTCCAGAGGACGTTATCATCACTTTATTCGAGCTAAACGATAACCGTTTACTCGTCGGTACAGAGAAAGGCCTTTATAAACAGGTTAATGATACCGAGTTTGAACCTTTTAAACCTGAAATTGACAGCAGAATAAGCACTATTTTCCAGACTGCCGACGACCAAATTTGGTTAGGAACCTATCAGGATGGACTGCTAAGAATAAATCAATCGGGTATCGAAAGACTTAGCACTAAACAGGGCTTACCTAATAACCACGTACTCGACATTATTCAAGACAAAGAAGGCAGCTTTTGGGTAGCAACACACGGCGGTCTAGTGCAGTTCAGAGACTCCTTATTTGCCTCTTATACGACTAAAAATGGCCTTACAGGAGACTACGTCAGAGCAATAGCTGAAAATAAGGATGGCGCAATTATTGTAGGCTCCAGTGTTGGAGTATCTGTTATTGATGAATTCGATATCTCTCCGCTGGCTGCAGACACCCTATTAAGCAATTTGTCCGTATTGTCTCTGGCTTATGACGATGAGCAAAAACTCTACATTGGCAGTTACACCGACGGTCTTTATATCTGGGATGGGGAAAACATTACCAGACATTTCACTAGTGATGGCTTGCTCCAATCAAATGAAGTGCGGCAAATTGCAGTCGATGAGCAACTCGGAATTTTTCTAGCCACACCAAATGGCGTCACCCATTTGTATCAAAATACGCAAAGCACTTGGGTATCGCAGCATATCCCTTTAGAAGATGTACTGTCTAATGACTTTGTCATGGCACTGTATTTGGATAAGAACGAAAAACTTTGGGTCAGCTCCGGCGCCGGTGTCGCTCAAATAGAAATTGTCGCCAAAGAAGAGGGTTTTAATTATCAAATAACCCCCATTGACTTAACTCACCTTAATAATGCGCAACTCGCTTTTCATATTACGGAACGGGGCGACTACCTCTGGCTTGCAACCGACCGTGGACTTATTGTTCACAATATCAATAAGAATAGTTGGCAAATTTTTAATCGTGACACAGGGCTTCCTTTCGATAATTTTATGTCCGTTGCTTTTGACGGCGATGGGAACCTTTGGCTTGGTTCAAGCCGGGGGCCTATCATGGTGGAACACGACTCATTTACAGAGGTTTTAAACGGGCAAGCAGACACGCTCGACTTTCAGCGCTATACCGAAGTTGATGGTCTTGAAAGTGCTCAAATTAATACGGGCGGCCCTTCAATTCTCGAAAGTTCCGATGGACGCATCTGGCTGGCGACAAGCAAAGGTATTTCGGTCGTCGATCCAAATACCATCACCGAAATTGGTAACCTCCCTCCGGAAGTCAATATTGAATCGGTAAAAGCAGACAATGAACCGGTCATTTTTGGCGAAGAGTTGAGCGCAGATACTGATCGTATTGTATTTGAGTTTGTTGCTCCCGGTTACCTTATGGCTGAACACATTGATTATCAGGTACGCTTAGAAGGTTTTGACGAAGACTGGGTCGATAAAAACTCATTCAATTCAGTTGAATACACGACTTTGCCGGCCAAAGACTATGTTTTTCAGGTAAGGGCAAGATACCCCGGAGGCCAGTGGAGTCAGCCCGACTATTTTTCATTTCGGCAGTCCGCTCATTTTTGGATGCAACCCTGGTTCTGGATTATTGCCTCTTTAATCACTGCCCTGCTGGTTCTGGTTGTCGTTCGAGCGCGCCTTAATCAATACAACAGAACCCGTTTGCAACTCGAACAAATGGTCAAAGAGAAAACCGCCGACCTGGAAACCATGGCTCGACAAGATCCCTTAACTAACCTGGGGAACCGCCGAGCCTTTGATGAGCGGTTGCAGCATGAACTTAATCGTTGTCGCCGCGACGGAACCTATTTAAGCCTGGTTATTATTGATGTCGATTATTTTAAAGAGGTTAATGACCGCTATTTGCATACTATCGGTGATAAAGTGCTTATTCGTCTGGCCGAAATTTTAAATGATGAAATACGCGACATAGACTACGTTGCCCGCTGGGGTGGCGAAGAATTTGCGGTTCTCATTACCAACTCTGAACTGGAAATTGCCAGAGAAGCCAGTGAGAGAATGCGCGAACGCATTGCTACAACCCTCTTTGATGACTTGGTTGAAGATATGAAGATTACCGTTAGTATTGGCGTAGCCAGCAGCTACGACTATGCTGACCATTCAAGTTTACTAGTTGCTGCAGATAAAGCTCTGTACCAGGCCAAGAGTGAAGGCCGCAACCGTGTGGAGTCAAAACCATGAGTGAAGAAGTAGAGAAAATTCAGGTTAAGGCGTTTTTAGATAACGACAGCGAAACTTTCAGCTATGTAGTTTACGATTCAGAAAGTAAAGACGCCATTGTTATTGATCCAGTACTCGACTTTGACTATGCCTCCGGGAAAACCTATACCGAAGGTGCTAACCGTATTATCGAGTTTGTAAAAAACAATAAGCTTAATGTTGCTTGGTTATTAGAAACTCACGCTCATGCTGATCACTTAAGCTCGGCGCCTTATTTAAAAGAACATCTTCAGGCACCTATTGCTATTGGTGAACACATTACAGAAGTACAGAAAACGTTTAAGCAGGTTTATAACCTGGATAAAGAGTTTCTCCCTAACGGCGAGCATTTTGACAAACTTCTGCAAGACGGTGAAACCTTTCACCTTGGGTCAATGACAATTCGGGTGATACATACACCGGGACACACACCCGCAGATATCGCCTACGTAATTAATGAAAACAAAGTGTTTGTCGGCGACACACTTTTTAACCCCGATGTTGGCACTGCCCGATGTGATTTTCCGGGTGGCAGTGCTAATACCCTCTATCGTTCTATTCAGAAATTATTTGAACTGGAAGACACCACCGAAGTGTATATTTGCCACGACTACCCGCCGGAAGAACGTCAGCATCAATGTAAAACGTCGATAGCGGATCAAAAGCAAAATAACATTCATGTCGGCGGCAAAGCCACTGAAGAACAGTTTGTGAAATGGCGTGAAGAACGTGACGCGACGCTAAATATGCCCCGACTCATTATCCCGTCAATTCAGGTAAACATTCGCGCCGGACAGCTTCCACCGGCAGAAGATAACGGCACTGTTTATCTGAAGGTTCCACTGAATCGCTTATAATGAGTTGAAGATCTACAACAAATGATCAACCGGCAACCTGGCGGTTAACCAAACCGCCAACCGTCGCCAAATACCGGCTCCCGGCTCTTTGTAGAGCCGTAACGCCGGTATTTTACTTTTATCCAGCCAATACAGTTTATAAAAACGGTTGAGTCGAGCCTCATACGATCGCAGCGGTAGTTCGTGCTCAAACATCGCGTTAATTCTCTCCGCCATCTCCGCTGACTCAATTAAAAGCCCCGACTCTGTGTTAATTTGCGCAGAACGCGGGTCAAAATTAAATGATCCAACAAAGACTTTCTCACTGTCCACTGTCACGGTTTTAGCATGCAGGCTAGACGCCGAGCGTCTGAAATAAGGACGCACATCTTTACGTAAAGGCTTTTCCTCGGTTCGTTTCAGCTCAAACAGTTTTACACCTGACAACAACAGCCTTCGTCGGTGTCGCTGGTAGCCCGCATGTACGGCCGGGACATCTGTCACTGCCAGTGAATTAGTCAGCACGCGAACTTTTACTCCCTGCTCCGACAAATTCTCCAGCTCTTTAACACCTGTAGGCGTCGGCACAAAATAAGGAGAAACCAAAACAATAGATTGCTTTGCCAAGCCAAGAGTTTGCGTTAACTGCTGCGTCACCAACCGGCTCGGCTTACTATCAGGCAGAGCCTTTAAAGGATCATCACTGACAACCGTTGCGGTTGCCTGATACCAGGTTTCAGCGTCGCTCTGGGGAGTGTCTGTCAAGTGTTCGTCAGAAAGAACAAACTGGTGTAAATCTCGAAGTTCCGGTTGTTTTTGATAACCTTTCCAAATATCGTTAAACAATCTCGGTTTATCCGACGAGCTTATTGCGTTAACCGCAACCGATAAAGTGCAGTTCCAGTATTGCCGCCAGTCATCAAGTAACGTCTTAACGATTTTGCCTTTCGCTATTACATCAAGATCGGAAAACAGTTGTCCGGCATGTGTACCAAAATACTCATTACCAACATTTCGCCCACCGACAATCCCCACTTCCGCATCGACCAGCATCGATTTATTATGCATTCGTCGATTCATGCGCTTAAAGTCGGTTAACCAGTTTAGCCAGCGCCAGCGTCTGTGCTTAAAAGGATTAAAAAGCCTAATATTGAAATTAGCGCGGGAGGATAAATCTCGCAATAAAGGTTCTAAAGGTTTGCTGTGCAAATCATCCAGCAGAAGGTCGACCCGCACGCCACGCTCGACGGCATCCAGTAATTCCTTAAGCAGGGTAAGGCCACTGCTGTCGGGGCGCCACAAATAGTATTGTAACGCAATATGATGCCTGGCCTGACGTATTAACCTCACCCGTTCAATCAACGCCCGGTGAGCATTTTCCAGCAATTGAAACTGATTGTCCGGGCACGCGGGCAGTAAAGGTGTCATCGCAATCCACTCATCGCCCTTTCAAGCCCTTCGAGAGTCAATGGGTACATTCTTCCATCCACTAAGTCATGTATCATTCTAACCGACATATAATAACGCCAATGTTTTTCTGGCTGCGGGTTAAGCCAGGCCACTTTGTCAAAGTGACGGGTTAAACGGTTCATCCAGGCTTCGCCGGGCTCTTCATTCCAGTGTTCTACACTGCCCCCCGGATACGCTATCTCGTACGGCCCCATAGTAGCATCGCCGACAAACAACAGCTTATAGTCCTCGCCGTAAGTCTGGATTAACTGTTTAGTCGGAATTTGCTCCTCGCGCCGGCGTGAATTCTCCCGCCACACGCCTTCATATACGCAGTTATGAAAGTAAAACAACTCCAGATGCTTGAACTCGTTTTTTAACGCGGTGAACAATTGCTCGCACTGGTAAACATAGTCGTCCATTGAACCGCCAACGTCTAACAGTAGAATAATTTTAACCGCATTATGACGCTCGGACTGCCACTTCAAATCAAGTAGACCACCTTTTTTTGAAGTGGCTTCAATGGTGCTGTTTAAATCAAGTTCAGTCGCGGCACCGGTGCGGGCGAACTGACGTAGCTTTCTGAGCGCCACCTGAAAACCGCGCTGCTCAAGCCGGGCATTGTCATCCAGATCACGGAATTCGCGCTTGTCCCATACTTTCGCCGCACTGCGATTACGGTTACCGTCCTGCCCAATGCGGATACCACCGGGGTGATAACCATACGCTCCAAAAGGCGAAGTTCCACCTGTGCCTATCCACTTCGAGCCCCCCTGATGACGCTTTTGCTGTTCTTTTAAGCGCTCCTGAAAAGTTTTCATGAGCTCATCCAGACTGCCCAACTGCTGAACTTTGCTTTTTTCTTCATCGCTCAAGTTGCGCTTCAAAGCATTCTCTAACCAGTCATGCGGAATTTTCTCAGTCACATCAACTTTAGCAACTTTATCCACATATTCGCTGAAGGCACGGTCGAACTTGTCATACTGGGACTCATCTTTTACCAGAATAAGCCGCGATAAATAATAAAATTGCTCGACATCGGCAAACGCTAAGTTGGCTTTCATGGCACTAAGTAAATCCAGCCATTCGGTAATACTGGTTTTTAGCCCATGCCGTCGCAGGGTTTGAAAAAAATCTATAAACATAATGCGAAAACTAGCGCCGTTGAATGCGAGCGTATTCAGCTAAGCGCTCCACATCTTGTTCGTGCTTGAGTAAAGCACCTGATAAAGGCAGCAAACCGCCCTGTTCACGGCTTTTACGCAATTCATTGGCATCAATATCTTCGACCAATAACAAGCGTAACCAGTCCAGTAACTCCGATGTCGATGGTTTTTTCTTCAGCCCGGGCACATCTCTCAACTCAAAAAACAACGCTAGCGCGGTATCCAGTAAATCACGATGTAAATCAGGGAAGTGTACATCGACAATGGCTTTTAATGTGTCGCTGTCAGGAAACTGAATGTAGTGGAAAAAGCAGCGGCGTAAAAACGCATCGGGCAAGGCTTTTTCATTGTTCGAGGTAATCAGCACAATGGGACGCTGCTCGGCTTTAATCTGCTCACCGGTTTCATAAACGTGAAACGCCATTTGATCCAGCTCGTGCAATAAGTCATTCGGAAACTCAACATCCGCTTTATCAATTTCATCAATGAGCAGAACAGGACGTTTTTCCGCGGTAAACGCCTGCCACAATTTACCGGGCCGAATGTAATTACTAATATCGTGTACTTTTTCACTGCCCAGCTGACTATCACGTAAACGAGAGACTGCATCGTACTCATACAAACCCTGCTGCGCTTTCGTAGTGGATTTAATTGACCATTGCAGCAACTCGGTATCTAAAGCATTTGCCAGTTCCTCGGCAAGACGAGTTTTACCCGTGCCCGGCTCACCTTTTAGTAATAAAGGTTTCTCCAGTGTTACGGCGGCGTTAACGGCTGTCGCCAGTTCTTGCGACACGACATACTGAGAGCTACTGCTAAAATCCATTCCATATCCCTTACATTAAGCTTAAAACTGAGCCTATGGTACAACAGACACTCTGGCGGTGCTAATCAGTGGGCTTTCTGGATAACAGCATATCAAAACGCTCAAGCACTCTGGCTATATCGGCTTTGACAAAAGGTTTTGTCACGTAATCGTCCATGCCGGAACGCAACGCCTGAGTGCGTGTCTCAGGGTAAGCGTCCGCGGTAAGCGCAATCACATAAGGTTGGTGAATGTGCATATCCCGCAGCGCCCTAGTTGCCTCCATACCATCCATATGCGGCATATGAAGATCCATAAAGAGTACGTCGTAGTCTCTGGCCTGCATCATTTTTAATGCATTATGGGCATCACTTACCAAATCAACATATTGGTTAAGAGACAGCAGCATTTCTTTTATTATCAATTGGTTGATTTTATTATCATCAACGACCAGAACCTGTTTTTTCGATAGCTTAGGCAGAACATTTTGCTCCGGTTGGTGTACGCTTTCAGACTGAACGCTCATTGGTATGCAAAGCGTGAAGCAGGAACCCTGTTCAGGTTCGCTATCCACCTGAATAGTACCGCTTAATAACTGCACCAGGTTACGTACTATGGCAAGCCCCAGTCCGCTGCCGCCTTCCGGACGGTTTAACCCATCCTGCTCTTGCTCAAAAAGTTGCCAAATACGCTGAGTATCATAAATACCAACTCCGGTATCCTGTACTTTTACGATAAGGTCGCCTTCGCTTTGTTTTTCGCTATCAACTTCCCAGTTTGCTTTAATCGCTATAGAGCCTCGCTCGGTAAACTTTAAAGCGTTACTGACTAAATTACTGATCACCTGGGCAATACGAGCCCGATCCATTAATGTTCGCTCCGGGATATCAGCATCAATATCGATAATAAATTCCAGACCTTTATCTTTTACAGGCTGTTCAAACAGCTGAATAACATGGCCCAACACTTTTGCCGGCGAGTGAACACCTCTTTTGACTTTTAGCTGCCCTTCTTCGGCCTGGGTTAAATCGAGCACATCATTCAACGTTGTCAGCAGATAGTCGCCGCTGTTCTTTATTGTACCCAGTAATTGCTGCTGATATGGATTGAGGTCTGTTGACTCCAACACAGAGGCGATACCCAGTATACCGTGTAGAGGGGTTCGGATTTCGTGTGACATATTCGCCAGAAACACATTTTTTGCATGAGCGGCTTTTAACGCATTCAACTCGGCTTTTTTCTGTTCTGTGACATCGGTAACCGTTCCGGTGTAGCGAATGGCCCGGCCTTGGTTGTCCCGCTCTATAATCTTTCCTCTGTCCAGTACATAAACCCAATGACCGTCACGATGCCTTATGCGATGAAGGCTTTCATAGAAAGGAGTCACTCCGTCCAGGTGATTCTTAATCGCCTGCCATACGTCGTCGTAATCTTCAGGGTGCAAACGACTAGACCAGCTTTCTACATTCGTTTCCAACTCGCAGACGTCCCAGCCAAACATACTAGCCCAGCGTTGGTTAAAAATGGTAACGCCGGTTTGCGGGTTCCATTCCCAGGTACCTAAACGGGTCGCATCTAAAATAAGCTGTAATCGATTGCGCTCCATCTCGAGCGCAATTTGCAACTGTTTACGTTCAGTCACATCAATCAAGTAACCATAAAGATGGTTCTTACCATCTTCGTATCGTAATAGTACCGTTGTATCAGATACCCATACATCGTGTCCTTTAGCATGCTTTACCCGATAATCCTGATGAGTCAATGAAGATCCGGATTCCTTGCTAAGAAGTGAATTGACCTCCTTCATGACACGGGGCAAATCGTCCTGATTAATGAGATCCCGGTACTGAATTTCATGGCTTTCTAAGCGCGTTTTTTTATAGCCTAAAAGGTCTTGTATGTTGTCTGAAACAAAACGTACTGGCCACCCCGGAGCATCCTCCCAAATAAACAGACTTAAATGACTTCCCACATTCAGCAGAGCTGCGAGGTTTTCATTGGAAATACGTGTTGGCATTTATTCGGACTCACTTTAAAGGCTTTCTTGCAACCAGTTTGCCGCAGTAGCAACTTGGTGTACACTGGCAAAAACAATAACATAAAAACAACGACATCCGGATGACCCAGGCAAACGTCAATGAATGGCAAACAGCTCTACTGACACAAGTTGATCAACTCATAGAGTTGGCGCAAACCCGTTTGCCTGGTCGACAGAAGCCAACTATCCGGGGGCCTGAATACTGGCAACGTTTTGCAAAACATCATTATGTGCGAGCCGCAGACTTACTTAAAACCGGGCAAGGGTTTGAAGCCGCCAAGCACTTTCGGCGCGCCGCGTTATTTGGCCACAGCAAGGCCATGTTGTATTTAGGACAAATGTTTTTGCAAGGCAAGGATTTACCAGAAAGTATATTTCACGCTTGTTGCTGGCTAACGCTAGCGGATCGCGCCGGTGAAAGCGAAGCGGCTAAAATCATTGATGGTTTTCTACACCAGCTTACGGCAAGGCAATTAAACAGCGCCCGTCAGCTTGCCGCCGAGCGCTTTGAACAAATTTGTGATGCCAGTTTCGATGTTCATGGTTTGTAGTTTAAGGTAACCACAGCTTTGTTTTTTCTCTTATTTTTCCTGTAGCAACCCAATCCTGAAGCTGATCCGCCATACGTTTTCCTGCATCCACCGCTTTTTCCCAGTAATCAATACGAGTCGCAGCGTCCAGCTTGGCGAAGTCAGTGCGATCAGGAATTTTCCCGTAAGGCAGTGATTGAATAAAGTCTTCCGACGGCGTAATAAATACCACGCCTGGCCATTTCTTACCGGTAGTTCTGCGCCAACTCAAACGCTTGTCAAACCAGCCCGGAATCGCTTCTTTATGAAAGTGAGGGTAAAGCACCAAGCCATTCACGTCAGAGAAGTCCAGGTCAAAGTGATAGTCGGTAACACCGCCATCACGATAAATGCCTTTAGGTGCTCCGGGAATATCAACCACGCCATCCAGTACTAAAGGAATTGAACCAGTCGCCAGTAACGCCTGCTGAAAGTTATTTTGAGTTAATTCAACATGATGTGTCGGTAAGTCGTTCCAGCCTTTTGCAAAGCTTAAGTCGGACTGTGGATGATGAAAGATAACGCGCTCATAAAACCGGCCCAGCCAGCGACGGTTCATACTGTTAGCAAAAGCCGAACTTAACAATCCCAGCATCTGCTTTTTCGTTTCAGCTGCTGTCCAGCCCCGGCAACGTGCAACAATAAAATGATGTCGAACCGCCGACTGTCCCAGTATTTCTGTTACCGCCTGATCAGGAACGTACTTGGCCAGCAAGGCTTTAGCTTCACTGGTAATTTCATTCCGGTCGGGTTTCGCGCTGTAAGTCTGGGTTCTGTATAAACGACAAAATAAATCACTGGCGGCAACAGGGTCTTGCTGCCCCAATGCTGCGAAACGCCAGGCACCTGCGGAAGTCCCCAGGGTATTCAGCGGCGCTTTCTTGTCTTTAAAGAATTCACCGAACATCCATTTATCAAGCCCCTGAAGCACAAACCACTTCGGCCCGCCTGAAGCACCTAGCAGCAAACCGATATCATCGGCTTTCAGTCCCTGCTCCTGAATATGTTGATAAGCCGACGAGCCTGCTTTTATGTTAATCCAATCCGTCATACAACTTCCCTGTTTTACAGTTGCCGTTTTCTTTCTGCGAGAAAACCTAAGAAAAACAATATTCCAATGGTACTGACTGCCAGCAAGTGCAAAGGAATAAGGCTTAACCAGCCGGCTAAAACTGGCGTAAACCAGACGGTCAGCCAACCGTAACCAAATGCACAAACCACGATGAAGACCAAAGTCCTGAATACAAAATGCCAGTGCGCCACTTGCCTTTGCACCATGCGGTTCACTTCTGCGCCATAAATCACCAATAGTGTGGCAATGATAGCCATAGCCAGTTCATAAAAATGTGGGCGGATCATCATGCCCAAATTATTCAACACATTCTGCACGCTAGTACCCCTCTGAAAAGCATCGTCCGAGTATACGAATTTTCTGTCGTTTTCGCATCCCAAGTTTACGCTTTGCTGTGTTATCCTAAGCTCATAAAGAAGCTTATTTACAGGACATTCCATGAAAATCATTTCATTCAATATCAATGGTATACGAGCGCGACTGCATCAGTTACAGGCAGTAATTGATAAACATCAGCCCGATGTTATCGGTCTGCAGGAAACCAAAGTGCACGACGACCAGTTTCCGCTAAAAGACGTGGAAGCCATGGGTTATCACGTTATTTACCACGGCCAGAAAGGTCATTACGGCGTGGCCATGCTCAGTAAAAAGCCACTGGAAAACCCGCAGTTTGGCTTCCCTACTGACGATGATGAAGCACAGCGCCGCATGATAATGGGTGATTATCCACTGGCAGATGGTGGCCATGTACGTATTCTAAATGGCTACTTCCCGCAGGGCGAAAGTCGTGACCACCCTACGAAATTTCCAGCTAAAGAAAAGTTTTATCAGGACTTAATGAGCTATCTGGATAACGATCTTTCGCCGGAACAGCCAGTGATTGTTATGGGCGATGTAAATATATCCCGTATCGATTTAGATATTGGTATTGGCGAAAACAACGCCAAACGCTGGCTTAAAACCGGGAAATGCAGCTTCCTTCCGGAAGAACGGGAATGGATACAAAGATTAATGGACTGGGGTTTTACTGACACTTATCGTCAGCTAAACCCGGATGTGGATAACCAGTTCAGCTGGTTTGATTACCGCTCACGTGGCTTTGATGACAACAGAGGTTTACGCATCGACCTTATCCTTGCCACTAAAGCTCTCGCCAAGCAATGCGAAGACAGCGGTATAGACTATGAGCTCAGAGGCATAGAAAAACCTTCGGATCATGCCCCCGTCTGGTCTACATTTAAAGACTGATAGTCATTTTGCCGTCGGTTGGCCTTAGTGCTCTTCCGGCGGCAATGTTTCCAGTGCTTTACGCAAAATAATCGCCAAATCCATGTATTCAGGGCCTTTCTCACCCTGTGGCTGACACTCAACGCCCTGCTTTCTCAGCTTATCTCTCAGCTCTTTATACCAGTTCCGTAACATTGGCTTTAAAGGTTGTCTGGAACGCCAGCCGAGCCAGTACAAACCCTGCAAGGGTAAGCTCAACATAATAAGTGACAACATCAGCCCCGGGGCTAACTGCTCCTGCGGCATAAACTGCCAGGTCAGCGCAGCATTGAGTACTGCTATTCCCGGAGTCCAGCTAATGGCTTTGCGAGTTATAGGGATAATTCGCGACTCTGCCATAGCGGCAACAACTGAATGATGAGGCCATTTATCGGCATACCTCTTTCCATCTCTTAAAACCGCAAAAAATGAACGACTCATGGTGACCTCTTAGACAAACCTGCTGTAATTATAATCGATTACTGAGCTATTGTACGATATTCGCACTTTTAATATTATCTTTATTTTTCATAAAGTTACACTGTTACAACCGTGTAGTTCACAAAGATATCCACAGTTAATGTGGATACAGTTGCACCGGAGCTTTAGCTTTGCCACTATACTACCTGAATTAGTCAGTCGCATGGTGTCAGCAGTGACAACAAGTCAGCTTCCTTCTCTTTATGCGCCGGTTACCGGTCGCATCATAGCAGCACAACCTTCGGCCGCAGTATGCCAGCATGGCCTGCTTGGCAAAGGCATTGTCATAGAAATGACCGGCAGTACGCTATACGCCCCGGCTGATGGCTCACTGAGCCATATCAGCAGTAGTGGCGATTACTTGTCGTTACGCTTAAACGACACCTATTCCTTACAATTAGTCATAGGTTCCGGCGATGCGTTCGGCAACCACGACGCTTTAACTGTGCTTTGTCGCGAACAGACAGAGGTTAAGTGTGGTGATCCTCTGGTTAAGATTAACCAGTCATTACTGCGCAGCCTTAAACCCTCGCAGCAGCGTCTTGCTGTTTTGCTTTGTTCATTGAATTCCGGGCACGATAGCGAATCGCCCGAATGGCTAAACCCGGGGCTTATTACTGCGAAAGACAGTCCACTTATTACTTATTAACACCTTCAGGAGCTGTACCTATGTTGCGCGTTTATGGCATTAAAAACTGCGACACCGTTAAAAAATCACTTAAATGGTTAGATAAAAACGAAGTCGCCTACGAATTTATTGATGTTCGCCAGCAACCACTACAAAAAGAAACCGTTAGCGGCTGGTTACAAAAACTGCCGGCGGAATCTTTATTGAACAAGCGCAGCACCAGCTGGCGCAACCTGTCAGATGAGCAAAAATCTGTTGTAGACGCCAACGCCATAGCTGAATTAGTTGCCGAACAACCAACATTGTTTAAGCGTCCGTTAGTTGAGTCCGGCCAGGCTGTTCATTGCGGTTTTAATGAGAAACTCTGGAGTGAACGCTACTTATGAGTTCAGAGACATTAAAGCTTGCCCGTGAGCTCATTTCCCGCCCGTCCATTACGCCGGAAGACGAAGGTTGTCAGCAACTCATAGGTGAACGGCTTGCGGCTCAGGGTTTCAACCTTGAGTCTATGATATTTGAAGATACCACCAACTTATGGGCGCGACGCGGGCAAGGCCGTAAATTGTTTTGCTTTGCCGGCCATACCGACGTTGTTCCGCCCGGTGACATCAACGATTGGCAGTTCCCGCCATTTGAACCTACAACGCACGAAGGGTATCTATACGGGCGCGGAGCCGCTGATATGAAAGGCAGCCTGGCAGCGATGATAACCGCGACGGAGCGGTTTCTTAAAGACTACCCGAATGTGGATACTGACATTGGCTTTCTTATAACCAGTGACGAAGAAGGCCCCTTTATTAATGGCACCAAACGTGTCATTGAAACACTGCAGGAGCGTAACGAAAACATAGACTGGTGTATTGTCGGGGAGCCATCCAGTACTGATACCCTGGGGGACATCGTTAAAAACGGGCGCAGAGGCAGCTTAACCGGAGACTTGACCGTACTGGGTATACAGGGTCACGTTGCTTATCCACATTTAGCAAAAAACCCGGTACATGATCTTGCACCAGCCCTCAGCGAGCTAATTAACGAAGAATGGGACCAAGGCAACGCCAGTTTTCCGCCAACCACGTTTCAGGTATCTAACATTCAGGCAGGAACTGGTGCCGGCAATGTGATACCCGGGCGTATTAATACCCAGTTTAACTTCCGCTTCTCGACAGAACTCACAGCCGAGAAAATTAAGCAACGAGTTGAGGCCATTCTCGATAAGCACTCGCTAAAATACCACTTGCAATGGAAGCTTAACGGACCGCCTTTTTTAACTGAATCAGGCGCATTAGTTGAAGCCGTTCAGGCGGCCATTGAACACGAATGTGGGTTTTCAACTACCCTCTCTACCGCGGGCGGCACATCCGACGGGCGCTTTATTGCACCAACCGGTGCTCAGGTCATTGAGCTGGGACCCGTAAATGCTACCATTCACAAAGTGAACGAATGCGTTAAAGTCAGTGATTTGGATAAACTCAGTGATGTTTATTACCGCTGTCTGGAGAAGCTTTTATGTTAAGCAGCACAGAACTGACAGGTGCCTGCGAAACACACTTAACGTCAGTAGATGGGCATAAACTGCATCCTGATGCAGCAGAAGCTTATCTCGCCATGCAAAAAGCAGCAGCGGCTGAGGGTATTGAACTGGCCATAGCCAGTGGTTTCCGCTCACTGGACAGGCAACTGTCTATCTGGAATAGAAAATGGCGAGGAAAGCTGCCCCTTCGCTCCAAAGAGGGTGAGCTACTGGATGCATCAAACTTAAGCGACGTTGAGAAAATGCACGCAATTTTGCATTGGTCTGCGTTACCGGGAAGTAGCCGTCACCACTGGGGAAGTGATTTCGATATTTACGACCCCCGCCCTTTTCAGGACAGTGAACTAAAATTGCAATTAGTGCCCGGCGAGTATATTGACCAATCCGGCCCCTGTCATGAACTGTGGCAATGGCTGACTCGGCATGCCCATGAAAGTGGCTTTTTCTTTCCTTATGCACGCTATCAGGGCGGTGTTGCACAGGAGCCCTGGCACTTGAGCTTCCGCGCCGTTTCACAGCCATGCCATAAGCAATTGAATCTTGAGCTGCTAGCCGAAACCATAGACTCATTAGCCATAGAGGGAAAACCCATTATTCTGGATAACCTGGCTCAAATAAAAAATCAGTACATTGATACGATAACGGAGGATGACGGATGGACAACTATTTGGTGTGGCTAATAATATTACTGGTAGTAGGTGTGGTCGTGAGTAATCTCATGGTACTGAAGTATACCGCTAAGTTTAAATGGCCTGGTACGAAATCATCTAAAACTGAAGATGACTCCGACCAGGACACTAAAAATAAAGATTAATCCAGCGTTACGCCAAGGCGCTTAGCAACTTCACGGTAGGCTTCAACAACACCACCTAAGCCCTGGCGAAAGCGGTCTTTATCGAGTTTCTCGCGAGTCTCTGCGTCCCAAAGACGGCAGCCATCTGGAGTAAACTCATCACCCAGCATAATTTCGCCGTCAAACACACCAAACTCAAGCTTGTAATCCACTAACAACAGACCGGCATCAGCAAACAAAGCTTTTAAAACGTCGTTCACTTTAAAGGTGAGTTCTTTCATTTTCTCAATTTGCTCTGCTGTTGCCCATCCAAAGGCCTGAATATGATACTCGTTAACCATAGGGTCGTGCAGCGCATCGTTCTTTAAGAAAAACTCGAATGTCGGAGGGTTAAGCTCTTTACCTTCTTCAACGCCTAAACGGCGCACCAGAGAACCTGCTGCCACGTTACGAACAACACATTCTACCGGTATCATATCCAGCTTTTTAACCAAAGACTCGGTATCGCTCAAACGCTCATCTAACTGCGTCGGAATACCCGCTTCTTCCAGCTTCGACATAATAAAATGGTTAAACTTATTATTCACCATGCCTTTGTCATCAAGCTGCTCGACCTTCTCGCCGTCGAACGCCGAAGTGTCATTACGAAACTCCAGCACTAGGCGGTTAGGATCGTCGGTATGATAGACCGTCTTTGCTTTTCCCCGATACAGTTCACTGCGTTTTTCCATGAATCTTTCCACTCGCGCTTAAGTTAAAGTTGGCTTTGCTGTTTAACAGCGTTTTTAAAGGCTTCAAATACTTGATTAATCCATTCGTCGGAAACAATTTCCTCACCCTGGTAAACCGTAACCGAGGTATTTTCACCGTCTTCCAGTAATCGGAATTCGTACTCACCTTCGGCTATGCCCAGGTCTTCGTAGTCATCGCCACCAATGAACAGGAAGCCGCTGCCGGGTTCGCTGTACTCAACAAAATAGGTTCCTGTCTCGCGGTTTAAATCTTCAACCTCAAAACCAATATTCTGAAGAGCCAAATTAACTAATGGCCATGCTTGCTCAAAATTGTCTTCAACAATGAAAACTGAATGCCCTTCTGCGGCTTTTGACAAGCTAGTTTCAATACCGGCCGCTTTTTCACGAGCTACAGCCAGTTGTTGTTTCCGGTTAACTTCAGAAATAATCGCATTAAGTAAATCAGCTTCCAAATTACGAACAACCAAAGGAGCAACCTCTTGCTCTTCACCACCAATCACCTGAGTAAAGTCGTTAACATCGACTCGTAGTGCGGTGCTGCGCTGATGCGATTCGGTTTCCTGAGTTAGTTCATAGCGGAAAGTTCTTTCCAGATCACTGTCGCTCTCTCCGCCAAATCCGAAAAAGCCGCTGTCGCCCTCAATGGTTTGCTGTACCGTCATTTGCTCGGTAAGCCAACGGTTATCACCCACGTTTTCCCATTGAATGTCGCGTCTTTCCAGTACATCAAATGCCGCCTGACGAACAAACTCGGTTACTGAGTCTCCCATGCCATCGACAATATCAAAGTACACCCGGGTTTCGGTTTCAGTTTCTAACACCCGGCTGCCCAGTCCAATAGGACGAACCTGCTGCGGAGCCATTATATTGACTTTATAACCAACAGGAGCCGGTGCTATGTTCGTGTCCGGAATTTGATACTGCGTTCCTTTTTCCGGCTTCTCCAGACCATCCGGAATATTCAGTGAGGCAGTAGGTTGAATGTTCACGTATTCAAACCCGCCGCTGGCACGTTCTTTCTCTACCGACGAACAACCTGTTACAACTACGGCAGCTACGCCCATCCACGCAAGGCGAGACAATTTCATTACGACTCCTGAATATTCAGTAGGTTTGCTTTCTGTAACACTGACTCAATCAATTGTTGATTACTCTCTTCCGGAGGTGTCAGTGGCAGACGATAATTTGCGCTGACCCAACCCATTAAAGCGAGCGACCATTTTACCGGAATGGGGTTGGATTCAACAAATAACATATTATGCAAAGGTGCCAGCTCAGCATCGATCTGATTCGCACTTTCTTTATCACCAGCAAGTGCCGCCGTTACCAGTTCTTTCATTTTTGCCGGAACAATATTAGCGGTAACACTGATAACACCATGACCACCCGCAAACATAAATTCGCGTGCAGTAGGGTCATCACCGCTTAATAAGATAAAGTCATCGCCGCAGCGCTCTTTAAGTTCCTGAACCCGACTCACGTCGCCGGTAGCTTCTTTTATACCAATAACGTTATCAATTTTTGCCAGCTGTTCGACCATGTCCGGTGTCATATCAAGACTGGTACGCCCCGGAACATTATATAGAATTTGGGGTTTATCCGTAGCATCGGCACAGGCCTGATAATGTGCAATTAAGCCTGCTAAAGAAGGTTTATTGTAATATGGCGTAACATTTAAAAAGCCACTTACACCCGCCTGGGTCATTTTTTCTGTCAGTTGCACGGCTTCGCTGGTCGAGTTTGAACCGTTTCCAGCAATAATATCGATGCGCCCGGCACTGAGTTCGACCATGGCATTAACGACAGCGATATGTTCTTCATGCGTTAAGGTTGTTGACTCCCCTGTCGTGCCAACCGCTACAATAGCGTCGGTACCCGCTTCGCAATGTTTGTTGACCAGAAACTCAAGTTCACTGTAATCAACATTGCCATATTTTGTAAAAGGGGTAACTAAAGCGACAATACTGCCCTTAAGCATACATTCTCCAAGTCCTAAATTGGGGCTCCAATGGTAATGCCAGCCCTGACGAAACACAAGTGATAGGAACGTAACTTGCCAAGAAGGTTCCGTAAACTTTTGCCGGTATGGCATTTTCCAAGACGGCATCTGTCCGCTATGATGTTGGCACTGTTAACTAAGTTCCAGGAGAATGCAATGCAGACACTACAACAGGGCGATAAAGCGCCTGACTTTACTTTACCGGATGCGAACGAGAACTCAGTGACCTTATCGGAGTTATTAAAAGAGAACCGGGTACTGGTTTACTTTTATCCAAAAGCCATGACACCGGGCTGCACTGTGCAGGCACAAAACTTACGCGACAGCCGTAAGCAGCTTGAGGAATTTAATGTTGTCTCTGTTGGTATAAGCCCTGATGCGCCTAAACGCTTAGCTAAGTTTACTGATAGAGATGAGCTAAACTTCACCTTATTAAGCGACGAAGACCATAAAGTGGCTGAAGATTTTGGCGTATGGGGCCTGAAAAAGTTTATGGGTAAAGAATACGACGGTATTCACCGTATTAGCTTTTTAGTAGAACAGGACGGAAGCATTTCAAAAGTCTTCGATAAATTTAAAACTAAAGAGCATCACGAAGTGGTGCTGGAGCACCTTAAGCAAGCTTAAGCTCTATAGAGCAGACACCGCACTAAAGCGGTGTTTGCTCTTCTGCCTTTTCCCCGGTGCCACTGTCCCATGCTGTTAGTACCGCCTTGACCAGACTGGCCAGCGGAATAGCAAAAAACACGCCCCAGAACCCCCATATGCCGCCAAAAATTAATACCGCGCCAATAATGTAAACTGGGTTTAAACTTATTGCCTCTGAAAACAATAGCGGTACCAGTAAGTTACCATCCAGAGCCTGAATAACCAGATAGGCTACGGTCACCCAAACAAATGCCGCCGTTGGCCCAAACTGAAATAAAGCCACTAATACCACCGGAATGGTTGCGACCGCAGCGCCGACGTAGGGAATTAAAACCGATAAACCGACCATAATGGACAGTAATGCCGAGTAGCGCAGCCCAAATAAGCTAAAGGTAACAAAAGTGACTATCGCAACCACCACCACTTCAATTGCTTTGCCACGAATGTAGTTCATAATTTGCAGGTTCATCTCCTGCCCTACCTGCGAAATTAACTGACGATTTGAAGGCAACAGACGGCTGAAATGAGCAATCAATATATCGCGGTCTTTTAGCATAAAAAAGATTAAAAGCGGCACGATAATGAGATAAACCAGCATGGCCATGACGTTTACGATAGAGGTCAGGGAAACCGTTAACAGGCTTTCTCCTAAACTCACTGCTCGTCTTTTTACTTCCTGAGTAAACTCAGTAATTTGGCTGTCATCGACAATAGTCGGGAACATTTCAGGTAGTTTATGCAGCCAAATTTGCAGGTTCGTGACCATATCCGGCATTTCCTGAATCAAAGTCGTACTCTGTTGCCAAATAACGGGAACCAGAGTCAGCAAAGTAACAATCATTAATGCCAAGAATAACGAAAAGGTAATAATCGTGGCGGTTAAACGGGATAAACCAAGCCCCATCAATCGCATTACCGGCCAGTCCAGCAAATAGGCCAGAGATATAGCAATTAACAACGGCGCAATTAAGCTACCGAAAAACACAATGACTAATACCACAACAACCAGTAACAGAAATAAAGTTACTGCATTAGGGTCAGAAAATTTCCGTTGATACCACTGTTGAATGTATTCCCACATAACCACTATCTCTTAACCTTTGTTGAGATGATAATATCAGTCCTTGCAATCTTTCCATAACCCCATAGAGTAAAAAGGAACTAAAGATAAGAATTTTGCTCTTAAGAGTAGATTAAATCCGTTTCATTTGGCCTATGAGTAGTTGATGTCCACCAAAATATTACACACTTTCACCGCTTGTTTATTGACCTTTGCAATCAGCTTTAGTGCTGTCAGCAACGCTATGCAGGATAACCAACGTTTACCAGAAATTGGAACTACCGGCGCGGCTTTCATGAGTATCGAACGTGAACGTGTTGTAGGCGACTTTTACATGCGTCAGGTACGCTCACAAGCCCCTATTGTTCACGATCCGGTATTAGACAGCTATTTAAACAGCATTGGCCAGCGGTTAGTCAGAAACACCAACGGTGTGCGCTATCCTTTCAACTTTTTTTGGATTAACAATAAGGAAATAAACGCCTTCGCCTTCATGGGCGGCTACGTAGGTGTGCATACGGGCTTAATTGACGAAGCAAGAACCGAGTCAGAGCTCGCGGCGGTACTTGGACACGAGGTCGCGCACATTACTCAACGTCACATGGTTCGTCGAATGCAGGAACAACAGCGCAGTATGCCTATGACCATTGCCGGTATCATTGGCTCTATTTTAGTCGGCATGGCCAACCCAGAAGCCGGTGCTGCAGGCCTTTACGCCACAATGGGTATGGCCGGTCAGTCACAAATTAATTACACTAGGTTGTATGAAATGGAAGCCGACCGCATCGGTCTCTCTACGTTGTTAGCCGCAGGTTTTGATCCCCGTGGCGCACCCGACTTTTTTGGCCGGTTGGCAGAAAAATACCGCTATGTAAGCAAGCCCCCGGAAATGCTCATGACTCACCCATTGCCTGAGTCCCGCATAGCAGACACTCGTGCTCGCGCTGAAAATATGCAAAGAGTGGACGTACCCCCCAGCCTCGACTTTGCCCTGGCTAAAACCAGAGTTCAGGCTCGCTATATTGGCAACACCACGAATAGTGACTTTGAATCTATGCGCTCCAGTAGCAATTCAATTAACCAACAAGCAGGGCAATATGGTTTAGCCATACGCGCGTTAGACGGTGGCAACATTGATGTAGCTTATAAACTTATGCAGCCACTACTAGAGCGCTATCCTAATGATCCATTCTATATTGATGTCCAGACCGACATTCTACTGGCACAAAAAGATTACGAGACGGTTTTAAGCTGGCTACGAGGCAAGTACATTCAGCAGCCAACCGAGCCTGTTATTACTCTTAACTTTGCTAACGCGGCCCTTCAAGCAGAAGACACCGAGTTAGCTGAGAAGCTTCTGCGCGATTTTTTACTAAAACAACCGGACCACCCGCTGGCGCTTGATCTTCTCACTCAAGTGTACGAGCGTAGTGGTAAGCGAGCCGCTATGTACGAAACCCGAGCGGAATCACTGGCGCTAAGAGGAAACTTCCGGCTCGCCATTGATCAGCTGCACACTGCACATAACCATACCGATAGCGATCTGACGCATAAACGTCTGAATGCACGTATTGAGCAAATGCGCAGCTTAGAGCAGCAAATAAAATCGTTAATGTGAGTTAACCGCATTTTCCAGCGATTCTAAGTCCTGCTCTCCCATTAAAGGCCCTTTGACGCTGCCGTCCGGCTTTATTACGTAGGTAGCCGGTAACATCTGCGGGCGCTGAAACGGAAACTTTGGCGCAGGCTCCATCAACGCCAACTGAAACTCTATTCCATGACGCTGTTTCAGCTCAGCCAGTTCAGCGTTAGACATTGGATCGAAACTGACACCGACTAACTCAACATCTTTTGCTTTGTGCTGGTTAAATTCGTTTAACTCGGGTAACTCTCTTAAACAAGGAGCGCACCACTCAGCAAAGTAGTTTACCACCACCGTTTTTTCACCAAGGTCGCCCCAGCGAAACTCATTGTCGGCATCGGTAACCACATCCGGCTCTTGCGAACAAGCTGTTATCAGCACAGCAGCTGCCGCGCACACTAGCGTTCTCAGTTTCATTCCTTACCTCAATTACGTTATTATTAACTTATACTTACCTAATAATCAGATACTACAAGGTACGATACTTATGAGCCAAGTAACAATTTATCATAACCCGCGTTGCTCAAAATCAAGACAAACTCTTGAATTACTCAAGAAGAATGACGTTGAGCCGGAAGTTGTTGAATACCTTAAAACTCCACCTAACGCTGCAGAATTAAAAGATATACTGGAAAAGTTAGGGCTTTCTGCCGATCAGCTAATGCGCAAAAAAGAAGACGCATATAAAGAACTCGGTCTGGCCGGTATCAATAACGAAGATGAATTGATTACCGCAATGGTCAATAACCCTAAGCTTATTGAGCGCCCTATTGTTATTCGGGGTAATAAAGCGGCCATTGGCCGCCCTCCTGAAGCTGTACTGGATATTTTATAATGACCCGCGTCGTTATTCTTTATTACAGCCGTAACGGGGCTACTCAGCAGCTTGCTGACGCGATAGCCGAAGGCGTTACGGCGGCTGGAGGCGAAGCTGTTTTACGCAGCACCGGGCACGGCAGTGATGCCGTCAGTGACCGCGATCTGGAAGTTGAAAACGCTGACCTTGAAACCTGCGATGCTCTTATTCTGGGCAGTCCGACTCGATTTGGGCATATGGCCTCAAGCCTGCAAAAATTCTGGGAAGGCACCTCGCGCGAATGGTTGCAGGCTACGTTAACTGACAAACCCGGTGCGGTGTTCACTTCCTCCAGTTCTCTTCATGGGGGACAAGAATCGACCCTGCTGACTCTGGCTTTACCGCTGCTTCATCATGGTATGATGCTGGTTGGCATTCCTTATTCTGAACCGGCTCTGCATCAGACTCAGTCCGGCGGTTCACCTTATGGTGCCAGCCACCATGAGCACAGCAATAAGTTAACTGACCATGAAAAGCAATGCGCTATCGCTTTAGGTAAACGAGTCACGCAAACCGCTTCTAAGCTCTCATCATAGGAATTATCAATGCCGACTTCTCCACGTTTTTATCGCTGGTTAACACAAGTTTGTTACTGGCCACTGCTCATTTTAGTTGCACTGTGGCACGGTATGCCAACCGACGCGCCGGGTACATTGCCAGTTTATATTGCTTTGTTCCTCTGGGTGCTGCCGTTGTTATTCCCTCTGCATGGGCTGGTTAAAGGCAAACCTTATACCCACGCATGGACTAACTTTGTTTTAATGTTTTACTTTCTGCATGGCTTAACCGTGGTCTACACCCACCCGGACGAGCGTGTGTGGTCAATACTGGAACTGATATTTACAACCGGCGCATTTATTGGCGCAACAGGTTATGCCCGCTATCAGGGAAGAGCTCAGGGGTTAGGGCTGAAAAAACTAAAAGACTACGACTAAATTTCGAGAACCTGCTTAACAAAAGGAATTGTTAAGCGGCGTTGGTAAGTAATAGAGGCTTTATCAAGCTCGTTTAACGCTTTCATTAAATCCCGCATGGAACGACCCAACCGCTGAGTCATGAAAGCTGCGACATCGTTCGGCAACTCCAGTCCACGCCATTGTGCCCGCAAAATTAACGCATTAATTTTTTCTTCGTCGTTCAGCGGCTGAACCTGAAAGCCCGTTGCCCATTGGAAACGCGACTGTAAATCCGGTAACAGAACTTTAGTTTGAGCAGCCGACTGTTTGGCCGTCATGACCAAACGTGTCGACTCATTATCGGTTACGCGATTAATAAGCGAGAACAACTCAAAACTCCAATTCTGTTCCAGCGTTACCGTATCAATATCATCCAGACAAATAAGATCAGCCTGATCAATTCCTTGCAGAACGGCCGATGCATCGGCTTTAGCCAACTCACGCAAAGGTAAATACGCAATGCGGTATTGCGACCCGGCCGAAGCTATAACGCTGTGCATTAAGTGGCTTTTTCCTACCCCACTCGCTCCCGACAACCAGGTCAATTGCTGGCTTCTCCTCAGCGGTGGCTCAGTTGTAGGCAAACTCTCTAACCAACTTAATAAGGTTGAGTTGTCGCCCGCAAGAAAAGTAGAAAATATCTCGTCATCCGGCAACTGTACGGCTAACGGTAATTGCTGTGGTGACATCAGCGGCTCTCATTCCAACGATAAACCGGTGTTTCAGTCTGTCGCGCAGCAACAAACGGCCCGAGTTCCTGTGAAACCAGGCGTCCATCCAAGTTGATAGCCTGCAATATTTGATCGACCGGGCCGTTAACCACAATCTCGAATTCACTCATAGCTTGCGAGTATTCAAGTAAACGAACGTCGCTAACAGAGACAATGCTATCTAAAAACGCTTCCAACTCTAAAACACGATTTAAGCTACTTAATTTTTCAACTTTAATCATCAACGTATTACGAACATTCTCATCACCCGCAGTAACACTGTACTGCTTAGCCAACTGCGCCATTAGCTGCTCGACCAGAGGCTCCGCTAGCCAGTCTGGACTGGTCGCTGTCACTTCACCGGAGAAACGGTCGTCTCCCACTTCAACAAACCAGTTTAAACTCCAGGGCTTTTCCTCGTTGTCCTGACGAATGATACGACCGATCAATAAACCGTCTGTGCCGTAACGCTCTGTAGTGGTTCTCACCGGGTCTAAAAAGCGCCCCCAGACATCGGTCGCATTTATGGTGAAACTGTCGGTCAAATCCATCAGCGGCAGCTGAATTGGAATACTGTATTGCTGCGCAAAGAATTTCAGTTGCTGGGTAAATACTGATTCACTATTACTATCAATGATTACGCGCTGACCGTTGCTGTTTTCCTTCGCTATCCACAGCATCAGTTGTGGTCTCCGGCTGCCCCAGTAGGGTAACTGCTGCTCAGCCAGAAGTGCGCGTAACTTGCGGCCGTCAAATGTCGCCGTTAAAGTTCGCTGTCCTTCATTTTCACTGTAACCGTATTGAACCAGATAATTATTCACATCACGTTTTGCTCGCTGTATCGCATCATGCCCGGCCAATTCGGTTTGCCCCGTTAATTTTGTGATAACACGGTCAAACGCTTGTCCTATTGCCTGTTGCCGGTCAGATGAACTTTGCGAGGCCACTGCCACTTCTGCCGAATACAAATTTTCTATTAACCGCGCTTCGGCACCTGTCACCTTAAAAAGGCTAAACAGAAAAAATAAACTGGCAGCGAAGTAATGAATCTGCGACTTTGACATGTCATTATCCAAATAAGACTTTGAGAGCATATTAAACAGCCAGGTAGCGAACAGCAAGTAACAACTTGTGGATAAGCTTGTGGGAATCTTCACTAGGAAAATAAAGCCACTAACGGTAGTATTGCGACAAACGGACGAAGGGTGACAAAGGCATGCTAAAACAACAACTTCGCGGTATCAGCTCTCTGCTCGGCAGTATCAGTTTAATTGGGGTTTGTGTCGGCATGACCAGCACCCTGTTAAGTTTGCGCGCTACCATTGAAGGTTTTGGTACCTTAGTCACCGGCTTTATCATGTCGGCTTATTTTATCGGCTATTTATTTGGCTCGACCCGCGCACCAAAAGATATTCGCAGGGTAGGCTATATTCGTTCATTCGGCGGCCTTGCCGCGCTGGCTGCCTTTAGTATTCTGATGCAGGCCATCTGGGTCGATCCGGTGGTCTGGTTCGTCATGCGTTTTATAACCGGTTTCGCTATTTCTGGTATTTTCGTCATTGTTGAAAGCTGGCTTAATACCATGGCCGATAACCGTAGCCGCGGTACCCTGCTGTCAGTTTATCTGGTCATTATATACAGCGGACTCATTGTCGGGCAGCTGATTCTCGGTGTCGCCGACCCGGCTGGCTTTGTTGCTTTCGCTATTGTTGCTCTGCTCATTAACTTAGCGCTTATTCCAATTCTGGTCAGCGTTACGGCTGAGCCTACAACGCACGAAAACAGAAAAGTCCCCATTTCACTGCTGCTGAAAACCGTTCCACTGGGCGTAATTAATGCGTTTATAATGCAGGCCTGCTACGCCATGTTTTACGGTATAGGGCCAATGTATGCGTCCTACATAGGCCTTAGTGTTCTGCAAATTACCTTTTTCATGGCCGCCTTTATTGCCGGAGGCTTAATTTCGCAGGCACCATTTGGCTTATTGTCGGACCGCATCGACCGTCGTTTTGTTATGGCTATTTGTGCCGCCGGAGGAACACTTACCGCGGCGACCCTTTCACAGCTTAGTGCATCTAACGCTATTCTCATTTATTTAAACGTTGGTCTGCTCGGTGCGTTCATCTTGCCTTTATATTCACTCGGCATGGCGCACACAAACGATTTTCTGGAACGAGATCAAATGGTGGGAGCAACCGGTGCCATCATTAAAATTGGAGGAGCAGGCTCTATTATTGGTGCGCCTGCGGTAGCTGCGTTAATGCAGTTTGGTGCCATTAATTACTTCTTTTTACTCTTAGCCGCGCTTACCTCCTGTGTTGGCTTTTATTCTCTGTACCGCATTACACGTAGGGCAAAAGCAGAAGACCAGCTGCACAGCAACTTTGCCATACTGGCACCGTCACAAACTTCTGATGAGCTTTTAACGTCAATGGCTGAGGAAGCCCCGGAAACGGAAGAAGAAGACGACGAGGAAATGGAATCCAACGCCGTCCTTCGTTAAAGGCTTAGTCTGACAGCAGGTCATTCACCCAGGTGGTGGCCTGCTCCAGAATGTCATCCAGATGTTGCTCGCTGACAAAGCTTTCTGCGTAAATTTTATAAACAGGCTCTGTGCCTGAAGGTCTGGCAGCAAACCAGCCGTTATCAGTAGTCACTTTTATCCCACCAAACTGGGCGTCATTCCCTGCCGCTTTGGTAGAAATATCAGACACACTGTCACCCGCCAGTTCAGGCAGCTTTACTTTGTAGGCACGAATGTCTTTAAAGCGCGCATTCTTTTGTACACTGGAAGCGGTATCAACCCGGCGATAATAAGCCGTACCATGTTGCTGGCATAAGTCATCGTAATACTGACCGGGGTTTTTACCGGTTTTCGCCAGTATTTCAGCCGCCAGCAGTGCCATGACAATGCCGTCTTTATCGGTCGTCCAGGTATTGCCTTTACGGTCAAGTAAAGTAGCACCGGCACTTTCTTCACCGGCAAACGCAATTGAACGTTCAAACAACCCTTTAGCAAACCATTTAAAACCCACCGGTACTTCCATCAATGGTCGCTCGTTTGCGCCCACCACGCGGTCAATCATGGCACTGGACACTAGAGTTTTTCCAATAGCAATACTGTTATCCCAGTCGCGGTTCTTACATAAGTAATCTATTGCCACAGACAAATAATGATTCGGATTCAGTAAACCGTGTGTCGGAGTCACTATGCCGTGACGGTCATAGTCCGGGTCGTTACCAAAAGCCAAATCGTAATTGTCTTTCAGCTCGAGCAAGCTGGCCATGGCAAAAGGCGACGAGCAATCCATTCTAATCTTTCCGTCTTTATCCAGCGGCATAAAAGAGAATGTCGGGTCGACCACGGCATTACGAACCTCAATCGATAAGTTGTAATGCTCTGCAATTTGCGTCCAGTACTTAGCGCCCGAGCCACCCATGGCATCAACCGCCAGTCTCAGTTTCGCATCCTGAATAGCCGACATATCAATGCAATCATCAAGCTGGCTAATATACTGCGTGCGCCAATCAACAAAGGTTAGTTTCGGGTGCTGTAATACGTCTTCACTCTCGCAGGTATTCACGCCGACAAGCCCTGAAGACAGCAACGCGTTTGCGTATTTCTCTATGGTTCGGGTCACGTCAGAGTCTGCCGGACCACCATGTGACGGGTTGTATTTAAAACCGCCATCTTCTGGCGGGTTATGCGAGGGTGTAATCACCACGCCATCGGCTTTAGCTGTGTTCTCACGGTTCCACTCAATAATCGCGCGGCTTAAAACCGGAGTTGGTGTGTAGTCATGCTCAGTCTGAACCTGAACCTCTACGCCATTGCCAATAAAAACATCTAACGCACTAATGTAAGCAGACTCAGACAGCGCATGAGTGTCTTTAGCCACCATAATAGGTCCGGTAATGCCCTGCTCCTCGCGGTAAGCACAAATAGCCTGAGCAATAGCCAGAATATGCGCTTCATTAAAGGAACGCTTCAATGAACTGCCTCGATGACCCGAGGTACCAAAACTGACTTTTTCAGCCGCTTTGCGTGGGTCCGGCTCATAAACATAATACGCACTGGTCAATTGCGCTATATTGGTCAAGTCGCTGGCCTGCGCCAACTGGCCTGCTCGCTCGTGATCCGCCATTATAAAAAGTCCCTAATTTTTTCTGCATCGGCCGATTGATAACCCAGTTTTTCTGCTACCTGAGTCAGCATGGCTTTTTTCTTAGTCGTATTGGTATTGGTAATTACCCAAAATGGAGAGTCCGGAATCTGCTTCGGGTTCGTGCTGTTCCCCGATGTCAGTAAAGCTTCTTCTGAGCGGGCAAAATATTGACGATCACGACCGCGAATATCCAGCACTTGCGAAAATTCGCTCGGGTGGCAGCGGTACAACATGCTTAAAATATACAGAAAGCGCGCTACTACGCTTTTCTGAATACGCACATCCTGCTCATTCAAACGGTTAAAAACCGACTCAGTGAGTTCGCTTTTGCTGTCGGCTTCAGGTTCACTGCTATTCACGTCAAGCAAACGACGCAGAATATCCGATGCGCTCTCGCCTATTTGTCTGGTATGGCTTGCAATGTACGTGTATAAGTCATCGTCAATGTCAATCCGCTTCATTGTTGACTTTCTACCTCTAAAAATTGAAAGGTTGCGCTTTGTCACTTGCAACACCCCGACAAAGCCTTGAAAATATAGACCAAAGTTTATCACTAAAGGCAGTTCGATGGCAGACTCTTCATTGTTGAATCACGAAACATTAGGTACGGATAGCAATCCGGCTATCATCATTATTCACGGTCTGTTTGGCGATAAAGACAATTTAAAAAGTCTTGCCCGTGAACTGTCAGAAAACTACTACTGCATTTTGCCCGACGCCCGTAATCATGGTGAATCGTTTCACAGCGACAGCATGACTTACCCGGACATGGCAGAAGACATTATAAAACTGGCTGACTCGCTGAACCTGAAACAGTTTTATTTAGTCGGTCATTCTATGGGTGGCAAAATAGCAATGGAAACTTGCATAAAAGCCCCTGAACGGATTAAAGCGGCAATATTTGCTGATATTTCACCCGCCGCTTACGACGGTACCCACGACAGCATATTAGACGCTCTTTCTAACCTGGACATAGACCAGGTAAAAAGCCGCGGCGACGCCGACAAACAGTTAGCCGAGACAATTTCAGAAAAAGGTGTACGTCAGTTTCTGCTGAAAAACCTGAAAAAAACTGACGACGGTTACCAATGGCGGCTTAACCTAAAAGCGCTAAGAGAAAATTATCAGCAAATTTCAGCGGCTGTCAGCAAAGGCCAATACGACGGACCGGTACTTTTTATAAAAGGAGGTAGCTCAAACTACCTCACAGAAAAGCATCAACAAGACGTGGCAGCGCGATTTAGCAATGCCTCGGTAAAAGTTATTGAAGGTGCAGGCCACTGGCTACATGCCGAGAAACCAAGAATATTTAACCGCCTGGTCATTGAGTTTATAGCGCAGTAATCTCGCCACCAGTCGTGCTTTATGGTAATCTAAGCGCCGTAAAAAACAGTCAAGACCGCATTAAGCATTCTTAGGTTAAGTACCAGCGAGGTTAAGCAGTATGTTAGCTGAGTATTACGAACAAATTGAAGTTCTGGCCACCAATTTTACGCTGGGCATACTATTCTTACTAATAGGCTTAGCCATTCGGGACGTGTTAAAGCGTTCTGCAGTACCAAAATTTGGCCAGGTTATTGTCTGGATGGTGCTCTTTCTTGGCTGTTTTGGCTTTATCGCTAAAGGTATTATTCAGGTGCTCTGGGAATCCGGAGTTTAACCCAATTGATAATTTACGCCGCTGAATGGCAACCCGTTCAGTACTGTTTATTCGTATAATCAGGTGAAAATTGACTTATGGCAACTGTTGGAATTTTCTTTGGAAGCGACACCGGTAACACCGAAGCCGTCGCACAGATGATTCAGAAAGAGCTTGGTAAAAAGCTCGTTGATGTAAAAGACATCGCCAAATCCAGTAAAGAAGATATTGCCAATTACGACTTACTATTGTTCGGTATTCCGACGTGGTATTACGGCGAAGCTCAGTGCGACTGGGATGACTTTTTCCCCGAACTGGAAGAAATCGATTTTACGGACAAGCTCATTGCCATTTTTGGCTGTGGTGATCAGGAAGATTACGCTGAATACTTTCTTGATGCCATGGGCATGGTTCGCGACATTGTGGAAGCCCGTGGTGGCATTATTGTCGGACACTGGCCTACCGAGAGCTACAATTTTGAAGCCTCTAAAGGTATGGCCGACGACACACACTTTGTCGGTCTGGGCATAGATGAAGACCGTCAGCCAGAGTTAACCAAAGAACGCGTTAGCAAATGGTGCCAGCAAGTTTATGAAGAAATGTGTCTGGCAGAACTGGCAAGTGACAGCTAATACAGGGTATGCTGTTATACATGTTTAACTGAGATACTAATTATTATGGCGAGTAACGACGAACAGCTGAAAAAAGCAGGACTAAAAGTCACTTCCCCACGGATGAAGATTCTGGAGATTTTGAAAAAACCAGATAACCAACACATCAGTGCCGAAGATGTCTATAAAATTCTGCTGGAACAAAAAGATGAAATTGGCCTGGCTACCGTTTACCGGGTACTAAACCAGTTTGATGACGCTGGTATTATTACTCGCCACCACTTTGAAGGTGGGCGTTCGGTATTTGAGTTGAGTGCAAAGCACCACCACGATCATCTGGTGTGTTTAACCTGTGGCCACGTTTTTGAATTTGAAGATGACGTAATCGAAGAGCGTCAGGAAAAAGTAGCCGCAGCAAATAAAATTAAACTGACTAACCACAGTTTGTACCTTTACGGTGAATGTCAGCGTGGCGAGGGCTGCGAATACAAAGCTGCCGCTGAGGCAGAGTAATAATATGGCACTGCGCTGGCTCATTTACGGTGCATACGGTTATTCAGGCAAACTTATTGCCCATCAGGCTAAAAAACGCGGTTACCAACCTATTTTAGCCGGCCGTAACGAAAACGCCCTTGAGCCAGTAGCACGTCACTTAGACTTTCAATACAAGGTCTTCTCGCTCGACAGTATTGATGAAGTTCAAAAGCAATTAGAAGACGTAGACTTAGTCGTTAATTGCGCAGGCCCATTCAGCCAGACCGCAATTCCCCTTATTCAAGCCTGTATTGATACCAAAACCCACTATTTAGACATTACCGGCGAGATAGACGTATTTGAATACGCTCACTCTATGCACAAAACCGCGCGCGAAGCCGGCATTGTTTTATGTCCGGGCGTTGGGTTCGATGTTATTCCAACCGACTGTATTGCCGCGCGACTCAATGCGCAGATGCCGGAAGCAACACACCTGGCCTTAGGTTTTGATTCAGGTTCACGCATGAGTCGTGGCACTGCCAGAACCAGCATAGAACGTTTAGGTCGTGGTGGCGCCGCCCGTATTAAAGGACAAATTACCGATGTTCCGCACGCCTGGCATTCTCGCTGGATAGATTTTGGTAATGGCGAAAAATATGCCATGACCATTCCCTGGGGCGATGTCTCTACCGCCTACTACACCACGGAAATACCCAACATTGAAGTGTACATACCGGCCAGTCCACGCTTAGTGAAGAAAATGCGCCGGATGAACTGGTTCCGCTGGGTATTTAAATGGAAATGGGTTCAGGCTAAGCTGAAGAAGAAACTCGAATCACAGCCTGCTGGCCCTGAAGAAAAAGAACGGAAGAATAACCCAACTTACGTTTGGGGTGAAATCAGCGATGCCAAAGGCAATAAGAAAAGTATGCGGGTTAAAGTGAAAAACGGCTATTCGCTAACTGCCGAAGGAGCTGTTGAGATAGCCATTCATACCTTAAGCCAGAAGCAGTCAGGGGGCTTTTACACCCCCTCACGTTTGTACGGCGCTAAGCTACTGGACCAGTTTAAGATCCAGTAGTTTGTTCCTGTTCTATTTTCGCCCAGCTGTCACGTAAACCAACGGTCTGGTTGAATATTAAACGGCCTTCAGTCTCAGCATCCTGATCCAGACAATAGTAGCCCAGACGTTCAAACTGGAAGTTCTCGCCCAGTTTCGCACTCGCTAAGTTAGCTTCCACAAATCCTTTCTTAATAACCAAAGACTCCGGATTCAGGGTTGAGAACAAGTCTTCCTCGGCCGCCGGGTTAGGCACCTGGAATAAGCGGTCATACACACGGAATTCTGCTGCTTTTGCGGTTTCTGCAGACACCCAGTGAATAACGCCCTTCACCTTACGGCCGTCTGCAGGGTCTTTACCCAGAGTGTCAGCGTCGTAATGACAGTAAATGGTCTGGATCTCGCCGTTATCGTCGGTTTCTACCCGGTCTGCACGAATAACATAGGCATTACGCAAACGCACTTCTTTATCCAGCACCAGACGCTTGAACTTCTTATTAGCCGACTCACGGAAGTCTTCCCGTTCAATCCAGATTTCACGACTAAAAGTCACCTGACGCGAGCCCATTTCCGGGTCATTCGGGTGGTTTGGCGCATCCAGCAGTTCCTGTTCGCCTTCAGGGTAGTTTTCAATAACAATTTTAACCGGATCCATCACCGCCATAGCGCGTGGTGCATTGACGTTCAGGTCATCACGAATGCAGGCTTCCAGCATGCTCATTTCTACCTGGTTATCCATTTTGGTCACACCAATACGACGGCAGAACTCACGAACTGAATCTGGTGTATAACCACGGCGACGCAAACCAGCAATACTAGCGATGCGCGGATCATCCCAACCGCTTACTTTATTCTCGTCAACCAGCGTATTAATAATGCGTTTACTCATTACCGTGTATTGCAGATTCAGACGCGAGAATTCAATTTGCTGTGGATGGCAGTCAATGCTGATGTTATCCAGTACCCAGTCATACAAGCGACGGTTGTCCTGGAATTCCAGCGTACACAGTGAATGTGTAATACCTTCCAGCGCATCCGAAATACAGTGGGTGAAGTCGTACATTGGGTAAACGCACCATTTATCACCGGTCTGGTGATGGTGTACAAAGCGCACACGGTAAATCACCGGATCACGCATACACATAAACGGCGAGCTCATATCAATTTTTGCCCGTAATGCGGCGGTGCCTTCTTCGTGCTTACCTGCTGTCATGTCAGCAAAGTGCTTTAAGTTCTCTTCCACAGAAGTATCACGGTAAGGGCTGTTTACGCCCGGCTCTTTCAGAGTACCGCGCATTTCGCGCATTTTATCCTGCGAACTGAAATCAACGTAGGCCAGGCCTTTTTCAATCAGCTCAACCGCAAACGCGTGTAGCTGATCAAAGTAATTAGAGGAATAACGCGGCTCGCCTTCCCAGTGATACCCTAGCCATTCCACGTCTTTTTTAATGGAGTTCACATAGTCCACTTTTTCTTTCAGTGGGTTGGTATCATCAAAACGCAGGTTACAGGTGCCGTTGTAGTCTTCGGCAATACCGAAGTTCAGCACTATCGATTTGGCATGGCCAATATGCAGGTAACCATTCGGCTCCGGAGGAAAACGGGTGTGTACAGTTGCGTGCTTACCACTGGCCAAATCTTTATCAATGATTTGACGAATAAAATTACTGGGACGAGAGTCAGTATCTGCCATGAACCTTTTGTCTCCGCTACAAAATCAACACCGGATAATATGAAGCGGCTATGATCGCAGGTTATCGTCAGCCTGACAAGCTAAGCGAACATTAAAAAACTGATAAAAACGGCGCAATTGCTGCTGTGCAACTTTACCCTCAATGCGGGTAAAACGAACGGTCTGCCCCGGCTGGCATTGTGCCAACCGACCTAAATCGAACGGGTTAATGGTGCCCAGTTTCGGGTAGCCCCCTAAGGTCTGGCGGTCGTTCATCATAATAATAGGCTGGCCATTTGCGGGCACCTGTACAGACCCCACATTCACGCCTTCAGATACCAAACCCTCACCGTTATATTCCAACGCTTTACCCGACAAGCGAATGCCCATGCGGTCGCTGTCTTTAGTGACTTCGTAATCTTCGTAGCAGAAAGCTTCTCTTGCAGACATGGGAAAGGCGTCGTACTGAAAGCCAGGTATTAAGCCAATGACCGGAGTTTTCTGATAGTCCGATCTGTAGGCCCAGCCCACGCGCCGCGATACCTGATAGTTCTGCTCATTAAAGCTCAGTTCGTCACCCGCTTGTAAAAACGCGCCATCGCCGTGCAAGCCGCCGACCGCGTCGCGAGTAACGGTTGCGCAACTGCCCCACTTAGGCTCCACCTGAAAACCGCCCTGCACCGCTAAATAGGCTCTGACACCAGCACTGGCGTAGCCCATCTTCAGGCGTTGCCCCGCGCGTACTTTAAAGTTTTGCCAGGTATTTAACACCTCGTCGTCCAGCGTTAATTCGACATCGGCACCGGTCACAGCACACTGGCAATCACGCTCAAATTCTACTTCAAAACCGCCCAGGGTAATTTCTATTTGAGCGGCATTAAAATGGTTGCTCAATAAACGGTTAGCCCATAAAAACGCGTGTTCATCCATGGGTCCGCCGCGGGTCAGGCCTTTCGACAAATACCCAAAGCGCCCAAAATCCTGAACGGCTGAGCGCATACCCGGCTCAATAATACGCATCATGACAAGGCCTCCGTGTCACCGCCTTCCTCAATAAACTGCTCTTTGCTTACCGCGTAAAATTCTACTTCATCGCCTACGTTCAGCGGGCTGATAGTCCCCGATGACGGGTCATATAACTGAGTAGAAGTACGGCCAATAATGTTCCAGCCTCCGGGCGATGCCGACGGATAAACTGCCGTCTGACTCTCAGCAATGGCGACGCTGCCTGCGGTAATGCGCTTTCTGGGGTTATCTAAACGAGGCGTTCTGATCTTCTCACTCACTTCACCTAAATAAGCGAAGCCCGGCGCAAAGCCCATGGCGTACACTCGGTAGGTCTGCTCGGTGTGCGTTTTTATTACATCATCCACAGAGCAGTTGTTCATTTCAGCAATGCGAGCAAGATCAGGCCCGACACTTTCATCATAAAAAACCGGAATGCGATGCCGCTTGCCACTCTGCTCGCTAGTATCAGAGCTGAGGTCAGCTAGAGCTCTACGCAAGCGTTCACGTATTTCAGGCTCGTCAATGTTCAACACATTGTAGTAAACTATTAAGGAGTTATAGGAGGGCACTAAATCCAGCACAACATCAGACAGTTGCTCCTTTACTGCCTTAACCGCAGCCAGAACACGCTGGTTAACCGACACACTAATGCCCTCGCCTAAATAGACTATAACGGCATCGGCGCCGGCTGAAACGAGTTTTGGAAAATCAGACTCTTCTTTCATAACTGAACTTTAGTCATTCCTGAGTTTATTCGTTAGCTTGCCGGACAATATTCCGCAGCTTCTCTACGGTTTCTATCGCTTTGGGGTTATCCCCGTGAACACAAAGAGAATCAATTTCAATTTGCAGCGACTTGCCCGACACACTCTCAATAGCACGACCTGTCGCAAAAGCCTCCGCCTGAGCATACATGGCTTCAACATCACCGTGCACGGCGTCAGGATTGCTCCGCGAGCGCAACTGACCATTGTCGTCATAAGCGCGGTCGGCAAAACCTTCAAACCATAATTCAACACCAAACTGCTGCGCGCGGTGGCGCCAGGCATCATTTTCGGGAGTTGCCATAACCATCAAGGGCAAGGGTTCATGTCTGTCTTCCTGCAGGGCGGCAATGGCCTGACAAACAGCATCGAATTGCTGACCGTCGCTTAACATGTCGTTATAAAGAGCACCGTGTGGCTTCACATATTTCACTTCGGTTTTCTGGCCTGCACAAATGCCCTGTAAAGCCCCCACCTGATACTGAATTAAAGCGGTTACTTCATCGGGTTTTAACGCCATATGACGTCGGCCGAAACCAACGAGATCGGGATACGCAGGGTGCGCGCCTATCGTCACGTTATGCTGCTTGGCTAACTTTACTGTTTTAAGCATAGTTAGAGGGTCTGACGCATGAAAACCACAAGCCACATTAGCACAATCGATGTACGGCATAATTAAGTCATCGGCACCCATTTTCCAGGCTCCGAAGCTTTCACCAATATCGCTGTTTAATGTAATTCCCTGGTGACTCTTGGGAGTAACGTGACGATTCATTCCTCACCTTTTTCGGATTTTCTGGCTTCAATGTCTCCCATTAGCTTAGCCAGACCCACGGCAAACAAGTATAAACCAACACCTACCGCGGCGAGTTGTAACGGCGGCAAGCAAAGCACCACCAGTTGATGTTTCACAAATACCGCTGCTGCACCAGTGAGCCCCATAGTCGTTATGGCGCTGGCAACTAAGGTAACAGGTGCCATCCAGGACAGCAGCCAACGGAACTTTAACAGTGCGCACAGCCCGCCAATGACTAAGCCCCAGGCAACAGGAACGCCCAGTTTGTACCAACTCAGATTAAAATTCGCAATTAAAGTAATCAGTTCTTCCTGTTCCGCGGTATAAAAAAACAGCCCCACCGCGCCGGCCAAAATAACAATTCGTTTTGCTATATTCATTAATTTAATTCCTACATGAACAGACTGATAATAAAGAAGATAATAGCAATAATCGGTATCCAGAGAATTGGAGATTGATACCATTTCAAAATGGGTTTATCCGTGCGGTTAAGCGACTGCAAAGTCGGCTGCTTATACAGCCAGATAATACCAATTAACATCAGAACCGCGCCGGTTAGCCTAACGGGAGTATCGTTGTCACTGACCACACCCAGAACGGCCAGAAGCAAGCCCACAATAAGAATCAGTAATGCCAAAACACGTTGCCACATACTTCCCCCAAATCATTGTTCTTATAATTATTGTCTTTATACTAAGAACTTATACTGTATCAGGTTCTGGAGCCATATGTTAAAGCAAATTCTTATCTGGTTAGGCGCTTCGGCCGTCACACTTCTCGTTATTTTTGTCAGCGTTGTTGTGTACCAGTACACCGCTATGGAGCCTGAATTACCGCATGAAGACGAGTGCCAGATCCGCCAATTGGAAACCAGTGAAGACGGCGCGCTGGAGGTTCACAGCTATTGGTGCGAACGGGGTGAAAAACAAAGTTGGCAGGGCCATGAAATTTGGCTGCACGAACCACAGCTGGATAAATGGGAACGCATAATGACCACCGAACACGATGGCTGCATTAAACTGGAACTATCTGATCAGAGACTGGAAATAAACCACGATGGCA
The DNA here is from genome assembly GCF_051842345.1 of Idiomarina sp. ST20R2A10. Classification (NCBI taxonomy): domain Bacteria; kingdom Pseudomonadati; phylum Pseudomonadota; class Gammaproteobacteria; order Alteromonadales; family Idiomarinaceae; genus Idiomarina; species Idiomarina sp. ST20R2A10. Next base: position 149,909 of record NZ_JBNIEY010000001.1, on the reverse strand, counting down.
AGCGCGGCGACATGTTTTTAGTCGAGCCGGTGTTTCTGTTTAATGATGCACAAGGCGTTAGCCAGTCTCTGTCAGTGCAGGTGTCTACTCGCGGCGACGCCGTGTGCTCTGACTCTGGTGAATAACCAAAGTTAAGCCAACTTTAACACCCATTTCAGTGGCAGCCGTTTCATTAAAAACGCCATTAATGCCCAGGGCCAACGCGGTACATAAGCTTTAACCGGCTCTTTATTAATGGCTTTTGCCAGTAAGCGACAGCCGGTTTCGGTGTCCACCATAAAAGGCGTGTTTTTCACCTTCTCGTTAATTTCCGAACGAATATAGCCCGGATAAATAGTTGATACTTTTATTGGGCTGTTGCTGCCGTAGGTTTTCATTAAGTCCGCACGAATGCCTTCCGTTAATGATGCCAACCCGGCTTTGGTAGCCGCATAAACCGTCATAGCCCGCGGCATACCGCGGAAAGCACTCATGGACGAAATAGTCACCAGGTGCCCCTGCTTTTGCTCCCGTAGAATTTCCATAGCCGCTTCGCACTGAGCCAGCGCGGCTACGAAGTTCGTTTCAGCCGTGGCTTTGTTTGCTTCAAAGTAGCCAGTACCCAGCGCAGCGCCTTTACCCATGCCCGCATTAATAATAAAACGGTCAACTTGCCCCTGCTCTTGCTTAAACTCCTGAAACACGCGGAATACGTCTTCATGAGCATTTACATCCAGGGTTTTAATGCTGACCGTTATGCCAGAATGCTTTTCTTCCAGTTCGTTTTTTAAGGCTTCCAGCCGGTCTAACCGACGTGCGCACAGGCATAGGTCTTTGCCCTGAGCGGCAAACTCGCGAGCCATACCCTGACCCAGACCAGAGCTGGCACCGGTAATTAAAATAGTCTTCCTTTCTTGAGACATTATTGAGCTCTCTTTTATTGTTATTGTTTTTTATTCGTATTTTTTAGGCTTTGGCAATACGACGGCGGCAACGCCATAGCAAGTAGTTCACCAAAAACCAGAAGTTCTTAAAGGCTTTATTGGTGGTTTGCTTATGGTGGTACCGATAATAAATTTGCTGGGCTATCACCGCTAAACGGAATAAACCAAACACTTCGTAGAAAGCAAAGTCTTCTACCTTGGTGCCAGTGCGCTCACAGTAGTAATCGATAACTTCTTTGCGGGTTAGCATGCCTGGGTAGTCGCTCGGCTGACGTTTGGTCGCACGCGCCACTTTGTCATCGCCTGCTTCAATCCAATAAGCCAGCGAATTGCCTAGGTCCATTAACGGATTGCCTAAGGTCGCCAGCTCCCAGTCCAGAATGCCGATAATGTCGGTTGGGTCATCCGGATTGAGTATCAGGTTGTCTAAGCGAAAGTCGTTATGAACCAGACAAATCGTTTCGTTCTCTGGCTTATTTTCCTGCAGCCAGCGCATAACTGAACCTGCGCCGAATACATTCCAGGTCTTCGCTTTTTCATAACGGCCACACCAGCCATTTACCTGACGCTCGGTATAGCCTTTACCTTTAGCTATTTTTCGTAGCCCAGTGCTGTCTAAATCCACCTGGTGCAGCTTTATCAGTTTATCCAGCGCGTTCGTGCATAGCTGCCGCGCCTGCTCAGAACTAAGGTCCAGCCCTTTAGGAAAACGCCTCCGCGGAATAATTCCTGTTACGTGCTCCATCACATAAAACTCGGCGCCAATAACCGACTCGTCACGGCAATACGCCAGCATTCGGGGTACGTGCGGAAACGCCGGCCGCAGTCGTTTTTGCAGACGGAACTCACGCCCCATATCATGGGCGGACTTGGCTTTTGTGCCATCTGGAGGCCGGCGCAGAACCAAAGCCAGGCCGTTGTAATCTAAACGGTAGGTCCAATTCGACACACCACCAGTATATTGGGTAATGCGCAAAGTACCGCGATCTTCCGGCAGCTCGTCGCCTATATGCTCCGCCAGCCAGTTGTCCAACGCCTCTACGGGCAAGGTTTCTTCTTCGCGTACGTCACTCGCCTGATCGACTACGGCGGATGATGGATCAGTCATTAGAGCGCCCTTTCCATTGTTTTTCTCTTTGTTTCAACTCGGTTTTTGCAATAGTCGCACGGTGAACCGCGTCGGGTCCATCGGCAATGCGCAGTGAACGCGCAACAGTTAATAACCCCGGCAACGGTGTGTCATGACACATAGAGGCCCCACCAAACAACTGCATGGTTTCGTCCACCACCCGCTGCAGCACATTCGGTGCCACCAGCTTAATGGCCGATATTTCCTTAATGGCTTTAAGTGCACCTACGTTATCTATTTGCCATGCAGCGTGCAATGTCAGCAAGCGCGCTTGATCAATCGCCACGCGTAAATCAGCTAAACGCTCGGTGTTGCCGCCAAGCTTCATTAATGGCTCGCCAAAGGCAATGCGCGATACGCCCCGTTCAATAAAGAGCTCCAACGCACGTTCAGCCGCGCCAATAGCGCGCATGCAATGGTGAATTCGTCCGGGGCCTAAACGCCCCTGCGCAATTTTAAAACCGGCACCAGGGCCAACAATAATGTTCTCTTTCGGTACGCGCACGTTATCGAACACCACCTCGCCATGGCCGTAGGGGGCATCGTACTCGCCCAGAGCAGGTAACATACGTTCAATATTCACGCCCGGCGTGTTTAACGGCACCAATACCATGGAATGGCGATGATGCTTTTCGGCATCTTCATCAGTTAGCCCCATAACAATGGCAATTTCTGCGTCCGGGTGACCCAAACCAGTACTCCACCACTTACGACCATTTATGACCCAGTCGGAGCCATCCGCTTTAATGGTAGTTTGCATATTGGTGGCATCGGAGGACGCGACATCGGGCTCTGTCATACAAAACACCGAGCGGATGTCGCCGTTCAAAAGCGGTTTTAACCACTGCTCTTGCTGCGGGTCATCACCAAAGTGATAGAGCACTTCCATATTACCCGTGTCAGGTGCGTTGCAGTTGAAGACCTCGGGTGCTAAGAGGCTGCGACCCATACGCTCAGCCAGCGGCGCATATTCCAGCGTGCTTAAACCAGCACCAAGCTCTTCATCAGGCAAAAATAAATTCCAAAGCCCCTGCTCTTTCGCTATTTGCTTAAGCTCAGCCACCCTTGGTGCCACCTGCCACTCACGCCAGTTCGGCGTGCTGTTCAGCCGGTAATTCTCTTTTTGATACTGGTTTTCATACGGCTCAATATGCTCGCGCATAAACACATCTATCCGCGCTAAGTAGTCCTTTGTTTTCGCACTGTAGGAAAAGTCCATAATGCCCGCTCCGAACGAATAGTTAACAGCATTGTAGACTTGAAAGTGTTGGTGGTACAACCAGAGTTGGGGGCAAAGCGTTTAATAAAACCAGCCTGTTCGAAACGAAACACCCACAACAACGAATAGAATGGAAATAACAGTAACCGACACGATATGCCATGCCATTACTTTGAGGTTTGCTGGCGAAAGGTTGGGTATGACGAGAAACCTTGCGCTAATAGCAAAACCAACCGTCAACGCGAGCAAACCCAGTTTTGCCATTATTGGATAAGCAACTGGGTTACTGGTATTAAACCACTGACTGAAATCTGGGAGTAGCCTGTGCGCCAGCATTACGCCTGTAATTATTTGAATGATGAGTGCGGGCATGCCAATTTTTTCATACACAGACTCAAAATCCAGGAGCAGCTGAGGTGACCGCTCCTTCAAAACCTTGGGCAGCACAACGACGGACAGGACAATGTGCCCACCTGTCCAGATGGTTGCCGCGAGAATGTGGAGTAGTAAAAGTGAGCCGTACATTGGAAGCCGCCTTTCAACCTAGATATTTGTACAAATTATTTTGCGAACCAGACAATTTTATTGTCTCTTTGAAGCTGAAACCAATAATTTCCGGCAACTTACTCGGTTTAATTTCATGACGTATTTTTATAGCTATGGTTATTGATAAACCGAAAGAACTTCCCAGTTATTCTCAAACTCAGCAACGTCTTTGATATTGAGTATCGCTTGCGGTGAAGCGCCGCCTCCAGGGCGGCGGTAGTCGTGCTTTTCCATGAAAGCCACGTACCTATCGACAATTTTTTTCTGTATATCACGCTCAGTACAGATAAAAAATCTTGCTCCACTGACTCCCGAGTCGGGCAACCGCACCAAAACCCAGATCAAATCGGGGTGCTTGAGGCGTGTCAATTCGCCCAGAGATTGACGGTTATTCTCATCGGTACTGTGATTACACCACTTATCGATTGTGGACTGAACCAGAGCACCCTTGGTACTCGCCTTAACCTGAACAGGAAACGACTTTAATGACTCGGAATGCACGGCTGTAACATCAAACCCTGGCACATTCCCAGAGTACGGAGAAGCATAGTAACCTAACGTACCCAGTATTGCCGACACTAGATGTTCGCCGACCTGCCCTGTTAATTTATTTGATGTGCCTGATGCCATAATATTGTTTTTCTTGTTCTTAACGCCCGGCTCACGCGCCGGTTTGGAGCCGCGAAAGCGGCGGAAAATCGGTCGCCGTGCAGCCGATTGTTATGCAAAGCTCGCTCATACTGAACTTCCCAAGGGAACTCCTTTCCAGATTGGATGTTTCAAAGCCGGTCCAGTTGCGCCTAGCTCTGAGATGTCATGAGCAACTTGGTAACGCTTTCCGTTTGCTGAGATCACCTCAAGACTCAATATTGTATGCCGATGCTGATTTGGATCTGATTCCTTTGGCGGTCTATAGGCAGCATCATGCACCACAGTGAAAGGCCGAATCTCCCCTGGTTTTAACACAAACGGATCAAGATGGTTGATTGGGACTTCAAGATATGGGGCATCATGCTTCAAATGCCCAAGTGGAGATGGCCCCATCAACAAAGCGATATCCTTGATGTAAAGCTCCTGATTACCAGTATTACTGAAGGTGTAGTTCAGCTCTCTATTCGTTTTTTCACTGAGGCAATCAAAAAATCGGCTATTCAAACAAAGAATAGCTTTTGAAGATTTATGCCAGTGGGAAAGGTACAGCGCTATTAAAGAGACCAGAAAGGCACCCACCGAAACTACCATCTCCATCAGCTAACCCCTTTCATTTCGAACAACCTGTGCATAACATATATATACTGCGCATGCGCATTTTGTAACGCCCAAAAACAGCACTCCAAACCGTCTTAGCGACTGATAATAATTACTATTTTTACTCTTAGGTCAAACTTACCCGAAAAAACAATTCGAGCATGCTCACTTTCGTTCAACCTAATGCGCAATATTATACTTTAATTTTTTGTTATATAGCTGACGATAAAAGAGTTAATTCCATAAAGCAATGCTAAACGGTGCGACATCACCGAAGAATGTGCGCAGGCAACTGAATCAACCAGCCAGTCATAAGCGGCGGAACCGTACCAAATAACCCGAATCTAACGTACAATACACAGCCTAAACACCAAACCGCACACGGTCACATGACTTTTTCTGATCTCGAACTTTCTCCTGAAACTCTTGCAGCCCTTGCACGTCAAGGTTACGGCGAGCCTACGCCCATTCAAGCTCAGACTATTCCTTTGGTGCTTGCAAGGAAAGACGTCATGGCAGCGGCGCAAACGGGTACGGGAAAAACAACCGCTTTCACCGCACCTATTTTAGAGCTTCTGAAAGGTAACGAGCGCGCAAAGGCAAACACGGCGCGCGTACTCATTTTAACGCCGACTCGCGAATTAGCTGCTCAGGTGGGTGAGAACGTTGCGAACTTAAGTGCGGGTCTGCCACTGAATTATGCGGTGGCGTTTGGTGGTGTGAAAATTAATCCGCAAATGATGAAGCTTCGTAAAGGCGTGGATATTCTGGTGGCGACGCCAGGCCGCTTGCTGGATTTATACAAACAAAACGCGGTTCGTTTCCCCAAGTTAGAAGTGCTGGTGTTAGATGAAGCCGACCGTATGCTCGACATGGGCTTTATTCACGACATAAAGAAAATTATTAAGTTACTTCCGGCTAAGCGCCAAACACTTCTGTTCTCGGCAACCTTTTCCGATGACATTCGTACGCTGGCTAAGGGCTTGCTGAAAAGCCCGGTAGAAATTGCCGTGGCACCACCCAACTCCACAGCCGAGCCTATTGAGCAAACAGTGTATGAAGTACAAAAAAGTCAAAAGTTAGGGCTGCTATTAAAGCTACTGAAAAGTATCAACTTACCCCAGGTGCTTGTGTTTTCGCGCACCAAGCAAGGCGCTAACCGGTTAGTCAAACAGCTGGATAAAGCCGGCTTCTTGGCAGCGGCTATTCACAGCGCCAAAAGCCAGGGTGCCCGCACCAAAGCATTAACTGACTTTAAAAGCGGCAAAGTGCAGGTGCTTGTCGCCACCGATATCGCATCACGCGGCATCGACATTGAAAAGCTGCCGTACGTTATCAATTACGATCTCCCCCACGTTGCGGAAGATTACATACATCGTATTGGCCGCACTGGCCGCGCCGGTCAAACCGGTCATGCTATATCATTGGTAACGGACGAGGACGCTGAAGCGCTAAAAGCCATTGAGGATCTTATAGGCGAGCGGATTCAGCAGCATGAGCTGTAGAGCATTGCCGACGTCGAACTTGACAGAACGACGCCGGTTCCGACTAAAGATCAGCGCGGATAGTTTTAGCACTCAGCTCATGAGCATGGTCTAAAGCATCCATAGCCGGCACTTGAATATCGGGAATAATTCCCGTGCGCTCCCAGTTTTTCCCGGTTGCCGTTATTATCGGTTTAAATAGTGAAATACGAAACACAAGCGTGTCAGTAATTCGGCGTACTCCGACATAGAAACCGGCACTAGCGGTGGTGTCACCAACCAGTACGGCTTTTGAGTTCGCCTGCAAGACACCGGCGAAAATTTCAGAAGCGCTAGCTGTATTGCGACTGGTTAATATCCAAACCGGAGAGTCACCGCGAAAACTGTGGTGAGCTGCGGTATCAGATGCTGAAATCTCTGCTGTCTTTTCGTTTGAAGAATTCAGCACATACCAAAGAGGCGTTTCGTCGTGCAGAAAATAGCTCAACATGTACTGAACTAAATCGGGCGAACCGCCAACGGTATCTCGCAAGTCAATGATGATACCGTCGCTCTGGCCAAGAAAGTTAAAAGCTGCGTCAACGGCGTCCCTGGCCTGCTTGTCCGGCGAAAACTTATTAAACTTCAAATAGCCAATGTTACCGCTCAGGTAACGCACTTCCTCGAAACCATAGTTGTTGGTTAACTTCCCTTCTTTATGCGTCAATATATGAGTGATTTCTTCGTCTGGGTTAACGGTATACAAACTAAGGTGGTTATCGCCTGTAACCGCTCGTAAATCTTGTCCCAGTAAGTGCGCGAAGTCCTCCAGAGACGTCAGCGAATCGTACTGTCCCAGCTCCAGCTTGTTAAGAAATAGCTGTTTTAGCTCGGGAACCACTTCCGGTTCTATGTAGTTGTCCTGCATAACATCGAACATTTTAGTCATCAGCTGACGAACATGTTCTTGCGACAGATTGTTCTCATCGGCCTGAGATAGCTCCGAATTGGACAACAGAGAAATAAGCAAAAGTAGCAGAGCAATAAGTCTGCACGGTTTAAGCAAAATACTTTTCATAAGTTTACCTTTAAAATCCATTATTAACGGCTGGCTTGAACCAGTCCAGTTTTCGTTATTCGTTTAGGAACTAATGGATTCAGATAAAGGCGTTCTTGATTTTGAATTGTATGCCAACGTCTTTCCATCCGGACAGATGAAAACGACTTGATGGCTTTATTAAAAACCAATCAGTAAGAATGGGTTCGGTGAGCAAATAAATATTAGCAGCGGCAACGCTGAACTTAGTTTCATCAATGCGCTCAAACTGCCAATTTGCAGACTGTTTATGGTGTTCAAATTGACTCGCGCTTGAGTATGTTGAAGCCGAGACAACAGTGTCGCCATTTGCCTGGGACGTAACAGACGTATCGGCTACGACGAACTGAGTATTTGTAGTCGAGTCCGGGTTACTGAAAAACAGCCAGCAGAACACGCACAGCATAATCGCCGTAATTGTGACCTTAACAGCCTGAAAGGCATATTTTCTGGCTGAATTAACCATTATAAGTCTCGTTCTATATTAAGTTTGAACATCACTGACTCAAGTTTGCCCAGGTTTTCGGGGTTGTGCCAAAACATTTTTTAAAATGTCTCGTCATATGGCTTTGGTCTGCAAAACCACTGCTGAATGACACTTGAGACAATGGTATGCCACACTCAATTAAAGCTTTTGCTTTTTGTAAGCGTTTCAGGGTTACGTAGCGATAAGGGGTGGTGCCATATAGAGCTCTGAAATCGCGTGTTACCTGCCACTTACTATAGTCGGAAATCACAGCCAGTTCATCCAATGTAATGTCGACAGGTAAACTGGAATCTATGGTAATGATATCGTCAATATATTCGCGCACTCGCTTCATTGCATGGTAGTTTGCTTGAGTATGCTTAATACTGTTCGACGTAGTCTGCTGTAAACAGTTGGCAAAAGCATAAATAAGATCCTGATGCTCTAACTTTTCCAGCGGCCGATTAAATTCAGATAATAGCTTTTTCGCAATTTCAATAAACTGAGGCTGCTTTGTTACTCCTCCGTCCAAAAATGGCAGGCTGAAGCCTTGCAATATATTTTGCACGTCAACAGGATCAATGGTTATCGCTCGGTAAGCAAAAGGGTCATCTGTCCCGGCCTGACCATCGTGAGTTTCATCAGGATGCAGTATCACCACTTCACCGGGAAGGGAGTGTCGTAATTCACCGCGATAATTGAAGCTTTGAACACCTTGTGTCGTTAAAGCTAAAGTGTATGTGTCATGGCTGTGTGGTGCATAAGCAAGTCCACTAAAACAGGCTTCGATTCGTTCTGTTTCGCCGTCGGCTCTGCTCACCCAACTCTTGTTCTTCCCCATCCCTGCGGTACTCCTGAATTGACTCATTTCAAGCTATGACAAAGCCTTTTTAATGCCTCATGTCACTTTATTCATATAATCGCAATATCGTTCAATAACATATAGGCTAGCCGAGCTACTATAGCCCAAACATTCATTGGGAGCATATATCTTGATTAAACACTACGTCGTTTTCGCTAAATTGATTGCAGTGGTAACCGTCGCATTATTAACGGCAAGTTGCTCAGCCAAAGGGATCATCAACCTACAAAGCGGCAATGCTCTGGCGTCGCAAACATGGTTAAGTAAAGAAGAAAGCTTCAAAGTTCCCTTCGTTTGGCATGACGGCCATATCATTATTGAAGTAAACGTAAATGATACCGAACCTCTAAGGCTCGCTTTTGATTCAGCTGCCGCTGCGACCGTTATTTTTGATACTCCCCGAACTCAAAACCTGCCGTTAGATGTGGAAAGACAGCTTGATCTTCAGGGCAGGCAAGTCAACGTGGTTAATAATGGAGTTATACAAATTGGAGAACTAGAGCTTTCAGAATTGACCTTTATCCACGTCCCTATTGAGCAAAACCCGTTATTCAATGACTATGACACAGCTTATTTTGACGGCGCGATTGGCTACGACCTACTGAACCACTTCAATATAACGGTTCTTTTCTCAGAACAGTCCCTACAGTTCTCTCAAAGAGACACGAAAAGTGCATTCAGCAACGAAAACAGCATTACTTTACCATTGTCGATTCATGGCCGAATTCCTTACGTTGATGCCACAATGAAAAACAAAGACGACGTTAAGACAAAATATGCTTTTGTGGTAGACACAGGTGCCCCTGACTATGTTTATTTGAATGAAAAATTGGCAGATGGTGTAGAGTTTCCAGTGGAATATTTTGAAACTCAAACACAAAACTTTGACGGCAAAGAGGTATTTAAAACCAGTCGCATCGACTTCTTTGGACTGGGCGATGCGGAATTTCAAAATGTAGCAGCACATGATTTACCGCATTTTAAAGACTCTCACGGAGTTGGTTTAATAGGCAGCGGGCTGCTTCGGAAATTTGATGTCCATTTTAATTACGAGGAAGGCACTATTACGCTCGTAAAAAATAAGCTGTTTAGTAATCAAACTTATATTGACCGCAGTGGCTTGGTAATGGAGCCACACCGTCTGGGAGGCCTAATAGAACAGGTAGCAGAAAATTCTCATGCAGCAGAACTTGGAATTACTGCACCAGCGATAATGAGAGAAATTAACGGCGAAGAAATAACTGAAGACAACTTTGATGAGCTGCGCGCGTTATTAAGCAGTGATGAGCCATTCGTGAATCTATGCTGGAAAACAAGCGGCCGAACAGAATGCGGCGATTTAAAGCTAAAAGATCGCATCTCGTTATAACTGACTTTAGCTTTTACTATAGGAAGTTTAGAGCGTCCTAATTGACGCTCTTATTAGCTTTTACTTTGCTCATAAAACCGTTGTCACTAGTTACTACTCCGACACCCTCTGCTACGACATTTGCAAATCTTTCATCAACAGGCTTGTGCTTGGACCAAAGATAGACTTCCGTTCCATGCTCTTGAAGTCTGGCCGCTAATCTCTTTGGATATCCCCAAAAGTACTTTGCCTTCGACGGCGGAATCAGGAGCGTTGTGTTCTTACATGATTCAGGCACGATGCCAGCCCACCCCAGCAGCAAGTAGTCAACTCCGCAGCTTCTAACGCCGTCAACACTTACTACCGGGATTAATGAATCTGCTTTTCGAAACCAGTTAATGCCTTTTGAGGAGGTGATCACCAAAACATCTTGAGCATGAGTAAAAGGTTTACTGGCAAGGTAACGATATAGAACATCAAATGAGTGCTCATCGTTATCTTTTAAGTTTAACCAGAATTCATATTCTGGAAACCGGCTAACGAACTCATCTAATTTAGAAATTCTAAAGCCTAACCCTCGAAAAGGAAATGTTGCGCCGTCATCAAACGTGTACCCAAATCCAGCATCAACTTTTTGTATATCACGGAACAAGGTTTTATTTATCTGACCGCTGGCATTGGTCGCACAATCTAAAGTCCAATCGTGAAATACGACCAGTTGATCATCTAGTGTCCGGTGCACGTTAAGATGAAGAACATCGGTTCCGGCTTGAACGGATGTAGAGGCTGCTTCTAGAGTGTTCTCAACTGTACCGACTTCGGACTCCAGCAAAGACTTTGCGGTACAACCTGTCTCATTCAATTTGCTATAATTTACCGAGCCTCCCCCTGCACGGTAAGCAACGACCTCCCCCTCTCTCTTTAGACTAGGAACAAACAAGTACGCGTTAGAAATGCCAGCTATAACTATCAATAGAATAAGAAGCGACAAAGTAATTATAATTTTTTTCACAGTATTTCCTTACTGCGGAATGCTAATGCCGCACTCACGGGATTGTCATATGCAGCGTTTGCTTAAGCACTTTTCACCGTTAGTTTCTGCCAAATTTCCAACCATCTTTTTTCAGCTATGCGCTTTCTAAAATCAACTGGCTTGGGCCTCTTGTTATTCAGCGTAATGGAGTAATTAAATAGAGGCTCGACGCCGAAAGGGGCAACAATGGTGACCTCCCCATTATCATCCAACCTAGCTCCGACAGCTGTTTCCACTTCAATCCAGTAACTCATAGCGTTTGAAGCTGACGTATATGGTTTATCCAAGTTCCGCTCATGCATTCTCGCTTGATTCTTTACCGACCAGGGAAAATCAGAGATGCCGCTGAGCTTATCTTCTATAACGCGATCTCTAGCCTTGCCGATATCCTTAGGATCGAAGTAGATTAAATCTATATCGTTAAGCGGCGTTGCAGATGAAAAATTATGCATCTTGTCCCACGCGAGATTGCGGACAAAGCCTGCAGCGAGACACCAGTCCGGCAGGCGCAGTTCAGCAGCCAAATAAAGTACCTCCATGCGTTCCGAGTCTTCTTTTATCCATTTTTTGAGCTGTTCTTCGTAGTCCATTGGATGCCTGATATTTATATATTGTGCATACGTACTTAGTAACTCGACCAATTACTGACGGCATTCTGCATCGCACCGATAACGCTAATTTTAATTTCGTTATGTAACTGACATTAAACGAATTAAAACGGTAATTCAAACACTTACCAACAAACCGCTCCTATACCAGCTATGTCTAAGCCTTGCCTGACTCGACCCAAAATGCTTATATGAATAATATCAATCACAACTATTATTAAGCAGGTACCGAATGCCGGACAACTTAAAGCTTTACGAAGCTATTGTGCTGCTCGCGTTGTGCGAGGAAAAAGGCACCATGAACGGCGCGTATGTAGAATATGCGACCGCGGCTGCACTAGCTGCCGAGTTATTGATGCTTGGACGTATAAAAGTTGATGACGGCAATAAAGAAAAAGTCACGTTAGTTAACGACAGCCGAACAGGTGACTCGTTATTAGATGAAGCGTTAACAAAGATCTCGGACACAAAGTGGCAATACCAATTAGAATACTGGGTAGAAAAACTCGCTGGCATTAAAGACCTTAAACACAAAGTAGCGCAGGCACTCGCTGCTGACGGAATAGTGGCGTCAGAGAAAGAGAAAGTCTTGTGGTTGTTTGAGCGCCGTGTATACCCAGAGGTGAATCCTGAGCCTGAAGAACAGTTGCGTCAGGAAATGCGCAATGTAGTACTGAGTGATGAAAACGATATTGAGCCGCGAATAGCTATTACCATTGCTTTAGCCAATAGCGCATCACTTTTACCTCAAGTATTTAGCAAGCAAGAGCTGAAAGATCGTAAACACCGCATCAAGCAAATAGAAAACGGCGAACTGGTATCCAAAGCCGCAAAAGAAGCGATCCAGGCTATAGAAGCAGCAGTTATGATAGCTGCCATCATGCCGGCTATAACTGCAGCAACAGTGACATCGAGCCCAAGCTCCTGTTAAAAAAATACGGTTGCCGTTGCAGGCTAGTTTACCGTTTATTCTGCCTTGGGTTCTCCCGTTATCCAGGCGTTTATCTCTTTATACATTAGACCTTGCGAAAACGGTAAACCGTGGTAATCATCATAAATAACCAGCTTATGGGGATGATTAATATCGGATAATTTATCCGCTAAGATCTTTGCTTGCTCCACAGAAACCCTTTCATCCTTGGCTCCGTGAAGTATGAGGATGGGTAATTCACCAGGCAGCTCATCTAGCCAATACACTACTGAGCGCTTCCTTAATTCCGACTCTTTGTTACTCGTGAAACTGGGGACTCTATAATCGAAGACCTTTTCCATTTCAGGCCTTTCTTCAAGTGTTTTGAATAAATCCGAGGGGCCACCAAGAACCGTCAATGATTTTATATTGCTCAGTTCTTTTAGTGATATAAAAGCCGACATTGCTCCCCGACTAAACCCAACCATATGAATTTGGTTTTCATCTACGTATGGCAACTGAGAGGCTAGCCGAACAATATTAATAACGTCTTTCACATCGCTCCCGCCAAACTCATCAACACTCTCAGCCGGTCCATCAGTTAACTCCATTCCACCTCTGTATTGAGTGGCTAAAACAGCAACGCCCATTTCTGCTATAGGTTTCAAATGCAGGAAAATACTGGAGTAGTTTAGAGCCCCAAAACGGCCATTACCTCCTCGATTGAAAATGACCGCAGGCACTTTTTGGTCATTCTCAGTTTTAGGAGTTAACAGTATTCCGCCAACAGGATACTGGCCGCTTTGGTAGACAATGACCTTACAGGTAAAATTAGCTTTTAAATCCAGGAACTCTTTTTTGTTTATTCTTGAGTACTTTGCCTCTTCATAAGTATCCCCGAGGCACTTTTTTTCTCTAAGAATATCGCCAGATTCATTCGCCAATGAGCTGTCTGAAAATATTAACGGAATAAACATTAAAGCTAATTTTGTGATGTTCCTTATCATTTTTTCAGTCTCAGATTGCCATAATTTAGAGTGTGATTCGCGTGATAGCGATGGAATGTTATCTGACTCAAAATATTGTTATTAGTTCTTTTATAACTAACTATATAAATTTTCTAGCAAATTTTAGATAAAATAGCAGCGGTGATGACATCAAGTTCTAATTCTTGTTAAATTAACGATAAAAAGTACAAGGATAGACAAAGTATGAGTAAACGACCGATTTGCCCTGAGTGCAACGAGAGCATGACGTTCTTACAAAGCTTTAAAAACATTAACCCATGGAACTACAAATGCCCAAACTGTAAAAAGAAAATTGTCGCCCCAAAGCTTTGGAAGAACATCACAATAGCCTGCTTCATTATGGGCTTCTGTGCGGGTATATTTGCATCATATAAAGAAGAACAAGGTGCCTGGACAGCTAATACCAGTTGGCTATTCTTTGGTCTAGGTATTTTGGTATTAATTCCGATAACTAGCTTTATATGGACTCGCCTAAAGTTCAAATCCCTAAGCGACAAATAAACTTTTAATCAGGTTTTATCGTATTGCTGGATACACGTAATAATTTAAGGCAATCATTAATGTTTGGACTTTTTAAATCAGACCCTACGAAGAAAATGCGCAAAGAACTAAAGCAACTGCAAGAAAAAGCCATGGAAATGCAGCGTAACGGAAACATTCGCGATAGTTCGCATATCAGCCAACAAGCAGACGAACTCTGGAATAAGATTCAGGCACTGGAAAGTCAGAATAAGTAAGCTTGCGGTTATGGGTTGCTAACTAGCAACCCGCTTTTCTCTAAAACATTAAAACAAACTTGCAAATAGTAATAATTCTCATTATGATCCAACCCGCAATTACTTAAGCACTCTTAAGTGTTGCTTATACAGGTCTTTGCTTTTCCTCTCCCTGGAAGTGCAAATTTGTTCCCTAGCTGCGGCTAGGGAACGTTTTTTACCAAGACCACCATCAACACACTCTAAAGCTCTTATCTCACCTGTATACAAATAAACTGAAAACTTATTTCACCTTTACATTGAAACGCAAATCATTCTCATTTATGATCCTCCTCCGACATTTCACGGGGGTATCAATGAAACTGACAAAATGCTTTATCGCACTGACTCTGGCCGGTATGACAAGCACACCATTGCTGGCACAAGAAACACAAACAACAAAGGAATCAGACTCAACTGGCTCTCAAGAGAACATTGAGCACATTAACGTTAAAGGCCGAGCCCAGACGCTTTACCGTCAGGACTCAAGCAGTGTTGCTACACGCACCAATACGCCCATTGAAGAAATTCCACAAAGCGTTCAGGTGCTGACCGAAGAACTCATGAAAGATCAGGCCGCCCGCCAAATAACAGATTTGTATCGCAGTATCAGTGGTGTGAATTCGTTCAGTTACTCCACCATTACTTTCCGTGGTTTCCGTCAGGATGACATTTTCTATGACGGTGTTCGCGGTGACCCCTTTAACGGATTCGCCGTTCCGCAGTTATTCAACATTGGACAAACTCAGGTGTTAAAAGGCCCAAGTGGTGCCATGTTTGGTAGCGGTCAGCCCGGCGGCGTTATTAACTATGTGACTAAAAAGCCAACAGCAACAGCGGAGCGTTCCATTGAACTGGGGCTCGGAAATTACGACTACAAACGCGGTTCTGTTGAATTAAGCGGACCGCTCACAGAAGATGCTTCGCAGCGTTACCGTGCCGGTTACTATTACGATAACGAAAAACCGTTTCGCTATAACACAGAGCAAACCAATAAAATTCTCGACTTAGGTTACGCTTTTGATATCGGAAGCAGCAGCGAAGTCATTCTTCAGCTAACCGACTATGAGCAAGACTACCAGGGCGCTCGCCTCCGCGGCGTGCCGGTTGATAATGACGGTAACTTTGTCACCGACCGTAAATGGAACCATAACGAAGCGAGCGACTTCCAAAGATTAGAAGCTACCGTTTATCAGGCTCGCATTAATAACGACTTTTCGCTTAACTGGCGCGGCGATTTAACCGTTCGTCACTATGAGAACACCGAGCGTCAGAATTATCACGAACCTCGCGGTCTACTTGATGCCGACTTAAATCCTGTGGACGACCCTAGAGAGGCGGTTTACAGTCAACGACAATTCCGTAATCAGTATCGTGAAAACGAAGCCACCAGTGTTACAGGTAACTTAATTGGTGAACTCAATATTTCAGGTCTGGAACATACTGTGTTAATGGGGGCCGAAAGTTATACGGCAGACAACACCTTTATTGGCAACAACGCAAACCCTGGCGAAGTTCCCAATTTAGAGATCCATAACCCAGTTTACGGACTGACCTCAGGCCCCTACTCTACCGCATTAGAAAATGCGACCCCAAGAGTTACCAAAACTCAGCGCGACGGCTTCTACCTGCAAGATCAAATTTCGTTTAACGAAAAAGTAAACCTGTTACTGGGTTTGCGTTACGACCAGTTTGAAGACGAGACCAATGCAGCAGATTTTGATGACAGTGACTTAACCTACCGTATTGGTGGAACCTACGAATTTGCTGATTGGGTTCGGGCTTATGCGCTATACGGTACAGGGTTCTCACCACAGTCTGCCGGTGATCAGGAATCAGAGGTTGGCGGTCCTTTCGAGCCGGAACAATCGGATATTAAGGAGTTGGGCGCCCGTTGGTCATTGATTAACGACAGCATTCGCGTCAGCACCGCAGTTTACGAAATTAACCGCGAAAACATTTTGCAGGCAACCGGTGAAGTCAGCGAAGACGGTCGCAATGTTTTAGGCAACGTAGGTAAAGTGCGCAGCCGTGGGTTTGAAATTGATGTGCTGGGCGACATTACCGACCAATGGGTTATTAATGCTAACTATGCATACAACGACGCAAAAGTGGTAGAAACCGTACCTGGCCAGGGTATTACCAACGCAGTCGGTGACCAGTTCGCAAACGCTCCTATGCACCAAATGGGTGTATGGACGCGCTATGACTTGCCTGCACTGAACTCCTCTATCAGCGGTGGTATGGATTACGTGAGCGAGCAAATAAGCTTTTCGAACCCGGCTCAACGAGTTAAACCCTACACAGTGTTTGATGTCAGCTGGCAGACAGAGTTTGACCAGTGGTTAGTTCAGGTTAATATCAAAAACTTATTTGATAAGGAATATGCTTCAAGCGGCTTCTTAACCCGTACCGGACACTTCCCGGGCGAACCTCGTCGCATTTACGCATCGGTTAAATATCGTTTTTAAGGACTTTGCTCAATGACTAACCGCCAGTGGTTCAAATTTCATTCCTGGGCTGGCTTCGCCTTTGCGGGGCTTCTGCTGCTCATTTGTATCACTGGCGTTTTAGCTACTTTGAGTTACGAAATTCAATACCTTAGTGACGAAAAATACCGGGCTCTAGAAGAACGTGAAGGCCCGGTGGCCTGGAAAGAGCTAGAGTCTAGCCTGAGTGAAAACTACCCTGAGAGCCATATTTTAGGGGCGCAGGTGCACTCGCAAGACTACCTCTCCGGCGAAGTCCGTTTAATGACCCCAAATGGCTTTCGCTTTGTTTATTTCGATGCGGCCAGCGGACAATTACTGGGTGAAGGTGGCTGGGGGCAAGTTTCACGCTACTTACGCGACATTCACATGTATTTGTCTATGGGTGGCATAGGTAAATACATTGTTACCCTCACCAGCCTCCTGCTTCTTATTTCGCTTATTTCCAGCTTTTATGTTTACCGAAAATGGTGGCGCGGATTTCTCGCGAAACCCGGTAAGCTCAGTTGGAAAAAACGAACGGAGTGGTCCTCCTGGCACAAATGGATGGGGCTTTGGAGTTGGTGGTTTATCGCTACTATTACAATTACGGGAATATGGTATTTAGCCGAACATATGATGTTCAATTTTGACATTGAACATTACCCGGCAGCACCAAAAATTGAGCATACCAAAGCGCAACAGCAACAACCCGCGCTTTCACTCACGGAGCTCGTAAGTATTGCGCAAGCCGCCCGACCAGATATGGACATTACCCGATTCTACTATCCGCACCAATACAACCAACCCATGTCTTTTACCGGACAAAATGGTTCAATACTGGTGCGTGACCGCGCTAACAGAGTATATCTTGACCCGGTTACCGGAGAGATTGCAGGAACTCAGTACGCCGGCAATTTAGGTATTGTCGCCAGAATTTCAGATACAGCCGACCCACTCCACTTTGGTGACTTCTCCGGACTGACCGTAAAACTTATTTACGCCTTCTTCGGACTTATGCTAGTGGCATTAGTTGCAGGCGGAATGAGAATGCACTATTTACGGACTCAAAAACGCGACCCAAACACCGCCAAATGGCTGGGAATTACCGGCAGTTTATCGCTTGTACTAAGCGTTGTAGCACTCATCTACACCACCGTTGTCTTCGACGAATACAGCAACACCTCCACGTCAATTTCTCCGCAGCTTGAACAGCTTAAAACCAAAAAATCTAACTACTCAGAGTAAATTTATTCCTTAACACTAAACCTACAAATGGTCGCAATCTGTACAACGAACAAAGTTTAGTGTAACTTAAAATAATTATCAGATAAGGATTCCAGCCATAGTAGGCTGTTTATTAAAGGGATTTTATGAAGAAAAAGTGGGAAGATTTAACCTTTTTACAAAAGGCGGTAGCTGGCGTTGTTCTAATGGCTTTAGCACTGCTTGCTCCCGAGTTTGCTATGCTGGTTCAATTTGGTGGCATTGAAGTCGCTTTCGCATTTTTACTTTTGTACCTCAAACCCACTTTGCTGTGGCTCCAGGCTAAATACAGCGAACTAGAAGTTAAGCTATTTACCGCTTATCTGTCGTTCACGCAAAGCGCGTCGACCAAGCCATCTGTGTTTATTACCCAGGCAACATTCTGCTGCGCCGCGCTTGCTATTACAGGCTCAATGGCCTTCTCCTTCAGCTTTTTTATGCCCGCCCTGCTGTTCAATTCCGTATTAATTTAATTTTCAGAAAGAACCTTCGCCAGAGCAGCGGAGTTTGTTGCTAGGCAAGGGAAGAAGGACTCGGCATCACGTAGTGTCGAAGGCAAAGGATGGCCTGAGACAAGCGCACACGGACGTGCTCGTAGCGTCTCCGTGATGCAGATTCCTTATTCCCTCAGAGCCAGCAACAAAAAACCCGGCTCGAAGGCCGGGTTTTGTTTAAGCGTTGGCAGTTATTACCAGCCAGTTTTCTCTGCTACAGCTTTGCCGATATCGGCCAGGCTGCGTACAGTTTTAACGCCTGCGGCTTCAAGTGCAGCAAATTTCTCGTCAGCAGTACCTTTACCGCCGGCAATGATGGCACCAGCGTGGCCCATACGTTTGCCCGGAGGAGCAGTAACACCAGCAATGTAAGAAACAACCGGCTTAGATACATTGTTTTTAATGTACTCTGCCGCTTCTTCTTCTGCTGTTCCGCCGATTTCACCGATCATAACGATAGCTTCGGTTTCTGGATCTTTCTCGAACAGTTCCAGAATATCGATGAAGTTAGAACCCGGGATAGGGTCGCCACCGATACCAACACAGCTAGACTGACCAAAACCAGCGTCAGTAGTCTGCTTAACCGCTTCATACGTTAATGTACCTGAACGTGACACGATACCCACTTTACCTTTCTTGTGGATGTGACCAGGCATGATACCGATTTTGCACTCGTCCGGAGTGATAACACCCGGGCAGTTTGGACCGATCATGCGCACGCCTTTGTGCGTCAGATATTCTTTAACGTACAGCATATCCAGTGTAGGAATGCCTTCAGTAATACAAACAATCAGTTCGATACCAGCGTCTGCTGCTTCGATGATTGAATCTTTACAGAAAGGAGCTGGTACGTAGATAACTGAAGCAGTTGCGCCAGTTGCTTCTACAGCTTCTCTTACAGTATTGAATACAGGCAGACCTAAGTGCTCTTGACCACCTTTACCAGGTGTAACACCGCCAACCATTTGCGTACCGTAAGCAATAGCTTGTTCAGAGTGGAAAGTACCCTGACCGCCAGTAAAGCCCTGGCAGATAACTTTGGTATTTTTATCGATCAAAATGCTCATTATTGACCTCCTGCCGCAGCAACCACTTTATCGGCAGCATCAGATAAGCTCTCTGCAGCGATAATGTTCAGGCCACTTTCGTTCAATTTCTGGGTACCCAGTTCAGCGTTGTTACCTTCAAGGCGAACAATAACTGGAACTTTAACACCCACTTCTTCAACAGCGCCGATAATACCTTCAGCAATCATATCGCAACGTACGATACCACCGAAGATGTTAACCAATACGGCTTTAACAGAGCTGTCTGACAGGATAATTTTGAACGCTTCAGAAACACGTTCTTTTGTCGCGCCGCCACCAACGTCAAGGAAGTTAGCTGGTTCGCCGCCACTCAGTTTAACGATGTCCATAGTACCCATCGCCAAACCAGCACCGTTAACCATGCAACCAATGTTGCCGTCTAGTGCTACGTAGTTCAGTTCCCATTTAGCCGCTTCTGCTTCACGCGCGTCGTCTTGTGACGGATCGTGCATTTCACGGATTTTAGGCTGACGGTACAATGCGTTGCTGTCGATGCCAACTTTCGCATCCAGACAGTGAACGTTGCCTTCGTCAGTGATAACCAATGGGTTAATTTCTAACAGTGCTAAGTCGTACTGTTCGAACATTTTCGCCAGGCCCATGAAGACCTTAGTGAACTGCTTAACCTGGTCTGGAGTCAGACCCAGTTTAAAGCCTAGTTCGCGACCTTGGTATGGCTGCGCGCCAACCGTAGGGTCAATTTCAGCTTTCAAGATTTTCTCAGGTGTTTCTTCAGCAACGGTTTCAATTTCTACGCCGCCTTCGGTTGATGCCATGAACACGATTTTGCGTGAAGCACGGTCAACAACTGCACCTAAGTAAAGCTCGTCTGCAATGTCAGTGCAGCTTTCAACTAAAATCTTAGCAACCGGCTGACCTTTCTCGTCGGTCTGGAAAGTTACTAAGTTTTTACCTAACCACTGCTCAGCAAATGCGCGAACGTCGTCTAAACTTTTCACTAATTTCACGCCACCCGCTTTACCGCGGCCACCAGCGTGAACCTGACATTTGACAACCCAAATGTCGCCACCAATACGTTTTGCCGCTTCTACCGCTTCATCAGCAGTGTCGCAGGCATAACCTTCAGATACTGGCAAACCAAACTCTTTAAAGAGTTGTTTACCCTGATACTCATGCAAATTCATGATGCTCTTCCGATTCGTTGAAACAACTTAAGCAGCTAAAATGCTGCCTACCCGAATACCGCGCCGAATTTTAACCTGCTCGGCGCATAATTAACAGCCGCAAGCTAAATTGCATTGCGGCTGGTTCTCAGCGTCTTTAGATATCCAGGATAAGACGTTGAGGATCTTCTAATAACTCTTTCACGGTAACCAGGAAACCTACCGATTGTTTACCATCAATAATTCGATGGTCATAAGAAAGAGCCAGGTACATCATCGGTAAGATTTCGATCTTACCGTCTACCACCATCGCCCGCTCCTGGATTTTGTGCATACCCAGAATAGCGCTTTGTGGTGGGTTCAGAATTGGCGTTGAAAGCAGTGAACCAAATACACCACCGTTAGTAATGGTGAAATTACCACCCTGCATTTCATCCATAGTTAACTTACCGTCACGGCCTTTGATAGCCAGGTCACGAATACCATTTTCCATATCCGCAATGCTTAAACGGTCAGTGTCGCGCAGAACTGGAGTTACCAGACCACGAGGCGTTGATACCGCAATGCTGATATCGAAGAAATTGTGGTAAACAATATCGTCGCCATCAATGGATGCGTTGACGTCTGGGAAACGTTTCAGTGCTTCAGTTACAGCTTTGACGTAGAAGCCCATGAAACCAAGACGCGTGCCGTGAGTTTCTTCAAACACGTCTTTGTACTTCTTACGCAAGTCCATAATTGGCTTCATGTTGATTTCGTTAAACGTGGTCAACATCGCGGTGTCGTTCTTAGCTTGCAACAGACGCTCAGCGATACGTTTACGCAGACGTGTCATTGGTACACGTTTCTGGTCACGGTCACCTGAAACGGCTGGCTGTGAAGACTGCTGTTTGCTGCTATCCGAAGACTTAGAAGACTGAGCTTTCACGTGTTTTTCCACGTCTTCTTTAGTGACGCGACCGCCCTTACCAGTGCCTTTAACGTCACTTGGCTTAAGGCCGTGTTCACCAAGTAAACGACGAACCGCAGGACCCGCTACTTCGTTGTCACCGTCATCGTCTTTACTTTCTGAAGAAGATTCAGATTTGCTGTCATCGGACTTGCTTGAACTACCGCCAGCAGACCCACCAGCTTCGACAATACCGATAACGTCATCAGCACCGACTGTCGCGCCTTCTTCGTGCTTAATTTCAGCTAAAACGCCATCAGCCGGAGCAACCACTTCCAGAACCACTTTATCGGTTTCAATATCAACCAGGTTCTGGTCACGTTTTACTGCATCGCCAGCTTTAACGTGCCAGGTAGAAACAGTGGCATCAGAGACTGATTCTGGCAGTTGAGGAACTTTAACTTCCATCTTCTCGCCAGAACCTTTTGTGTCAGAGCCTTTGTCTTCTGAAGAATCAGATTCTTTTTTCTCTGACTTCTTGTCGTCGCCTGAGTCTTTATCGTCTGATTTATCGTCAGATGCCGACGCACCGTCACCTTCTTCAATTTTTCCGATAACTTCTTCAGCTGTTACGGTAGTGCCTTCTTCGGCAGTAATTTCGCCCAAAACACCGTCTGCTTCCGCAACCACTTCCAGCACTACCTTGTCGGTTTCGATGTCAACCAGATTCTGGTCGCGAGACACTTTATCGCCAGGTTTTACGTGCCATGTTGCAATTGTTGCATCTGCAACAGACTCGGGTAATTGAGGAACTTTAATATCAATCGCCATGGTTCATCTTCACCTATTTAATGGTTAGCGCTTCGTCAACAAGGTTTTGCTGCTGCTTGTTGTGCTCTGAAATGTATCCGACCGCCGGTGCGGCTGACGCACTACGACCACGATAAGACAACTGAGCTCCTTTCGGAATTGCGGCCCAGAAGTGATGCTGGCTGCTATACCATGCACCCTGGTTCTGAGGCTCTTCCTGACACCAGACAAAATCTTTAACGTGCTGATAATCTTTCATAATTTCTGCCACTTCTTCCGCAGGGAACGGATACAGCTGTTCGATACGAATAATGGCAACATCTTCTTGTTCACGCTCGCGGCGTTCTTTCAGTAAATCGTAGTAGACTTTACCTGAGCAAAATACCACGCGTTTTACTTTTTTCGGATTCAGATCATCGATTTCACCAATCGCGTTCTGGAATCCAAGATCCGCTAAATCATCCATTTCTGAAACCGCTAACGGATGACGTAACAATGACTTAGGCGTCATAACAACTAACGGACGGCGAACCGGACGTAAGTGCTGACGACGGATCATGTGGAAAACCTGTGCAGGCGTTGTCGGTACACAGACTGACCAGTTGTGATCGGCCGATAATTGCAGGAAACGCTCAAGACGGGCTGAACTGTGCTCAGGACCCTGCCCTTCGTAACCGTGCGGCAATAGCAATGTTAAACCACATAAACGTCCCCATTTCTGCTCGCCAGAACTTAAGAACTGGTCAATAACAACCTGGGCGCCGTTAACGAAATCACCAAATTGAGCTTCCCACATAACCAGAGACTGCGGTTCAGCCGTAGCGTAACCGTATTCGAAGGCCACAACTGCAGCTTCTGATAAAACTGAGTCATAAATTTCAATTTGCCCCTGATCTGAACCTAAATTGTTCAGTGGCATATAGGTAGAACCATCTTTTTGGTTATGCAATACCGCGTGGCGGTGGAAGAAGGTACCACGGCCGCTGTCCTGACCGGTCAAACGAATATGAGTGCCGTCGTTAACTAAGGTGGCATAAGCCAAAGTTTCAGCGAAACCCCAGTCCATTGGTTTATCGCCTTTCGCCATTTTCAGACGTTCTTGATAAACTTTTTCAACGCGGGAATTCAGCTTGTCTTCTTCCGGATACTGAGTGATTTTTTCGCCCAGATCTTTCAGCTTATCTGCTGAGACTTTGTAGTCGTACTCAACGTCCCAGTCGTTTCCTATGTAGGGAGACCAGTCAACAGAGTGCTGACGCATAGGACGGTGTTCATCAACCACCACTTCGCCTTTATCTAATGCATCACGATAGTCAGACATCCACTGCTTAGCCGTGTCTTCATCAACTATCGATTTCTCTATCAGACGCTTGCCATAAAGCTCGCGGGCAACGGGCTGTTTTTTAACTTTTGCGTACATCAGCGGCTGTGTTGCACTTGGCTCATCGGCTTCGTTATGTCCATGACGGCGATAACAAACCAAATCAATAACCACGTCGCGCTGGAATGCATTACGGTAATCAAGCGCTAACTGAGTGACAAAAACAACGGCTTCAGGGTCATCCGCATTAACGTGGAAAATTGGCGCCTGCACCATTTTGGCAATGTCAGTACAATACTGAGTGGAGCGCGCATCTTCCTGTTTAGATGTAGTGAAACCAACCTGGTTATTCACCACTATACGGATAGAGCCGCCTACACGGTAAGCACGTGTCTGCGACATATTGAACGTTTCTTGCACCACACCCTGACCAGCAACAGCAGCGTCACCGTGAATGGTAATAGGCAGAACTTTTTTGCCTTCCGGGTCTTTCAGACGATCCATGCGTGCACGAACCGAACCCATAACAACTGGGTTTACAATTTCCAGGTGCGACGGGTTAAAGGCCAAAGCAAGGTGGACGTCGCCGCCCGGCGTTGCATAGTCAGAAGAGAAGCCCATGTGATACTTAACATCACCTGAGCCTTTACTGCTGTCATGCTTACCGGCGAACTCGTCGAATAAGTCTTGTGGCTTTTTACCCAGAACGTTGACTAAAACGTTCAAGCGACCACGGTGAGCCATGCCAATAACCACTTCTTTGGCACCCTGCTCACCAGAGCGTGAAATGAGTTCTTTCAACAACGAAACCAGACTGTCGCCACCTTCTAATGAAAAGCGCTTAGCTCCCGGGAATTTTGACCCAAGATACTTTTCCAGTCCGTCAGCGGCTATCAGTTCTTTTAAAATTTTAGTCTGTTGTTCTTTTTCAAACTTGGGCTTTCCAAGAACACCTTCCAACCGTTGCTGAATCCAGCGTTTTTCCTCGGTTGAAACAATGTGCATGTATTCGGCACCAATAGAGCCACAATAAATATTTTCCAGCGCTTCGTGAATATCACTCAGCTTCATTGTGTCTTTGCCAACAGCTAAAGAGCCGACATTAAACTCGCGTTCCAAGTCGTCTTTGCTTAAATCGTGGAAGTTTAATGAAAGGTCTGGAACGGTTTCCTGTTTCCATAAACCAAGAGGATCAAGGTTGGCGTGCTGATGGCCGCGGAATCGGTAAGCATTGATAAGCTGTAAAACTTTAACTTGCTTCTGATCTGCGGCAGTCGTACTGCCTGTTTGAGATTGCTTGAGCTTATTCTTCGCGGCCTGGCGAAACTGTTCCCGGACATCGCTGAGCTTAGTATCAACAATGTGATTATCCTTCGGCAACGCATCGAACATTTGACGCCACTCATCACTGACTGCCGTCGGATCATCCAGATAAGCCTCAAACATTTGTTCAATGTAGGCAACGTTACCACCGGCTAGATGCGATGTTTCTAACCATTCACGCATTACACCATCTTGCATTGCGTTTCCTTCACCTGAATAGATAAACCGTTTTTATAAAAAAATAGCCATCCTTGTGGGATGGCCATCCACAACATCAACCGTTCAAATTGGCGCGACAATATAACGAGTTAAACAGCGCGACTCAAAAGCATCGATTTGATGTGTCCAATAGCCTTTGTTGGATTCAACCCTTTTGGACATACGTTAACGCAGTTCATGATTCCGTGACAACGGAATACACTAAAGGCATCATCGAGTTCATCCAAACGCTCGTCTGTTGCTGTGTCACGACTATCAATTAAGAAACGATAAGCGTGCAGCAGACCAGCAGGTCCAACAAATTTATCCGGGTTCCACCAGAACGATGGGCATGATGTTGAACAGCATGCACATAAAATGCACTCGTAAAGACCATCAAGCTTAGCACGGTCTTCCGGCGACTGCAGTCGTTCACGCGCTGGTGGCGTTTTGTCATCGTTGATAAGGTACGGTTTGATTTTCTCGTACTGCTGATAGAACTGGCTCATATCAACAATCAAATCACGAATGACCGGCAAACCTGGTAGCGGACGAATCACAATTTTGTCTGATTTCAAAGAAGACAAGTGAGTGATACAAGCCAAACCATTTTTACCGTTAATATTCATACCATCGGAGCCACAAACACCTTCACGGCACGAGCGGCGGAACGCCAGCGATGGATCTTGTTCTTTCAATTTGATCAGTGCTTCTAGCACCATCAAATCCTGATTATCTTCTACTTCCAACGTGTACTCTTTCATGTGAGGCGCGTTGTCGACATCAGGATTATAACGATAAACTGAAAATGTGTATTTTTTCATATACCCTCCAACTTAGTAGGTACGAGCTTTCGGAGGGAAAGCTTCACGCAGTTTAGGCGCCATATTGACTTCCCGCGTCACCATATCTTCCTTTTCAGGACGATAAACAGTGTGTACTAACCACTTCTCATCATCACGATCCGGGTAGTCTGCACGGCTGTGAGCACCGCGGCTTTCTGTACGGAAGCTGGCAGCAACTGCAGTTGAGTAAGCCGTTTCCATCAAGTTATCTAGCTCAAGGCATTCGACGCGCTGAGTATTAAACTCTTTAGAGGTGTCATCAAGACGAGCGTTTTTCAGGCGTTCGCGAATTTCGCGCAGCTCAGCAAGCCCTTCTTTCATTGAATCGCCTTCGCGGAAAACCGAGAAATTAAGTTGCATGCACTGTTGCAGGTCTTTCTTAATTTGTGCCGGATCTTCGCCTTTCTGAGTATTTTCCCAACGATTATAACGCGCTAGTGCAGCGTCAATGTCGTCGCTACTTGCTTCTCTGGCTTCTACGTTAGCCGCAAGCGTTTCGCCCAGGTGCATACCGGTTGAACGACCGAATACCACCAGGTCAAGCAGTGAGTTACCGCCTAAGCGGTTAGCACCGTGTACAGATACACAAGCAATTTCACCACAAGCAAACAGGCCTTTAACGTGAGATGTCTGACCATCGTCACCAACAGTCAGGACTTGTCCATTAACGTCCGTCGGAATACCGCCCATCATATAGTGACAGGTAGGAATAACCGGAATTGGTTCTTTCACCGGATCAACGTGTGCGAATGTACGTGATAAGTCACAAACACCCGGCAAACGACTCTCCAGGGTTTCTTTACCCAGGTGATCCAGTTTCAGTTTAAGGTGAGTACCCCATGGGCCTTCACAACCACGTCCTTCACGGATTTCAGTCATCATAGCGCGGGAGACAACGTCGCGTGATGCCAAATCTTTCGCGTTTGGCGCATAACGCTCCATAAAGCGTTCACCGTCTTTGTTCAGCAGGTAACCGCCTTCACCACGACAACCTTCTGTGACAAGCGAGCCCGCTCCGGCAATACCGGTTGGGTGGAACTGCCACATTTCCATATCTTGTACAGGAACGCCGGCACGTAGTGCCATACCAATACCATCACCCGTGTTGATATGAGCATTGGTCGTTGAAGAATAAATACGACCCGCACCGCCGGTAGCAAGAACAACGGCCTTAGCTTTAACAAAGTAAACTTCGCCGCTTTCGATATCCATGGTGGTTACACCACAAACTTCGCCGTCTTGGTTCTTAACGATATCCAGCGCGTACCATTCTGAAAATACGGTGGTTTTTTTCTTCACGTTTTGCTGATAAAGCAAATGCAGCAAAGCGTGACCGGTACGGTCAGCTGCAGCGGCAGTACGAGCAGCCTGCTCGCCACCAAAGTTCTTCGACTGACCACCAAATGGACGTTGATAAACTTTGCCGTTTTCAAAACGCGAGAATGGTAAACCTAAGTTTTCCATTTCTAAAATAGCTTCAGGGCCAGCTTTACACATGTATTCGATAGCGTCCTGGTCACCAATATAGTCCGAACCTTTAACGGTATCGAACATGTGCCATTCCCAGTTATCTTCATGCGCATTACCTAATGCTACGGTAATACCACCCTGAGCAGAAACTGTGTGAGAGCGTGTTGGAAACACTTTGGACATCA
The DNA here is from genome assembly GCF_051842345.1 of Idiomarina sp. ST20R2A10. Classification (NCBI taxonomy): domain Bacteria; kingdom Pseudomonadati; phylum Pseudomonadota; class Gammaproteobacteria; order Alteromonadales; family Idiomarinaceae; genus Idiomarina; species Idiomarina sp. ST20R2A10. The sequence continues at coordinate 121,794 of NZ_JBNIEY010000001.1, read as the reverse complement.
ACGCGCAGCTCAATCCCTCTTGGGAAATTTGCAGTGCTGCTCGCATGCCGGCACCGCCAGCACCAATCACCACTGCATCATATTCTAAAGTTTTAACAGTCACTTAAACACCCCACAGTACGAATAAGCCAGTGAGCCAAACAGCGATCAGACCAACGCTGAAAACCAGTTGGATAAAAGCTCTGAGACCGGACGCTTTCACGTAGTCTGTTGATACTTGCCAAATGCCAATCCAGCCGTGAATTAACACAGAAGATAAGGCCAGCATAGTGAACACTTTCATCCAAATGTTGGCAAACAACCCACTCCACACTTGATAAGTTACATCTGGCGTAGAAAGGAAGAACCCAGCCATGAACAGTGAATATAGAACCATTACAATCGCGCTGGCTCTCAATAAAATAAAGTCATGAGAACCGCTACGACCAAAAGTAGCTGCTGCTGTTACCATAGCCAAACTCCTACTAATACGGAAAAGATCACAGAAAGAGCAATTGAGACAATTGCGCTGATTCTTCCGGAATCGAGTTCTTCCCAGTAGCCCATGTCCATTACTAAGTGACGCAGACCAATGATTAAGTGAAATCCTAGCGCTGTCAAAATACCCCAGCCAATAAATTTAGCGATAAAGCTGGTCATGATACTCTCGATTTGAGCAAAGCCTTCAGGGCCACTAAGTGACACGGCAAAAGCCCAAATTAGAAAAGCCAGAGAGAACAGCATAGCAACACCGGAAATACGATGCAGTATGGATGCTTTGGCAGCGGCAGGAAGCTTGATAGTTGATAAGTCTAAATTAACAGGTCTTTCTTTTTTCACGATAGATTGCCTTTTAATAAAGCACAAAAGAAATGCAATTTTCGTTTGCGCGACACAGAAACATGCCACCAATACGGCGCAAAGTATATCTAGCCAAGCTATTAATTACAACGACAAACTCAGATTTGAACGCTGACTAAAATACGCTTTACTACTAAAGTCTAACCTAACAAGATAATTCTTCAATCTGAGTAATCTTTTCGTCATGTTTATTACGTATATTTCGCTATAATTGGTTCATGTTCCCCGATTAAAATTGACATTTACGGGCATGATCGAGTTAAATTAGCGCACTTTTTCAAAGTAGATAGCGAGGAGAATTCCTTATGGCTGATCGTAAAGCCACTTTACAGATTGACGGCCAATCCATTGAATTGCCGGTACTATCACCAACGGCAGGAAAGGATGTAGTTGACGTCCGAACTCTGGGAAAACATGGTTATTTTACTTTTGACCCGGGGTTTCTGGCTACAGGCTCTTGCGAGTCGGCTATCACCTATATAGATGGTGAAAACGGCGTTTTACTGCACCGCGGTTACCCTATTGGTGAGTTAGCAACTAAAGCAGATTACTTAGAAGTTTGCTACATGTTGTTGCACGGCGAAGCTCCTACCGAAAAGCAATACCATGAATTCAAAAACACCATTACTAAGCACACTATGGTGCATCAGGGAATTCACAATTTCTTTAATGGTTTCCGTCGTGATGCTCACCCTATGGCAATGTTATGTGCCGTAACGGGAGCTTTATCATCGTTCTATCATGATGATCTGGAGATTCACGATGAAAACCAACGTTTACGTAGTGCTTACCGTCTGATTGCAAAAATTCCAACAATTGCAGCAATGGCTTATAAATTCAGCATTGGTCAACCTTTCGTTTACCCACGTAACGACTTAGGTTATGCAGAAAACTTCCTGAACATGATGTTCTCGGTTCCTGCGGAAGACTACAAAATAAGCCCTGCGGTAGCTCGCGCTATGGATCGCATCTTTACTTTGCATGCTGACCACGAGCAAAACGCATCAACGTCAACAGTACGCCTTGCCGGTTCTTCTGGTGCTAACCCTTACGCATGTATCGCTGCGGGTGTTGCGTCTTTATGGGGACCAGCCCATGGTGGTGCAAACGAAGCTTGCTTGCGTATGCTGGCTGAAATTGGTTCTGTTGAAAACATTCCAAAATATATTGAGAAAGCAAAAGACAAAGACGATCCTTTCCGTCTAATGGGCTTTGGTCACCGTGTATACAAAAACACCGACCCTCGTGCAACGGTAATGCGTGAATCTTGCCACGAAGTACTGAAAGAATTGGATCGTGATGATCCATTACTTGACGTCGCAATGGAACTGGAGCGTATCGCTCTGGAAGACGACTACTTCATTGAAAAGAAACTCTTCCCTAACGTTGACTTCTACTCAGGTATCGTACTGAAAGCTATTGGTATTCCTACCAATATGTTCACCGTTATCTTTGCGCTGTCACGTACTGTCGGCTGGGTTTCTCACTGGCACGAAATGATGGGCGAAGAAAACCAGAAAATTGGTCGTCCTCGTCAGTTATATACTGGTTATACAAAACGCGAGTTTTCACCAATTAAAAAATAAATTGGTTTGAGTTAAGAAGGCGCTCGGTTGAGCGCCTTTTTTTATGCCCGCTCTTAATTAGTTTGAGTACATTGCTTTTCACACCTTACAGAACGTGCAACGAAGCCTTAAATTCTTTATACTACGTCGCATTTCGTTGGTCGCCAAAGAGAGAGCTGACAGACAAATTCATTTTCAACGTGCTTTAGCAGGTTGCAGATAATTACAGAGAGGCTTATGCAGCAAGTAGTCAATGTACAACAACCCATCATTACACCACGTAAATTCAAGGTATATCAGCATCGCCAGTTAGATAAAATTGAGGCGTTAAAGAAAGTTCCTGATGACATGCGTTTTGAAATGAAAGTCGTCGCTAATGTACTGCCATTCAGAGTTAATGAATATGTATTTAACGAACTGATTGACTGGGAAAATGTACCCAATGACCCGCTGTTTCAGCTAACTTTCCCGCAAAAAGATATGCTGGAGCCTTCTGCGTACCAGCGCATGGCAGACCTAATGTCAGGCAAGCACACCACCAATGAAGTGTTTGATTTGGCGACTCAGCTACGCGATGAAATGAACCCTCACCCTGCCGGACAAATGCAAATGAATGTGCCGCATGTTGACGGTGAGCCTTTGCCGGGCATGCAGCATAAGTACCGCGAAACGGTGCTCTTTTTCCCGGCTCAGGGGCAGTACTGCCATTCTTACTGCACTTTCTGCTTCCGTTGGGCGCAATTTGTCGGTAAAGCTACCCGCTTTAATTCAAATGACGCGGATCAATTGCACCGCTATCTGGCTCAGCACAAAGAAGTTACTGACTTGCTGGTGACTGGCGGCGACCCTATGGTTATGCGCACGCGCAAGCTGGCCCATTACTTAGAGGGTTTACTGCAACCTGAGTTCGAGCACATTAAAACCATACGCATTGGCACTAAATCATTAACCTTCTGGCCCTATCGCTTTATCACCGACCCCGACGCGGACGATTTACTGCGTTTATTAGAGCGCTTAGTTGATGGTGGCAAGCATGTGTCGATAATGGCGCATTTAAACCACCCGAATGAATTACGCACTGAAGTATGTCAGGAGGCCATTCGTCGCCTGCGCGCTACAGGTGTTCAAATCCGCTGTCAGGCTCCTTTACTCAAGCACATTAATGACGACCCGGATGTCTGGGCTTCTATGTGGGAGAAGCAGGTACAACTCGGATTAATCCCTTATTATATGTTTGTCGAGCGGGATACCGGAGCAAAACGTTACTTTGAAGTACCGCTGGAGCGTACCTGGGAAATTTTCCAGAAAGCGTACCAGCAGGTTTCAGGTATAGCTCGTACCGTGCGAGGCCCCTCGATGAGTGCCGGCCCGGGGAAAGTAGAAGTTCAGGGTGTTACTGAAATTGCTGGTGAGAAAGTCTTTGCCTTACGCTTTATCCAGGGGCGCAATCCGGACTGGGTACAACGTCCCTTCTTCGCTAAATATGATCCGGATGCCACCTGGCTGCATCACTTAAAACCAGCTTTTGGTGAGGAAAAATTCTTTTTCGAAGATGAGTATTCAAAAATGTCGGCGATGGATTAACCATCGCCTGCCAGTTTTCGTGCCCGCTGCAGGTCCTCTTCAGTATCAATGCCTGTAGCCGGTGCGAGAATGGCTTCAGCGACATGAATACGTTCTCCGTGCCAAAGCACCCGCAATTGTTCTAACGACTCAAGCTGTTCAATAGGGCTTGGCTCCCATTCAATATAACGTCTGACAAAACCCGCCCGATAAGCATAAATACCAATGTGACGATGATAATGCTCAGTAACGACATTTGTCGCTCGGTCGGCAGAAAAATGCTCTCTGTCCCAGGGAATTGCGGCACGGCTAAAGTACAGCGCATAACCCGCAGCATCGGTAACTACTTTTACTGTATTCGGGTTAAAAATATCTTCAGCGTCAGTAATGGGCACGGCCAGCGTCGCCATAGGTGCCTGCCGTTGATTGGCTAAGTTATCAGCAACCTGTCGAATAATTTCAGGCGGAATAAAGGGCTCATCACCCTGAACATTAACCACCACCTCGTTTTCTGCCAGAGCTAATTGTTCGATAACTTCAGCCAAACGTTCCGTACCCGAGGAGTGTTCACTTGAGGTCATCATGACGCGACCACCAAACTTATCAACGCCCTCTTTAATCCGCATATCATCGGTAGCAACTATGACTTCGGCAGCGCCACTAGCCTCAGCTCGCTCAACCACATGCTGAATCATCGGTTTACCGGCAATATCGGCTAAAGGTTTGCCCGGCAAGCGGCTGGAACCGTAGCGAGCTGGAATGACAACGGTAAAACTCATGAAGGAACCTTTTCTAACTCTTCTGATGATAACTCGCGAGCCTTATCCGCTATAAGCACGGGAATATTCTCGTCTATTGGATATGCGAGGCGTTCTCCGCGGCATACTAACTCGTCTTTATCGGCGTAATAGGTCAGTTTCCCTTTACACTTTGGACACGCCAATATTGCTAATGTCGTTTTATCGATGGCCATTTTTCTTCCTTTCCAGCTCTGCCAATAAGTTAGTTTTCATCACTTCGGGCAGCTTCGCTTCAATTGTTTGGTAATACCAGTCAGCTTGCGCAAAAGACTGGCATTTACCAGCATCTTTTTCTGTCATTAATATAGGGTTACTAGCCAGGTTAGAAAAGTCCTGTTGACTAAAAGCGTGATGATCCGCAAAGCTCTGACTGTTCTCCAGTTCAATACCCTGCTCAATTAGCGAGTTAAAAAATCGCTGCGGATAACCAATACCAGCCACGGCATTAAATTTGCTCTCGGTTTTTAACGCAACTTGCTCGTTATTATCAACCCGGTACCAGTTGCCAGGCTCGACATCCACAACATGTCGGGCGAATGCATGACGACCATAGTTAGAAATAACCCAGTCCGCACCTTTGAGACGCCATGGGCCTTCCCGTAATGGGCCCGCAGGCAAAAGCCATCCATTTCCGGTGCCTCGCTCAGCGTCTATCATAATTAATTCAATATCGCGTTTGAGTGCATAATGCTGTAACCCGTCATCACAGATAATAACGTCTACTTTGGGGTGTTGTTCCGCCATAAGCTTTGCAGCCTGAGCTCGTTTGGGCGCAATAACAACAGGGCAGCCAGTGCGACGACGCATGAGCAAAGGTTCATCACCGGCTTTTTCCGGAGAGTCGCTCTCTAAAACCTCATAAGGAAAAGGCCCTTTTGCACCGTAACCACGACTGATAATGCCCGGATTCCAGCCCTCATCTTTGAGCCATTGACTTAAGGCCACAACCATAGGTGTTTTGCCAGTGCCGCCCACGCTAATGTTTCCCACTACTATGACCGGAACATCAGCTTTATAGCGTGGCATTAACCCCAAAGCATAAAAACTGCGACGCAAATTTGTTACCAGCCAAAACACCAGCGACAGTGGTGTCAGCAAAAACAGTAAAGGGTGCAGCCTGGCTTTATACCACTGCTTTTGAAGCCACATTAGGCGCTCCCGCTAAACTGCAGGTTATGCAGCTGAAAATATGCGCCTTCCTGATCAAGCAATTGCTGGTGTGTACCGCGCTCAATAATCTCACCGTTGTCCATAACCAAAATTTCATCGGCATTTTCAATAGTTGATAAACGGTGCGCAATAACAATAGCTGTCCTGTTTTTTCTCAGGGTTCCTAACGCATCCTGAATATGGCGTTCGGACTCGGTATCCAGAGCCGATGTTGCTTCATCCAGTATCAGAATAGGCGCGTCTTGTAGTAGCGCACGGGCTATAGCAATACGCTGACGTTGACCACCGGACAGCATCACCCCGTTCTCGCCCACCATAGTATCCAGGCCTTTTGGCATGCTGTCGGTGAACTCAGTAACGTAAGCTTGCTCAGCGGCTTTAGTGATGTCTTCACGCGAGACATCTTTCGAGGCACCATAAGCAATATTGTTTGCTATGGTGTCGTTAAACAGGGTTACGTGCTGAGATACCAGCGCAAACTGACGCCTTAAGCATTTCAACTTATAGTCGTTAATATTATGGCCATCAAGCAAAATGCGTCCCTGCTCGACATCGTAGAAGCGCGTGAGCAAATTCGATATTGTTGACTTACCACTGCCTGAACGACCTACCAGCGCAATGGTTTTGCCCTGATCAACTTTAAAGTTAATGTGCTGAAGCGCGGGTTCATCACCTTTTTGGTAAGAAAAGGTCACGTCATCAAAAACAATATCGCCCGCTGCCCGGTCAACCACCCGCGAGCCTTTATCAACTTCAATCGGTTCGTCAAGAATCGCAAACACACTGGTCGCCGCCGCAATACCGCGCTGGAAATCACTGTTTACGTTAGTAAGCTGCTTCAAAGGACGCAGCAGCATGATCATAGCGGTAAGTAACGTAGTAAAGGCACCAGCAGACAATTCTCCCAGCATTTCGGGAAAACTGGCAATAACTAAGACCATAGAAAGACTTAAGGACGCTATAAACTGAATAACCGAAGTGCTAATAGCGCGGGTATTCACCAGCTTCATATTCTGGTTACGAGTAATATTGTTTATGTTCGAAAAGCGGGCAGACTCACCTTTCTGCCCCTGATGCATAATCACAACCTTATGGCCGTTGATCATCTGCTCTGCGGTTGTGGTTACGTTACCCATAGCTGTCTGAATACGGCTACTTACTTTACGAAAGCGGCGAGAAACGACCCCAACAACTTTTGCAACCAGAGGGCCTATCACTAAAAATACTAATGACAATTGCCAGCTTTGGTAAAACATTAGACCTAATAATCCGGCGACGAAGGCTCCTTCTTTTACCAAAACCAGAACGGCCCGACTACTCGCTTCTGCCACCTGCTGAGTGTCATAAGTTATTTTTGAAATCAAGTCGCCAGTTGAGTGCTGATCATGGAAACCGACCGGTAGTTTCATCATATGGTCAAACAATTGCTGCCGCATTTTAGTAACAACTTTAAAGCCAACCCAATGCAGGAAATAGCTGGAGGCAACATTCAAAGAACCGCGAAGGATGAAAATAAAAGGAACAAAAAGCGCACCATAAAGCAGTATATTAGAGTCCTGCTCTGTTAACCCGTCATCTATTAAGGTTTCAATTTGGGATAAAAACAATGTATCAATGGCAGAGTAACCAATCATACATAAGACCGCAGCAATAAAAGCTGCCTTATAAGGTTTGATATAACCTAATAAGCGTTTAAAGGTCGTCTTTTTTTTAAGCTGAGAATCCATGTAATCTCATATTAGTCATTAACACTTCTGATATTCTACCTGTTTTCAAAGGGTAACTCCAAACTCCATGTGTTGCCGTCACTAACTATGGTCAGTTGTCCGCTGTCTCTGGTTCCAAACCAAGGCTTTTGAGTACGGGAAAGTCTTTCCAGTGTATAGCGATGGGGAAAGTCATATCCTTTATGTTTACCGTAACTGATAAGATAGATGTCCGCATCGACCGCCTGTAACAAAGGCCAGCTAGTGGATGTTTTACTGCCATGGTGTGGAATCAACAGAACATCGGAGTTAGCTTCAGGTAGCTTATGTAAAGACTTCAACAATAATTGCTCCGCCATCATTTCAATGTCGCCGGGCAGAAAAACACTGAAGTCTTTATAACTGACGCGTAATACACATGAACGATTATTTTTACTTAACCGATTTGCATCCTGATAAGCAGACGTTGGCCACAGAACCTCCCATTGTGTGCTATTCCATTCACCTGTATCACCGGCGCGACAGGGTTTATCACTGGCATCTCCGCGCCACTCTAGCTGAGAATACCTTTGTCTAAGAAAATCTCTGCCGCCGTTATGATCTCTATCGCCATGGCTGATAAAAGCCAGCTCAGGCCGCAAACCATGATAATTAAGAAAAGGTTCAATAACCGCTTCTGCAACACTAAAACCCGAACTAAACTCAATACCGGTATCAATGAGCATGGCTTTGCCGTCCTTCTCTATTACTACAGCCTGGCTTTGCCCCACATCCAGAACATGAAGACGCAACTTTCCGTCCCGTTGATTAAAAAAGGAAAAAGCCACAACAGGCAAGCACAATAATAGACCTAACCTTTGCCAACCACGACTTACCGGCAACAGCATGGCCGCAGTAAGTGCGAACAAAACAGCAAACCGTGCTGCGCGGGTTATCGGCCATTGATTCAGTTCCAACCAATTAGCCGGGTGCCCTGCTAAAGCGTCCAATAGTGGGGTCAAACAGGTAACCGATAGTTCAGACAACTGCCAGAACGACACAGCAATATCAGAACCAAACAACGCAAAAACAGTTCCTGTTAATGCCAGCGGCAATAACCAAAAGCTGATAACAGGCAACACCAACAAATTGACTACGGGAGCAAAAAGCGAAAAGCCGCCAAATAATAAAAATGATAAAGGAGACATCACCACCAACAGCTGCCATTGAATTGACCAAAGGCTTTTTACCGCGGAGAAACGGCCACGACTTTTGCTCCAGCGCCAACTGGCAAGAAAAAGAGCGGCAACGGCAGTAATAGATAACCAAAAACCGGGATCCTGCCAGGCAAAAACATCAACCACTAGTACCGCAGCCACCACTCGCAACAATAAGCTTAGCGGATTTAACTTGAGCTTTAACACAATATGCAGAAGAACCACCAGAAACATGGTTAAAGCTCTTACAGTCGATATTGAAAAACCTGACATGCCTGCATAGGCGCTTACCACAATTGCCGCGAAGACCAGCGACCACAGCCGAATGTCTAGTCGCTCTCTATTTTTTAAGCTGATAGGAAAACAGTAAAAACAAAAACGAAAGAATAAAATAGCTGAGCCTGCGACCATCCCCAGATGCAAGCCGGATATGGCCAGACTATGAGCTAACCCCGTTTTTTGCCAGGTTTCACGAGTGGCAGAGGTTAGCAGGCTGCGTTCGCCAATAGTTAATGCAGCCAATATACCCGGTTCAGATAAATCAGCTTGTTCTATGCTATCGAAAACTCTCTGCCGAAAACTGGTTACACGAGTCAGTTTTTCGCCATCTTTGACCGTTCCTAGGGCATAAATATTATTGCGCAATAAGTATTTCCGGTATCGAAAACTCCCCTGGTTTCGGTAGTCCGTTGCCTGTTTCAGCTTCACTTCCAGTTGCCAACGTTCACCAGCTTTCGGCACCTGTTTATGGTGGCTGTTATACCAGCTCAGTTGAACCCGGGGTTGCTGCCAGAATGGCAAAACTTTACCAGCCAGAACTTCTACTCTGCCCGTCATACGCAAATGAAAAGGATAACGACGCGACATTTCATCCACGACAAGCGTCAATTGAATTTCATTACCCATCAATTCGTCTGGTATCGCGCGTAAATTTTGCCAATAAAGGTTGGCATTACCCCATAAAATGCCGCAAAATAACACCATCAGTCGTAGTACGATGGTTCGCTGTTTTACTTCCCTCTGTCTAAAATAAAAAAAGGCATTAACTGTCGCCAAAAGTAGTAGTGCGATAGTTGAAAAAATTAGCCAAAATTTGATGTCAGAGTGTAACGAGGCGGACAATATTCCGCCAACAAAGACCAGTAACCAACGATCCATCGTTGCTCCTTCCCTGGGGCAGTAACCGGATAGGTAATAAACGTCACATTATGGCCAGACGCTTCATTAAACGCTTAATGCCTGATCATCAAAAAGTGCGCGAATCCAAAGCGATTCGTTTGTTCGGCAGCCTTCTGCACGATGCAAACTTGTGGCATTTAAATCGACGTTCAGCTTCAGGCGCCTTTGCAGTCGGCTTATTCTGCGCTTTTATACCAGTACCCTTTCAAATGTTATTGGCGGCAGCGGCGGCAATTCCTTTTCGCGTTAACTTGCCACTTTCGGTCGGGCTTGTCTGGGTCTCAAACCCTATTACTATGCCGCCAATGTTCTATCTGTGCTATTTAGTCGGTAATGCCCTGCTCGCAGAGCCACCACAACCCTTTGCTTTTGAACTTAGCTGGGAATGGCTAATGCACAGCATTTCGACCATCGGTCCGGCATTACTGCTTGGGTGTTTGATCCTTGGCACGTTATCCAGCTTTATCGGTTACATCGGTATTCGCTTGCTTTGGCGCCAGTCGGTGGTCAAAGCCTGGCGCCGTCGCAACCCTGAAGGCAATTAAGTACTTTCGTGCAGGGCCTTGGCGGGTTCAACTTTGACCGCCCTCCAGGCTGGATAAATAGTGGCCAGCAAACTCATTACCAGTGCCACGCTGGCGACTAAAATAACGTCGCCCCAAACCCATTCAGAGGGCACCTCACCAACAAAGTAGATATCGTTGGAAAGCACCTCAAAGTGGAACCAGGATTCAAGCGTTAGCATAATATCCGGTAGAAACTGCGCCAGAAGTATCCCGCAGAAGCAACCGATAGCCACTCCATATAGTCCATTCATTAACCCCTGAAACACAAAGGACTGCAGTAAGGAACTATCTTTCATACCTAAGGTTTTCAACATGGCAATTTGGCTGCGCTTTTTCGCTACCGTCATAATGAGTGTTGAAACAATATTAAAACAGGCTACAGCCATAACCAGAATCAAAACCAGATACACTACCCAGCGCACCAACTCAATATCGCGATATAAATGGCCGTGACTTCGGGTCCAGTCATCCAGATAGACCAATTCTGGCAACTGGTTACCTATTTCCCGGGCAACCGCAGGAGCCGAAAAAACATCCTTTAACCGCAAGCGTACGGAGCTGACATCACTAGCAAAACTCAACTCATTCTTAGCCGTTTCCAGAGAGACGTAGGCATTTTGATAGTCAATTTGTCCGCCAAATTTAAACAACCCGGTGACTTCCAGTCGCACCCGCTCTGGCGAACGAAACCCTCGCTCAGATTTTTCCGGGGTTAGTAAGGAAACAGAGTCGCCAACAGCTAAGTCAAGCTTCTCGGCCAAACCTGCCCCTAGCAATAAACCGCCTTTTTGCTGCCACCTTTGCCAGTCTTCGTTACTTACATAGTTGGATATATCCGATACTTTTTGTTCCTGCTCTGCGGATATTCCCCGAACCTGAATGCCATGAAAAGTTGACTGAGTTTGCACCATAACGGTGGAATTAATTCCCGGAGCCGCCGCTATAACTTGCGGGTGCTCCCGCGCGATTTTTGCTATTTTTTGCCAGTCATCCAGCGCGCCTTCTACTGCACTGTACTCAACCTGCGGAACAACCGCCAGTAACCGCTCCTGCAGCACCTGATTAAAACCGTTCATCATCGACAAGGCCGCAATTAAAACCGCGCAACCAAGCGCTATACCAATAGTGGATGAAGCCGATATAAATGACAAAAAGCCCTGTTTCGCAGTACCTTTACGAAAGCGTCGGGCAATTAACCAGGCAAGCTGCATTAGCCTTGCTCCTTATGCAAAATTCCATTTTTTAAAACTTCTACGCGCTGCAGTTGCTCAGCCAGCTGCAAGTCATGAGTGACCACAATAAAGGCCGTGCCCATTTCCTGATTTAGCTCCAGCATTAACTGATAAATACTCTCAGCCGCTTTACCATCCAGATTACCGGTTGGCTCATCGGCCAGCACCACCTGTGGTTTATTCACAAAAGCCCTGGCTATAGCAACCCGTTGACGTTCACCACCGGAAAGCTGTGCCGGACGATGCGATAACCGGTGCTCTAATCCCACACGCACTAGTAACTGCTTCGCGTTTTTTTTAGCCTCAACAGGGCTCTTACCCGCTATCATTTGCGGCATTGCAACGTTTTCCAGTGCTGAAAATTCCGGCAATAAATGGTGAAACTGATACACAAAGCCAAGGTTTTGATTACGCCACTGAGCAAGCTTGTCTGCCTTCCAGTGCGTCATCTCCTGATCTTTATAAAACAGTTGACCCGATGAGGGTTTATCCAGCCCCCCCAACAAATGCAGCAAAGTGCTTTTACCCGAACCTGACGCTCCGACTACGGCAACCATTTCTCCGGCTTGCAGCGCAAAATCAATGTCTTTTAAAACGGTAACCTGGTCGCCCCCGTCCTGATAGGATTTACTCAATTCTTTGCAACGCAACAGCGCGTCAGTCATAGCGTAATGCCTCCGAGGGTTGAACATGTGCGGCTTGTGATGCGGGATATAGCGTTGCCACCAAAGTTAAGGTAATTGCGGCAACCGCGGTAATAATAACCTGAGACACGTTAATAATAATTGGCAGACCTTCATCTGATCCGGCAAAAATCTGTGCACCGAATAAAGCCAGAATATCATTCAGATACCAGCTCAATATCAGCCCCAGAATAACGCCAATTAATGATCCCAGCACGCCGTTATAAAGCCCCTGCAATAAAAATACCGTGCGTATACGCCCGTTAGATAAACCCAACGTTTGTAATATGGCGATATCGTGGCGTTTGTCGTTTATCACCATAATAAGAGCCGATAAAGTATTAAACGCAGCAACAGCAATGATTAGCGCCAGCATTAACCACATCATGCGTTTTTCCATGCCAACTGCTTCAAATAACTGGCCATAATTTTGTCGCCAGTCGCTGGTCGTTAATTGCGTTTTATTGCGCAGACTTTCTGCCACTTGGGGGGCTTTAAAAGCGTCATCTAAAAACAACTGCAGCCCACTCACTTTTCCTTCAGGTAAGCGAATTAAACGAGCTAAGTCACTACCGTGGGCAAAAACAACCGATTCATCCACCTCTGAGCCCATAGAAAAGAACCCGGTAACGACAAAGCGGCGCTGCGACGGCACTAGTCCAAAAGGTGTATAGACACCGCCCTGCGCGGCAATAATTCGAATGTTATCGCCAACGGTTATTCCTTGTTTTTGCGCCAGTCGCTGACCTATTATCAAGTGATAACTGCCCGGGGTTAGACTGAGCCAGTCACCAACCACCATTTTATCTTCGAGTGAAAGAGGTACCTCGCCCACATCTGGGTAAATGCCCTGTATATTGGCTACCGACATCTTTTCTGAAAACTGCAATATGCCCTGCGTTTGCACATACGGCATTGACCCTTTAACAGCCTCTAGTTCGGGCAGTTGCTCCTGGGTTTTACGCCAGTTTGTCAGTTCAGTAGTGCTGTCAGCGTCGGTTAGGGTTACCTGAGGGACAGCGCCCAAAATCCGTTCTTTCAATTGGCCTTCAAAACCGTTCATAACCGACATAACAACCACTAGCGCCATTACGCCCAGCGCAATACCTGCAAAAGCAAAGCGGTTAATAAATGCCGTAAAGGCAGAGCCCTGCCTTGCCCGGCTGTAACGCAGGCCAATAAACAGCACAACCGGCTGAAACATATACCCTCAATTATTTGATGGTTGCTAATTCATAACGAGCAAGGATAATGAGTTGTATTGAGCCTGACAACTAAAAGCCGAAACAATGACGCAATCGCAGACATCAATGACATCGCCAATAGGAGATTTCTTCACGGTAAGAGATCACTTCCCGGTCAATTTAATTGCGCTAGATTCGGCTGACAATATACCGGACGAAGACGCGTTTATTGCCGAGATCCCGGAACTGTTTACTATTGCATCCAGTATGGCTGAAAGTGATCAGCAACAACTGCAAAGCATTAAAGTTGAACAGTCGTCAGGCAGCGCTCTGGTGGCTTTTCTGGAGCAGCAGCACAAACGTATGAACATATTGCTCGGTTATATGCTCCGTAATGAGGATGACCCCGAGTACCGGTTTGAGGGTGTTGAATATGGCGGCGGCGGCATTCGTATTGTCAATGACTCGCCATTAACAGAAGACCAGACGTTCCAGGCCAAATTGTTCTTCAAAGAAGAAGCTCTGGCAATTTACTGCTACCTGAGAGCTGAAAAGTCAGAGCCTGAAGAAAATGGTGATACTTACCTTTGCACTCTTAGCTTTGCTCAAATTCGCGAGGAAGATCAGGAGCTATTGATTCGGGCCAGTCTTCATGCCCAGAGTCGCCAGCTTAAAGAACGTTCCAAACAACGCCGCGAAGAAAAACAAAACGACAACCTGTCATCCAAATCCTGATTGATTTCGGTATAATACCGACGTTTTTCCAAACCAGTTGAGTAGTCATGACTAAGGCATCTGTATTAAGACCCCCTTTTCCTCCGGCAGCAAACAAAGACCTTACCTGGCAAGAGTTGCATGGTAGCTCACCAGCAATGGCCATAGCGCGGCTAATTGACGCCACGCCCGGCCGGGTTTTAATTGTCACCGCAGATGCTAACCAGGCACACCGGTTAGAACAGGAAGTAAAATACTTTGCCGGTGAACACACCGAGTACCATGACGACATCACTCTTTTCCCCGATTGGGAAACTTTGCCTTACGACAGCTTTTCACCGCATCAGGACATTATTTCTGACCGACTCAGCGTGCTGGCACGTCTTCCTGATGCCAAGCGCGGCGCACTAATTGTCAGCATTAATACCCTGCTGCACCGAATTGCTCCAACCTCTTTTGTGCAGGGGCAAGCGTTACAAATTGAAAAAGGCCAGCAACTCGACAGCCTGAAGCTGCGACAACAGCTTGAAAATGCCGGTTATCGTCATGTTAATCAAGTAATGGAGCATGGCGAGTTCAGTGCCCGCGGCTCTATCTTAGACTTATACCCTATGGGCAGCCAGACACCTTACCGGCTCGACTTTTTTGACGACGAAGTCGATACCATTCGGCCGTTTGACCCTGAGACTCAGCTATCAAAAGATCCAATAGACGGCATTAACTTGCTGCCCGCACACGAGTTTCCACTGACAAAAACGGCGATTGAACGCTTTCGCGCAAATTATCGTGAGCATTTTGAGGCGAGCACTGAGCGTGAATCGGTGTATCAGCAAGTCAGTAAAGGCCAGTTACCTGGTGGTATAGAGTACTATCTGCCGTTATTTTTTGAAGAAACTGCCAGCTTGTTTGATTACCTTCCCGAAGACACGGTATTGGTTACTTTCGGCAACATTCAGGCGAGCCTGGAACGACTGTGGCAGGATATTAACCACCGCTACGATCAACGTCAGTTTGACCCTTTACGGCCATTACTGCATCCCAATGAGCTGTTTCTTCCGGTCGATAATATTCACGCCGGTTTCAAACAGTACCGACGGGTGCGTGCCAATGTACCTGCAGAAATGGCACAACCCGGTCCCACGCCGTTTTTGACAGAGGCAGTAACGGAAATAGCAGCTGACCATCAGCAAAAGCAACCCTTTGCCAAGTTAAAGACCAAACTGGAACAGGCTTTGGCAGAGGGTGAAAAAGTTCTGCTGTCAGCCGAGAGCGCAGGCCGCCGCGAAGCCTTGCGGGAAATTGTCAGCAAGCTTGGCTTTCAGGTAAGACTTTGCTCCGGGCTGGATGAATGCCCAACCCAACAAATTGGGTTAATCATTAGCCCCATTATTAATTCATTTTATTTACCAGACGCCAAACTTTGGTTTATTACCGAAACCGAATTGTTTGGTAACCGCGTGGTACAAAGCCGTCGACGTCAGCAAAAAGCCACTGTCAGCGCCGATACGCTCATTCGCAATTTAGCAGAACTGCAGGCCGGTCAGCCGGTTGTTCACCTGGACCACGGTGTTGGCCGCTATCAGGGGTTGACGACTCTCGATGCCGGTAATGTCACCACGGAATTTGTCACCATTGAGTACGCAGGTGGCGCCAAACTTTATGTTCCGGTAGCAAACCTGAACGTTTTAAGCCGCTACAGTGGCGGTGAAGAAAGCCATGCTCCTTTAAACAAACTGGGTAATGACAGTTGGGAAAAAGCCAAAAAACGTGCTGCAGAAAAAGTGCGAGACGTTGCTGCAGAACTGCTCGATATTTACGCCCGTCGTGAAGCTAAGCCCGGCTATGCATTTAATATTAACGAAGAAGACTACCAACGTTTTGCCGCCGGCTTTCCGTTTGAAGAAACCATTGATCAGCAGGCCGCAATTGATGCGGTTAAACAGGACATGCAACAGCCCCGCGCTATGGACAGGCTGGTTTGCGGCGACGTGGGCTTTGGTAAAACTGAAGTGGCCATGCGCGCGGCCTTTATTGCAGTTAATGAAGGTAAACAAGTAATGGTGCTGGTTCCTACCACCCTACTTGCCCAGCAACACTACGAAAACTTCAGTGACCGTTTTGCTGATCAGGCCATTCGGGTTGAAGTGCTGTCGCGCTTTAAAACCGCCAAGCAGTCAAAAGGCATTCTTGAAGACTTATCCAACGGCAAAGTCGACATTGTTATTGGTACCCACAAGTTACTGCAAGACAATGTTAAGTGTCATGACTTAGGTCTGCTTATTGTCGACGAAGAACACCGCTTTGGTGTAAGACAAAAAGACACAATTAAACGCCTGCGCGCTGACGTAGATATTCTGACGCTAACCGCAACACCGATTCCGCGCACCCTGAATATGGCCATGAACAACATTCGTGACCTTTCAATTATAGCCACGCCACCAGCTAAGCGACTGGCAGTAAAAACCTTTGTCCGCGAATACGACGAGCCAACGGTTCGTGAGGCAATATTGCGTGAGATTCTGCGCGGTGGTCAGGTTTATTTCTTACACAACAATGTCGACACCATTGAAAAAACTGCGGCCGATATTGAAGCTCTGGTTCCGGAAGCGCGGGTTGTGGTTGCTCACGGACAGATGCGTGAACGTGACCTTGAGCGCATTATGTCGGACTTCTACCATCAGCGGTTTAACGTGCTGGTCTGTACCACCATTATTGAAACCGGTATCGACATACCCAGCGCCAACACCATTATTATGGATCGCGCCGATCACCTGGGTCTGGCGCAGATGCACCAGCTGCGGGGCCGGGTCGGACGTTCGCATCATCAGGCTTACGCCTATTTATTGACGCCACACCCCAAACGCATGACCAAAGACGCACACAAGCGCCTCGAAGCGATTTCTCAGCTGGAAGACCTGGGTGCCGGCTTTATGCTTGCAACTCACGACCTGGAAATTCGTGGTGCCGGCGAGCTGCTGGGCGATGATCAGAGTGGTCAGATTGAAAGCATTGGCTTTACTTTATACATGGACATGCTGGAGCAAGCGGTTAAAGCTTTAAAAGAAGGCAAAGAACCCGCGCTTGCGCAACTGCTACACGAACGTGCTGAAATTGACCTGAAACTGCCGGCACTTTTACCTGAAGCTTACATACCAGACGTCAATAATCGTTTAAGTTTGTATAAGCGAATAGCCAACTGCGAAACAAGCAAAGAGCTTGATGATCTGCAAGTAGAATTGATTGATCGTTTTGGCCTGTTACCGGACGCAGCAAAAAATCTGATTCGGCAGACACAACTTCGCAATAATGCGGAACAGTTAGGTATACGCAAAATTGATATTGGTAATCAGGGCGGTATTATTGAGTTTGCCGACGACACGAAAATTAACCCCGAGATAATTATTGGGTTAATTCAAAAAGCGCCCAGCTATTATAAGCTGGACGGGCCGAATCGTTTACGTTTGAGTCAACCACTGGAAGATACTCAAAGCCGCTTAAAACTGGTAGAGTCTCTGCTAGACGAGTTTGCAGAGCAATCTCAGGCGGCGTAACACAGGAGTGAATAAATGGCGCTGGTACATCGGGGTGTAAAATCGGTACTGGGTTTAGCAACAGCATTAACGGCTTTAGTGTCTGTAAATGCAGCGGCCCAAACAGATAAAGATTATTGGCGCTGGTTTGAAGTTGAAGTTCTGGTCTTCAAACAAACCGCTACCGATCAGTCCGGCGAAAACTTTTCTTTAACCATGCAGCCTATTGCCGTTAATAAAAGTCGGGATTTATTAACGCCTCACTACAGCCAACAAAACCGCTCTCTTCGTAGCGCTCTGCCTGTTTGCGAAGCATTCTCTGAACAAAACTGGCAAATTGATATTGCCTGTCGGTATGACAATGAAGAACAATGGATACCCATTGCCGGTAACCCATTCGCACCGGAACACAGGTTATCTGAAATGGCCTCTACTGAGGTTGTTATTGATGGTCCTGGTGGCGATGTAACGAAGGCCTCGCAACCTTTCCTGATGCCGGCAGATGCGCTCGAACTCTCTCCCATCAGAACCGAACTCGAGCGCAAAGGTCAGGCTAAACCTTTGTTGCACCTTGCCTGGAGGCAACCGGTATTTACCCGGGGTGTCGGTCGTAAAATGCGCTTATTTGGCGGTAAAAATTATGGCAACGACTTTTTCTACAATGGTTTTCCCAAAGAGCAGGAGCAACTCGATACACCGCTGGCCAGTGCTGGCCAGGAGCAGCGCATGGATAAAATCCAACGCCTGTTCGGCGTTATTGAATCCGGCACCGAGCCCTTTATCAGCTCAGGCGATAACATACCGGTCCGCCCACCTCTGACCGCAGCAGGAAACCCTCAGCTTGCCTGGGAGTTTGACGGCTTAATGCATATTTTCCTGGTCGGTAACTATCTGCATATTGACGGTGAATTCAACTTACGCGAACAAGATAAAATTAAACGTATAGCCAACGACTTAGAAACTCAGGCGGCGTATGCCCTTAACGGTGCGAGTAAACAAACACCCTATTTACGTAGCTATTATTTTTCTCAGTTACGGCGAGTTATCAGTCACGAAACACATTACTTTGATCACCCTAAACTCGGGGTAGTCGTTCAAATTCGCCGTACTGACTTATCGGCTCCAAGGTACTAATAAGTTACGAGGCAATTATGGAAAAGTACGAAGAACTGCTACTGGCCTTAAGAAAAGTTATTCGCGCCATCGACTTATACTCTAAGCAGCTAAATAAGTATTCCGGATTAACCGCGCCTCAGTTATTAATTTTGCGTGAAATAAATGCGGCGAACGGCATAACCGCCAGTAAAGTGGCACAAAATATCAATCTAAGCCCGGCAACCGTATCTAATGTCATCGAACGCCTTGAACATCGGCAGTTAATCCACAGACACCGTAGTGAACAAGACAAACGTAGGGTTTCTCTGTACCTCACTGAGCAAGGCCTGACTCTACTGGAAAAAGCGCCACAGCCGTTGCAGGAAGATTTCATCGAA
The DNA here is from genome assembly GCF_051842345.1 of Idiomarina sp. ST20R2A10. NCBI lineage: Bacteria > Pseudomonadati > Pseudomonadota > Gammaproteobacteria > Alteromonadales > Idiomarinaceae > Idiomarina > Idiomarina sp. ST20R2A10. The sequence goes on along the minus strand of NZ_JBNIEY010000001.1, from coordinate 102,373 downwards.
AAGTTTCAGGCACTGGATGAATGGGAGCAGTCGTTGCTGCTCTCGTCGATGCAAAGAATTGCCAATATGATGGATGCGGAACGTCTCGACGCCGCACCCGTACTTGAAGTTGGAAGCTACCATAAAATGGACCACTAACATGCACAAACGACTACTTAGCTTATTACCCGCTCTGCTTTTATCGGGAGCTGCAATTGCAGAAACCTGTGGAAGTGACAAAGAGATTGTTCCTATTTCACAGGTGCAGGGAGACAGTGAGCAGTCTCCAAAGGTTGGTAAGCAAGTAACCGTGCGCGGTATTGTTACCGCAAGCTGGCAGCCGCCTGAACAACTTGGCGGCTTTTTTCTTCACAGTTTGCCCGAAGACATGGATGAGAACCCTGCCACCTCAGAAGGTTTATTTATAGTTACCAACAAGCAGCATTCACAAGTTAATAACGGTGAATGGGTAAGAGTGACAGGACAAGTTGAAGAGCGTTCGGAATTAACCTCGTTAATAGAGGTATCCAATATAACAACCTGTGGTGAAGCAAAAACACTTCCTGCGACAACTGAACTGAAACTCCCGGTTGAATCACTTGACCAGCTTGAAGCCTTAGAAGGTATGCCTGTCATTTTATCCGCTACTAAAGGCGGGAGCCTGACGGTTTCCGGCAATTACAATTACCCTCGCTACGGTTTTTTCGATATTTCCGCAGGGCGCTTATGGACGCCAACTCAAGTCGTTATGCCAGGAAAAGATGCGAAACTTCAGGCACAGGAAAACGAATTGAACCGCTTGCAGGTTGATGACAAAAGCAATGTTATTGAGCCACGTCCACTGCCATTTTCAGAGCTTCAACATGGTGAACAAGGTAGTCTACGTTCGGGTGCAACCCTGAAAAGCTTCTCCGGTATTATCAGCCAGTTCAATAACCGTTATAGAATTCAGCCAACTGACGACCTGGAATTAGCAACACCGTCGGTGCAACCACAGTTGGCGGATAAGTCAGATAATGCCGTACGCATAGCCAGTTTTAATGTGCTGAATTTCTTTAATGGAAACGGTGCTGGTCAGGGTTTCCCTACTCCCAGAGGAGCCGATACTGCTGAGCAAATGCAACGACAGCAGACAAAGATTGTTGCAGCACTAACGGCTATTGATGCTGACGTTATTGGTTTAATGGAAATTGAGAATGACGGATTTGGTGAGCGCAGCGCAATAATGCAACTGGTCAAGGCACTGGAGAAAGCATCAGGGAAAGATTATGCAATAGCTGAGCCGCGTGCAGAAAAAATCGGAACAGACCAAATTACTGTCGGTATTATTTATCAGCCGCAGCGCGTAAAACCAAATTCTCACGCGATATTTACACGTCAGGGGCCTTTCTCCTGGGGAAGCCGCCCTCCTCTTGCACAAAGCTTTATCGACGCAAACACAGGTAAAGAATTCAGTGTTGTGGTAAACCACTTCAAGTCGAAAGGCAGTTGTCCGGAAGACTCCGAAAGCCCAAATAGTAATCAAAATGATGGGCAGGCGTGCTGGAACGACTTAAGACTTCAGTCCTCGCAAGAGTTAATTCAATGGATTCAGAGCGAGTCTTTAGCAAACCCGGTATTATTGGGCGATTTTAACGCTTACTATCAGGAAGACCCGGTGCGTTATTTTGCTGACAATGGTTTTTATAACCCTTCGGGCGCAAAAGACTATTCTTACGTTTATGACAGTCAGGCCGGGGCTTTGGATCACGTTTTTGTTGCAGACTCACTTAAAGACGCGATTCTGGAGGTGTATCACCTACCCTTTAATGCTGACGAACCCCAGCTATATGATTACCGCGATGAGGCGTACTTTGCAGAAGGCCCATTTCGCTCTTCTGACCATGATCCATTAGTACTGGACTTAGTTTTTTCTGGCTCTGGCATGTAGGCATTATCGGTTCCGAAGTGAACCTCGAACTCAACACCAAGCAACCACTGACCGTTACGCTGTTCTGTCATAAGATTGCGAGGCCAGTGGTACCCAACCCAGGTTTCCACAAAAAACCAGTCCCGTAAGTATCGCTGACGATTAAGAAAGCGTAATCCATAGTCCTGAACTGGCACCTCATGGTCAGTATTACCCTCTATCCAGGTTTCTGTCGCCCAGGCTTTTTCCTGTCCATACAAATGATATAAACGCGCAGTACTGTTCCAGCGAACACCGTCTGTTTCTTCTGCGAAGGTACCTTTAGATGCCCAACTTAATAACCATGTGTCAGCTAACGTAGCTTCATAATCCACCCTCTGCGCGACACCAAATCCGTCGCTATCGCGCCAGAAAACCGAAGACTGCGCGCGAATCTGCTGATTACCGGAAAAAACAAAACCTGTCATGTAGCGGGCTCTGGCATAGGTATCAAACCGTAAACCACCACGGATACCTATACTGTAGGACACTCGATGCGCTTCGTTAATTTCGGGAGCAAAACCTAAGCCCACTAGCCACTCTTCGTCTGACTGAGGAGAACGAATAACTGAAGGGCGACCGGTAGAGTCATCATCCAGAAACTCATTTTCATCAACCCGGCCAATGAAAGCTGAAACGTTTTCTTTTAGCTTAGGTAAGGTTACCCGGGCTCTAAAACGCGACTTAACTTCAAAGCCATCGTACTGATCCCATTGCGGCGCAACCGAAAGCCGCCCATATGAACGTTCATATTGATTAATGCTTTCATTTCCGAACAAGCCGTCAAACCAACGCGCGGTTACATCTACCGAGGTTCCAAGCCCGCTGCGGAAACTGTCCAGCCACATACCATCTTCTTCATCAGCTTGCTGAGCTGCTGTAGCTGACTGGCAACCAAGACTAAAAATAAAAGCTAACCAAGTAATCTTTTTCATATTGAACGGTCTATAACTAAACACCACCTTTGGTTGGAGAACACTATGTCGTTTCGCCTTATAATTGTTATTGTCGGTTTGTTAGTATCTTGTTTCAGCATGGCACAGAATAGCGAGCCAACAAAGCAAAAAAATGAAAAAGTCGCGACTTTTGCCGGCGGCTGTTTCTGGTGTGTTGAAGAAGCTTTCGAGAAAATGCCCGGAGTCCGGGAAGTCATTTCTGGCTACAGCGGAGGTGACGAAGTCAACCCGACATACGAAGAGGTTTCAGCAGGTAAAACCGGGCATACGGAAGCAGCCCAGATATACTACAACCCGGATGTCGTAAGCTACGCGGCATTACTTCAGAAGTTATGGCGTATCAGTGACCCGACAGACAACGACGGACAGTTTGTTGACCGTGGTAAACAGTATCGCCCCGCTGTTTTTTATCACAATGATGAACAAAAGCGCATAGCTATGGAGTCGCGCGAATGGCTGGATAAAAATGGACCCTTCCCTGACCCGGTGGTTATTGAAATAACACCCTTTAAGAGCTTCTACAAAGCTGAAGAATACCACCAGGACTATTACGACAAGAACCCCGTTCGCTACCGTATTTATACCTACAACTCGGGGCGTTATGACTTCGTTGAAAAGCATTGGGGCGATACCTCGGACGTTGACTATCAGCAATTTACGAATGACAACCCGACAGGTAAAGCTGAACAGCAAAGCTTCGTTAAACCTAGTGACAGCGAACTGAAAAAACGCCTAACGGATATTCAGTATGCTGTGACTCAGGAAGACCAAACGGAACCCGCCTTCGATAACCGCTACTGGGACAATGATCGCAAGGGTATTTATGTAGATGTAGTAAGTGGTGAGCCACTTTTCTCTTCAGCAGATAAATACGAATCGGGTACCGGTTGGCCAAGTTTTACTAAGCCCATAAGCCCAGACGCGGTAGTAGAAAAAGATGACAGCAGCTGGTTCTACACCCGTACTGAAATTCGCAGCCGCAAAGCAGACTCTCATGTAGGCCACGTTTTTAATGATGGTCCACCGCCTACTGGTTTAAGATACTGCATGAATTCAGCGGCACTGCGCTTTATTCCTTTAGAAAAAATGGAGGAAGAAGGGTACGGCGACTACATTCCTGCAGTCACCGATGATTAGTTAAGCGGTAATAATCAGGCCGTCCAGCCCAGCTCAGTAGCGCGCTGCTGAGCTTGCTTGGGCACATCAGTTGCCACAAAGTGATGATGCAGCACCTGAACACCAAGCATATGGTTGATGACGGCATCAAGCTGCACACGCTCTTCATTCGGAACATTCTCATCCTGATGCCGTTCAAAGGTCCGCACCACTTCGTCGTAGTCAAGCAAACCGGCTGACTTAACTGCCTCAGCATTCAGGAATTGCTCCGCCAGCTTCTCAACAGCTTTCCACTTCTCCGGGTCGGTGTGCGCCGGCGGTGCCATAAAAGCGAACTTTTCCCGTTTATACAGCGTTTCCGGCAACAAGCCTTTCATGGCTTCACGCAACACATATTTTTCTTTATTGCCTTTAATACGCAGGTGCGGCGGCACAGTGAAAGCGTATTCCGCCAAGTGATGATCTAAAAATGCCGGGCGCGCCTCCATTGAATTAGCCATATCCACCCGGTCGCCGCCCCAGGTCAGAATTTGCCCCTCAAGCATGGTTTTAATCCAGACATACTGAGCTCTGTCCAGCGGATGCCGACCATCCAGCATGTCTTTATCAAGCGTGTTGGCAATAGCCAGGCTGGGGTCATAGCCTTCAACCTGTTTTCGCTTGTTCTCCGACATAAGCGGCAGCGCAACCGATGAGCAGGAAAGCCACGGCTGCACACAACTTGGAGTAAAACCCATTTTCTGGTTAAAAGCTTCGCTGACAAACTCTTCGCGAGCCAACATCGCGCCTTTAAAGAGTTTATTGTTTTTCTCCAACAGCTCCTGCCACTCAACCCGCTCTACTTCCGGTAAATGGTCGAGTCCATGCAGGAACATGTCCTTTCTAAAAGCCGGGTAACCGGCAAAGAGTTCATCGGAACCCTCTCCGGTCATCACGACTTTATAGCCGGCTTCATGCACCTCTTTACTCATCAGGTACTTGGCTACGCCCAGCGTGTTGTATATTGTTCGTTCTGTATGCCACAAAGTTTTTACGAAATGGTCGTAAAGGTCATCGGCTTTAAGCCGCATAATGTGGTGATCAGCCTTAGTAGCTTCAGCCATTTCTTCTGCAATAGGTGTTTCATCATAGTCAGCAGAATCGAAACCTATGGTAAAAGCTTTTACCGAGGTTTGGGTTGAGGCGGACGCAAGTCCCAGAATGGCACATGAATCAATGCCACCGGACAAATAGCAACCTACAGGTACGTCAGCTGTCATTCGGTGCTGAACGGCTTCCAGTAGCTTAGCGCGGACCCCTTCAATATAAGATTCCTCGTCAACATCCGCTCCCGGATAGCTCTCTTCCGGCGGAAAATCGACATCCCAGTATTTATGTTCCGTTGCAACCACTTTGCCATTTTTACGCTGCAACTTAACCACATAACCCGGCTGAACCTGATTAATCTCTTCAAAAGCCGTAGAGCCCGGCACCATCACTTGAATCAGTTGGTGGTATAAGCCCTCTGCCGAAAACTCCCGTTTAACGTCCGGGTGAGCAAACAACACTTTCAGCTCAGAGCCAAACACCACGCCATGCTCCGTTTCCGTCCAGTATAAAGGCTTAATTCCAAACCTGTCGCGCACCAGGTACAGGCTTTCATCTTTTGCATCGAATAAGCCGAAAGCGAACTCTCCACGAAGCTCCTTTAGGGTGTCCTCCAGTCCGTAACGCTCAAACAGGTGAAGAACAATTTCAGAGTCGCTTTTACTGTTAAAGCGTGCGCCACGAGCGGTTAAATCCGCGCGTATGCGTTTAAAGTCGTAAAACTCACCGTTGTGAGTCAGCATCAGTCGTTTATCGGCTGATATAAAAGGTTGCCGACCTCGCTTTTCATCCAGGTCGATAATGGATAAACGGGCGTGACTAAATCCTACGCCGTAGTCTTGTTGTACTTCATAACCAAACCCGTCGGGACCACGATGATGCATTATCGCAGCCATATTAACTAAGGTTTGGGGGTCAATCGCTCTTTCCGTTTGATGATGAAAAACGCCAGCAATTCCGCACATTCTTTGCTTTTCCTCGTATCAGACGACATCAATGACGCGTTCAGCTCGCTGTACCATACAGGTCAGCAGCGCCATACGTAAAAACACCGCACCCCGTGCCTGGCTGAAATACCAGTTATGAGGCGTATGGTCGAGATCGGCGGATAATTCTTCACCGCGCGCTAAAGGGTGTAAAATAATCGCGCTGTCTTTTAGCGGAGACTGCGCCGTTAAGTGAAACTCACTGCCATAAGTACTAAAGGTATCACCTTCCCACGAAATCGCGTTGATATAAACCACGTCGAGCTCTGGTAGTACCTGCTCTAAATCCCGGGTCGTACGAATCTTTATTCCGGCTTGCTCAATCTGTTCTCGTTGCTCACTTCCAAACAGCTGAGTCGACGATTCCTCGTCATGAATAATGACAATTTCATCAATTGATTTTGGAAACTTTACTAAACATTTAATAAAACTGCGCACGGTACGCATTTTATTTGGCACACCAATAATGCCAATTTTTATCGGCGCTTTATCGGCTTCGTCCGTCACTAAATCGGGACGCCATTTAAACAGTGCGTACATATCCGTAAGCGCCTGAGTCGGGTGTTCATCTGAACCATTACCCGCATTAATAATAGGAATGCGCAGCGAATCGATCATCTCTTCCAGTGAGGTTTCATTATTGTCCCTCAACACCACGCAGTCACCATAGTTATTAAACATTTCAGCCACATCGGCTAAACGTTCACCTTTGGCTATGCCGGTAGTAGAACGATCAGTAATTGACATAATATCGCCGCCCAGACGGTGCCAGGCGCTTTCAAATGACAGACGAGTACGAGTACTTGGCTCGTAAAACGCGCTGATTAAAATTTTGCCCTGTAATGAGGTACTAAAACGACGAGGGTTAGCCTCGTACTTAGCAGCAAGCCGGAACAGTTGCAGCATCCCCAGCTGCGAAAACTGATCAGCAGACACAACATGCTGATTCGACAAGTTCAGCAAGTAATCACCATCTTCCTGAATTGCTTTTAATAACGCCTTTGGATGAGCATCGCCGCAAACATCGGGGCGCTCTCGTTCAAAGGAGACATCCTTTATAGTCATACAATTACCATATGGTTTTAGAAATAAAATCTTTAATAAAAAGCCCCAGTAACAAAACCGGAGCTAAGCAAGTCATTATTAGCGCCAAAGAAATTAACCACTCAAAAGCCAGTTCACTGATTAGCATTTGACTGCTCCTTCTCATTTAGTGTGTCCCAGTCAAACTTTTCGCTACTGCGTAAAATGCCTACTAGACATATTAGACCGGAAACTGCACATGACACTAAAGCGGCGACATAGAAGCCGACAACAAAATAACTCAGCATACCAAATGCCGTACCGAACCCCATAGCGCACGCCGCGTATGTTCCCGTCAGCCGACGATGATACAGCCCCAGTACTATTGGCCAGATGGTGCTGGCAACAAAAGCTCCGGCAAAATTCAATAGAGCACCTAAGGTTGCAACGCGCGGCAAGCACAATAACCAGGTAACGACTCCTAAGCCTAGAATACAACTGCGATTAAAGCGCATTAATGTTTTGTCGCTGGCTTTAGGTTTCAGTTTTTTATGGAAAATATCCTGCGTGACTAAATCTGAAGTAGCTGCGAGTAACGAGTCCAGGCTGGACGCCAACGCAGAAAAAATAACAATAAAAACAATAATGGCTCCGGCTTTACCGAGTACAGCAGCGGCAACGGTAGGGCCAATCATATCGGGGCTTGGTGGGAAAATTCCCAGCTGAGGCGCTGCTAACGCAATAAACCCGGTAACAATAGGAATGGGCAGCCATAATAAGCCACCAGTTAAGTAAGCCTTGTAAGCCACATTCTTTTTAAAAGACAGCGCCCGTGACCACCAGACATTGGAATGAAAGATTTCCCCAAGGCCGAAGAAGATATTGTTAAACAGAAACATGACGGCAGCCGGAAACAGCATGTCCAAAAGCTGCGGATGCTCACTTGTCAGGTTGCTGTGGATGCTCTCCAGGCCAACATTATCAATTATCCAGTACGCGATAAAACTGACACCGACAATGATGATTAAAGCCTGAATAAAGTCGGTAGCAATAACCGCCCGCATTCCGCCAAAAAGTGTATAGCCGACACAAATTACCAGTATGGTGGTCATGCCTATGTGATAATCGAGCCCACTGAGTGACTCAAGCAAAATACCACCAGCCATACCCAGACTAATTAACCAGCCAAAAGCATAAACCACAGAAATGATGATAAAGACGAGCCAGGCCAGATTGCCATAACGCAAACGCACAAAGTCGCCCGATGTATAACCGTTAGGAAGCAGTTCCTTAATGCGTTTAGCCATAGGTGCAAACAGCACTAAGCCCAGAGCAGCAAAGGAATACCCTACCATGCCCCAAATGCCGAATTGATAGGTTAACTGGGGAGCAACCAGCGTGGTGTTACTGGTAACCCAGGTGGCCATAGCCGTTGCCGCTGCAAACGCAAAACCAACATTCCGCCCTGCCAGAGCAAAGTCCTCGTGGCTGCGGTTCTTCCGCCCCAGCCAATAACCAAAGGCTACCCAGAACACCCCAAACAGGACGATAATCGTGATGCCGGTACTAGTATCCAGTGCGAACTCAGTCATGGCGCTCTTGTCTGGAGTGGATCCATTGCCGATGAAGCAATAATAAGGTTGCTACCAAAGTAATGAAAATAACCAGGCCGACGAAGAATAAAGTCAGAGATTGCCAGAGCGGATAGTGCTCCACCGTTATCTCAATAGTATTGCTGGTATAAATTTGGTTATCAGGACCTTCGGCTCTAGCACGCAAATAATAAGTTCCATTGCTAAAACCGGTAAGTGAAATATCCTGGAAGTCACCTAGTGTAGGAAACTGACGAGTACTCTTGGCAAACTCTGAATTGCTGGCAACTTCAATAGTAACTCTGTTAAGCTCGTCAAAATTCGGAGCGCTAACAGAAACAGTGAAGTAACCTTCTTTTACAACGGAGTCCGGCCCGCTCAGTTTTAACGAGCTCGCATGCGCAGTTGTTGGCAACATTACCAACAAACATAAAGCAAACAAAATATAGCAATAGTTAAAGCCGTTTTTCTGCGTTGTCATTAAAACTTCTGCTCATTAGCATTAGTTGAAATCTCAGGCTAGCAGCAGAATTTTTTAATTTCAACTGTTTAAAATAGTCATCTGTTTACTGTTATTGCTCGTAATCAGTTCAACATATTATTTACTTTTAGTGGTCAGTCATTCAATGCAAAAGTATTTATGCAGTCTCGGTTCAAACCTTGAGCCTGAAACACATTTTCCTCAGGCACAAGTGGCCCTTAAAGCTTTATCCGACGATATACGCTTTTCACGAAACATACCGACTTCACCAGTCGACATGGATACGAATAACGATTTTTTGAACGCCTTATTTATTATTCGCACGCCTATGTCTGCGAATGAATTAAAGCAAAAGTTTAATGCTATCGAAGAGGCTATGGGCCGCGACCGCTCAGACCCACAAAGAAGCTTTAAAGATCGCACCATAGATATTGATATCCTGGGACGGCTTGAAGAGAAACCTCCGGTACCGGAATATTTAACCTCTTTATTACCAGATTTAGGACTCACCTCATGAAAAAAACAGCAGTTATTACAGGCGCCGGACGACGTTTTGGTTTTGAACTGGCCAAATCCTTGCTGACTGAGGGCTACCAGTTATTTGCTCACTACAATAGCTCGCGTGACGGTATTGACGAGCTGGAAGCACTAGGTGCTCAGGGCGTACAAGCAGATTTCACCAACATAGACAGCATTCAGGCCATGGTTCGTACTATTAGCAGCGCTACGGACTCTGTCGATCTATTGGTTAACAACGCTTCCTGTTTTTTCGACAACGAGACCGTTGATAACGACAACAACGCATTAGCTGCGGTATTTCAGGTACACGGAATGGCACCCTATCTGCTTATAAGCGGCTTGCAACGGCAATTAAGCCATTCCGGGAATGGACTAGTTATTAATATTACGGACATCTACGCTGACCGCCCGTCTACCGACTATATTGCTTATTGCGCAGCGAAAGCCGGACTCGCCAACATGACCCAGGCTTTTGCTAAAAGCCTAGCGCCGTCAGTAAGAGTCAACGCCATTCAGCCAGGCCCTATTCTATTTTTACCAGAGCACGATAAAGAACATCGTATGCAGGTGCTGGATGAAACACCATTGCGGGTCGAAGGTGGTTTAGAGCCAATGATAGAAACCGTTCGCTTTTTACGCGACAACCCGTTTATTACGGGCGAGTCCATTAAAGTCGACGGCGGTCGCGGCTTAATGATATAAAAAAACCCGGCACGGTGGCCGGGTTTCAGTTCACTATAGCGACTCTTATTTAAGCATTCCGCGCAATACGTAATGTAAGATACCACCACTTTTGTAGTAGCTCATTTCATTACCAGTATCGATACGGCACTTAACCTCAAACTCGATTTCGCTTCCGTCTTTGCGTTTCGCAACAACTTTCAGCATTTGTCCAGGCTTGAGGTTATCATCAAGGCCTAAAATCGATATCTGCTCTTCGCCAGTCAGCTTGTGTTCTTTAACACCTTCACCTTCAACAAATTGCAGCGGCAGAACGCCCATACCCACCAGGTTAGAACGGTGAATACGTTCATAGCTCTCAGCCAGTACGGCCTTAACACCTAACAGCGTTGTACCTTTGGCAGCCCAGTCACGGCTTGAACCGGTACCATACTCCTTACCGGCCAATACAACCAACGGCGTGTCATTTTCCATATACTTCATGGCGGCATCGTAAATGGCCATTTGCTCGCCAGTTGGAATGTACTTGGTGTAACCACCTTCAACATCATCCAGCATCTGGTTTTTAATACGAATATTGGCAAAAGTACCGCGCATCATGACTTCGTGGTTACCACGACGCGAACCATAAGAGTTAAAGTCTTTAATTTCGACGCCATTTTCCTGCAGATACTTACCTGCTGGCGAATCTGGCTTAATAGAACCTGCCGGTGAAATGTGATCCGTCGTAATTGAGTCCGCAAATACCGCCAACACGTTAGCGTCTTTAATGTCGCTCGGTGCCTGCAGTGGCTTATCAATACCTTCAAAGAACGGCGGATTCTTAACGTAAGTAGAGTCGTCCTGCCAGTTATAGGTATTGCCTTTGGCAACACTAATTGACTGCCATTCTTCATCACCTTCAAAGACTTCTCCGTATTCTTTGCCGAACATCTCGTTATCAACCATTTTCACAGCTTCAGCAATTTCTGAACTGCTAGGCCAAATGTCTTTCAGGAATACACCATTACCGTCAGAGTCTTTACCTAAAGGATCTTTACTCAAGTCAGTACGCGTTGTACCCGACAGCGCGTAGGCAACCACTAGCGGTGGTGACGCCAGCCAGTTCGCTTTAACTTCAGGGTGAACACGGCCTTCAAAGTTACGGTTTCCTGACAACACAGAAGATACCGTCAGGTCACCTTCATTAATGGCTTCCGTTATTTCATCGTCCAGCGGACCAGAGTTACCAATACAGGTAGTACAACCGTAGCCCACTAAGTTAAAGCCAAGTTTATCAAGGTACTCATCTAAACCGGCTTTTGCGAAATAATCAGTAACTACTTTAGAACCCGGAGCCAATGACGATTTCACCCATGGCTTACGAACCAGCCCTTTTTCCACTGCTTTTTTAGCCAGTAAGCCTGCTGCCATCATGACGCTTGGGTTTGACGTATTGGTACAAGAAGTTATAGCAGCGATTACAACATCACCGTGCGATAAGGAATAATCCTTACCTTTAACTTTTACTTCTTTATCTTTTTCGCCCGATTTACCGTTAGTTTCCAGTATCAGATCGAAATTACTGCCAAGCTGCTCCATGTTTACTCGATCCTGCGGGCGTTTCGGACCGGCAAGCGAGGCTGTTACGGTGCTTAAGTCTAATTCCAGCGTATCGGTGTACTCAGGTTCGTTGTCATTGTCGCGCCACAAACCCTGAGCTTTAGAGTATTTCTCAACTAACTCAATAGTTTCTTCATCACGACCTGACAAGCGGAAATAACGCAGGGTTTCATCATCTACCGGGAAGAAACCACAGGTTGCGCCATATTCCGGCGACATATTTGAAATGGTTGCGCGGTCAGCTAATGGTAAGTTGTCCAGACCCGGGCCATAAAACTCAACAAATTTACCTACTACGCCTTTTTCACGCAGCATTTGAGTAACGGTTAATACCAAGTCTGTCGCGGTTACACCTTCTTTCAGCGCGCCGGTCATACGGAAGCCGACAACCTCTGGTATCAACATAGAAACCGGTTGACCTAGCATTGCAGCTTCGGCTTCAATACCGCCAACACCCCAACCTAATACGCCAATACCGTTGATCATGGTGGTGTGCGAGTCGGTGCCAACCAAAGTATCAGGATAAGCAAAGGTTTTGCCGTCTTCTTCCTTCGTCCAGACACTCTTACCTAAATACTCCAGATTCACCTGGTGGCAAATACCGGTACCCGGCGGCACTACGCGGAAGTTTTCAAAGGCACCCTGCCCCCATTTCAGGAACTCATAACGCTCTTTGTTACGTTCCATCTCAAAGCGGACGTTTTCCTTAAATGCACCCTCGGTTGCGTATTTGTCTACCATTACCGAGTGGTCAATGACCAGGTCGACAGGCGACAACGGGTTAATGACTTCAGGGTCATGCCCGGCTTTCGCCACGGCATCACGCATTGCCGCCAAATCGACAATACCCGGAACACCGGTGAAGTCCTGCATCAGAACCCGCGCAGGGCGGTACTGAATTTCACGGTCAATTTTTTTCTTCTTCGACCAGTCGACCATGGCTTGCAAATCGTCTTTCGTGACGGTTTCGCCATCTTCATTACGCAATAGGTTTTCGAGTAAAACCTTCATTGAAGCAGGAAGTTTAGAAATGTCTCCTAAGGCTTCTTCTGCTTTAGGCAGGCTATAATAATGAAAGGTTTTTCCTTTAACATCTAACGAACTTAAGGTTTTCAGACTGTCTTTGCCTGACATAGATTCTCTCCCATTCGCTTCCAAAGCGTCGTTGTGAACTAAACGGTTTCTTAAATATAGACAAACAGAACCGTTTCAGCCATCAAATGTGTATATTGATGAAAACATAAATCAAAAGTTTGTGCCAATTAACTGCTGGTTAAGTAGTCAGTTAAGCAACTATTTTTATTATAAATTGTGTTTATATTACATAGTCTGTAAAAAGTGTTTAAGATCAATCAGACATCAGTCTTAGCGAATAAAATAAGGATATAATGGATGAGTCAGGTACTCGATGATTTACTCAACCTGCTGACCCTGGAAAGCATTGAGGACGGTCTTTACCGTGGACAAAGTCAGGATTTAGGCTTTGGCGCAGTTTTTGGTGGTCAGGTTATTGGACAGGCGCTGTCGGCGGCTAAAGAAACTTTACCTCAGGAGCGAGTGTGCCATTCGTTTCACAGTTACTTTTTACGTCCGGGTGACGCCAAAAAACCCATTGTTTATGACGTTGAAACCATACGCGACGGTAAAAGTTTTTCAGCACGCAGAGTCAAAGCCATACAGTATGGTAAACCCATTTTCTACATGACTGCGTCTTTCCAGCAACAGGAACAAGGCTTTGAGCATCAGGACACCATGCCTGAAGTGCCCGGTCCAGAAGGCTTAGTTTCAGACTTGGATATTTATCGTGAACACGAAGAGTTAATACCGGCACCATTACGCAAAAAGTTCATTTGCGACAAGCCCATAGAAATGCGCTTTGTTACCCCATATAACCCATTTAAACCTGAAAAAGACGAGCCTCGCCGTTATGTCTGGTTCAGAGCTAACGGCAACATGCCGGACGATCAGCGTGTGCACAAATACTTGCTGGCTTATGCGTCAGACTTTAACTTTTTACCGACAGCACTGCAGCCTCATGGCGTTAGCTTTGCTCAACCCCATATGCAGGTTGCAACCGTTGATCATGCCATGTGGTTCCATCGCGATTTCCGTATGGATGACTGGCTGCTCTACGCAATAGATAGCCCTTCTGCCAGTGGTCAGCGCGGTTTAGTTCGTGGGCAAATATTCACACGTGACGGCGTATTGGTTGCCTCAACAATTCAGGAAGGTGTTATACGGGACCGCGGTTAAACGCGATCCCGATATTAGGGCGTATTGACGTTTACTGATTAGGTCAGAGAAACAAAGAAACCGGCAATTGCAGCACTCATCATGTTTGCCAAAGTCGCTGCTAATAAAGCCCGCATACCTAAACGAGCAATGTCATGGCGTCGGCTGGGCGCCATACCGCCTAACCCGCCCAGCAAAATAGCAATAGACGAAAAGTTCGCAAACCCGCAAAGCACAAAGGTAATGATAACCTGCGAGTTTTCACTTAACTGATCTTTGTAATTGACAAAATCGAGGTAGGCGACAAATTCATTAATAACCAGCTTCTGACCAATAAAGCTTCCCGCCAGGTTAGCTTCATCCCAACTGACCCCTAATACATAGGCAACGGGCTGAAATACATAACCAAAAATTTGCTGTAAGGTGATTTCAGAATACCCAAACCAACCGCCAACCCAGCCAAAAATACCGTTAACCAGTGCAATAAGCGCAACGAAGGCTAACAACATAGCACCAACGTTCATGGCTAATTGCAGACCGCTCGACGCGCCCGTAGCCGCGGCATCAATCACGTTTGCAGAATTGTCTTCTACTTCCACTTCTTCTAAATCGTTACGCGGTTTCTCGCACTCGGGAATCATCATCTTCGCCATGAGGAAACCACCGGGAGCTGCCATAAAGCTTGCGGCGATCAGGTATTTCAACTCAACTCCAACACCGGCGTAACCCGCTAAAACTGAACCGGACACCGACGCCATTCCCCCCACCATCACGGCAAAAAGCTCAGAACGGGTCATCGTTCCGATAAATGGCCGCACCATCATAGGTGCTTCGGTCTGTCCGACAAAAATATTAGCAGCGGCGGACATGGACTCCGGACGGCTGGTACCCAGCAGCTTTTGCAGACCACCACCAAGAATACGGATGACCCATTTCATAATGCCTAAGTAGTACAGAACCGAAATGAGTGAAGAGAAGAATACAATAACGGACAGGACTTGAATGGCAAAAACGAAACCAAATTCTTCAGACGCCAGGCTGCCAAACAGAAAGTTTATACCGGCTTGGGTGTAACCTATGACCGCCGAGACACCTTGCGCAAAACCGAACAGTAACTCTCGCCCAATAGGCACGTAAAGCACAAACCCAGCCAGTACGACTTGAATACCAAAAGCGCCGATAACAGTACGCCAGCGAATGGCTTTACGGTTCGTTGAAACTAAATAAGCAACAATAAAAATGACGGCAACGCCGAGAATACTATTCATAAAAGAACCAATTTTATTCCGCCAGCAACTGACGTATTTTTGTTTTTATAATATCAATGGCGATTTCGTTTTGACCACCGCGAGTGACAACGAGATCAGCAAACTGCTTAGACGGGAATATAAAGTCAAAGAATGCGGGACGAACATACTGCTCATATTGTTCAGTAACCGACTGCAACGTACGTCCACGCTCTTCAATATCGCGCTTGATACGGCGCAGCAGGCAAATATCCAATGGCGTGTCCATAAATACCGAGATATCAAACTGTTCACGTAACTTTTCGTCGGTTAACAGCAAAATACCCTCAACCATTACGACTTTTGCCGGAGCAACCCGTATAGATTTTTCCAGGCGGGTATGCGTAGTATGACTGTACTGTGGCATATCGACCGCTTCACCGGCCTTTAACTGCCGTAAATGTTGCATCAGCAAATCATGTTCAAAAGCAGCAGGTTGATCATAGTTAGTTAACACCCGCTGCTCCATGGTCATATGACTCTGGTCACGGTAGTAAGCGTCTTCGGCCAGAATAGCAATGCCGTCAGTTCCTAATTCAGCCACTAACTCCTGATACACCGTGGAGGCAAACAGACTTTTTCCCGACGCTGAGGCGCCAGCTATCGCTATAACTGTTATTTTACTCACAAGCTTCCGTTTCTAATTGCTGCAAACCGCGCGCAATTATCCTTGATTGTCTGCGTAATTAAAAGACTTGACTGACACCTTTATTGTCATAACTTTGGCCGATAATCCCTCATATGTTTAATTTCGTTACAATTTAGCCTGAACATAAGCATGCATATCAGTGCCCCCTCTCTTATAGTAAGTTCGCTAAATAAAAAAATAATCCAGGAACCACTATGAAAATGATGAAAACTTTAACCGCCGTTGCTGTAGCAACTGTGTTACTAGGCGGTTGTCAGACAACTCAGTTAGCTAATAACGGGCAGGATGTCAGCCAGTCACAATTTCCCGAAGTAAAGGTCAACTACGAGACATTTACATTGGATAACGGTTTAACGGTTGTTGTTCATGAAGATCGCAAAGCGCCTATCGTTGCGGTTAATGTTTGGTACGCCGTTGGCTCTAAAGACGAAAAAATGGGCCAAACGGGTTTTGCCCACTTATTTGAGCACTTAATGTTTAACGGTACCGAAAACTACGATGACGAGTACTTCGGTCCTTTTGAACGCGCTGGTGCAACAGAAATGAACGGCACCACCAACAATGACCGTACCAACTATTTTGAAAATGTTCCT
Organism: Idiomarina sp. ST20R2A10; assembly: GCF_051842345.1. Classification (NCBI taxonomy): domain Bacteria; kingdom Pseudomonadati; phylum Pseudomonadota; class Gammaproteobacteria; order Alteromonadales; family Idiomarinaceae; genus Idiomarina; species Idiomarina sp. ST20R2A10. The sequence continues at coordinate 85,644 of NZ_JBNIEY010000001.1, read as the reverse complement.
ACACCGGCATTGGATATGGCCTTGTGGATGGAGTCTGATCGTATGGGCCATCTGTTAGGAGCCATAACTCAAGACAAACTAGACGAGCAGCGCGGCGTTGTGCAAAACGAAAAGCGCCAGGGTGAAGCTCAGCCGTATGGTAAGGCCTGGAGTTATATCGCCGAACAGACCTTCCCCGAAGGACATCCGTACTCATGGTCGGTTATTGGCTCTATGGAAGACTTGAACGCAGCTTCTCTGGACGACGTTCACCAATGGTTTGAGGATTACTACGGTGCAGCTAACGCAGTTTTGGTTTTAGCCGGTGATATTGATGTTGAAACCGCGAAAGAAAAAGTGACCAAATACTTTGCTGATATTGGTCCTGGTAAACCACTGCAAAAACAGGAAGCCTGGGTTGCTAAACGCGATGAGCAAAAACGCTCGACTATGGAAGATCGTGTTCCGGCCCCACGGATTTATAAGGTATGGAATACCGCACAAATGGGGACTGCCGACTCCGAATACCTTAACCTGTTGGCGGACATTCTGGCTAACGGTAAAAACTCACGACTTTATGAACGCTTAGTTTATAACGAACAAATTGCCAGCTCTGTTGGTGCCTTCCAATATGGTCGCAAACTCTCTGGTCAATTCTTTATTACGGCTGATGCCAAACCAGGTGTTGAGCTTGAGCAAATTGAAAAAATTATTGATGAAGAGCTTGAGCGTTTAATTACGGAAGGTCCAACGGCGGCAGAATTGCAACGCACCAAATTCAGCACCACAGCTGACTTTGTTCGTCGCGCTGAAAAAGTTGGCGGCTTTGGTGGTAAATCTGACATTCTGGCTTCGGGAGCGGTTTACCATGATAACCCCGGCTTCTACCAACAAGAGATGGAATGGACAAAACAAGCTTCCGTCAATGACCTACAAAATGCGGCAGAACAATGGTTAAGCTCTGGTGACTTTGTGCTTAATGTTGTACCACAACCTGAATATATTACCCAGGAAACTAATGCCGATCGCTCACAATTACCTGACGTTGGCGACTTGCCACAGCTAGAATTGCCTGAAGTTAAAACTTTCACCTTATCTAATGGTTTAGAAGTTTATCTGGCTCAACGTAGCGATACGCCAACCATTGAAATGAGTCTGGTCTTTGACAGTGGTTATGCTTCGGATGTTGGCGGCAAACTCGGAACAGCAAGTTACACCATGTCGATGCTAAAAGAAGGCACTGAAAACCTAAGCGCACTGGAATTAAATGAGCGTTTAGAGTCTTTAGGAACCAACTTAAATGCGTCAGCCAGCCTCGATAGTTCACGCATTAGTATGGATACACTTAGTGTAAACTTTGCCGAGAGCTTAGCACTGATGAATGATGTGCTGCAGAATCCGGCTTTTTCTGACGAAGAAATTGAACGCAAGCGTTCAAACTGGATAGAAGGCATTCGCAAGGAAGAAGCTCGCCCTCAAACTCAAGCTTTACGCGTGTTGCCCGGCTTAATGTTTGGGGAAGGACACGCTTACAGCCAGCCATTAACTGGCTCAGGTACTCCTGAATCCATTAAGTCATTAACTCGTGAAGACTTAGTCCAGCACGCTCAAACCTGGTTACGCCCGGACAACGCAAAACTGGTGATTGTGGGTGATACCAACGTTGAACAAGCTCAATCTTTATTAGAAGAGCAGTTTGCCAGCTGGCAGGCTCCGGCTTCTGATAAACCAGAAAAGACTCTTGATACTTCGATGGCATCTGAAACCAGTCGCGTATTCCTGATTGATAAACCAGGAAACCCTCAGTCAGTGATAATAGCGGGTCAGTTGGCTCCTTCTGGCCAAGTCGACAATGCTGATACTATTGACGTAATGAACACCATTCTTGGCGGCAGTTTCACCAGTCGTCTGAACATGAACTTACGTGAAGACAAAGGCTGGTCTTATGGTGCTCGCTCTATTTGGTTAGATAACGAAGGCCCAGGGTTACTAATTGCACTGGCTCCGGTTCAAACCGATAAAACTAAAGAGTCGATTCAGGAAATTATGAAAGAATTTACTCAATACGAAGGTGACAAACCAGCAACCGCAGACGAGCTGGCAAAAGTAAAAGCCAACAAAACAGCTAAATTACCTGGCGCCTACGAAACCAAAGGCAGCTTGCTGAACGGTTTAGTCAGCACCTTTAATAAAGGCAAAGATGTTGAGTATCTCGAGAACTATGGTCAGCGCATAAACGCCATTACGCTTAACGATATTCAGGATAATGCGGACAAGGTTCTAAAACCTGACGCTATGACCTGGGTTATCGTTGGTGACCTGGCTGAAATTGAAGAAAAAGTACGTTCACTGAATTTAGGTGAGGTAACTATTCTAAAAGAAAGCGACGTGAAGTAACATCGTCTCCCCCAGTCTTTCTGACTGGGGGAATTTCTCTCTCATTACTCACCAAATAATTGCTCTGCGCGACTATGAAGGATCCAGCTGGTTAAAATATACTTATCATTTGATACAGGTATTCTGCCTCTATGCGTGTGAGTAAAGTAAGCTGGCGCTATAACCATTTGACCCGCTTGGGGTTTTAGCGACCGTTCCTGATAATAAAAGTCCGTTTCGCCACCTTCGTCTACATCGTTTAAGTAATACATAAACAACAGAGCCCGATGCAATGGCTCCGTTGAGCCTTTCTGAGGATACGCTTCGCAGTGCCAGTAATTATAATTTCCTTCACCTTTTCGATAACGCTGCATTTGTATTGCACCAACCCGAAACAGCTTTTGCATAATTGCCATTTCGTTGCCTTTCGCTATCTCATCAAAATTATCATGTGTTAAAGCGGCTGGCTGCTGAGTTTTAGGGTGCTGCAACGTTAGCGCGACTGGCGCTATCAAGGCAAAATGATATTTTTTAAAATACTCCAACGCATATCGGGCTGTGATTTTCTGTATTTCCAGCAGCAGCTTCTGGTACTCCGGGTGAGCGTTCAATGCTAAGTCCGTACTCGACTTTTTACTCACATCAACACCACCTCCGGTACGCCCCTGAAAGGTATGCCGTGACTTTTCGAAAACTGTGATGAGCTGCTGGCACAATTCGGAGGATAAGGCATTATCATAGGTTTCGATAAAATCATTCATAAACATGACTCTTTCTAATTGCTATACGTTTGGCCGAGATAACATGCTAAAAAATTAATTCAATACGCGACTGACTTCCGGCGATGGCTTACCAATGTAATAGCCCTGTAAGTACTCAATTTGCTGGTCACACAAGTAGCTATTTACTTCTTTATTTTCAACAAATTCAGCCACGATAGGAATATGTAATTCCTTACAGATACTGATCAGGCCATTCAGAATACTGGCACTTGTCGGGTCATGTAATACGTTTTGAACTATGCTGCCATCAATCTTCAAATAATCCGGACGAAGACTTATAAGGCGCGAGAAGTTTGAATAACCGACGCCAAAATCATCTATCGCAATTTGTCCGCCTAAACGTCTGACATCTCTGGCAAAAGCCTGAACCTTGGTAAAATCTTCTGTAGATTCGGTTTCCGTAATTTCGAAAATAAGCTGCGCTTTTTTATGCTCTGACAGCACATAATGAATAAAACTGACCGTCTCTTCATTCAAAATATCTTCGATGGAGACATTCACGGATATTGCGACCTGGTATTGCTCGGACGTGAGCACCGCCTGTTCAATAACAGAGCGGGTAATTTCACAATAATAACGTGTTGTTTTTGCCTCGTCTAAAAACAGCCCTGGCACTAAATCCTTATTGTTATCTCTTAACCGGACCAGCGCCTCGTAATAGCTGGGCTGATTTTTGTTCGTACTTTGAATGGGCTGGTAGTAATTGACAAAGCGATGATCAACCAGCGCTGACTGAATTTTAGGAAGCCAGTTCACTTTATTCTCGTCAAGCAACTCACGTTCATAAACCACTTCCACCTTGTAGCCGGAGTAAATGGCTTTCGCTTTCGACAAGGCGCTTTCCGCAAGCTGTAACTGCTTTTTACGCCCAACACCCATGCCTATGGCAACATCCAGAGTGACATCACTATTTTCTACTTTGAGTTTGTGTAACGACAACGCATTGTAAAAGCTAAGCAATTGTCTCTCGAATAAACTGGGGATCATTCTGAAATCTGGAATTAACGCAAATTTATCACCATGCAAACGGTAAATATTGATGTGTTTAGTTCGCAAAAATGCCGAAGCCCAGTCACTAAATTCACGCAGTAACGCATCACCAAATTCTAAACCGTAGAAGTCGGCGTAACTTCGAAACTTACGAATATCCAGTACGGCAAGGCATTGAGCCCCTACCTGTTTAAGGTCGTTGAGCAAGTCTATTCGGGTAGGAAGAGCGGTAACCTGATCAAAGCGGGCTTCCTGTAGTAATTCATCTAGGTGAATCTCTCGTGAGATATCCTGAAACAACAATATTTGCTCAGCTAAAAAGCCATCAGTTTCGTATAAGGGAATTGCAATACAGCGACACCAGCGCCTGCGGTTGGTACTTGTCAGGCAAAGTCGTCCATTCCAGACTTCACCATTAGCGGCAGCTTGATTTATCTCGCCAGTCACATCGTTGCGACTATCAATGTGGAGAAACTCAGAAAATGCGGTTGTGCGCTTTAAGTAGTGAACTCCTAACAATTTATGCAGAGATTCACTCATCCAGCGAATATTACCGTCCGGCGACAAGCGCGCACATATTGCAGCAGACTCTAACGTATTTATATACTGCTTTAATAAAAATGGATTACGCATCAATGCCTGCTCAGTCAAGATCAACAAATTAGATGTTACTTTTTTGTAATGTACCGAATCCGCCTCAATAATGACAGCCTGTTACCACAGATAGTTTGATCAAAATCGATAGGTTACGCCTATATTTAGCGCATCAATTGTGTATTCGTCTTTATCAATCAATTTTATCCAGTCGATAAAGTAAGTTGTTCTGGGGTTATGATCATACTGAACTCCGCCGCCGTAACTGATACTGTTAAGTGTTGTGTTTTGACCACCTACCGTAAATTTTCCCCGCGAAAAACCACCGGTAAGATACAAAGCGACGTCGGGTGACAAATACAAACGAGGCTTAGCTAAAATGCTGGCCGTGTAATCGGTTTCAAACTTGGTGCCTTTATCACTGCTGCTGTGTACGCCAAAACCGTAGCGTGCTTCTGCCGAAAGGCTGTTGCTGTAACGATAACCCAGCATCAGGTTCATCGTATGAGGGGTAAATGACGGGGCGCCCTCAAGCTCGGTATCAACATTCAACTGAGCTAGAGATGCTGCGCCGTAGTAACCACTGTCCTGCGCCTGGGCAAACACACTGACAAATAAAAGCGTACTACCACAGAAAACAGCTTTCAAAAACTTCATACGACTTCCTTATTAATCTGGTACACCTAAGTAAGAGTAGTTTACCAGACTCTGTTAGAGGCGATATACCCCTTGGTAATCAGCAACATCGACATTATAAGTGGTGTTCTGCATTAAATAGTCACGGAAAGTTTCCAATGCATCTAACTCACCATGTACCAATTGAATTGGTGTGTTTGGTTTTAAACTGGACTGCTCTAACCAATCAGCAATTTCTTGGTAGTCAGCATGCCCTGACAGCCCTTCTAAAGAACGGATTCGAGCTTTTACCGGTAACCATTGGCCATGCAGTTTTATCGACTCCACGCCCTGCAGCATTTTGGCACCACGAGTCCCCCCTGCCTGATGCCCACTGAATAAAACCGTCGCGCGATGATCACTCAACCAGCGTTTAAAGTGATGCAGAATTCGCCCGCCTGTCGCCATACCGCTGCCCGCAATAATAATATGAGGCCCCGACTGAGACGCAATAGCTTTTGATTCATCGACAGAACGCGTGTACTCGACTCTTGCAAAGGTTCGGGAGCAGTCTGAGTCCGTCAGTTTGTGAAGGCTATGAAAGCGCTGGTAAAGCCCTGAAACGTTAATAGCCATGGGAGAATCCAAATAAATAGGTTGCTTAGGTACCCGCCCCTCATCCATCAATTTTACTAACAGATATTGCAGCAGTTGTGCTCTGCCGACAGAAAAGCTCGGAATTAATAACACACCGCCGGACTGAGCCGTCTCATTAACGACGTCTGCCAACTGCTCTTCCGCATTTTCGGTTTTAGCATGAAGCCGATTGCCATAAGTTGACTCAAGCAGTAGCAAGTCCAAATCCGGTAGCGGTTCAGGTGGATACATCATAATATCCTGCGGACGCCCGATATCACCGGAAAAGCCAACACGCTTACCTTCGGCTTCAATAATCACGCTTGAAGCCCCCAGAATATGACCGGCTGGCTGCAAAGTCACTTTAATATCGCCAATTTCAAATTGCTGATGAAACTCAACGCCCTGAAGCAGCCGTATAGCTGACTTTGCCGTTGCCTCATCGTACAAAGGTTCTGGTTTTTCATGACGGCTTAACTTATGTTTACCGAGGTATTTCGCATCTTCTTCCTGAATCCTTCCGCTATCGGCCCACAGGATATCGCACAAACCAGATGTTGCATGATGCGCGAAAACAGCTCCCCGGAAACCTTCTTTATATAGCACAGGAACAAACCCCGAATGATCAAGATGAGCATGGGTTAATACGACACCGTCAACCTGATTAATCCCCATTGGCAAAGGCTGCCAATTACGTCGCCGTAACCACTTGTAGCCCTGAAAAAGGCCACAGTCTATTAGAATTCGGGTTGACTCTGTTTCAACTAAATATTTGGAACCGGTAACCGTTTCCGCACCACCTAAAAATACGACTCTCATTGCGTGTCCTTATTTAAACCGACGATAAAGTATCTCACTTCACTGTCGTAGAAAAATAGACGAAAGACAACTATTCGTGCATTGACGATCATTAATAATCTTGCTTCACTCAATTAAGATAAGGAGTAAGAACATGACTCATAAATATCCCCGAGCCGATCAGTTTATGGCCAGCACTCATCAGGTTGAGAATCAGCCGACGGCGCTGGAAAACTATAATCTTTACCTGGCTGATAAAGCACTACGAAAAGCCGTTGAGCGCGAAGGTGCCAGCTGGGCTTATTCCGATCTTATCGCTTTTGGCGAACTGGCGGGTAAAACAGACAGTATCGAACAGGGTTTTCAGGCAAATAAATACCAGCCTGAACTGAGAACTCACGATCGCTACGGGCACCGTATCGATCTCATTGATTTTCACCCGACCTATCACCAGCTTATGTCGACAGCCATCGAGCATGGCTTACACGCGAGTCCCTGGAGCGAACCTAAATTAGGGGCTCATGTTGCACGCGCCGCTAAATATTATCTACACACTCAGGTTGAAGCCTCTCATGGCTGCCCTATTACCATGACCTTTGCCTCTATACCCGCACTAAGACACCAACCCGATTTGTTCAAAGAGTGGGGACCAAAAATTACCGCCAGGCAATACGACCCCAGGAATATCCCCCATACCGAAAAAAGTGCCGTGACCATTGGCATGGCGATGACCGAAAAACAAGGTGGCTCTGATGTCCGGCTGAACAGCACTCGCGCTTACCCAATAGACAAAGAAGGTTCAGGCCAGACTTACGAACTGGTTGGTCACAAATGGTTTGTGTCAGCACCAATGTGCGATGCTTTTCTGGTGCTTGCTCAAACAGCCAGCGGGTTATCCTGTTTTCTGGTGCCGCGCTGGCGTCCGGACGGTTCAAAGAATCCAATTCAGATTCAACAACTGAAACAAAAGATGGGAAACGCGGCCAATGCTTCCAGTGAAACTGAGTTGCGAGGTGCACTGGGCTGGATGGTAGGTCAAGAAGGTAAAGGCGTTCGCACTATTATAGAAATGGTGGCAACTACCCGCTACGACTGCATGATTGGTTCCTCTTCCGGCATGCGGCAAGCCGTGGTTCAGGCCATTCACCACGCCAGCCACCGCGAAGCTTTTGGTGCTAAGTTAAGTGAACAACCACTAATGCAAAATTTGCTGGCGGACTTAGCCATTGAAAGCGAAGCCGCCATGACTTACATGATGCGCATAGCGCGGGCGATGGATAACCAGGACGACGAGCATGAAAAGCTTTTGTCCCGTATTGCCACACCCATAGGCAAATACTGGATTTGTAAGCGCACACCGAATCATGCTTATGAAGCTATGGAAGTGATTGGCGGTAGCGGTGTTATGGAAAACCACATTATGCCGAGACTGTTCAGAGAGTCGCCAGTAAACGCTATATGGGAAGGCAGCGGTAATATTCAATGTCTTGATGTTCTCAGAGCAATAGAAAAACAACCAGAGGTTCTCGATGTCTATTTTGCCGAACTGCAACGGGCACAAGGTGCAGATAAACGACTCGACCAGTTTATTATGCGGTTGAAAAGTGAGTTTACTGACAGGAATATGCTTCAGTATCGTGCACGCAGTATAACGGACAACATGGCCGTTGGGTTACAAGCCGCTTTATTAGTTCAACACGCCGGTACGGACGTTGCCGATGCCTTTTGTGCCAGCCGTTTAGCAGCAAAGACCGGACTCAACTATGGCACATTGCCCACAGGGCTTAATTGTGCTGCGATTGTCGAAAGGGCCTCGCCAGCAGACGCACAATAAGTTCGCCAAATACCGCCAGCAACAAGCCTGAAGCTAAACCAAACAAAATAGCGCCGGGGTTGAGTTTTACAGTATAAGAAAAGCTGCTGCGAACCTCGCGCTGAATGTCCTCAACTGGGGTAAAAAATGCCTGTTGATAAGCACTCCAGGCATTTTGGCTGAAACTACGATAGGCTTGTTCCAACAATTGATTACGTTGATAAATGGCACTGATGCTTTGCCCGCCTTCCTGAAATACTCTGTCGTCACTGGCCTGATAGTGAGCAATAAGTTCCTCAATACTACCATCGAAAAATTTCTCGGCTTCATCACGAAACTCGTTCAGGCTGCGCTCTGACTCAACCATATGAGCCTGCAAACTCTTACCGTACTGATCAACAAAGCCGGGCAACTGTATTCCGGCAAGTACGCCCGAAATCAGTAGAATAATTCGTAGATAGGAAGTGAAGATTGCCATGGTCTCTCCTTAAAAGCCCTTAACCACTTTAGAGCAGACCTTAAGCGACAATCAAACTTAATTACGCTTCATTACACTTAACTTGTCAGCACGACCGCGTTTTTACCTTCGCTCTTTGCCTGATACATGGCTTTGTCTGCCCGGGCCATAATGCCTTCAATAGTGTAATGCTCTGAAGGCTTATCGCATTGACAAAGGCCAATAGACAAGGTGACAGGTAACTCGGCATGCCCAATTCCACTCACTAACTGGCAACGTAAACGGTGCATCATAAGTCTGGCGTCTTCAGCGGAAATCATAGGGTGAATGGTAGCAAACTCGTCACCTCCAATACGGGCAACATAATCGGTATGTCGACTGTGCAAACGAATTAAATCGGCTATCTTTTGCAAAACCAGGTCGCCGAAGTGATGTCCATGTTCATCGTTTATTTCTTTAAAGTCATCCAAATCGATAAAACTCACAGCAAAGGGCGTACCATGGGTTTCCAGTTGGTTTATTTCATCTTGTAACTGTGCGGTAAAGGCACGTCGGTTCATTATTCCGGTTAAGTGGTCGGTAAGAGCCTGACGTTTCTCAAATTCCAGTTCGAGACGGATTTTATCTTCCGATTTTTTCTGCAGAGTGTAATCCCGCACTATTGCTATGCCATACAACTGGTCTTCGATATCCAGTTGATTCAGCATAATATCGGCATAAAAAGTTGAACCATCCCGACGAATTGCGGGGAAAATCAAGCCATTCCCCATAGAGCGCCTGCCCGGGTACTTAAAAAACTTTTCTAAGTGCTGATCATGCTTTTCACGCATACCTTCGGGTAACAGTTCATTAAGATGCAGTTCAAGCATAGATGACGAGGAATAGCGAAACATTGCCGCGGCAGCCTGGTTAACACCAACAATAAGTCCCTGAGAATTAATAACTATTGCACCGTCCGGTATCACTTCAAGGAACTCAATAAAGGTTTGTTTTACTTCCATCGTTATGTGGCTCCACTGTTCTGCCGCATTAAACTTTGCAATAACACCCTTTTGCAACGGTATTAACCCATTTAGGAGCCGCTGATTCCCCCGAAACGGAAGGTATCAGCTCTTCTACAAAGCTACTATCAGTAGTACAAAAAGCACCATCGGCATATGGGCCAATGTAAATCAGCTTTGATGATTTATTGAACATGATAATCGCTGGAGTTGCAGGAACGAAGCGCTTTAAGGTTGGATATTGATCGATATCAACAACCCGGTTTTCTCCTTCAGATTCCGCTACCTTTCTTTTTACGCTGGCCATATGCCCGGATGAGCGCCAGTTACAAGAACAGTCCCCGGAGGTAATATGAAAAACGCTGCCAGCAACGGAATAACCAAGACGCGTGAGCTCAGCCACTAACTGAGGTTCCAGCTTTTCGTTATTGCTGAGCTCCAGTAATTCACCTTTTTCATCAAACCAGACCAGCCGCTGTTCCAGTAAATAACTGATCCCCAGAAGCACCAGCCCAAACCAGGCCACAACGGCGATAATAAGCCAACGGGAACGAGCCTTACCTGATTTCATGAGTGACAATGAAACGCCCTACTGCGAAATGACATTTTGCGGAAATGATGCGCCCGCTTTTTCAGTGGATCAAGAAAAACTTCAGCTTCAGGGTACTTTTCTAAATAAAGGTTTAGTCTCGTTTGTGATACAATGTCGAAAAGCCGCTCATTAGCGCGGTATCTACTATCATAATTCCCGGAGCTTCATGTCCACAGAACAAAACCCATCCTCATTCCAGTCACTCGGATTGAGCGACGATATTTTACGAGCCGTTACTGAATGCGGTTACACCACCCCAACACCAATTCAACAGCAAGCCATTCCGACCGTTATGGCCGGCCACGACTTATTAGCCGCCGCGCAAACGGGTACCGGTAAGACAGCTGGTTTTACGCTACCTTTGCTGCACAAATTGTCGCAGACAAAGACCGACGGAAAGCCTGTTATTAAGGCGTTAATCCTTACGCCAACCAGAGAGCTGGCAGCACAGGTTGAAGACAATTTGAATACCTATGCAAAATATACCGGTCTTAAGTCCCTGGTGATTTTTGGTGGTGTTGGTATTAACCCACAAATTAGTGCCTTGCGTCGTGGTGTTGACATTCTTGTTGCAACACCCGGCCGTTTGCTGGATCACAGTCGTCAGGGAACCGTTGATTTAAGTAAAATTGACGTACTGATTCTGGACGAAGCTGACCGCATGCTGGATATGGGATTTATTCATGACATTAAAAAGGTCATGAAGCTCATTCCTGAAAAACGCCAGACACTGCTGTTTTCAGCGACTTTTTCTAGTGAAATTAAAGCACTGTCTCAGCAGTTTATGCAGCAACCCAAGCTGATTGAAGTTGCGCGTCAGAATGCCGCAGCTGATACCATTGAGCAACGTGTTTATCCGGTGGATAAAAAACGTAAAAGAGAGCTACTCAGTTACTTAATTGGCAGCCGTAACTGGCGACAAGTGCTGGTCTTTACGCGTACCAAGCATGGTGCTAACAGACTGGCAACACAGTTAACTGATGATGGCCTCCCCGCTATGGCAATCCACGGTAACAAAAGTCAGGGCGCAAGAACCAAGGCTTTAGCACAGTTTAAAGCCGGTAAATTACGAGTATTGGTTGCAACGGATATCGCTGCACGCGGTATTGATATTGATGAATTGCCACACGTTATTAACTTTGAACTGCCTCAGGTCGCTGAAGACTATGTACACCGTATTGGCCGTACAGGCCGTGCAGGAAGTGAAGGTGAAGCCGCGTCTTTAGTCTGTGTTGATGAGCATAAATTGCTGCGCGATATAGAAAAGCTAACTAAAAATGAGATACCCAGGGAAGTTATTCCGGGTTTTGAACCAGACCCCAGCATAAAGCCGGAGCCGATTCAGAAGCCTCGTACGGGGCGTCCTCAAAACTCTCGTCGTGCGCCTCGCCAGAAGCGCCCGGACACACGACGTTAATTCTACCGCAGACCAGCAGGACCGGACTTTACTTTAAGAAGTCCAGTCCTCCGGTTACCGCAGCAACTTGTGCTTGAATACACTGTTCAGGCGTTGCTTTCGGGCTGTCGGGATACACTTCTGTAGTCGTCGCATACTCTGCTTTGCTAAAGCTAATGCACAAACCCATTTTCGCCGTTGGCAATAAAATAACGCCACGCTGAGCAATATCCTCGCCTATCAGTTTATTTTCGTCGTCGGCATCGGCAATATGAGTGACCTCTTCCACCGAATCTAACACCGCCTTCTGAAACTCAGGATAAGGCTTTTCTGAATTTCCAACCAAATAGAACCCATCCGGAATATTCCAGTTCGTATTCACTTTTCCATCCATCGCCGCTTTGGCCGGACGAAACTCGCTGTTATCCGTATCCGTTGTTTCGTGTAAATCTATGTGGGCCAGAATATCTACGCCTAAGCCAGCAACATAATTCATAATGTGCGCGCATTCCCCGGCAGGAGAATCAGCGACAAAAGAGCGATTAGGATCAATGGCCGCCGGATTCCAACGGTTGATGGTTTCATAGCCCCAGGGACTCAAACATGGCGCTACCACCACATTGAAGTGTGGCTGGTAATCTTTCGCTTTGGTTTCAATAAAGCGCAACGCACCATGGACACCACTGGTTTCATACCCATGTACTCCGCCGGTAACCAAAACCGTTGGCTTCGAGTCATCCCAGTTTTTTGTTCTGACCACAAATAAAGGATAAGTACCGCTGTCGTACGCAAGTTCACCATATTGGTCTACATCGAAATCGCTTTTAAAGGTTTCAATCTTACTAACCACATCATCGAAGTAAGAGCGCTTTTTCGTTTGCTCGGCCAGCCACTGAGCTTTTTCTGTCGCTCCCCATGGGGTGCCCGGTGTTCCGATATGGTAAATCGTTTGTTGCGTCATATTTTAATCCTATTCACTTAAAACAAGGCGGCTATATTAGCAAAGTCTTTGCCGGCACCAAATGAAATACCGGTAACTAAGCCGCTTTGGTCGATTCTTTATCCGCAGGCTTAGACACTTCGGCTTTTTCTGTCGATGTTTTTTCGGTCTTAGGTTTTTTGGGCTTTTTAGCCCCTAATGCAATAAGTACATTTTCACGCTCTTTCGCTAAAAACAGAGCCATATCCTCAAGCTGTTGCTCATCAGTAAACAGTTCGCTACTTTTAATTAATGGGTTCAGGGCTTCTGCCATATCCAGAATTTTATCGTGCGCATCGGCTTCGGCTTTTGAAGTGAAGGTCATTTTCTCGGCTCCGTCGCGAATAACTACATATTGGGTTACTACAGCCATGGTATGGTCCTTTGCTGATGTGTAAATATACTGTTTATTTGTACAGTAAAGTGACATAGATTGCAATAGTTGTAGCATTCGCTAAACTGCGCACTCCGAACAGGCCTTCGTTACGACAGGAAGTAAATCCGCCCTATGCAGTTCTCAAAAATACAAGTTCTACTGGCCATTTTTGCAATGGCAATTGGAAGCTTTGCCATTGGTATTGGTGAGTTTGTCATTATGGGGCTGCTGCCCGACGTCGCTGCAGACTTTAATACCGACACCCGGGAAACAGGCCACTTAATCAGTCTTTATGCGCTTGGTGTGGTTATCGGAGCTCCGCTTATTACCATTTTATTTGCCAGGCTGCCACGCAAACCTATGTTACTTGCACTAATGCTGGCATTTTCTCTGGGCAACTTCGCCAGTGCCTCAGCAGACAATTACACATTACTTCAGGTGTTACGTTTCTTAACTGGCCTGCCTCACGGTGCTTATTTCGGGATTGCCTGTTTGGTTGCGGCCGATATGGTTCGTAAAAATCAACGTGGTATGGCAGTAACTATGGTGATGATGGGACTCACGGTAGCTATCCTGGTCGGAAATCCTTTAGCCACCTGGTTAGGGCAGCTTATTGACTGGCGCACCGTATATCATACCGTGGGAGCTCTAGGCTTACTGGCCTTTGTCATGATTTTCATTGTGGTACCCAAACACCCGAATGAAAAGAAAACTTCTGCCCGTGGAGAGATGCAGGCATTACAAAACCCTCAAGTCTGGCTGACTTTAGCCATAGGGGCCATTGGCTTCGGCGGCATGTTTGCGGTACTGAGCTACATAGCTCCAACACTAATAAACGCCACCGGCTTGGATTCTCACTGGATACCTGTTGCTTTATTTATCTACGGACTGGGATCCTTGGCGGGTAGTTTGGTCGGCGGCTGGGCTGCCGACAGAAATCTGAAATTAACCATTGGCGGTTCTCTGGTATGGTCGGCAATTGTGCTGGCAATTTATCCCTTAACACTGCAGAGTCTCTGGACGGTGATGCCTATGGTGTTATTACTTGGTAGTTCCGCCGCGCTGGTTCCGGCTCTGCAGGTACGTTTAATGGACGTTGCCGGAGAAGCCCAGACTTTAGCAGCATCGTTAAACCACTCCGCTTTTAATGCGGCTAACGCCTTAGGTGCCTGGCTGGGTGGTCTTGCTATTATTTCTCCACTTAGTTGGCAAGGAACCGGCTGGGTTGGGTGCGCGCTATCGCTGGCCGGTCTGCTACTCTTTTGGGTTACTAAAAAGCACAGTCGCAGAACACCCAACATAGTTAGTCTTTAGGCTCGCCTTCTGCATCTAATTCACTAAGCTCCTCATCGGGTTTCGCATAAGACAAACGCGCAGCCCGCTGAGTGCGATGATACCCATCAAGGCCTGAAATTGTCATTGTGCCGAGCGATTCTATATCAATGAAACCATCGCTTTTCACCGCCTCTTCTTTAACTTCAACCCAACGAACTTCCCCAACAATTAATGCAGTGTCGTTATGTTGTATCGGAATAATTTCAACCTGCTGCATACCTATTCTGAGCGAACTTTCGGCCACATACGGCGCATGAAAACCGTCGACAAATTCGGGCGTCAGGCCACAAGCTTCAAACTCTGATGTTTCTCTGGGATACCGTGCTGAGGTCTGATGTGCTTGGCGAAAAAAATTTTCGTTAACTTGATTAATCGTATAAACACCACTCTCTTCAATGTTTTCCCAGGTGTGTCGGGTTACTGACTGAGGGCGCATAACAAACCCTAACAGAGGTGGGTTACTTCCCAGATGAACAACAGAACTTATCATGGCTAAATTATTTTGCTGATGCCGGTCTCGGGTACCAATGACATTGGCACTTTTAAACCCGGATAAACAATTCACAAAACGTGCGCGATCGCGGTCATTCATTTTCGCTAAATCTTGCTGTTTGTAGGTTTTCATTAAAGCTCCAGTTTATTTTTGTCGGCTATCTATACGTTTTATTTTGCAATTACGATCGTTTACAAATAACTTATTGCGAACTATTATCATTTGCGTTAGCTTGTTTAATCAAAGCCAGAATAAAGGATGCATAATGACTAACGCCTATCAAGAGTACTTTAACTCTCAGGAAAAGCTAAAAATAGCGAGCTCACTGCTCAACCAAAAAGATTATCGCGCTGCAACGACATTTCTCAGTCAGGCACGCGACTCAGCAAAACGGGCCTTCAGTGAACCTGTACTGGTGGGTAATGCCATCCAAAGCTTTACAACCTGTTCTATTTTGTTAATTGCTACCCATATTCGCTGCCAGCAAAAGCTACAGGCGTATGAGTTTCAACAAGAGAGTGTTGAGCAACTAACGTCATGGCTTAATCAGGCTAAAACTCGGCCACTAGAAGAGTTATGTCGCTACTGCTATCAACTCCTAATTACCGGTTGTCAGCATTCTCGTTGCCTGGGGCACTGTATGCAACAATTAGAGGAATCCGGTTATGCGCATGAACAAACCTGAACGCTTGCAACTTTCAATGAGTAAAGAGCAACTTAAAAAACTGCTGCTTGAGCAAAAGTTAGTGGCGAGTGATATTCGTTGCAGTGATTACTGCAGTCAGTGCGAGCTTAAACAGTTGATACTTGAATGCGCCAGAATAAACTGTTCCGGCTCATTGCAGAACTTCGACGGTTAGAAGTCTTTCTTTCGAAGTGCTTTTTTCTGTCCCTGCTGCTTTTTAGTGGTTAGTCGTCTTTCTTTAGCCGAGCGGCTGGGTTTCGTCGGAATGCGTTTTTTCTGAATCTGGGATGCGCTGCGGATTAAATCAATTAGTTGTTCCAGTGCCAACTCTCTATTACGTGCCTGACTGCGAGTTTCCTGAGACTTTATAATCACTTTTCCGCTTTGGGTAATACGGTGGTCAGATTTTTTCAGCAAGCGATTTTTATAAAAGTCAGGAAGTGAAGAGGCCTGAATATCAAAAATGAGTTGAGCCGCAGTTGCTACTTTATTCACGTTTTGCCCACCCGCTCCACTGGAACGGATAAACTGCCATTCAATTTCGCTCTCTGCTAACTCAACTCGTTGCGATATCTGAATCATTTTTCTCTTTATTACCAAAAAAATTAAACGATTTTACCCACATCACTCAGCGGGCTGGATAAAGTTATCTATGCCTTCTTCTTTCAAAGCGTCGAGGGCTTCAGCAAGCGCATCATCTTCGTTCTCAAACGCATCTTCCCAAAGCGTTGAATTATTATTCTCATCAACAATTTCCAGAATCCAGCCGCTGTCCTCGGTACGGTAAATATCTATCTCTACATTTTTACCGTCAGCACTGTATTGTTGGGTATGTTTGCTTTGAGTTACTTGCTGTTCTTCGTTCATAATAAGGTCTCGGTATACGTCCGTATGGTGGCAACAGTCTATCACTGTTCGGCATACTCTGAGGGAATTTTTATAGAGCTTCGAGTACATCCCGCACAAAGTCATGCTCGTTAAATCCTTGTTCACCAGCAATGTATTAGCCTGTCACTTCCCAACTACCCACAAATTCCTCAATGTAAGAGCATGATGCGAAAGAAGCAAACCGCCAGAGTCATCCGAATGTTAAAAATTATGGTATATTACTGCGCATTATTTTCTAGATCAGGACAACCCTATGGCAGCCTTTGGCACCGTATTTATGCCACAAATGACGATGGCAACTTTCGAGAATTCAGACTGGAATAAACCTGAATTAGTCTCTTCTGACGCAATACAGTTACACCCCGGAGCTCATGTTCTGCATTACGCCAGCACTTGCTTTGAAGGATTAAAGGCGTTTCGCCATGAAGATGGCTCTATCAATCTATTTCGTATGAACCGCAACATTGAGCGCATGCAGCAAAGCAGCCGTTTGCTTTCCTTACCGGCATTTGATGCTGGCTTGCTGCAAAAAATGATTACAGATGTAGTGAAACACTTCAGCGACGAAGTTCCAAAACCACCGGGGTCAATGTATATACGCCCTACTCACATTGGTACCGAAGCGGCTATTGGCAAGGCAGCCTCGCCAACCAGCTCATCAATGCTCTATGTATTGCTATCGCCTGTCGGTGATTATTTTTCCGGCGGCGATAAAACCTTACGCTTATTGCTCGAGGAAGACGGTTCACGTTGCGCGGCTCATATGGGTATGGTTAAAAGCGGCGGCAACTACGCCAGTGCGTTACAACCCATTCTTCAGGCACGGGAATCCGTGAATGCAGATCAAGTTCTGTTCTGCCCTAATGGCGACGTACAGGAAACTGGAGCCGCCAACTTTTTGCTTATTGACGGCAACGAAATTATCACCAAAGCACTGGACAGTAGCTTTCTGCATGGCGTAACCCGAGACTCTATTCTCACCATTGCGCGTGATATGGGAATGACTGTATCTGAACGAGAGCTTAGCGTAGATGAACTACTGGAGCGTGCTTCAAAACCTGATTGCGAAGCCGCTTTGTCTGGCACGGCAGCGGTACTTGCGCCAGTTGGTACTTTGATTCATAACGGAAAAGAATTTTCTGTCGGTAGTGGGAAATCAGGCGCTACCACACTGAAATTACGCAAAGCGCTGAACGATATTCAGTGGGGTAAGGCGGAAGATAAACACAGTTGGCTAACTAAAATCTAACCTTCCGGCGGCAACACCACCCATTCAGGATCTCTGAATTCACCTAAAGGTGTTATTTCACAAAATGGGGCAGCACTGCGAATAATCTTAGCCACTTCGGAGTTATGCTGTCCTTCCATAGCGTCGCGTTTTTCTTTGCTATCCCACGACGCTATGGCTATTAACGTTTTGTCATCACCGATTTTGCGGTGTAACTCCGTACCTCGGGCTCCTGGTGCTTGCTGGATTATTTCACTGGCTTTTACCCAAGCCTCTGCATACTCCTCTGCCGTATGACCTTCTTTGATACGAACCTGAAAAATATACTTCATAGTTCCTCTTTTAGCGCTACTTACGTTTATTCTCTGATTTAACCATTTTTAAGTAAAAGAAAATAGCGTAAAAAACACACATTCCAATAACAATCGCTAAGCCTGTAAAAGAAAAAAAGATGACCGGATCTTTAAAAAACTCTTGCCATAAACTCATGGTTATTCCCCTGTTTGAATTCTTGATTTCAGTTTATTCAAACTTGACAATGACGATATTGATCCCAATCAATAACAAGAATAACACTGATTTTTTTAGGGGCTTTTTAGTTTATTCCCATCGAATACCGAAAAGTATTCATCTTTACAGTTTGTAAAGCAGTGTAAAAAATTTGCGTATATCCGAATTTGCGTCTTTCCTTAATAGGTACATTCAATAAAAACCGAGGGTATTATGAGTAACAATCAAGCAAAAGCAGAAGACGCGGTAAACAAGTCAGCAAATAAAGCTCACGACACCATCGATAAAGTGGCAGACGCAGCGAAACATGCATCTGACAACCTGGGTGAAAAAGGACATAATCTTAAAGAAACTCAGGAAAAATGGCTTTCGACTGCAACTGATTACGTTAAAGATAACCCGATTAAATCTTTAGGTATTGCGGCTGCAAGTGGTTATTTACTGAGTAGGTTGTTCAGTGACCGCTCATAAGCAACCTGAAGCGAACGAAACAGAAAGTTTGCTTGAGCAAGTTCAAGCACTGGAGAGTGAAGTTCGCGCCGTTGTAAAAACACAACTCCAGCTCGCGGGTATGGAAACCCGCAGAGCTGGGGAGAGTTTTGTGCGTATGGTCGCCTTCGCTGTGCTGGCCGCTTGCTTAGCTTTTACGGCGTGGGCTGTTTTAGTTACAGCTGCTGTAATAGCGATTGTAAATAGTAGTGTAATGTCTTTAACAACAGCATTAGTCATTGTTGCCGTCGCTCATTTGGCAGCGGCTTTTTATATTGTCAGATATATAAAACGAAGAAGTCGCGACCTACTGTTTGCAGAAACCAGTAGCAGTCTCTAAGTGGAGGGCTTATGGCATCAGACCTTGATTATCAAATAGCGCAAACGCAAAAAGACCTTCAGCTTCGCAAATTAGCTGTTAAGGTTCGTTCACAAAGCGTTATTTCGACAACTCATGACAAACTAGCCTCTCCCACGGCTCTTTGCGTTGCCGCAGGTGCAGGTTTCTTTATCGGAGAAATGGCAAATCGGCCGAAAAAGCAGACAAAGTCTTCCGGTGGGAAAAAATCTGCCACAGATAGAGTTATTAAAGTATTAAGACTTATTGCTGGCGTACAAAGTGCCAGCACTTTTGCAAAACATCTGTAAAGATAACCGTAAACTCACGCAGTTCCAGTTATAGTGAGCGTGGTAATAATTTTTAATAACAGGAGGTTACCCATGAAGAACTTTAAAATGGCACTACCAGCAAGTTTAATCGCAATTTCAATGCTGACACTTTCGGGTTGCAGTGATGCTGAAACAGAAAAAGCAGAGTCGAAAGCTGAAAGCGCTATGCAGGAAGCTGAAGATAAAACTGAAAACGCGATGCAAGAAACTAAAGAAAAAGCTCAGGAAGCAAAAAGCTACACTGAGCAAAAGGCTGAAGACGCGGGTGAATATGTTGATGATGCTGTCATCACCACTAAAGTCAAAGCCGTTATATTCGAAGACGACAATCTGAGCAGCATGGATATCAATGTAGAAACGAACAACGGAATTGTTCAGTTGTCAGGTTTCGTTGAAAGCGATGCCGATATCGACACAGCAGAGAATCTAGCGGCTACCGTAAAAGGTGTTAAAGACATCGAAAACGATATTCAGGTTCGCGAAGAAAATTAATCATATTTTTTAATACTCCCTGATAAAAAGCGGCTTCTTAGCCGCTTTTTTTATATCCTCAGAACTAGAACATCAAGTAAATTACTGATAACTTTACGACATAACAAAAATAAGAATCTAAACTATGTCAAAAGATGAATTTAGCAATCACCCCATAACACCTGAAGAACTTCCTCAGATAAACTCTCAGTCCTTTACACCATTAAGTAATACCTATATTAAGGTCAACCTAATGTGTCGCTTAATTTTTTGGTTGATGGTGGTGAGCGCCTTATTAATTCTTTATTGGCAGCCCTGGGTTGCTCTTCCCAGGCTGCTAGAAGTTTATCTGCCCCAGATACAATTAACCGCAGGAGTTTTTGGCTTATTAAGTTCGGTTTATGGAATTTTAGCTGACAAAAACAAAGGGTACGCCATAAGAGAGCACGACTTTAGCTATCGTAGTGGTGTTATATTCCAGTCAGTAGTCAGTCAGCCTATTTTACGTATTCAGCATGTTGAATTAAAACACGGACCGATTGACCGACACTTTGGACTGGCCAGTCTGGAGATTTTCAGTGCCGGCGGTGCCATGCACACTTTCGCAATACCGGGCTTACCAGAAGAGAAAGCTCGCGAAATACGTTCCTACGTACTAACCCATAGCGACATCGCAGCCAATGACTAGTTACCAGAACCAATGGCTGAAGCTATCACCTGTAGCGATTATTTATTTCGCTGTTCAGTTCATCAAAACCATTGGTAACAACTTATTTTATTTACTGCCGGCTATTTTTGTTGGCTACAATCAGTTTTCAGAAAATGCCTTGATAATACTGTCCGGGCTTGGTGCTCTATTAGTCTTTGTCGCCATCTCCGCTTTGCTCAAATTTTATTTCTATCAGTACCGGTTGAGCGAAGGTCGAGTTCAGATTCATTCCGGCGTGTTCCAGAAAACGCATATAGACCTTCCCTTCGAGCGCATACAGAATGTCCGTTTTGAACAACCCATTTTTTACCGCCCGACGAATCATGTCTGCATGCTTCTGGACACGGCCGGTTCCAATAAACTCGAAGCAAAAATTATTGCTTTACCCAAAAACGTAGCCGAGTCTCTAAAACAAGAAATACTCGCTTATAAAACCGAAGATACTCATGAAACAACAGATCACCAAGCTCAGTTTAATGAAGAACGCCTGCTAAATTCCCGTTCCATGCGAGACTTAGTTATTCATGGCCTGGCCAGTAATCGTATCTGGATTGTGCTGGGTGCGTTAGCCCCTTTCTTTAACTCCTTTTCAGACAAGGTTGTTGAAAGCGTAGAAAGCTTCGGAGTGGATGTTGATGCGCTTATGGCCTCTTCACAATACGCTTTCTGGCAATACATATTATTCTTCTTTTCTATCGCCTTTATTGTTATTGCCCTAATGGCATTAATTTCTGTCTTAGGCTCTGTCATCACCTTCTACGACTTTAAGTTAACTCGCAGTGACGATCGCTATATTCGCCGAAACGGACTTTTTACCCGTCACGAAGTCGTTATGAAACTGTCACGACTGCAAATGATTGCTTTACAACAAAACTGGCTTGATCGCTTACTGCAAAGAGTTAACTTAAAGTTCGAGCAGCTCAACGCCAACTTTGAACGCCAGTCCGCAGGAACTTCAGGTGGCAAAATTATTGTGCCATCGGTTACTCTCGAAGAAGCACATAACCTGGCAACAGAAACCTGGCCCAATAATCAATTAAGCAGCATAAGCTATAACCCGGTCAGCAAGCGACTAGCTATTAGAAACACACTCATCGCTTTTTGGCTGTTTGTTCCTTTTGCTTCCGTGCTTGCTTATTTTGAAAAAACAGAGCTGGCAGCAGCTTCAATTACTGCTTTTGTGCTAGCTACCGGCTTTATCATTCTGGCTTGGAAGCGCCGCGGCTATGCAATTGATAACAACTTTATTTATCTCAGAAAGGGCCTGATTGGGGTTAATTACCGCTGCTTCCCTATTCATAAAGTTCAGCAGACAAAGTTTTCGCAAAGCTGGTTTATGCGCCGCTTTCAGTTGTGTTCAGTAAAATTTGTACTAGCCTCTGGTGGGCAAACCCTGCCTTTTATTAACGCTCGAATCGGTGAAGAACTCATAGACACCTGTCTTTATCAGGTGGAAGCTTTGAAAAAATCCTGGATGTGATATGGAACTACCTTTCTCGCAAGCCTGTGAAAACAACAAAGACCCTATACTCCGGGTTCTTAAAACGGCATTTTCAAACTGCACTCGTGTTCTGGAAGTAGGCAGTGGCACAGGTCAACATGCCGTGTACTTTGCCAGCCAAATGCCTAATATTCATTGGCAAGCCAGTGATCAAAAAGAGTACCTGCCGGGAGTGACGGCACGGATAAAACAGGAAGGCGTAACTAACCAGCCATTACCGGTTGAATTTGATGTATTTGCAGACGCACCGGAAGGAACATTCAACGCTCTTTTCACCGCAAACACCTGCCATATTATGCCCAAAGAAGGGGTTGAAAGGCTCTTCGAGCATTTGGGAGACAGTCTTAGTAGTGTGAAGTCTTTATGTATTTACGGGCCTTTTAACGACAACGGTCATTTTACCAGCGACAGTAACCGTCGCTTTCACCAGTCGCTGCAGTCGCGTAACAGCGACATGGGAATACGCGATTGGCAATGGATTGCAGAGCTGGCCAATCAGCAAGGCTTTGAGCTGAAAAAGATGCACGCTTTGCCGGCCAATAACCAGCTGCTGGAATTTAAACGTTAGCCCTTTATCAATCAAGGGCTAACAAAAGCTAAGACGCGTTATTTAGTATTAGGAACAATACGTAACTCTACCCGACGGTTTAACTGACGTCCGCTTTCGGTATCGTTATCTGCAACCGGCATACTTTCTCCATAACCTTCGGTTGTTACCCTGCGGGAGTCCACGCCGTTACCCACTAAATTATTGCGTACGGCATTAGCACGATTTAACGACAGTTGCTGATTGTATTCAGCAGAACCTGTACTGTCGGTGTGTCCTTCTATCAGCATGGTGGTTTTTTCATACTTTTTCAGCACTCGCGCAACATCGTCCAGTACTGGGTTGAAGCTTTGAGAAATATTTGCACTACCGGTAGCAAAGGTAATGTTACTAGGTAACTGCAAACGGAGATTATCGCCGTCACGTATTACCTTCACACCACTGTCGGCCAGTTCTTCCCGAAACTCTTCTTCCTGCTTATCCATATAGGAACCAATGGCACCTCCGGCTAAGGCGCCAACCGCCGCGCCCCATACATACCGGCTTTTATCATGGTCGCCCGTGCCTTTACCCAGCAAAGCGCCAGTGACCGCACCAATAGACGCACCTTTCTGGGTGTTACTCATATTTGCACAACCCACAAGTGCTAACGAAGAGAACATCATAGTCAAAACTAACTTTTTCATACTCTAACTCCATCAAAACAATGAATGCCCAAAAAGCTAGCATGCTTTAGTATAGTCTCTGATAAGATTTGCAGATTTTTTACTTAACTTATTTTCTCTTAATGCCCAGCAGTGATAACTTATAAGAAAAGTAGTAACTCACATATGCGTTTCCATTTATATGACAATAACTGACCCTACCCAGGCTCGTAAGGCCCTAATGACATTCTTGCGAGACAATGCCCCCGTAACAGTCATTACCGGCGCCGGCATAAGTACAGACTCAGGAATTCCCGACTATCGCGATAATGATGGCGAATGGAAGCGTACGCCTCCGGTTCAGCATCAGGATTACATGCGCAGCGAAGCGGTACGAAAAAGGTACTGGGCGCGAAGCTTGTTTGGCTGGCCAGTGCTTTATCACGCCAGGCCTAACTCAGCGCATTACGCGATAGCCAAATTGCAGCAGCAAGGGCTTATTGGCTGTGTTATCACGCAGAATGTGGACGGCCTACACCAAAAAGCCGGAGCCACTCGTGTCATTAACTTACACGGATACGCCAACGACATGGTCTGCATGAGCTGTAGGAAAATAACCCCACGGTTGGAGATGCATGAACGCAGTCTGAAATTGAACCCGGACTTTGCTGCTTTAGAGGCAACCGCCGCTCCGGACGGTGATGCAGACCTTGAAGCCGACTTTGAACAATTCAAAGTCGCCGACTGCCGAAGCTGCGGTGGTATTCTAAAACCCGATGTCGTGTACTTTGGTGACAACGTACCCCGCCCGCGAGTTGAAGAAGCTCAAAAAGCGCTAGAGAACAGTAACGCCCTACTCGCTATTGGCACCTCGCTTATGGTCTTTTCGGGTTATCGCTTTGCACGTCAGGCTCACCAAAACAATCAACCTGTTGCTCTGTTAACTCTGGGGAAAACACGAGCCGATGAGCTGGCAACTCTAAAGCTCAACTGCTCTATCAAGGACGTACTGGCATGAACCAGATGCTGTTATTCTTTCCAGTTAAGTGCCCGTTATGAAATTAACGGGCTGTAGGGAAAAACAAGAGTATTAAATATTCGGCTTGTACTCAAAACCTTCTTCAGCCTGAGAGTCGGAGAAAGTTTTTATTTTTTCTTTATGGTTCAGCATAGAGTTAACCAATGAATTTGGGAACACTTCAATACCGTTGTTAAAGTCTTCTACGTTCTGGTTAAAGATGCGAATTGCCGCACCAATGTTTTCCTGCTGGTCGGTAATTTCTCTCATCAATTTCTGATAAGTTTCTGAAGCTTTTAGTTCCGGGTAGTTCTCGACAGTAACGTTTAGACTTTTAAGCAGCTCGCCAGTTCTGGCTTCTGCCTGCTCAAGCTTAGCCGTATCGACTTTACCACTATCCAAACCCTGCAGAGCACTACGCAGTTCGGTCACTTTGGTCAAAGTGCCCTGTTCGAACTCTTTATAATCTTTCACGACATCTTCTAAATGCGGAATAATTTTATTTTTTTGACGCTCTTGTGTAATAACGTTAGCCCATGCTCTCTCGACAGCGTTCGCGCGGCTAATAATGGCGTTATATATAGCAATAACGGCTATTACTAAAACAAGGGCTATGCCAATAGCTATCCATGTTCCTGTCATTGTTTTACTCCTAAAAGTTACTGTCCAGTTTGGTCATTACATAGTGGATAAAATCAAGCGATGCCTTTAACTTTGCAAATTCCTGCTCGCCTTCTAAAGCTTCAATAAAGGCTTCATAGTCGCATATCTTAGCGTCTTTAGTTGTGGCAATAAGGTCTTTGTCTGCGAACGAAAGACACAAATCGCCGGCATCATTCACTTCGAAGTTCACTTGCGACAGCACCTCAGAGAACTCCTCAAAAGCAATAACCACGGTCGGTTTCATTGCTTTTGCAGCTTCTAGTTCACTGGCAGCGACCACTTTAAATTCTTTGTTAAACCGGTTGGACGCTGGTTTATAAGTTGCTTTTCCTGCTCCCGGAAGGCCAAAACCTACAACAGCAACATTACGTAACAAACCGAAAGGCAAAATAAGCCCGTAGCGATCATAATGATCGTAGACCTTCTTTCTTCGGGTTTTTACGTTGCCTCTACTGTCTGTGTATGTCTCTGTGACTATTCGTTCGTCAACATAATGAAAATGGTAGTACTGGTACTTAAAAGAATACTCACTGCCACTGTAGCTTCCATCATAAAGCGCGCGAATTTCACGTTTGTAATTACCCCGGTTAAAATCGCTGAAGCGCTGCTGGAACTCATTTGACGCCGCTCTGCCCTCAAATACAGCGGGCGACAAGTCGTTGTCCAGTAAACCATCGCGTTGCAGTAAAGCATGCGATGCCTTTGCCATCAGCCTGCCCGGGTAAAAAGCGGTTATTCCGGCAACCAAAGTTAAAACACTACCTACGGCCAGAATAATCCAGGTACTTTGCTGAAAGCGTTGCCACTGAGACCAGTCCCAGTAAGTTAATGCGGCGGTTACCAACAAGAACACGGCAAAAGCTATCCAGTAAGCTTTCATATTAAACTGGTAGCTTCCGGAAAAGGCTTTCAGATCATCAATAACCACGTCGAGATTCTCTCGGGTACGGCTGTTATGCGCCTGCGTTTCAGTGCGCTTTAGCAATTCAATAAGGGCTTTGTTGTTTTTCTGATAGAGCACGGCAATCAACATAGGAATTAGTTAAAAATAGGTGTCCAGTTTAATGCTTCGGTCTTTTCGATACCAGTTAATATTTGTAAAACTCAGCCCTTAACGGACTCATTTTATGAGTGTAAATAGCGCTAAAAAATTAAGCTTAACTAAATGAGCTTTTATAATTTCTGCTAAGATGCTTAGCTCCTATGCAAATAAAGACGCCATTAAGAGGTAATTAATGAAAGCTGTCATACTCGATGCAGAAACCCTGGGCAAGGGAATTGATCTCTCCGCTATTGAAAAGTCCGTCGACGAACTGGTTTTATATGATTCAACAACGACCGAACAGCTTAATGAGCGAATTAACGATGCTGAAATTGTTATCACAAATAAAGTCGTCATTAATGAACAGGCCCTTGAGTCCGCTGAACAGTTAAAGCTAATTTGCGTGTTAGCCACGGGAATGAACAATATTGATTTAGCTGCTGCCAAAAAACGGAGTATTCCGGTTAAAAATGTTGAAGCTTACGGTACACAAAGCGTGGTTCAGCATACTTTGATGATGATGCTTTCGCTGGCGACTAAGCAACCCATTATGCAAAAACGAGTTGCCGCCGGTGACTGGCAAAGTTCGTCCATGTTCTGCCTGTTAGACCCATCCATTATTCAACTGGCCGGCAAGAAGTTAGTTATTGTTGGTTCTGGTGAGCTCGGCCAGGAGGTAAAAACTCTGGCAGAAGCTTTGGGGATGCACGTTGAGTTCTCAGCACGCCCCGGAAAGAAAGATGATCCGCGGCCAACGCTAAATGAGCTACTACCTTCGGCGGACGTTATCTCTTTTCATTGTCCGTTAACGGATGACACCAAAAACTTGCTTAACGCAGATAATCTCAAACTTTGTAAAAAAGACGCTCTAATTATTAATAATGCCCGGGGTGGTGTTATCAATGAACAGGATGTTACCGAGGCGCTACGAGCGGGAGAAATAGGTGGTGTTGCCGCTGATGTTCTGCCTCAGGAACCGCCTAAAGGTGGCAACCCCTTGTTGGATGCGATGAACGAGGGATTAAACATGATTGTCACACCTCACAACGCCTGGACATCACCTGAAGCGCGGCAGCGCATTGTGGAGCTTACTGCCGAAAATATTCAGAGTATTCAGGGCAAGAACTAAAACTTGAGTTAACTTTCGAATATTAATGTGTTGGCAACTGTTTTCAGGCTGCCAACACGTATTAATCAAGGTTAATAAGCTTCCGTTTAAGGAAATTCACTCAGTTCAAATTCATCCTCAAAGCGCTCCTCTTTCAACCTGCCATCCTCGTAAACAGAGATTGAAAACGGCTGCCCTGATTGTGTATAAGACCAGCTTTTTCCATGTCGCCTGTCTCTTTTATACTCGCTGATATTGTATAACGCGCCTTCATCAGTGAAGTTCACAACAATACCGTCCAGGTAGCCTTCACTATCGAATGACTCAACGCCACGCAAGTAACCTTGTGGAGAATAAGTACGCCACTCCCCTACTTTAACGCCGTTTTCATAGCTTCCCCGGGATATTTCATAAGGCGCATAGCCAAGAGCAACTTGCCACTCTCCCTCGCGTTTACCCTCGACATACTCGCCTTCAACAACGAGTTCACCGTCGGCGTATTCCTGATAAGCCCCGTCTAGCAAGTCATCTTTATAGTGCTCGCGTAAACGCAAATCACCATTTTCACCATAGACTTCACGGACACCATCAAGCTTACCCTCTTGGTCGTAATGCTCGTTTATCTCACCGTAGCTGTCTTTTGAAACCCATTCACCAACTTTCTTCCCATGATCGTATTCACCGGAGGTCGTAACCTTTCCGTCTTTATCGGTTATCGTATAGGGGCCATGCCGCTTACCTTCAACAAAACGGACTTTTTCCAGACCATTTCCATATCGAGAAATATAAAGGCCATGCAGATCGTAGCCTTTAAACTCACGGCGGTCTCGCACGTTTCCATCTTCGTCATAACTTTCATTTAATCGCCAGCTGTTATCAACAGCCTGACGGTTTAAGCGGGTCAGTTGCTCCGAATCGTTGTACCATTTTTTTACTTTAACTAAGCCGTGTTCGGCGGTTTCAACATGTTCGCTTGAACGAATTAACTGACCGTTTTCATCATAGCTACGGGATGTAAGCAGTTTTCCATCGTCGTTACGCTTTTCATATTGCCTTAATTCGCCGTTTTTGTGATACAGCTTAGTTTCGCCTACCCGTTTACGATTTTTATATTCTTGCGTTCGTTTAACCGAACCATCCTCATAATAGTCAGTTGACAAACCATTAAGCACACCATCCTCATAAAAGGATTCTTTAACCAAATTCCCTTCAAAGTCCCAACGTTTTCCTATTCCTTGCTCAACATCATCTTTATATTCAGCTTCATACTTAACCTGACCATTTTCATAATAATGACGCATCAAACCATTACGCTCGCCGTCCTTCATGGTTTTTTCGGTCAATAAGTAACCTGTCGACGCATAAGTTCTGTAAGGTCCATTGAGCTCACCATCTTTATAGGTCATCTCACGTTTTTTATGACCATTTTTGGAGTAAACGGTAGTTTCACCTTGCTGTTCACCATTAGTATCCCGCTGACCTTCCGATCTTAAAACACCAGATTCAAAGTAGGTTTTATACGGCCCAATCGCTATGGCCTCAGCAAAATTAAGGGAATCTGAGCCGGTTTCATAATAAGGCCCGCCATCAATGTAGTTGATAAAAAGACGAAAACCGTCGTCTGTCTTTTCTACTTTATCTAATAAATATTCGGCTTCACTTCTGTCATCTGTTGGCTGTAATTCATCATCCAGCCATTTAATTGACTTCTCAGCTTCAGCCACTGTTTCCGGCACTTCATTATTCTGACCATTTTGCTCGGCAGAAAATGCAAAGGCATTAGACACAATTAAACTGGAAGCGATAGCAAAAAGTACTTTACTGAAAGTCATTAATTGGCCTCCTGTAAAGATTCAAAATCAGGCATAGGGGGCAGTTGGTGAGTCCATTCTTTTGTTACCGGGTCACCTTTAGCAATAAGTTGCTCAACTTTGTCTACTCGCCCACCAATGCGTAAAAAACCGTCATCGGACACAAAGTCACTAAACTCTGAATTTAAGTAGTCGACAGAATAGCCTCCATCGTTCTGTGGCAGGACTGCTAACGCCTTTCCTTTAGCGTTCAAAAAACGATACTTTCTTAAGAACTCACTCATAACGACTTCTGCTTGCTGTTCGTCCCAGTCTTCACCCAATAGAGATTCAACCGGAATCATCCAGCTTTTTTCACCTAAAGCGATATCGACTGACTGCCATTCCGGCCGCCCGTCACAACGAAGTTCTAAGACAACTTCAGTATCGTAAAAGAAACGCTGTACACCGTCGTCTGTCATTAATTGATAGACCACTTTTTTCGGCATTTTTAAATGCGAAACAACATTACGTCTATTGGGATCAGCATTTTCTCTCATGACCAGCTTATGTTTGTTTCCCTCACTTTTGCCCTCGGTATCCAGCTCACAAACACCCGCCTGTTCAGGGCTTAGAGTTAAGTACAGCTGAGGGCGGTCAAAACTGGTAGGCTCTAACTCACCCAATGTCGATGTAGAAAACTCAAGATCCCGATCATTAACTGAGACCGCCATCTCATCCGATTTGAACAAAGGAACGGTATCAACCGGGGCAATCGAGGTATCACTTCTAAGCGTTTCTTCATCATAAAAAACAATTTTCTTCTCAGAAGTTTTATTATCTGTAACACGGTTAAATTTAAGCTCAATTGTCTCAGGCAATTCATCCTCAAACGCTATTCTCAGAGTTACCGCATAGTCTCCTCGTTTGGCAATAGCTAACGCGCGGCTCTCTGCACTAGATACCCAGTCAGGTGCCGATGCATCTGTGTCGTAATTTAAAACCGCCCGGCTAACCCCATTTACCTGGCTATCGAAATAAGCGTCATTAGTGGCCGTTAATTTCAGTTCAAACTCTTTGTCCTTTTTGGTGGGAACCAAAATCGCTTTGGCGCCATGCATTTCTATGCTCGAGCCATCTTTATCTATTGGAAACTCAACAATTTCATAGCTTGTTTCATAGCGTTCCAGAGTCGCTTCTATTGATGTCATTTGCTCAAAATCATCAACGACATCAGTCCAGCCCAAAGGGAGTAAATGCATTAACGTTTCTGATTTTTCGTTACTACTGTCTGTATATGTAAAAACCCCATTTTCATGAAGCTTAATATCAAGAGCGTTCCCCTCACTATCTTTAGCTATAAAGTCTTTCGCTTTTATCGACATAGAGCCCATACTTTCAAAACTTACCCCGGGATGGCTATATGTCAAAGAAATATGACCGCCGTAAAAATCGATTTTTCCTGAATCATTAGCTAATACTTCTGCATCGGTCGCTTTGTTGTTTGAGTTAAGTTCGCTAAAGTCCGTATTATCAATGGTAAAAGGCTCGTCATAACCCAAATGCTCCAGGTTCTGACCATACAGCCAGTCTTCCGGGTAAATTGACGTCACCATTCGCATTGAGCCATTAGATACCGCAGCTTCTTCAGGAAGCGGCATATCCATAATCATAGTTAAACGTTCAGTCCAGCCAGTGTCACGTTCCAGCACAACATAACCGAACACTTTTGCCTCATTATTTTCACCAGTCGCTGATAAAGTCACCGTACTATCGGTAAAGTCTTCTACTTGAAAGGTAATTTCCGGTAATGGTTTTTTTAGCTCTATGGTCTGAGTTGCGCCTTTTTCAACTTTTAAGTCATTAATAAAACCCGGACGTCCGAACTCGTCGTTTAATATTTCTTGTAAAGGATCCAACCCTTGCT
Organism: Idiomarina sp. ST20R2A10; assembly: GCF_051842345.1. Classification (NCBI taxonomy): domain Bacteria; kingdom Pseudomonadati; phylum Pseudomonadota; class Gammaproteobacteria; order Alteromonadales; family Idiomarinaceae; genus Idiomarina; species Idiomarina sp. ST20R2A10. The sequence continues at coordinate 54,543 of NZ_JBNIEY010000001.1, read as the reverse complement.
TACGAAGATCTTCCGGCTCTTCATGAATAGTAAAGTCCACCATTGCACTGGTGTCTTTATCAATATCAACCGTGAACCCGGCATCCATCATTTTCCGAATGCTATCACCAGAGCTTCCACGACCATCATCTTCAAAGCTCGTAAAATCTCCTTGCGGAAACTCCATTCGCATATACTGAGGTTTCATTCTTATGCTGTAGACATCGGATTTATCGGACACTTCATAGTCCAGTAACATCATAGTTTTGAGTCTTTCTGAACGGTTGCCGTAATGCTTACTCTCAACTTTGATGTTGGTATCCGAGTACATTTGATACCGTCGCTGCTCACCGTCATCGGGGTTAAACGATAAGGTCGTTGGAGGGCCACTTTCAGAACAAGCTACAACGAGAAGAGCTGAAAAAGCCACGAATGATAGACGCCCTAACATAAGCTTCCTTAAAATTTATAAACGAATATGAATAAAGTCATATAATAAGCAGTATTAAATCCTGGCTCAATACAGACTGCCAGTCTTAACAGATCCTTTACACTGATAATTCAATTAAGTACTTAATATGACCAGTCGCCCTGTTCTTCCACCAGAACATCTTCATTATTTTGAATAATTTGAAGTAAACCTGATTCAAAGACTTTATAAGTCGTATTCCCGTTTTTGAATTGATACCCCTGAAAACGGCAAGGAGTCACTCCATCAGCACAAAGTGAATGAAGAGTTTTGCCGTTAAGCTCTATGCGATTGCCTGATATTTTCGACACGCCGACATAACTCACGTTATCGCATGTAACAGAACCCTCCTGACAGTGGCGTTCAATTTCAACAATATAGTGTTCTGTTGTCAGCGTATCTCCGAATGCTGCACCAGATAATATGAATGCACTTAATAAAATAAATTTTTTCATCTACTTTTCCCTGCTGACATTACTCAGAAAATAATACCCGACTAAACCAATTAATAAGCCCCAGAATGAGCTATTAATACCTAAGAAATTGACCCCAGATGCTGTAACAATAAAAGCCATAACCGAAGCAAGCAAAGTATCTTCAGAACTAAACGCCTGCCGAAAATTAACCGCAAGCACAGGTAGTAAAGCTAAGCCAGCCAGAGCCGACGTTGCTTCGGTTGGTAAAGCCAGAAACAGCCCAACAATTAATGAGCCAGCAAGCCCGGCAATAATATAGAAAACGCCCGCTGCTATGGCCGCTTTGTAACGCTGATTGCGATCAGTATCGGCATCTGTGGTTTGACAAATTGCGGCTGTAATTGCGGCCAGATTTATTGCGAAAACCCCAAGTGGAGCCATAATGACACCGAATAACCCAGTCACCCGTAACAGCGGTGACAGCGGCACCGCATAGCCGTTACTGCGCAACATCATAATGCCCGGCAGGTTCTGGGAAACCATAGTGACAACATACAAAGGAATGCCAACCCCAACCAGTAAAGAGAAGTTGAAATCAGGCCATACCCAGACCCAATCTGGAGCGGAGACAATCAATTTGCTTGCATCAAACTGCTTCGTCAGTACTGGCAAGCCCACTGCAGCCAGCAACACCCAGAAAAAAACCAGCTTGGGTGTAAGCTTCCGCATCACAAAATAAACAATGACTAAAGTTGCAGTAATTAAAGGCTGATTATCAAAGGCCGGAACTAAAGCGAGCACAAACTTAAGTAAAATTCCGGCCAATATAGCAGCCGCTATTTCGACAGGAATGTATTTTAAAAGTCGGTCAGAGATACCGCTTAGGCCGCTAAGTAAAATTAAACCCGATGAAAAAATAAAAATGCCAACCGCTTCAGCGACTGAAACACCGGCAAGTGCAATAATGAGTAGTGCAACACCCGGTGTGGACCATGCAGTCAATATCGGGGCTTTATATCGCCACGACAGAATAATACTGCTTAGCCCCATAGCTAAACCTAAAGCCAGCAACCAGGAACTCTGCAACGCCACCGAGCCATTGAGGCTTTTTACGGCTTCGAGAATTAAAACAACCGCACTGCTGTAACCAACAAAAACAGCTGTCGCCCCAGCCATAATATGAGAAATGGAAAACCTCATGGCACTTCCTTTGTGGTCTGTTTATATCGCTTCGTTTCTTCTGCGTATTTTAATTCTATTAATTGAAGCCACTAATACGAAGCTCAGTAGCATTAATAAAAACCAGGAGCTTAATTTGGCAAGCGGCACCATTTGCCACTCGCCAGACTGGTTCGGATAAATCCAGATATTGGCATAAGTGGCAATATTTTCAGCAAACCAGATAAATAGCGCAACCAGGAACCATCCCAGTAAAATAGGCATACTACGATGTGTGCTGTTGATTTTGTAATAAATAGCTGTCCGATAAAACAGAAAGAATGTAAAAGCCAGTAAAACCCAGCGCATATCCCAAATATAGTGGTGACTAAAAAAGTTGATATAAACCAGAGTTACTAACACCAAAGTGAGGCTCTTGGGCGGATAATAAGAGTATTCAAATTCGAAGATGCGCCAGACCCGGGCAATATAACTTCCGACGGCACTATACATGAACCCTGTAAATAGAGGCACGTTGGCAATACCAAAGACATAATCTTCCGGATAAACCCAGGCACCTATTGCGTCTGAGGTTTTAAACAACTCCATAATCGTTGCTACAATATGGAACACCAGAATGACAACGCATTCACGCAGAGTCTCAAGCCTGAAGACTAAAAGAAGAATTTGAAAGCCGATGGCGGCCAGGAAAATGAAGTCGTAACGATGTAATGCTTCCAGCGGATACCAGAACTTGGTTATCAACATGAGTGCCAGTAAAAAACCACCGAAAACGCAGGCGTAAGCTTGTTTTACACCAAATAACCACAGTTCCTTTGCAAACGTTTTGATGTCCATATCTTCAATCCAGAGAATTCAGAACAGGTAAGGCACTGAATAATAGTGCCTTACCTGCTGGCAATTTAGAAGCTAATGGTAACACCAAACCAGAAGTTTCTGGCTTTATCTTTCACATTGTAATCATCAGTGAAAACAACTTCGCTAACGGCACCTCGTCCGGTAATGTATTCAAACTCACCATCACCGTTAAGGTCAGTATAAGTTGTTGAGTAGGTTGTGAAATCGCGATCCAATAAGTTATTGATGCGCAGGTTCAAGTCTACCGACTCCGTTAACTTGTAGTTAGCGCCTAAGTTAAACAAGCTGTAGTTCTCAAAGTACAGTTGTTGTTCGGTAACACTGTCATAACCACGGTAGCGATCGGAACGGAATTCACCTTGTAAGTAGATAGAAAGATCATCCGAAGCACTCCAGTTCAGCCATAAATTGGCCATGTGCTCCGCTGTATTCGTTAAAGGCTGACCAATCTGACTACCGCTTTTCTGCTCGCTGTCTGTCCATGTATAATTACCGCGTAGTGACCAGGCTTCGCTTATTGCGTAACGCGCTGCAACCTCAACGCCCTGCACATCGACTTCGTCAATGTTGATACTTTGCGCCCATGAGTCATAACCCAGCTGCTCATATTCACCTAAGTTAACGCAAGGACGCACGTTATCGGTTGCTTCACAGCTTAAAACTGTATCGCCACGGGCAATTTTGTCCTCAAACCGCGTATTAAAGTAGGTGATGTTAAAGTTGTGATCGCCGTTATCTGAATTCCAGTAAACTGCAATTTCAGAGTTTACGCTGGTTTCAGGCTGTAGCTCCGGATTACCGGCAAAAGGCATGGTTCCCTGTCCACCAAACCCAACGATGCCATCATACAAGTCGGTGGTTTTCGGCGTTTTATAACCGGTGCTAACGCCTCCTTTCAGCGTCCATGCGGAACTCAGGTTATAAACCGCATAAAGGCGCGGCGATACCTGACTTCCGAAAACGTCGTGTTTGTCGTAACGAACACCACCGGTCAGGGTGAAGTCAGCAATTGGCATCCAGTTATCTTCCACAAACAAAGAGTACATTTTCTGCTCTTGAATAGCGCCAGCACTGCCTTCCTCTAAACCAAATACACCGTCTTCCAGTTCACCATCAATAAGCTGACCGCCAATAACAAAGTTATGATGTCCGGCAAAACCAGAGACAGGAATGTCCAGTCGTGCATCAACGGTATACTGACTGCTGTCTAACTGACGAGCCGGCCGTGGCAAGAAAGTTTCTTCTGCAATTGAGCGCCGCTCATCTTCGCCCAAGCCAGCATACTCACCGGTGCCATCGTACATTTCCTGCAATAACAAACGCTCATCCACGCTTAACGGCAAAGTTCTGCCATTATTTTGTGTGTCTACATAGGATAAGGAAATCATGCTGGTACCAAACGACCAGTCCGCATCATGCGCGATTGACCACCAGGTACGATCAAAAGTCTGATCCGCCGCATAACCTGCACGAGGGTTTACATTTCCTCCACGCGCCTGCCAAAGAGCTTCTATGCTGTCTTTGGTGCCCAGAGGATAAGTAATAGTGTCATTTTCAACATCATAAGAAGGCGTATTGTCGTAAGACTGATGTGAGTCATCGTAATCAAATTTTATATGATGATTCTTTGCTGGCGTGTAAGACAAGGAAAACCCGTAGTGCTCGTCTTTGTTGTCAACAGTACGCCCGCCACTGCCAAAACCCAGCTGACGAACATGTATTGTGCCATTTGGATCAACTGCCGGCTCAAATTCTGGAGAAGACGCCTGCTGGTCATACAGGCTTCCACGTACTCCCAGACTTAAAACATTTTTAATTAACGGACCTGTGGCACTGAAGTCCGTTGTAAAGTCATCACCAAAATTGTCGTTCGTTTGCAGACTACGTCCGAAGGTTACAGCACCTGACCAGTCCTCCGTGTGTTTTTTAGTAATGACGTTAATGACACCGCCAAGCGCATCGGCGCCATATAAGGTGGAAGCCGGACCACGAATAACTTCAATTCGGTCAATGGTTTCCAGTGGAGGAATATGGTTAAAAGCATTGCCACCGAAGTTATTCGGATAAATATCACCATGGTTGTTCTGTCGTATACCGTCCACCAGTATTAACGTGTAGTCGCCGGTTAACCCCCGCATACTGATACTGCCCTGACCGGTTTTATCGCGGCTGGTTCCTATATCGATACCTTCCTGATACTTCACCGCATCGAGCAGCGAAGTGAAAGAACGCGAGCGGATTTCTTCATTTGAGATAACAGAAATACTTGCAGGTGCCTCGGTAATTTTCTGCTCAAATCCAGCGGCTGTTACGACAATACGCTCAATATCGTCAGGAACCGTGTATTCGTCTGCCAAGGCACTACTTCCTAGAGCCGATGCAATAAGTATTGCCAGTGAACTGGGTAGAAGTTTATCCATTTCTGTTTATCCTTAAATGTGTGAGTTAAGCGGTTGCGTATGCTACCCATGCTGTTTACAAATGTAAATACAAATAACAACAATTCGCATTACTAAAAACAAAAGCGAGCTAAATCCTCATTTTTTTCGTAGAAGAAGAACCTGTATTTAAAGTATCTGGAGTGTAGTTTTGACGAATTTGGCTTTTGACGTTTATGGCACGCTTATCGACGCACAAGGTGTGGTTTCAACATTAAGTTCATACCTTGGCACAGACAAAGCAGAGAGTTTTTCCGGTCGTTGGCGTGATAAGCAATTAGAATATTCGTTTCGTCGCGGACTTATGCGGCAATATCAGGACTTTGCAATTTGCACTAAAGAAGCCCTGGAGTTTACCAACAACGAATACGGTTCACCTTTAAATGAAGAGCAAAAAGAAGACTTGCTCGATACCTATACGCGTCTACCCGCATTTGATGATGCCAGGGCGGCGCTTAGCAAGTTGAGCTTATCGGGCATGGGTTGCTTTGCTTTTTCCAATGGCAGCCAGGAGGCCGTTTCCGGGTTACTGGAGAAAGCCGAGTTAAGCAGCTATTTTAATGAGGTTATAAGCTGCAAAGACATTAAAAGCTTCAAGCCTGACCCGGAAGTTTATCAATACTTTCTTGATAAAACGGACGGTCAGGCTGACAGCACCTGGCTTATCTCCAGTAACAGTTTTGACATTATTGGAGCTAACGCCGCGGGCTGGAAAACCGCCTGGGTAAAACGGACTAAAGAGGCTCAGTTTGACCCATGGGGAGTCGAGCCTACTATTACCGTAAGCTCGCTTTCACAGCTGATTGAAAATATAAAGTGAGGTTTAAAACTCGTACGACAGTTCAAAACGAACGGTTCTTGGCTCCATTACATGATAATGCAAGTCTTCCACACCGGTTGCCGGCTCGCCCGGCAACCGCGATGCGTAAAAGTAGTCTATGTCATGATCATTGCTGTCAAACACATTAAGAACCTGTAGGTTCACCGCCCATGCGTTCCATTTCTTGCCAACCATGAAGTTTACAACCGTCGAGCTGTCGGAACGCTCTGAGTTATTTTCAACCAACGGACGCTCTCCCAAATAGCGCAGACGAACCGTTGAAAACCAGTTGTCATCAAAGCGTTTTGTCACGCCCAGTTGAAGAATGTCTTCCATAGCACCGGGTATTTCCTGTTCAAGCACATTGCTGTCATCAAACTCCGCATCGGTATAGGCGTATTCAAGATCAAAACTTAGCTGGTCACTGTAATTGTAATAGGCAGCCAATTCGATGCCCTGCCGTTTTGATGGACGGCTGGCCTCTGTATTACCAGCGTCTCCCACAAACAATAACTCGCTGTCCTGTTCTAATGACCACAGTGCCAGTGAACTGTTAAATTTGGCATTAGGCCGCCAGCGCACACCAACTTCGTAACCAAAGGTTCTGACCAACGGATCAACTGAATCAACGGCGTCGCCATTATTCGGGTCAACACTTGTCACCGTGCCTCTTGCATCGTTGGAATGAAAGCCCTGCCCCGCTGACAGATACAACTCCGCGTCGTCAGTTAATAAATAGTTGGCACTTCCTTTAAAAGACCAGAGGTCATCCGAAGTTTCACCGTCGTTCGGAGCAAGAGCCACGTTATAGATATTAGTATCAACTAAGGAGTTAACGTCAAAATCAAAGTAGTCATAGCGCAATGACACATTCGTTCGTAGTCTACTCGTCCACTGATAGTCGTAGCTGGCATAAACGCCGGTGCTCCATTCGTTAACCTCATCGCTTCTTACCGTACCCAGTCGTTCTCGTTGTTGCGACTTGTGCAGGCCGACTTCGCCAATGTCGTCGTAGCGGGTTGAGAAGCCCAGAGTCAGGTTGTCATCCGGATGCCAACTACCCGATGCACCGTAAATTTTTCTGTCATCAACTTGCTCAAACTGGTCGCCCAGCACAGGATCATCAAGGTAATACGTAAAGTTTGAGAATAACGACAACTCGTAGTCGATAACATAGGCGGTTAGCGCGTAATCGGCCGTTGTGTAAATGGCATTGACGCTGTAGCGATGAGTTTTGCCGCCCAGAGTGTCATCAATAGAACCCAGCTCATCAATAATGCCCTGACTTACCGCCCGGGAAGGAATTTGGTCAGCACTGTTCCACTCATTCTCGTAACCCATAGCTCCAAAGGTGAGAACACCCTCAGAAGTACGGATGCTGTGACGTATTACCGCATTGATTTTATCAACGTCCTCGTCAATATCCGTCCAGGGGCCATCATAAGTCTGATACTCAAGCCCATATAATGTCGTATTAGTACTGTTCTGAGAAACGCTGTCAGCCAGCAAAACCCGCTGATAAGCGTCTTCACCCAGGCTCACTTTTGCAAGGCCTTTTTTCCGGTTCATTTGGGTACTGAAACCCACGCTACCGGCACTGGAAAAGTCGCCCACATCACCGTGATAAGAACCTTTCTGATAGGTCACCTGTTCAATCAGCTCAGGAATAAGAAAGTTAATATCGGTATAGCCGTGACCGTGTCCATGAGTTGGCATATTAACTGGCATACCATCAATATAAGTGGCGAAATCAGTGCCGTGGTCGAGGTTGAAGCCACGTAAAAAGTACTGGTTCGCTTTGCCGCTGCCACTGTGCTGAGTTGCACTCATTCCCGGAATCAGTTCCATTAACTCGCCGGTGCGCAACATAGGCCGAATTTCTATTTCAGGTTGCCCCAGCACACCTTCAGAAGCCGACATGGCCTGCCCCAGCAAATTCGCCTGATGCCCAGAAACTAATATTCGTTCAATACCATCGTGCGCATCTACCTGCGCGGAGTTAAACAAAGCACCTGAAACAACCACAGAAAGAAACGCGAACTTAAAAGTCTTCATTGACGGAGTTATCCCTTCTCAAAATTTTTCGCAGTTTACCTTACGGAAAGCGCTCGCGGTGAAAATTTGAGAGCAAAAGGCTGAATCTGGCGACAAAGTTAAAAACTGGACCCCGGCTGTTTAAGGAACGCTTCCTCTTCAGAGGTGGATTCACGACCTAATATGGCATTTCGGTGCGGGTAACGACCAAAACGATCAATAATTTCTTTATGCCTCACTTCGAACTGATAGTTGTTTTCTAGGCCTGGTTGGTCGAAAAGCTCAATAGCCTGCTTGTGAATCAACTTCGACTCACTGTGCATATAAGGCATGTATAAAAAAGATTTTTCATGGGATTTTAACGATTCGTCTGCACACTGAGCTACTGCTTCCTGCGCCAGCACCAAAGCTATAGCGTCCTGTGCAAAGGCTTTCGGCGTATCCCGATAGATATTGCGCGAAAATTGATCAAGTACAATAATCTCGGCTAAACGCCCTTTTTCAGTCCCACGCCAATGCCAAAGCTCCCCTTTTTCAGCGGCTTCCAGGGTGTCAGAAAACCGCTTCTTAATCGATTTATCCAGCTCGTCACTTTTGACGAACCATTGCTTTGGCGTCAGCTCATTGAACCAGAACTCGATAACCTCGTTCGCTTTAGCAACCATATAAAGTCTCCAAAAGTTAAGTTAAACACTGATAACGCAAATGATAATGGTTTTCATTAATATGCATTTTGTGATTTAATACTGCTCTGACAAAAACTAAACAAATCACTTTTACTATTATGAAAGCACGATTCAGAGACAGTATGACCTGGCTCCATACGTGGGCTGGATTAGTTGTAGGCTGGATACTGTTTGCGGTTTTTTTGACCGGAACATTAGCCTATTTTCAGTTCGAGATTACACAATGGATGCTTCCCGATGTAAAGCAACATGCCACCCCCGAAAAAGCGGTTGCACAAGCACAAGACTACCTTGAAGAGCAAGCCGCTGACTCGCCAGGCTGGTCCATTACCTTGCCCGATGAGCGTTCTCCCATTACCACGGTCTTTTGGCGTGACCCTAATGCCAGTAATGGCCGTGGTTTTGAGTTCGCCGTTCTTGACGGCGATGGTAAAAAAATTGAGCAACGTGAAACCCGCGGCGGCAACTTCCTCTATCGCTTTCATTTTGATCTGCATTATATGCCGGTATTTATTGCTCGCTGGCTGGTCGGCATATGCGCCATGCTTATGCTGATAGCCATAGTTACCGGCATAGTCATACATAAAAAAATATTCAAAGACTTTTTCACCTTTCAGCCCGGCAAAGGTCCACGCAGCTGGCTCGACGGCCATACCATTACGTCGGTATTAGCTCTACCTTTCCATTTTATGATCACCTACACCGGCTTAGTCACATTAATGCTGATGTATATGTCCTCGGCGGTGTCATTAAGCTATGGCGACAGGGGTGAGTTTTTTAACGACTTACAGTCCCAACCCCCTACGCTACAGGCAAGTGGTGAAAGCGCAGATTTAGCTGACTTGCAGGAGCTTTATTTTAAAGCGCGGGAAGACATAAAGGGCAACCCCATTCGTTTAGCTCAAATTAGTCATCCCGGAGATACGAATGCCACCGTCACTTTTTACGAAGCGCCTACCCAATCGCTTATGTCAGACTATACGACGCTGACTTATTCAGCCGTAACTGGTGAGCAACTGCATGTCCAACCCGTAGAAAATAGCGCAGAGCTGACACGGCGGACCATGATAGGCCTGCACGCTGGTCGCTTTGCCGATACTCAGCTGCGTTGGCTGTACTTCTTCTCAGGAATTCTAGGCACCTTGATGATAGCCACAGGCTTGGTCTTATGGTTTGAAAAACGCAAAAAGAAACTGCAAGCCAGTGGCAACCTGTCATTCGGCCATTACTTAGTAAGCGGGTTAAACGCAGGTTTTATTATGGGTCTTCCACTTGCCGTTGCCACCTACTTCCTCAGTAATCGTTTGCTGCCCATAGCTGCCGATAACCGGGCTGAACTTGAAATTGCCTGGTTCTTCTTTGGCTGGTTGTTAATGGTCTGCTACCCGCTGCTTCGCGGCGCCAAAAAAACCTGGCGAGACGGTGCACTGCTTAATGGTCTTGCCTACCTAAGCTTGCCTTTTATCAGCTTTATTACTGTCGACCGGCACCTTCTGAATTATCAGTATCCGCGCGACTGGCCTCTATTTGGCATGGATACCAGTTTCATTTTAACAGCAGCCGCGTTTTTAGGACTTAACTGGTACCTATTCCGCAAATGGAATTCAAAGGAGAGTGACAAGTAATGTTTAAAGATAAAATAGCAAATGCGCCGTCTAAACTGTCCGTAAGTTATCGAGTTTTGCTAGCAACAGTCGGTGGGTTTATTTTTACGCTTATTATTACAGTCTTCACACCTGAACTGTTTTTATCGGTTTTTGGCTGGAATAAAGCCACAAGCTTAATGTGGATGATGTTACTGAGTTTCGGCGTCTACTGCGGCCTGATTATGTGGATTATCGCCACTCGCAAATTACTGAAAACAAGTCTCATACTGTTGCTGTGTGGCATTGCTCTGACTATTGGCTTTACGCAACTGCAGTCACATAATTCAAACCAGCCAACCTCAACAGAGGTGACATCATGATATCTATTACCCTTTGGCTTCTGAGCGTAGCGGGCTTTTGGTTATTGTGTATTGTCACAGCCCGGCACCGAAAGCTATTTCATTTAAAGCCGTTAAGCCAGCGTGCCGAGCGGATCTATAAAATTGCAGGCTTTATATTGCTCAGTCTTGCTCTGGCCGGCACAAGCTTAATGCCAAACCCTGTAGACGGAATACTGGTCTGGTTTGGTATTCTGACTTTCGCTTCACTGCTTATTTCCGCGCTATTAGCTGTTCAGCAGCAACGCAAACGAGAGCATAAGGTTTTTAAACGTTAAAAGCTTAATAAAAAGAATGCGCCACAAACTTGCTCCAGAAGGAACATAAAGTTATGTTTTACTCTCAAAAACCAAACACAAACTATGACCTCTAAATCTTATGCGCCGTTTACTTTGTCTTTTAATTTTCGTTAGTACTTTCACTACTATGGCATTTGCAGACACTTATACTCTTTACTTTACTCGTCACATGGAGAAAACCGATGAGAAAACTGACCCCGAGCTAAGTATTGCGGGTCAACAGCGGGCGCACATGCTGGCTCAAACTTTAAAAAACAGTAATATTGAGGCTATATTTTCTACCAATTTTAAACGCACCAAACAGACAGGCGAAGCTCTTGGAAAGCATCTTGGCCTCTCCGTTCAGAGTTACCCTTCTAAAGATTTTGATGGAATAATAGCCAGTATCAAAGGCCTGAAAAAGAATGCACTTATTATCGGTCACAGCAACACGATATCGGAGTTAGTAAAAGCCGCAGGCGGAACCGCCAAAACACTTGAAGAAGATGACTACGGTGACTTATTTCAGGTTGTTGTTAACGGTGACAGCGTAGTGACAAACAGGCTTTATGTTCCGGTTGTGCGTTAGCAGAACACACAACCGGCAAGTAGCCTTGCTACCGCAACATATTATTCCCAGTGCGTTCTGAACCAGGACATCATTTCGCTTCTTATTTCTTTTTTCTTGGGGAAAGAACGATGGCCTAGCCCTTCATAAATCGAAAGTTTATGCGTGAACCCTTCTTTCTCAAGCACTTTATCCAAAGCAATACTGGACTCCACTGAAACACGTTCGTCTTTATCGCCATGTATTAGCAGAATAGGAATGTCGTTATCAATTTCGTCCATCCAGAAAACAGCTGAGCGCTTTCTTAACTCTTCATCTCTATTTTCATCATAATTTGGAATACGTGCTTTATGTACCCGTTCCATTTTAGGGCGATGCTTTTGTCCCTCGAATAAATCGTACTGACCCGCATAAAGAACTATTGCATCAACCTCTAAACCACGCTTTACCGCTAACAAAGATTGCATGCCACCGCGACTGGCACCATACACCCCAACCTTTTCTGGATTAACGTTAGGGAAGTGTTTAAACAGCTGTGGTAAAGCAACCACGTCATTCACATCGGCACCACCAAACTCATCTTTACCGGGTAGTTTAGGTGCTGTGCCCCTATAATTGGAGGCAAAAATAGCAACATTTTCTTCTTTAGCTAAACCAAAAAGCTGGTTATAAGCTCTGGTAAAAACCCAGGCACCATAGCTCCCGTTCCCCCCGCGATTATGGATAATCACTGGTAAGTCTGACTGACCTTTAGGAGCCACATAATAGCCATGAACCATGGCGTCATTGACTTTATATATGAAGTTCTTGCATTCAAGGCTTTCCTTGTATCTTTCAAAGTCTTCCTTTTTATAAAAGGCCTTCATTTTTTCCATTAACTGCTCAGGGTCAGCATCATCAGAACCTCGGCTAGTTAGCATTTTTAGCCAGCTATCGTAATTGGCAAAAGGGCCTCTAAAACACTCACTTGAGCCCTTTAACTCGACATCCAGTTCCGCCTGCGCAGGCATAGCGATAAAACCAGCTACCGTAAGCAGTGTAAAAACTACGGTTTGTTTAATTATTTTTATCACTTTTTTTTCTCCGACTTGTCGCTAAAAAACATTTAATCAACACTTTTAACAACTTACTTTATGATGATTAAAATAACAAGAAAACGAAAAGCTGGATAAATTTAGGTGCAAAATTTATGGTAACGGCTGATACCCTTTCCAGTCCGGCACCAACGGCTGCTGTTCACCGTCAAATTCAAGCGTCACATAGTGGTTATCCACCAAATCGACACACAAGCAGTCGTCCACCGTCAGTAAGTCGTCTTTATGAATTTGCTCAGCGTCCGCTAAGCCGGCTTTGGAAACTTGTGCGCGAGCCAGTTGTTTTGCAGATTGCAGTGAGTCTGCGACCACCACGGTAAAGTCATGATACTCGGCCAGCTTATTCGGAAAATAACCACCGAAGTTAACGAAGTACAAGTGTTTTTGCGCAGGTTTCTCAGGCGGTTTAGAGGTAAGATGAATTCGGTAGCCATCCACATGGTGCAAATGAACAAAGCTGTCCAGGTGCAGTCCTTTTTGCATGCCGAACCAGCCTTTTCTAATAGCCGAATAAGTCTCTTCTATGCTTGGCCCTACTACAAAGCGAATGTCATGCAGCTCAATGTTGGCTCCAGGCGCCGTGCCGCCCACATAAACTAAAAAGAGTTTGTTATCGGTTTCGTTCATTGTCTTCCCTTACTCATTGCCAATAAAACAGAATCGGGGCACGTTATTGCCGTCTATGTTGACCGTTTCCACGAATATCTCAAAGGGTCGAACCCAAAGCTTTTGTTCACCGTAAAGGGGCTGATAAATCACCATCCACTCTTCAGTTTCGCTATGACGGGCGGTATCAATAACGCGGTAACGTCCGCCTTTGTAGTGTTCGTAAATACCCGGCTTTATGGTCATGTTGGTTTATTCCAATGCTTATGGTTACTAAAATACTTTGAAAGCATGCTACCAAAAGTTGTCGTTTAGCGTTTATTCATTTGCTCCCGGTCACCCCGAAAAGAATGGTTTGTGATTAAAGGGCTTAACTAATAATCTTGAAAAGAAAATGGCAACAGTATTAATGACTCCGCACTGGCTGCCATGCGAGGATGGTTTCAGAAACACTGAGAATGCTATGAGTTGCAGATATGAAAACAGATAATAAAATACTTTCGACCATATACTTGGCGCTGGTTTTTATTGGCGCCTACCTTGTTGGTGGTACCATCGCCAGCTCTTTTAAATCGGGTGAGGTTACTCTACACAATCTCGAGTTTAAGGATCTTATCATAGCGCTCGTTTTTTCAGCGCTATACCACTGGTGGAAAGCGCGTAAAGAGAAGGCGAAAAATGAGCAGCTTTAATTCCCCCTAACGTCGGTCAAAATAAGACTGCTCATTTAGCGTGTTATAAACACCTTCGATATTCTGCGGCAGCCACTGGTCGTACATTTTTAAATCAGAGAATTCATCAAGCTTTATGTCCTGTTGAAGTGTTTCCAAACTTTTGCCAGCCAACATACCGTCGCGAACCTCAGCGTATAAGGCTTGAAGATAGCTTAAATAGCGTTCAACATCTTTACGCGTTCCCATATCCGCATGAGCACCAACAAACACATCAAATGGCTTTTCATCTAACACGGCTTTTGTCGAGCGTATCATTCCGTGAATATCATAGCCCGGAAGCGTTTGATAAGGCATGCGGCCCAGCACAATCCAGTCAGCCACAAACAGCACATTCTCAGGCATAAAGCGCATGCTAACAGAACCACGCCCATTGTTTGGTCCGTAATATTTCATTTGAACCGATTGTTCGCCGAGTTTAATAGTCAGCTCATCGCTAAACGTCATTGTGGGCAAAGCGGTTGGCGTTTTAGTCCAGCGTAAATCTTCATCCGCATACTCATGCGCAATCACCTCTACATTATCCGTGGCGATAACATCACCGCCCAAGGTGTGATCAACGTGGTTATGACTATAAGCTAAGTATCGTACCGGTTGCTCAAAACGCTCGTTGAGTTCCTTTATAAGGTAAGCTGCCGCATCCGCATTAATAGGATCAGTAACAAAAATCCCCCGCTCAGTTACCATAAACACCGAATGGTAATGCCCGGCAGAAAACCGATAAACATTACCCTTAACCTTCTCTATTGAATACTCGGTTGCCGCCAAAGCACCACAAATACCGAGCCATAAAATCAGACTAAACAGTACTTTCATAAATTACTCCTGGTTTTATCTATTAAATACCTACGTCTCAGGAAGCAATTAAGAGCACTTTAAAACTAAGCGTTAAGCATCACCCTGAATAGAACATAGTTTCATGAACAACGGTTTCGTCAGACTCCCGAGACTCAATAACGAAATCAAAATGTGAGATTGTAGTCTGCGGTTCTTCTTCCGTCGTTAATGTCAGTACAACACTTCGCTTCTCTCCGGGGCCTACGGCAAAAGGACCATTTTCAGAAAGTTGAGCACCAGCCAATCCGGAGGCCGTTACTTCAAAGTTTTTTACGTAACTGGATTTATTCAGCAAAGTGACGGTGTAGGCGTTTTCAACCAGCCCCTCGTTATTAATGCGATACAGAGCCTGACGGTCTCTTATCACGCCTACTTCAAAACTCTGCCATGTCAGCATCCAGACAATTATCCCGGTAATGATGAGCGCAGACACCACGCCATATAACCATTGCCCGCCGCCATTGCGTGCAGACTTTTGCTCACTACGAAAACCGATGAGCTCCCTTTCATAACCAAAGTTATCCATCACTTTATTGCAGGCATCCACACACAAACCGCAGTTAATGCACTCATATTGCAAGCCGTTGCGAATATCGATACCCGCCGGGCAAACTTGTACGCATAGCTTACAATCAACGCAATCACCCAGCTCCGAAGGAGCACTCCCTCTTTTCCTCGGCCCTCTGTCTTCACCACGGGTAGCGTCGTAAGTCACGAGTTTGGTACCGGAATCAAACATTGCGGATTGAAAGCGGGCATAGGGGCACATGTGCTGGCACATTTTTTCACGCAACCAGCCAGCATTGCCGTATGTGCAGGCAGCCAGAACAAGAACCCAGCCGTAAATAAGACCAGAACTTGAAAGGGTAAAAAAGCCAGAATAAAGTTCTTTTACGGGAGTAAAGTAGGACATAAAAGTTAGCGAAGTAAGTAAAGCAACCGTCACCCATATGAAGTGTTTAAATCCTTTTTTCGCGACTTTTTCAACGCTCAGAGACGCTTTATCTAACGCCCTACTCTGGTTCGCAGTTCCTTCAATACGACGCTCGATCCAGTTGAACATCAACATCCAGACTGTCTGCGGACAAGTAAAACCACACCACACCCGGCCATAACGAACCGTCACAAAAAACAAAGCAAAGGCAGCAAGGATAAATATCAGGCTGAATATGATGAGGTCTTGCGGAAACAACTTAATGGAGAAAAACCTGAGGGTCTGCTGTGCTACGTCGAACAAAATAGCCTGTTGTCCATTGTATTGAATAAATGGAATGGCAATGAAAAGAAGCATCAGGAAAACGTTCAGGTAACGGCGGTTTCGCTGATATTTACCGGTTTCCTCTTTTATATAAATTTTCCCATCTGGCACGCCAGTCTGGAAAATGACATCCTTTTTTGAAACTTGCTTGGAACTCACCGTAATTACTCCGCAATGAACAACACAGAGGAATTCTAATTACCGTGGTTTTCGGGGGTAGATACAGAAACGGACTAAAAAGCTAGATCAGTCAGCAGAACGGCGAGCAATGTGCTCCCTCAGGTGGCGGCAAAGTTGTTGCAGAAGCTGTTTGTTAGCGTCGGTTAATTCAAATGAGGCATTCACCCGTAAACAATGATTAAACTCATCCTGTAACGCGAACAGTTTGCCCGGAGCCAGCGTAATATTTTTATCCAGCGCCTCCCGGTATAACACCGTGGTATCGACGCTGGCGTCAAACTCCAGCCACAAAAAATAACCGCCACTATGGTTATAGATTTTGGCAATGTCGCTTAGCTGCTGCTGCTGCAAAAACTCGTGCATTTTACGTTTTCGGGAAGCCAACGTTTTGCGTAATTCTTTAAGGTGCTTCTCGTAATTTTTTGTCGACAGATATTCCACTAAGGATAACTGAATAGGCGCGCTGGTCGCTAAGGTGCTCATTAGCTGACGTTTTTGTACTTCCAGTGCGCGGTTACCGGCGGCCACCCAGCCAATACGAAACCCGGCTACAAGCGATTTAGAAAATGATGAACACAGCATCACGTTATCGCTGTTATCAAACTGTTTTACCGCCAGCGGTGCCGTATCTCCTTCATACAACTCGCTGTACACATCGTCCTCAATTAAGACCACGTTGTACTTTTCCAGCAGTTGCGCCACCTGCTGCTTTTTTTCATTGCTTAGCGAATAGCCCACCGGGTTTTGAAAATTCGACATTAACCAGCAGGCCTTAACATCATAGCTCTGAAACGCCCGCTCCAGAGACGACATATCCAAACCATGCTCAGGATCAACCGCCACAGAAATAGCTTTAAGACCAAGCCGCTCTAAGGTCTGCATGGCGCCATAAAAAGCAGGTGCTTCAATCACCACCCAGTCGCCGGGTTGAGTCGCGGCCTGAAGACTCAAATTCAGCGCCTCCAGCGCCCCTGCGGTTATTACAATTTCATCGGGAGAAATATTCATACCCCGTGCCGCGTAACGCTTAGCAATTAGATGCCGCAACTCTTCGTTACCGGGTGGCAGGTTATCCAGCGCAGTCATTAAAGAAGACTGTTTTGCTGCTGAAACAACCGCCTTATTCAGTTGGTGACGCGGAGACAAAGAAGGGTCAGGATACGCAAAACCTAAACTTAACGTATGAACGTTACGAGACGCCTGCAGCACTTCAAATACAAAATCGTTCACACTAACAGCTTCAGTTGGCTGAATAGAATGAGACGGATTTTGAGGATATTTTACCGAGGCAGAAACGCTGTAGCCTGAACGCTCACGCGCCGCCAGAACGCCCTGAGACTCAAGCATTTGATAAGCGTGTAAAACCGTCATCAGGCTGTAACCGGACTGCTCCGCCTGTCTTCTTAAAGAAGGTAGCTTTTCACCGGGTAACCATATGCCTTTCTCAATTTGAAGCCTTAGCTGATTTGCCAGTAGCTCATACTTTTTCATGAAAATACTCTGATGAACCGAACGAGCTAAATAATAACAGATTATTGTTTTAACTGTTATAGAAAGCCCGTTACGGCAAAATCAAAGCAGCAAGGCTTTTACATCATCCGTTTTAGTGTTCCATCTTTTATAATAAACTGATGGATGAAAGCCATACCGATATGACCTGCAACTAGAAACAATAAGCCCCAGGCTATGTAAGAATGCAGATTACCAATGTTTATCAGCCAGCTAACTTCCTCACCTTTTGCAATAATTTCAAGGTTAAATGCACTCAGCCCATAACCGTTACCCACCATGTAGCAAATTCCGGTCACAGGCATCAATACCAACGCGGCATACAACAAACCGTGGCCGATTTTTGCCAGAACGCCAATAATAGACTCATGTTCGGGCCGGTTTCCCTTTTCTTTTGCTGTCCAACCTAAGCGTAAAACAATAAGTACCAATAGAAGGGAACCAATGGATATGTGCCAGGGAACCAGCGTTTCACCCACCCAGTGTTCACCATCGTTTATACGGTCAAAGAATTTTAGAAATTGCCAGCTAACCAGAATGGCCATCGACCAGTGGAAGAAGCGCGTTATAGAACCATAACGCGCTTTAGAGTCATTCATCATTTTTGAGTACCCATACTAATCAAATATCGCCTTAGGCTACCTATCTGATATTAGTATGAGAATGCACATTTTCTTAAAATATTTTTCAGAAAGCTAAAACTCTATGCAAATTTTGCCGAAGTGCTTGCCAGACTCCTCGTAACGGAATGCATCCGCTAATTCATCCAGAGCAAAAATTTTATCAATTACCGGCTTCACACCATTGGCTTCCAGGGCTCGCACAAAGTCTTTCTGATTGTCGCGACTGCCAACAATTAACCCCTGTAACTTGGCTTGCTTGGCCATTAATTTGGCGGTTGGAACTTCACCTTCGCTTCCAGTCAGCACACCAATTAACGCAATGTGCCCCGCTATCGCGACCGCGTTAATAGACTGCGGCAAGGTGCCAGGACCGCCAACTTCAATCACATGGTCGACACCACGGCCACCAGTTAATTTACGAACCGTTTTGCCCCATTCCGGGTCTTCTTTGTAGTTAATCAAATGATCCGCACCGAGCTCTTTATACTGCTGGAGTTTGTCGTCAGACGATGATGTCGCAAATACCGTTGCCCCCAGGCTTTTCGCTAATTGGCAGGCAAATACAGAAACACCACCACTGCCGAGCACCAGCACCGTATTGCCCGGTTTAATGCCACCGTCCACGACCAAAGCGCGCCAGGCCGTCAACCCCGCAGTCGTCAGCGTTGCCGATTCAGCATGGCTGTAGTTTTTAGGCTGATGAGTGAAAAACTGAGTCGGGCGCACGACAACTTCTCGGGCGTAGCCATCAATGCCATCACCCGGCGTATTGCGGAAGTCGCCGACTGGCGCCGGTCCACTTTGCCAATACGGGAAAAATGTAGAAACAACATTGTCGCCTACCGCGAATTCTTCCACTCCTTCGCCAACGGCTTCAACAACGCCTGCACCATCAGACATTGGAATGCGTCCATCTTCTGTTGGGATAAAACCGGCAGCTACGCCGTAGTCATGAAAATTAAGCGAACTTGCTTTAACTTTAACGCGAATTTCTCCCGGCCCGGGCTGGCCAGGGTCTTCCATTTCGGTTACTTGAATATTATCCAGGCCAAACGGTTTTTTGAGCCGTAGCGCTTTAATTTTCTCAGTCATGTTGGTAGTCCTTTAACTAGAGTGTGTATTCAATTGTAGTTCTTATGAGGGGTTATTGGATCAAAGCTAAGCTGTAAAATCCGAGAAAGCTCATTAACGGGAATTAAATTGATCTAACTACATTAGGTAACTCATGATGCCGACTATACTGAAAGTGCCGTTCGCAATACCACTAAGGGTATCAGCGAGAACAGCAAATATTTCTATTCAGTAAGGGAAGGAATCCGTAATGGCTAAAAAGACAATTGCGAAATTTGATATCTCGGCAACTGCACCAGAAGGTTTTGAGCATGAGCCTGACGCAGCAGGCGGTTTTTGGTGCCATAAACCGATTAACACTTTGCCACCGGGTGATTTTATATCGCCCTACTCGCGTCATAAAACCTTACCTACTCCGGGAGTCGAAAAGCGTAAAGCCTGGATAATTGGTGGCGGTGTCGGGGGGCTTGCTGCTGCATTTTATTTAATTCGCGATGGTCATATGCCCGCCGAAAACATCACTATTCTAGAAGAAATGAGTGTGGAAGGCGGCTCTATGGATGGTGCGGGTAACCCTGAAGACGGTTACATTATTCGCGGTGGTCGTGAAATGAACTGGAACTACGACACACTCTGGGATCTATTCCAGGACATTCCTGCCCTTGAACTTCCTGAAGGCTACTCGGTTCTCGATGAATACCGAATGATAAACGACAACGACCCGAATTATTCTAAGGCCCGTTTAATTAACAAGTCCGGCGAGATTCTTGACTCAGAAGACCTGGGGCTGAGTAAATCTCAGCAATGGGAACTTATCCGCTTAATGCTGAAACGAAAGGAAGAGTTAGACGACACCAGCATTGAGGAATATTTCAGTGAAGGCTTTTTACAAAGTAACTTCTGGTTCTTATTTCGCACTATGTTTGCTTTTAAAAACTGCCACAGTCTGCTGGAAACCAAGCTCTATTTGCATCGTTTTCTGGATTCAATTGACGGTTTTGCTGACATGTCTGTTCTGCTTTTCCCTAAATACAATCAATACGACACCTTTATAAAACCACTGACCGATTTTCTGCGTGAAAAAGGAGTGAAATTTACCTTTGAAGCCAGAGTAGATGACCTTGATATAAGCTTTACCGGAAACAATAAGACAGTAACCGGAATTCAGGCCGTTGTTAAAGGTGAAGAGCAATATATTGAAGTTGGCAAGAATGATTTAGTGTTCGCCCTCACCGGCTCAATGACTGAAAATACAGGTTATGCCGGTATGGATGATGCGCCGGAGCTTAGCTGTGAAAAGCATGACCCGGGTAGCGAAAGCGGCTGGAACTTATGGAAGAACCTCGCCAAAAAATCTCCTGTTTTTGGTAAGCCAGAAAAGTTTTATGGTGACGTAGACAAGTCTATATGGGAATCTGCCACCCTTACCTGCAAGCCCTCGCCCCTGGTCGATAAACTGAAAACCTTATCGGTAAACGACCCATACTCAGGTCGAACCGTAACCGGCGGAATAGTGACGTTTACTGACTCTAACTGGCTGTTGAGCGTTACCTGTAATCGGCAACCGCACTTCCCCGATCAGCCAGACGACACATTGGTATTATGGGTTTATGGCCTGTTGATGGATAAACAAGGCAACCGTGTAGACAAAACCATGCCGGAATGTACCGGCAAAGAAATTCTGACCGAGCTTTGCCATCACCTGGGTATTGAAGACCAGTTAGATGAGGTTATAGCCAACACCAAAATACGCGTTGCGCTTATGCCTTACATTACCGCCCAGTTTATGCCCAGAGCAGCAGGCGACAGACCCAGAGTAGTGCCTGAAGGCTGCACCAATTTAGGTTTAATTGGCCAGTTTGTAGAAACCCGAAACGACATAATATTCACCATGGAAGCCTCAATTCGCACCGCCCGTATTGGTGTGTATAAGCTGCTGAATATTCCCAAGCAGGTGCCTGATATAAGCCCCACGCAATACGACATTCGCAACATCATAAAAGGTGCCAGAGCGCTCAATAGTAATAAGCCTTTTATTGGTGAGCGTATGCTGCACCGCTTACTCGACAAAACCTACTTTGCCCACATACTGCCGCCGCTGCCCGAACCGGAGGAGAAAAAGCAAACACACTTTGAAGAGGAGCTAAGAGAACTGCTTGGTAAAGGCGGTGACTTAATAAATAAATTTACGAGCTGGGTTAACTCGCTGAGGGACAATTTATCGAGCAAAGATAAATAGTGGGTTAGGTTCTGTTTTATGCACCAAAAAAAGCCGCTCGAGTGAGCGGCTTTTTATATGGAATTGGTGGAGCTGGCGGGATGCTCCACAAAAACATTGTTATCGGCCCTTCAGCCCAGTAAATACGCGTGCTATTCGCTTCAAGATTGCTTAGTGTGTACCACTTTGTGTACCATTTCAATGCCTATAATCAAGTATTAATGACAGCAGTCTTCAACACTGTTGCCTTAATCCCCAACACGAGGCTAACTGCTGGCATCAATATAGTTCTCAAGTTTCTCTCGCCCCATTCTGAGTCGGCGCGTTACTGTTGAATTTGAAACTTGCATTTGCTCCGCAATCTCTTTTATCGGGAACGCTCGAAATTTCATTCTTAGAGCTACTCCTTCGTCATGTTCCAATCCTGCGAGACTGATTAAATCATCAAGCAGTTCTTCATTATCATGATAGGAAAATAACTCAGATGCGATTAGGTATTCTTCCTTAGAAGCTTCATCCAAGCCGCTCTCATGAGAAAACGTATTTCGCTTAATAGTGCCGTTTGCGACCTGCTCTCTATGGTCATTTCTCTCATTGACTACTTTTTGAACTTGATTTCTGGCTACCGTAGAAATCAAAGCCTTGTTTATTCTTTCATCACTGAATGACCCGTCTTTATTAATGGAGCTAGTAAGAAGAGATATCCAAATCCGTGACTTTACCTCTTCAAAAAAATCCTCTTGTGACATCTTTGAACCTGTCATTTTAAGCTTCTTAGTGTATCCATTATGGATAATGTAAGTCATCAGGCCACCGAAATTATCCATAATGGTTTGATAACTCTCGTTCAATTTCTCTTGTCGTTTACTGCTCATCATTTACGTCTCGTTTAAGGATTTTCCTGAACAATTTTACCTAACTTCTCATCCAAACCGCATAAAAATTTTGTTTTTTCAAATTTTTTTTAACGGCGGTGACGCGATTCTGGAATCTGGGGACTTACTAGTAGTTAGAGAACATGAATTTTGTTCTCAATTTAGAACGTTAATCTGAACTGATTAACGCCAACACCTGACTACATAAGGAGTCGACTATGAATAAATTAAGTAACCAAATCCCTGACCGACTGATCATCGAGAGTTTAGGAAGAGTCTTGAACGAAAAGCCTCATCTTAGAAAGGTTTTCAATAATGAAAACTTTATCGAGTATCTATTTGATTCGTTACTCACGGTCGATAAGAAAACCGAAAATGGTTTATGGCATACAGGAATGATAGACGAAAGTATCTGCGAGATCTGTCAGAACTTCTAGATAAATAACTATATATACACGCTTCGCATCTATGATGCATTACGTGCTTGATTCAAGTGGCTCAATTCCTTACGCACAAAGGTCTTGAGTCACTTATAAGATTTTTCCCACTTCAACACTCGATAAGCCTGCAAGCCTTATAAATCGGGTGTAATACACGTAGTACGGAGATTATATGAAACGCAAGCCAGATAACTCTGCAACCAAAACACTTAATTTCAGAGCCACTGAGTATGATGCAGAGCGGTTTAAAGCACAAGCCCTTCAACGAGATATGAGCTTTTCAGACTATGCGAGAGAGGCACTCTTGAATTTTGATAGGTACCAAAACATTGAAGACCTGTTAACCGCCTTAGAAGCTCGGTTGATAAAACGTCTGTTTATTTTAAACAGCGCCATCGCCGGACTAAGTGACGCAGAAATAGCCGACTCTTCTACCAGATACAAAGAGCTACTTAAAAGAAAAGGACAGCGATAATGAACCACGAACTTAAAAGGTTTATCAGCGGGATACTATTTACTTGCCTTCTTATTCCGATTGGGGCTGTCATCATTAGCCATAAAACTATTTCTGAGTGGTTGATAAGATCAGATGATATATACCGAATTGGAACTATTGTCGGTGAAAGCTTATTTCGCTTTGAATTTGTTAGACAAAGCGCCTACAAGCTCGGTACATCACACTTCGAGGTCGCGATAGCACTTCTCATGTATTGCGTCTTCGCACTAGGCTCTTTTTTACTATGGCGTACCTATTTAAAGACCGTTATACATCCATCCGAAGAAGGAGCGCATCAAGACGGCCCAGTTCTACTTACTCGAAAACATGCAATAAAACACCTTGCGAACTTTTTGAAAAAAGAAAAAACAAGGACAGGCTTTGCTATACATCCCTCTCTAAAGTTGTCTTCAAAACTTGAAGGCCTGAATACATTAGTCTTCGGTATGCAAGGTGCTGGTAAAAGCACACTAATCAAACAGTGGTTACTCCAAATCGTCGGACGAAAAGGCTGTAAGTCTTTTATTTACGATGAAAAAGGTGAGTATCAAGAGCTTCTTGTTAATAATTCCAACACCATCATGTTATCCGTTGACGAGAAGTCCCACTATTGGGACATTGGTAGTGACATCAAAAGCAATGATGTCGCTGAATTAATTGCCCATGGAATGATAGAAGACACCATAAAAGAGCGAGATTTTTTCGTTGATGCCGCTAGAACAGTCTTGACAGGTGTTTTTTATTATCTCATTGAGACTCACGATAGATGGTCTTGGTCAGAATTATCCGCCCTTCTATTTTGCTCAGATGAAGAGCTTCAAAAAGCACTTCAGAAGGTGTGTCCTCCAGCCTTACCATTTATTATACCTGAGTCTAAGACAACGCAGTCAGTGCGGTCTCTGATCAGTGCTCAATTATCTTGGATTGCCTCGATGCCAAAAGTTGAGACTATGAAACCTTTCTCAATATCAGACTGGTTAAATACAAACGCTACTAAACGCCATGTCGTACTGAAAGCGTCATCAAAAAAGCCTACGAAAAGTCGAAGCTTAGTAAGCTCTATGATGACAATCATTACAAACAGCTTGCTTGATATGCGAGATAGCAAAAAACGTCAAGTGTGGATGGTATTAGATGAGCTAGGAAATCTACCAAAGTCCCCTGCACTAAAAAGATGGTTATCACTGTCTCGTTCAAAAGGCGGAAGAATGATAGCCGGTACACAAAGTATCAGTATGGTGGAAGAGGTTTACGGCAAAGCCTCAACGGAGTCCATCTTGTCACTCTTTGGCGTCATTGTAGCTATGCGACTTGGTGCATCAGGATCAAGCAGCGAGACCGCATCTCACGCTCTGGGAAATTGTAAAGTCAAACAGATTAACGAGACAATTCAGTCTGACGGAAGCCGTTCTATTAGTTACATCTCTCAGGAAAGACCCGTTGTCCCAAAAGAGGATATTGTTCATTTACCACTTGCCAACGCGAGTGGCGTGGAAGGATACCTTCTGATCGGCGGCAGCGAAGCAGTCTATCGACTGAAGTGGCCTTACCCCAAAATACCGCCTCAATCCTCCAATAGTAGCCTAAAAACCTCTGGTTTGAGCAAAAAAGCGACCGCTAGAAAAGGTGAACCGAGATCAAAAAATAGGCTTAACCGCAGGCCAATGCGGAAATATAAAAAGGAAACCAGCTAATGATGACCTTTATTCAGGTGAAGAACGTTCGCTACTACATCGAGCTTGCTCTTGACGACTATTACCATAAAGGTGGTGAGCCTGCGGGACAAAGTTATGGGCTGGGTGCTGCGGTTATGGGTCTTAGAGATGAGATCTCAGAGGAGAACTATTTGGATTTAATGAATGGCATCCACCCCCGTACCAAAGAGCTTTTATACCAGCAAAACGGTAAAAACCATCGGTCTGGGTATGACCTGACTTTTAATGCCTCAAAGTCCTTTTCACTGGTGGTAGCAAGAGCAGATGAGCAACACAGGGAAGAACTGTTGAATGCAAATAAAAAAGCAGTAAAAAAAGCACTTAATTTCCTTGAGCAAAAAGCCTGCTACACGAGAAGGGGAAAAAATGGCATTAAGCACGAAAAGACTATCGGTCTAGTGGCAACATTGTTTGAACATATGACCAACAGGGAAATCGAACCTCATGCTCATATTCATGCAATTGTTCACAACTGTTCTCCACGAGTCGATGGCTCTTTTGGAACTATAGAGGCTAGGTATCTAGCTATATGGGGTAAAACGGCCACTTCCATTTACCAAGCAAATCTAGCTCAAGAACTGAGGGCTTTAGGATATGACACAGAACAAAATGGCAGAGCTGTTGAAGTCGCCCGTGTTGATATAAATCTTCGAGATCATTTTTCTACACGTACAAAACAAATACAAAAGCATATGGAAAGTTTGGGTCTGGATGGAGCCAGAGCAGCAAATATTTCCGCTCTCGCGACGAGGAAAGCCAAAGGAATGATTAACAGGGATGTCCTTTTCCCTAAGTGGCAATCCCAGCTTGATAAATTAGGGTTTTCAAAATCGGTTTTCGAAAAGGTACGTCGAAAGTCTTTAGGCATTCATCTAAGTGATCATTTTACTCTCGATACCACTGACGCTGTTAAACGGCTAGAAAGCGTTTTAACAGTCACCAAGAACACAGTTAAGGAAAGTGAGATATATGACACCGCTATTCAATACGCAATGCATCAGGGGTTGCCTGCAAGCCATGGGGTTACTATTGCTGAAGAATTTATATTATCAGATTTGTGTATCGAGTTAGAGAGCGGCGACAGACAACTTAAACTTTTTACGACGAAGGAAGTTCTAGAACGTGAAAAGAATCTGATCAACGATGCTAAGTCACTTTCCAGCCATAGACACGCCCTAAACGCATCAAAAGCGGATATCCAAAAAGCCGAATCTAAGCTAGGGATTACGTTATCTGAAGAACAAAGTAAAGCCGTAGAACAAGTGCTACAGCATGGGTCACTAAAAATTATTAGTGGTAGTGCGGGTGCCGGAAAGTCTAAGGCAACAGAAGTCTTAAAAGAAGTTTGCAATCGCTATAGTATCGAAGTACACGGTACTGCAATTGCTAAATCAGCAGCGAAGAATTTGCAATTTGAAACTGGCATTAAAAGCCAAACGGTACAAAGCTTAATCAATCAGCTCGAAGAAGGTACATCCAAAGTAAAAAAAGGTGATGTACTTGTCATCGATGAAGCTGGGCAACTTGGAACCGCTCAAGCAACGTACTTAATCACCGCAGCATTGCGTCAAGGTTTCAAAATCATCATGGTTGGTGAAGATAAACAATTGGATGCCATTGAGCATGGTGGTGTTTTAAGTTATTTATCGAACCCTGAAGTGATTGGAACAAGCCGTATTGAAACCATTAGGCGTCAACGAGAAAGCTGGGATAAGGAAGCGGTCGGCGACCTTCGAGATGGACACACCAAACGAGCGTTAGAAGCCTACGCAAAGCATGACAGATTTCATGTTAAATCGACCAGAATTGAAGCTCAACATAACCTTATCGATGATTGGTTTGCGTATCAATCAGACAACCAAAATAAGCAGTCCATGATGCTGGCTCACTCATGGAAAGAAGTGAAACTCTTGAATCAAGCCGCGAGGGAAAAGCTAATAGAATCTGAGTTATTGGGCAATGAAAACATTCCACTTAAAGGCATCAACGGTAAAACCCCATTTAACTTTCTTGTTTCTAAAAATGAGCGCGTCAGGTTCACTAAGAACGACTATCGCTTGGACTTTACCAATGGTGATACAGGAATCGTCAAAAATATTGTGCGTCGCGGTAAAGGCGTGCTGTCACTTTTGATTGAAAAAGACGACGGTTCAACTGTAACCGTAAACACAAATGAATACGCAGACGAAAAAGGCCAATGCTATTTAATCCCCTCTTACGCTCAAACTATCTACAGCAGCCAAGGTTTAACCATTGAGGGAAATGTGTATGTACTAAACAGCCCTTTCATGAGCCGGAAAACCGTATATGTCGCAATGTCTCGGCATAAAGATGAATGTCACCTGTACTTGGGTACAGAAGATCTGAGTAATTATGACAACGGTCAATCAAAAAAAATGTGCAAAGAGAAAATTTTATCGGATCTATCGAAGCAATATGCCACCGATAATCGTGCCAAGCTAGCTGTCTCCTATAAGCAAGTGAAAAAGGAAAAAGAGATCGCAGTGGAAAATCAGATAGAACTAGACGTAGCCCAATAAAATACCTTAGAGATGGGGGCAAGGAAAATGAATTACTTATTTGAAACAGAAGCTCAATTGGACAATATACTCAATAAAATCCTAAACGCACTTAGAAATGACGATGATAATTACCTTAAGGGCATTTTTACTCATATGCCTGATTTTTTTAAGCATTGCGTGGCCGACAAAAATCTACTAATCGAAGCGTACCGCTTTAGGGCGATTAAGTGCTTTGGTTTTATGGCAAAAAGCATAGAGTATGAAAATAAAAAGCAGCAATTTAGTCATATAGAAAAACTGGCACTTAAAAAGCACAAAACGATAGCCAGACCGCTGGCTTCCGATGAAATAAAGTCGCTAGATATATTAGCAACATTCTCCACTTCACAAGATTTTTCAAAAAAACTGTGTGTCGAATTAAGTGATGTGTCTATACACCGAGAGCATGTAACGCTATATAGAGCCTTTTTGTTGGCAAATGGTATTGAACCGTATAAGCAGCTCAACGGCACTGAGAATGACTCTGAGAGAGCTATGCTGATGCACATACTTTGTGGCTAAATGTACTAGCTGATTTCTGAATTTACACTTTTACTGAAAAGTGTAAGAGCCAGTTCTACAAACTACATAAAGTGAATAACAAGCCTTTGGCCTTGCTATGAGCTCCGGCTACCTCAAATAATGGATAACCGTCCTGTTTTAGTGGATTTAGGTGATACTTACTAAACACTGGACGCTTATATAAATAACATCGCTCGGTTAGTTGTTGTGTTGTGTATTTAAGTCGTTTAATGTCAATCACATAGTGAAAAAAAGTTGCATGTTGTGCTTCATTGATAGTGAAACTAAGCATGCTCAAATTTCTTTTGCTTTGTATGAGAATTTCTAAGCAGTACTGCTTTTTTCCAGTAAGTAAAGCTGGCAACTACAAATTGAACGAATTGCAAAGTGTGCACACACAATAAACACATGTCATGTGTCTAATAGGAGTTTAAGTTGAGTAAGATATTCATTTCTCACAGCCATATGGATAAAGGCCTTCATGATGCCTTAAAAAAAGGGCTTGTAGAGCTTGGTCACGAAGTAGTGAGCGTTGACTCAGTATCCATGGGTTCAAACTTATCTAAAGAGCTAAATGCCCTTCTACACTCTGCTGATGCAGTAGTAGCAATAATCACTGAAAACTCGTTGAATTCTAAACACGTTCTAAATGAAATCGCAGTTGCTCAAGCACAAATGGATGCAGTCGGTGATAGTTTATTTCTTCCACTTGTAATCGGTGAGGATATTGAAATTCCTGACTTCCTATTGGATCGATTTGTTGAAACTGTTCCAAACCTTATAGATACTCGCTTAAATAAGGTAGTTTCAAATATTCATAGAGCAATAGAGCGTCACAGCGCAGAACGCCAAGAAAAAATAAAGTTTAAGAGAGAGCAAGCTGAAAAATTAGAGGTTAGTAAAACAGAGTTCATTCAGGACGCCGAAGAGAAATTGAATAAAAGAGAGAGCTCCTTAAAGTTTAGTGCGAATATATGGTACGCCGCTGGATATATGGCGCTAATCTTAGGTGTCTACTTTGCATTCTTTCTTATCAACGAAAGCTTAGGGAAAGATTTTGATACAATAACAATTGCTCTGTTAACGGTTAAAGGTTTAATGGGAGTGGGTCTTCTAGTTGCGTCCTCTAAGTATGCTTTCACACTTGGCAAATCATACATGAATGAATCACTGAAAAACTCAGACCGTTTACACGCTATTTCTTTTGGTAAATTTTACCTGCAAGCATACGGTGATGTTGTAACTCCCGATGACGTTAAAGAAGTCTTTCAGCACTGGAATATAAATAATGACTCGGCATTTAAAGAAATAGTATCGAATAGTTTCGATCCAAAGTTACTAGAGTCAGCAGTTGGTATAGCTTTAGCTTTAAGTAAGAATGAAAAGACAAGTGGAAAAAACGCATAACAAACGTATCAAAGGCCAAGCTGTTAACTCGGGCGCGTTACTCAAACGTTAAGCTTAGAAAGAAAGGATACAAACTTGCACCCATTAGTTACGATTTTAGGTGGACTAGGAGTACTTCTTACAACCAACAGGCTGGTGAGTGAGTTGTTCAGAGAAAACAGGGTATTTGTTAGTTATTACTATGAGAAAGATAGAGCTTTGAAACGCTTGCTCAAGGCTTGGAGCAAAAATGATAAATTTGATATTCAATTCGAAGATATGTCGGCAGACATTTCGCTTGCAACCAATACAGACAATGAGCTAAAACGAGAGCTTACAAGGCGAATTAAAGAGTCCGATATTGTGCTCGTCCTAATAGGAAGTAGCACTCATTCTCGTAAGTGGATTAACTATGAAATTAGAGAAGCGGTACGTCTGTCCAAGCCAATTGTTGCTGTCAAACAAGATAGAAGTGATCTCTCACCCAAGGAGCTCAAAGGAGTGGGTGCGAACTGGGTATATGGTTTTAGAGCAAAAAAAGTAAGTAAAGCCCTCAAAGAGTGCATTTGAAACTTAAACAAAAGTAGGAACAGCGCATGGATGATGAGGAATATATAAGTTCTAGACTCGACAACCAAATTGACTGGTATGACCGAAAGAGCCAAGGAGCTCAAAGATGGTTTAAGCGCCTTAGAGGAGCAGAAATAGTTGCCGCTGCCGCCATTCCATTAATCGCTGGCTTCGCTACAGAACCATTTCCGGTTACTTTGGTTCTTGGAGTTCTAGGTGCATCTATCGCCGTAATTTCAGCGGCCATTAGCTTGAATCAATTCCAAGAGAATTGGACTGAATATAGAACTACGTGTGAGTCCTTAAAGCACGAGAAATTTCTTTACTTGACTAAAGCAGAGCCTTATCACGAAGAAGAGCCATTCCGTCTTTTCGTTCAAAGAGTCGAAAGTCTAATTTCCAAAGAAAACAGTACGTGGTCTCAATACACTCAAGCAAGCGTTGAAAACACAAAACCAAACGGAAGGACGACTTAAAATGACTAATGGATTACTCTCCGGTCTTGGCGCAGTTAAAAGGAAAGTTTTCATAAGTTACCACCATGGTAATGACCGTTTCTATTACGACGCATTTATTAACTCATTTTCAAATACCTATAACGTAGTTCAAGATAACTCTGTAGAGCGTGCAGTTAATAGCGATAGAACAGATTACGTTATTCGTAAAATTCGGGAAAATTATATCACTGGTAGCTCTTGCACAATTGTTCTTTGTGGCGCACAAACACCTTGGCGAAAATTTGTTGATTGGGAAATAAAAGCCACACTAGATAAAAAGCATGCCCTGATTGGTGTGAATTTGCCTACAAATCCACTGAATGCAGATAATAAGTATACCGTCCCAGATAGACTGCACGACAATATTCAATCTGAATTCGCGGTATGGATTGATTGGAGCACATTCACCCAAAGTCATGAAGCAGTAAGACAGTACATAGAATTAGCCAGATCAAGCTCTACTAGTCTAATAAACAACAGTGGCCCTTTGCGACAGCGAAATGGATAAGCGTTTAATAACCCCGTCAATTAGAACGCTTACCAGCTCGCGTCGGTTACACCCGTAAGATATATAAAGAGAACTACAAGTTATGCCAATTTTTATAAGTTACTCCCATGAAGATAAAGAATTCGTAGATCAACTTGCCGTTCAATTGGTGCATAGAAATATAAATATATGGCTTGATCGCTGGGAACTAAGCATTGGCGAATCGATTATTGACAAAGTTCAGGATGCTGTAGACGGTGCTAGTGCATTGCTAGTCATTCTATCAAAGTCCTCCGTCGTATCAGAGTGGTGTAAAAAAGAGCTTTCTTCAGGCCTCCTACGAGAACTTGAAGAAAAGCGAGTTGTTGTGATGCCTGTACTACTTGAGGATTGCGATATACCTCTTTTTGCAAGAGGGAAATTATATGCGGATTTTAGAACCAATTTCGATGATGGCTTAAAGACCGTAGTTGAGGGTATAGCGAAAGTTACAAGCCCTTTTCTCGCAAGGGCAAAAGAACCTGAATACCATGTAGATTGGTCTATCGACTGGGGCGATGTAAACGGGTTATTTGCAATAATATTAAATTTTGTCGAACAGGCACAGAATCAGCCATACTCCTGCCTTACTAATATTGAAATTCTATGCTCGTCGATAGCAACTAAGAAATATGAAAAAATTAAGTTTGCGTTAGGTGAGGAACACGCAAGAGCTTATATCATTCAAATCATAAATGAATACTTCGAAGGGCGTCCAGATTTTCGTCCTCTGCTCGTCAACGAAAGAGAAAAGGTTGAGAAAGTTGTGATCCGTGGTAACGACCAAGGCGAAGAATACAGCCTAAGAATCGGCGTGCGTAGGCTTGGAGAAAATACCGGTCGAGACATATTGGTTAATACAACTTCACTTATTTCGCAGTCATATGCACATATGACTGCCGTTTTAAAAAAATCTAATAATGGGTAACAACGAATCAACTTAGCTCGGTTAGCGTCGAGAGTTTTTTGACAAAAGATGCGTCAAAACTTTGCATCAAGCCAGTAAATGAGGGGCTATAGCGGCGCTCTAGCCTTTTCAAGAGCGTTATCTACTTTGCGGTGTCGCTTCGCTCTTAATACTGTCCCCAAGTTAACAATTAAAAATAGAGGAATTATGTTGGGTACATTGGAATATACTCTAATGATTATTTTGCCTTTAGGTTGTATTTTGACAGTAGTTTTTTTTAATCAATTTCTGAAGCTTTCTTATATAAAACGATGTCGAAATTTTTTTGTGGCGCGAGGTATGAATGGAAAAACTATAGAAAGAATGGTTGTTTTATCTACACTTTTATCTCTTTGGTTCGCGATCGCACAGCATCTGATTACTTCTTGGAAAGAGGATCATCGAGAAGAACAAGAGTTCGCCGCATTGGTGAAAGTGTTTGAAGAAGCACGAACACGACACCTAAATACTCTGGATTTAATTATTAAAGGCAAGGTTCAACACTTTGCAGGAATTCCAGCGACTGAATTTCGTAGCTTGTCCACTAATCACATTGAGCTTTTAGTAAGAAATAATCTCGCAGTTAACTGTTATAAATTAGACCAACTTTTTTCGTTAAAAGATGAATTAAATAAAGTTAATTTGGCAATACCCTCAATTCGGGAAATGAGTGGATTCTCAGTTGAGAATTCGATGAGAAACATTTGGATGACGCTAGATATTGATGAAGTCGCAAAATCTGCTTTAAATTTATACACAGAAGTAGAGAAAACTGATGACAATTGCGACATCAGATACTCGGACTGATTAAGTTACCTTGATTACTGTGCTGGATATTTAACTTGTATTGCTAAAGAGAGTTTATCCAACAGCATCGCTGCTAATGACTCTAGGAAAGCGATACTGATGTATCTATCATTTGATTGTGAGCTTCACGTTTACAGGGAGGTAAAGCGGTTGGCTCCTCTCAAATTTTAAGCTCTTCGATTCGTGACTAGGCCAAAAACCCATCAATTATTTGTAGATCAATATCTTTAATAACGCTACGCACTAGCTCGATCAGCTTTCTAACATCTTGTTGCAAAACATTGACCGAAAAACCGTCTACTTTCTTACCGTTACGATGAACAATATCATGTCTAATGGATACCGATGGGCGCAGAGTAGATAGCTTGTCTTCAGAAAACTCACAGGCTAGTACTTTTTTGTACAGCTCCTTTACCGTATCGATATTATGAAAAGAAATTTTGTCGATTTCATCATTTAGTGTCTCATCCAATGAATCAAAGAACAAAAAAATATCTTTTTTAGCCAACTTCCCTTTAAACGATTGATGACATTCAACAAATCTGCGTTTAATTGCACTTCTGTTCAGCACGTGACGCTTCATAGTGTCTGATAAGTACGCTTCCATAGCGGTAATGACACTAGCAAAAACCATTCTTTGTAACGTTACGTTAACATCCGATTCATTTAAAGTCGAAAGCTCTTCTAATGACGCACGGAAATGCTCATGAAACTTAGTCTCTCCCGCTTGGACTTGCGCAATATCATCAAAGTCATTAACCCATCCCCCCTCGACCAAATCAGTGATATCGAGTACACACTCATCTTCATCTGTACATATTTCCAATAGAGCTACGGCATACGTTTCACAATGCATGCATGGGAAAGTTGAACTTGCAAATCCCTGATCATCGTCATAAACACTGTGAAACTCTGACAGCATGAAAGATAGTAATGGTTCCTCTTCAATGTATACTTTTGAACTAAAATCATTTCTTTCGAGTTTTTCACTAGATTTTTCAAAAAATTTGGGAAGGTTACGCAACCAGTCTTTAAATCCGTGTTGTTCTACAACTTTTAAATCAGCTATTATCTGACTCGACATATCCGCATCGAAGCTATCAGAACTTTCACGATAAAGCTCAAGACTTTCTTTCATTTCCAAGATCCATGAGCTTTTTATATCATTGAAATCCAGTTCAGCAGAACGTAGATCGTGACCAGCTAATTGCAGTCGCCGCCTAAGCGTTTTTGCATCCACTTTATAGCCGATAAACCCTCTCGGATCTTCGTCATCTCCAACATCACGAAGCCTATCTTGTCTTCTGAAATACCAT
The DNA here is from genome assembly GCF_051842345.1 of Idiomarina sp. ST20R2A10. Lineage (NCBI taxonomy): Bacteria > Pseudomonadati > Pseudomonadota > Gammaproteobacteria > Alteromonadales > Idiomarinaceae > Idiomarina > Idiomarina sp. ST20R2A10. Next base: position 20,050 of record NZ_JBNIEY010000001.1, on the reverse strand, counting down.
TCATCAAAAGTGTTCTTCCAAGATAACAGCTCGTTGTTATTGATACTTATATTCGCGTAGCTTCCCATATAAGCCTCCAGCCAAATTACATAGCAATCTTTATTTTCGAAGACTCAAAATCATAATCAGCTGACTTAATCACCTGAAAGTGATGCTCTCGTTCCATAACCGCTAAAGGTCCTTTCTCTTTCAGTACAAGATAGTTTTTCGACAGCCTGAATGAATCACTTGTCATATATGGGAATCCTATCTCATTGTATTCATAGCAATCTTCGCTGCCATTTAGTTGCGGAGGGTTTGAAACATATATTTGAAAGTTGGCTTTCAATTCCTCAAGATTCTCGTATAGCTTATACCAAGCTATTGCCTTTGTGCCTGTTTTTGACGCTACACTCATTAAATTCATTCGACTAGATTCGAAATAAGCAGAGAGTATTCTCTCATCAATCACTGGGATGCCATTAAAGTTATGCCCAACAAAAATACCACTACTATTTAGAATAAATTGAACAAACTTATAATCTTTGCTTTTATCAAAGGTCCAACCCAAACGCGCAAACACTTCCGGTAGATTATCTTTCAAAAAGCCAGTTTTTCTAATTACTTGCTGACCAGCATGCTGAAGAATCTCAGATGTACGATACTTCGAAATTTCTGAATCTGTTGTAACAATGGATTTAGCTTCACCGACAATAATCAGATCATCAATTCTAGCTAACAAATCAAATTCTTCCTCATCAGAATCGATTTTAACTCGCTTAGACACGCCTTTATCGTAGTTGTCCACTAACTGATTTGTTTCCAAAGCATAATTGAGTTCGTCTACAACCGTTTTTTCGTAAGTGTATCCTTTTTCACTCAAGTCTATTCCAACCTCAACGGCCCATTGTTCGAAAACTCTAAATACTGATGGTGAGCTTAGTGCGCTAACCATTAAGGCGTACTCATTCTGACTTGTTTTGATTAGTGGCTGGCACCACAAGTCACCTTTTAGTGATGACTTTGCTGTCAAAAAATCAACTATATGATTGATTTTTTTAAAATCTAAACCTGTGGCATCACACAATGCACGCTTTAGTGAAAAAGCTCGGACTTTCGGGCAAAACTCATTCAGCTTGTTAACATTGAAAACACTATCATCTTCTGGGAATTTACTCTTCGCAGCGTTAGCCATGAGCATTAAGCATCTCATAATTTCTAATATTTCAGATAAACAAAAACCTTGTCCATAGTCATCATTTAACCAACTTTCAGGGTAATGAGAGTAAAGTTCGTATTCAGTTATTCTCCATTGGGTATTCCATGTTATTAACTCATCTCCAGCATCACTAACTGGTTGAACCGAAGCTACTCTCTTTTTGTTTTCACGCTTTATTACTACATACTTATCATCCAAAAACTTAGCTCTAATATTAGGCCTTGTTGCCATCATGGCAATTTGTCCAGAAAGTCGCTCCTTACGATTAGCACTATCCATAAATGCAACTTCATAAGGTGTCATTGGCTGTTTAATAGAAAAAATCTTTTCTCCCTCATCCACCTCAACTAAATGATAATCAGACCATAAAACACATTGCCAAAGATGCGTGTAGGTCCAATACAACTGAGACAACCACGATTCCCTCAGTATAAATTCGATTTCTTCGATTGGCTCTTTTGATAATTTAACTTTCCGACCATTTTCTAGGCTACGTAAGCACTCTTTGATGGCTAGTTGTTGTCCGTCAACAGCACCATGAAAAAGCTCACCTACACCTTGCTTATTTCCTTGTTCATTGCTTTTTAATAGTATCGATTGTATGTTTGACACCGTTGTCCGTTTTGCTAGCTTTAGTGCAACAGAAGTTGTTCGGTTAGAGATAGCTACATAAGCAAGCATTAATCGTTCATAGTTAGTCTTTGGGGCACTGTTATAAAGCTCAGTTAGTTTCTCTCGAATATCTCCAAGTGCGCTATCGATTATGACACCAGCTTTATAGACTTTTCTGTCCCGCCCAGAAGCGCAGTCCTCTATCTTCACCCACTCTTTATTCCACTTCTCTAAAGAAAAGTTTAAGCGTGTTGGTGGCTTGATTTTATTCTTGATTATTTTCTCTACAAAAAAATCTTTAACTTCGTCATCCATGCCGTCTCATCTCCGCATATCTGATATTATGTCACTTCAGTAAATCAATAATAGATAACTAAATTAAAATGTTGTCCTACCTAATATATCATCACAGATATTGTCGAATTCACAATAAATAGCTAAATCATCTTCTAACTTCAAAAGAATCAAGGTTAAAAGCTTAAGGTAAATTAAGTAAGAATTTTCATGTAAATCTGTTTCACTTGGGTTAGCTTGAGTTCCATGCAAATAGCTATTTCTAAGATCTAATCCATTAGTAAACTCTCTTTTATTAAGGAAGTAGTTAAAATAATTTTGCTCTGGTATCGAGAATAAAGAACTCTCAAAATAGACTAAACTTTCTTCTTCCATTTTAATTGCTTCGCGTCTTAGCTCCTTAGGATACCTATATAAGGATGACACTTCATTTTCAAATAAATCCTTTATTATAATCACCCTTTCCCAACTTCTAACTCTTACTCGATCGTTTTCATCGACGAATATGTAGCTATTATCTATAAGATAATTAAGATTATCCTGTTGGTACTTTTCATAATTACTAAAAAGAATCTCACTCTCATTCAACAGTAGCTCAATAAAGTTTTTATACTGCTTGTCTTTGAATGGTTCAACATACGCCAAAAGAGTTTGATCAGAACAAAATAAATCCATTGCTCGATCAATTGAACCTGAATTTCTATATATGTATTTATTCTTATTTAGGCTTGGAATATTGCAAATTAAAGTAGGTCCCGATGTAATTTGTAGCAATTCAAAGTCAATATATCCATTCTCAACAAATAATTTGTACTGTTTTAGAATAGACTCCAACTCCGGTGCTATTGTTCTAACCTTTTCTAAAGCTGACGCGCTGGCTGTAGGGACGGTTAAAAAGGAGTTTGATGGAAATCCATATCGCTCAGAAAAGAGTTTATTGAAAACATACTGAAGAATACTTTCTAAGGATTGATCTAAATCGAGCAGCACCTTAGCATAGGAGAAAATTTGAGCGCTGGATGCCATATCTAATTGAGTAAATGCCATTCCATATATGTATTCACTCCTTGAGCGAACTCCCATGAATCGTTCAAGCACACCTAATTGGCTTTGTTTGCTAACTAAAGTTATTCGGTTTTGATTGTCTACATAGTCAAATAATATCTTAAAATTTCGATATAGCGAATATAGCTCATTGTTTTTTCTAATATAATCAAGGCTGTATTCGTAATTTACTCTACTACCCTCTAAACTTACTGAAACCTTTTCTTCTGCTTTCTCTCGGTAACGAATAGAAACCCCGAACTTCATGACTCCACGTGAAGTGCCGTTGAAAATTTTATCTACTTCTAATTGGTATTTTCGTTTCGCTTCGAGCCTAACTTTATCTGAAATAACAAAGTCACTGTGTCTTTTTGAGTTCTGAATTAGTTTCAAATACCCTGTACCACAATGTTCGGAGGCTATGTAGTTTGATACTATTCTTTCTTTATCATCGTTAGTCAAACAGTCCGGCAAGTATAACTTGTAACTATTTGGCTCCCCATCAACTTCATATATAGATAGGAGTATCTCTGCACTTCTATCGTAGCTCTTTAAAAGTTCACAAATTTCATTTTTATATTTTTTAACTATAAATTTTTGGCGCAATACGTTTCTAATGTGATTAGGGTTGACCTTTAGTATTTCTTTGAAGTTACTTGAGGAAATATTTTTGAAAGCTTGATAGTTATTAACCAGACACCAAAAATAATCTAGGTATTGGTATGATAATTGATTGTATTGTTCAACAAATTTAGCATCATCTAATTGAGAAAAAAACCTACCGATAGTCGAGCTTAAGCCTTTGACTTTATCGATGTATTTTTCTTTATCAGATTCAGACCAACTTTTAAGATACAGTCCGTTATCAAAAAATAATTTTATATTGTAGAGTTCAACTATATCATTAATATTGTAACCGTAATCGTCCTCATCACAGTGTTGATCTAGTATCTTCTCAGCTAACGATAAACTGTGCCCTCCTGAAATGTCATGTACGGAGTGAAAAACTACTCGATTTCTATGACCTTTTTTCACAAACTCACCTTTTTAGTCGTTTATCAATTAAATTGTGATCAGAAACCGAGCCAATAGCATTCAATTGCATAAAACATGAGAAATGGGCAATTTTGCCTATATAACACTATGAATAAATTTTTCGATAGCATACCTTTGGTAGGAATAAGTTATTTTCGAACACATGCGCTTTACAATCACGGCCATTATCAGCCGAACACAGTAACTGAACACTAGCCCATTTGATTTAAAAATCTTTAATATCCCAAGGTTTAACTTGCCTTAAATGATCTGAGAATTCCAGCTTATCAATCAAATTAACTAATTTGGATGCCTGTAAGTCTTTTCCATATCGGCCGTATGTTATGGTTTGGTCAGCGTGACCAAGTATCGCGGCAGCTTGTGTATCAGGAACGTCTTGTTGCTTGAAAAAGTCAGACACATTATGACGGAAACTATGAAAATCTTGTTTTTTCCCGTCTATTTTCAGGTTGTGGGCTTTCCTGAAACGAGAAAACCAGCTCGACGCGTTTTTACTGTATCCGTCCCGTGAGTGCGTCAGTGACTGAAAAACCCGTTCATCACCTGCTATCTTGCTTGCCTCTAAATAGCCTTCAAAATTCAGCTCCAACAGATCTTTATGGACAGGTATAACGCGCCTGCTGCTGCGAGTTTTCAGTTTTTGGTCGTCGCGATCTTCACAAAAGCGGAAAAAGAGACGATTGTCTATTGTCACAATATCATCGTGATAGAGCTGACAAATTTCATTCAACCGTGCGCCTGTGTGCAGAGCTATCAGTGGCAGCCAATAGTAAAAACTGTGCTTGAAGTCATGATTGGTAAAGATAGGAGTCGCAAACATTGCACTGAGCTGAGACGGCTCCCATGGATCTCGCTCCTCTATTTCCTTTTTTGCACTCTTGGGCTTTTTCACTCGCAATGATTCAAAGGGATTAAACTGGGTATATTGATTGTGCCTGCACCACTTGTAGAAAGTTGAAACAACTTCGGTATAGGACTTTACGGTTGACGTGCTGAGCGTGTCCGTTGGTGACAGGGCTAATACTTCGGTAAGGGTTAGATCCCGATATTCACGAACCTTGTTCATGTTCTTGGGAAGCTTCAACAACACATTTCTAAAATGTTCGGCGTCTTTTCGCATCAAAGAGTCAACCGAAACATTACCAAAAACTTCTACTAGCCTTTTGAGTTTACCTTCAGTGGCATTAATAGTCTTTTCATCAGCAAGGCTGTCGTTATCTACCTCATCACGCTTATTTGCAATGTATTCGCCAATGGCCGTATTAATGCTAACGCTGGTCTGTGATTGAACTGTCGACTTTGACAGCGAGCCTTCTTGATTGGTTTTATGAATAACATCAAGAAAGGCGTTTAACGTCGCTTGCTCTTTTTCAGCGTCATCGTCGTGATCAATCACCACTTCGCCAAAATGCGAATCGCCCAGTTTCACGTCTTTTAGCGTAATTAATTCTGCAAATGCATCGTTATCTTTCTTCATCATCTCACTCTGGAACAGGTCAAATTGGCTCCAAAGTCGAGACGCGATCGAGATGGCTCGTCGTTTTGCAACGTTAACATCGCGAGTCTTGAGTGACGTTTTGAATTCTTTGCGGCCAAAAACAGTTATTAACTCAACGGGAACACGTTGTCGAAAATACCAAATTTGATTGCGTTGGAAAAGATAAGATGGCAGTAATGATCCCATTTCAGCTCCACTCCTTGTGTCCCAGTTTGTGTACCAGATCACGCGGATTTACCGAGCTGAAAAAGAAAAAGCCCCTGAAATCAGGGGCTTCAATCAATGTGGTGGAGCTGGCGGGAGTTTAATTTTAATTATACACGGTTGATTAATAACGATTTCTTGAAAATCATAAAAAATTAGGAATACAATTGGGAATACAAAAGTTCATCTTTATATTATCGTCCAACAGTTCAGGGGCTCGTCAACGTTTAACATGCTGACCCGTTAAAACCCTTAACTATGGAAGAAGTATTGCAGCGTCTAGCAAGAAGTTAAAAATTGTTCTATTCCCATATTCTTCCTCAGACGTTGCCCCATCCGCATAAGTCATTTCAGCAGTAAGCCCATCAGTCTTACCATAAATCGTCAACTGCGAGTAGCTTCCCCCCTCAGCTCTCTCTCCTAATGAGAGTGAGAATCTTATACTCTGTATGCGGCCTGCCGGATAAAATCGTGTCGATAAAAGTGTATCGAGAAAAAACACATTTATAATGTGGGCATCTGACTCCTTCTCGGCGAATTGATAGATAAGAACATCCTCCGACTGCCGACTGGATTCCATCTCGTTAGCCCATTCCTGAAAAAGTTTTAAGCTTGGACTCCTTCTATGCAGTTCATCAACTGCCGAGGTAAAGTCAGAATAAATAGTCCGCACAAACCTTGAAGCAAAATGCTTTCTCTGCTTATGCGCAATTTCTCTCTCTGCTTCTTTTTTGAGCATACGAGAGCTTAGCTCAGCATCATTCAAGTTATTCTCCAGCTCGATCAGTTGCCTTAAATTGCTAGCAAACCTATCCAGTGTAGGTCTTTTTTCAGGGTTAATATCACAGGCCTGGCCAATTAGAAGCATTACATGATGCATCAGTGGTTTATCTTGGAATTTAGCTGCTAAGTCGAATTCGTCCAAAAACCATAATCCCCATGGGAATACAACATGCCTTTGTCCATTTACCATTGCCCATAAAACTTTACCTAAGCTAAAAACATCCCCTTTTTCATTCACTAAGTCAGCTTTTCCAGCGCTATACTCTGGTGGTCTATAAGCCCATGCACCTATAGCCCGTCGGTCTGGCGTGAGGCGCTCTCCTCCAGCAAGATAGGCACAACCGAAGTCACTTAATAATAATTTAATTTCACCGGCTTGCTTTTTGTAAAGCAAGTTCTCCGGTTTAATATCGCGATGATGGATTCGCTGCTCTCGATTTGCTAATACATGAAGAGTTTTTACAATAGGGAGCAATGCTTTTACTGATTTTTCAACCTCTCCCCTAAAGGCACCTATCTCTTGGGCAAGGTTGCCATCTAATAACTCCGTCACTATTTCCAGCTGGTCAGCACGTTCCCGAACCTCAAGAACAGGGACAACTGAAAGATCGGTTTCCCTAGATAGCTCATCGAAAATCCAAGCTTCTCTCTCAAAGCGTTTTCTGGACTCTAGCGAAACAGATGCTTTCAGTCGCTTGATTGCGAGCCTTTTATCTGCCCATACATGAGCATTTCCCCCTTCCCCAATATGCTTCCAATTTTGGGGAATTCCATCATGCTTAGCCTTCCAAGGAGGCCCACCTGGTTCTACTTTCTTTGCAACCATAAAAACTTACTACCTTTCATTGACCCACCTCAGAATGACTAACGCCATTTAAACTAGGCTCTTTCATGCGCACTTGCCAAATATTCAATCTCTTTTGCTATGCAAGCCGATAACATCCTACGCGCAAATTCCAAATGCTCTCTCTCCTTGTCAGTCATATTTCTCGAGGTCCCATGAATAACTTTTGAACGAACCTTATACATTTCCATAAACTGCTTTCGTATTACAGCTCTATTATGAATAGTATTGGAAACTAAATAAGAACACCTGTCAGCCAGTGTTTTCGACAGCGGGACATCACTAAGCTCATCGCCAAGTAAAGACTCCAATCCAATGCAGAACTGTATAAACTTCACAGTCTCAGCCTCGCTCATAACAGCATCAATATACCACTCTATAGCCGCTCGAACACGCTCAGCTTCTATTGATGACTCATGGGCTATAGGTGACAACGAATCAAGCGTTAACTCACCTACACAGTTCCTCAGGGCAAAGCCATCAACAAAAGATGCAAGTTCAGGAGGAAGCCTAATTGGTAACGGGCATATCCCTTTTGGTTTTAGAACTTCGAGATAACGATTCGACACTACATGTTTATCAAAAGACCCCTGACTCGCATAGTCTTTCCTAAACTCCAAATTATAAGTTTTGTTATGCAGCGACCACGCGACAAACAGGAAAACCTTAACTAATTGAATGCACCTACGTGCTAAGCTGCACTCGAGTTTTGGTGAGTAAAACCCATTGACCGGCATCACTAAATACAGATTTCGAGACCTCCCTCCACCTGGACTCTGAACTGCAGGGGCTTCAAGGCACACTTCTAAGTGTAGAAATTCGGTTAACCTCCAACAAGCAACTTCTTCATTTACACCTGTTTGAATTAACAAGCGAACCAAGTAGTCGTGAGGTGCTGACGTCAAATATTCCAGTAATCCATTTTCGAACTTTTCTATTTTTTCCCGATCGGTTACGTCTAATAGAGGAGTTCCATCAGAAACTTCTTGAGTTGAAGATGCGAGAACTTCAGTGGTGAAGTTCATTAACCTTACATAAACGTAACTAAATATATCACCCGAGGAGACTTCGGAACTCGAATAAATACGAGCGGTATAGTCAGCCAGCTCTCTAAGTTGGAGAGCAATTTCGGCACAAGGATAACCTTCAACTATTGTCGTATTTCTGGTTACTGCCTGAAGTCTACCTGCTAGCTTCCGTAATTGGCGTTCATGCATCTGTTATCCTTATCATTATTGATACTGAGCAGAATGGCTCCGGTATACGCGTCAGTCAGTATTAGAGTTCTTTCGCTGTAACCGCTTACGCCCTTTGTCGCTTTGGCTTTCTTTAGCTCGAGCAAGAATTGCTGCTCTGTTTGGTCGGCTGGACTCTCGAGTCGGTTCCGGAACTAAAAGCGGATCATTCCGTTTAAATGGCAGCTCTCGTTCGACACCAGCTACCGAGAAAACGCTTGCCTTGAATTGGTCATCTTGGGTATAAAATGCTTTGAAGCTTGTCGAAGACTTATCTGAAACCCTATCTGAACCTTCTGGCTCCTCGACCTCATCCACACTATCCTGCTCTTCCACTATTTCAGTTGGAGAAATTAAGTCGTTTTTACTCATCTGATCATCGTCACTATCATTGTCCGCAAGATCGATATTCACAGATTCATTATCATTTTGGCTCATTAGCTCTTGAGAAAGCTTATAGATTAATTCATTAGCTTCCACCAGCGCTTTGCTCTTTGAAGCAATTGCTTCTTTTAAATCAGCTTGTTGAGCCTTGAGGTGTAAAACCTTGTCTCGAAAACTCCGGTTCTCATCCACAAGATCCCTTTTAGCAGTTCGAAGCTTAGTAACTTCTGCATTAACATTTTTCATAAATTCGCTATGCTTCTGCTCGTACAGACTCTCGTCTAACAATAGCGTATCAACGACCAGGTTTTCAGTTGCATTCCACTTCTTGGCCAGTTTACGTAAAGCCCGTCTCCCGTCGGGAGTTAGCTCTACATGTTTAGAAATTACTCCCTTACTTTTCTTGCGTATGACCCCGTTGATGTAATTATTAGCCTCCTGGGCAATGTGCTTGAATAGGACCATCTCTTTAGCCTCAAGCCTGGGTACCCCGAAACCAACGCCATAAAACGTGTTCACGGCCAGATACTCCCCAAATGACTGGGTCGGTTGTGGAACCCATTGGTACGTTGGATTTATGTCCCTAACTTTCTTCTGTACGAAGTTTAGAAGCTTCGCTTTGTCATCCTCATCCTTAGCCTTCTTCGCTAAATCAAATCGCTTTATCGCGGTAGCCAAATCCATATTTCAAGCCCTCAAAACCAACCATATAAGCCGACAAGATTACAGAAATAAACAAAAGATTACATCAACAAATCAACACAAATAAAAACCTTTTAAAACGCATTTTAAAATTTTACTTAATAAAGTATTTAATGTAGATTATTTTTTAGTATATCAACTACGAAAAATAGGGTTTATTTTGGGGTTTACTATAGCAAAGATTCCAGAAAAAATTAGTGACCAAAATATAGTGCTACTTAATTTTTTAATTGCAAATAAAGATAATGACTTTCTTTTTAAAGGTAACTCAAAAGAAATTTTAACTCGCTATCAGCTGGAAAAGAATAAGACTCCAACTCGCCTCAGATCACTTGAAGATGCTGCGCTGATCTCGAGATATGAACACTTCGATCTAGAAACCCTAAGAAACCAAACACACTGGAAATTGAACCCGAAAAGCCTAATAACCATTCAGTCATTGCACAATGACCTAACATTATGCCTGTGGAAGTTCATCTATCATGCGAAGGTTTCTATTGGGGAGATGCAGCTAACTCGCAAGAACATAGCAACTTTGTGCTACCTAGTTACCGTAGCTAACACTGAATTTGAGGTTCACGAAATATCCACTACGAAAATCAGAAATGCACTTGGATTTACTAATGCACAAACGAAAGGTCAGATAAGAAAACTATCTGAAACTGGGTTGCTTCTGCAGCTATCAACAGGGAGGGCTGCTGGCGGAATTTTCGGCAAATGGAAAAGTACATACTTACTCAATCGCTCGCTTATAAAAAAAATTTGTGAGGATCTTGCACCGCATCATGCGTTGATTGATAAAGGAGAGAGGTTTTCGATTGAACTCCCGACCATGCCATTCCAGCGACATGTACTTCCCGTTCTCGGAGGTAATGAGCTTCGATTCACATTAAAAAACATGGGTGCAAACTTTCCTGACCCGCCAGCTTACTGTGATGATTTAAATCAGAGGAGTAGCTGTGAGCCCGTATTTACGAGAAAGCCAGCACATTTTCGGAAACGAGAGGCGGTTATTTGCTCAATGATTATAGCTAAACTTGCCAGAAAAATTCACAACTCGACTAACCTAGCCCTGAGTGACCCTAATGAGGGCAACTTAAAACTCGACGTACGACAATATCGAGAACGTATACTAGCAACAGATGAACTCATTAGCGCATGTATCGAAACCTTTCACTCATTCCTTTCAACTAATGCTTTGAATCGACAAAATTTAGTATTAGAAGAGCGAACATCAGAAAGCCCATCTATAGAATTTGAACACAATAAGTTAGTTGACTTCGGTTTTAGGGGGGATACTGAAGAAATAAACTCGCACGAAGCAAGTTCAAATACAGTAAGGCCGGATCAAAATCTTAATCTATTCGCGAATATGTTGCTGGATATAGCAATAACCTGGGCATTCCAATTGAGCCAGTTTATCCAACTAAAACACGACCAGCACATTTGGTTAACTGTCGACGAGTATAACGACAAAGTCCTTGTCATCACTCAACCACAAAACGAAACTGCCGCACAAAAATAGTTGATAAAACTGCAGTGGTTAAATAAACCTAACTGCGGAAAAACCAGATTCAGTCCCACTGTACTTAAAAGTATCAGGTTCACTGGGTTTGCCGTTGATTCGAGCTCCGGTCGTTGTAGGTTGTAATAATACTGTCACTATTACTGTCACTATTAAAGCCAATTACATGGGTCATGAAGTAAAGCCTGTAATAAAATACTGGTCTGCATTGTTCCTATGAGTCAACAACTACTAGGAACAAAAAATGAAAGGATCCAACACACATACACCTAAGAGCCTATGGCAAAACAGCAACTACAATGGTCTACCAGTTCAAACACATAAGGGACCATTAAATAAGGATTATCTCGACACTATAAAGCTGGTATTCGACAATGCGATGAATGAATACAGTAAGGTATTCATATTTAGGTTTGATCTTAGGTACCCCAAAGAGCTCAAAAATCTCCCTAGTTCAATTGCCATATCAGCATTCTTCGAGTCTTTACGCGCTCGCATTAAATACGAAGAGGTTTCAGCTGCAAAGATAGGTATGCGCCGTCATCGAACCAAAGTTAGGTATGTGTGGGTTAAAGAAAAAGCAACTGCTATGGGATGCCACTATCACGTAGTCCTAATTCTTAATGGCAACCGATACAACGGGCTTGGTAAATTAAGTAGTAACTGCAATAACCTAGCAAAACGAGTCATCAAGTCTTGGGCTAGTGCACTAAAAGTTGACACAAAAACTGGGGCTAATGGCGTCTACTTCCCTTACTACGCATGTTACAGAGTAAATTCTTCGCAAGGATATTCACAAGAGAGCATTTTAAAGGCATTTCGTCGTACCAGCTATTTGGCGAAGCTTGAAACTAAAGAGTACGGGCAAGGTACCCGTAACATTGGCTATAGTCTCGGTTAGCTAGCCCATTAGAAAACTAGTCGACGGTTTAACCCGGTAAAAAGATAACCTCATCATGTGCTATTTAAGCGTATAAAGCGGTTACGATAAGCCTCTAACAAAGCGATTCATGAAAAGACAAAAGCTTGCTAGTCTAAGCAAAATGCTATGGTACCCGTGCAAACAAGGCAGGAACTAATGAAACTAAGTGAAGACCAGCTTGAACTGCTTAATGATAAAAAACTGAAGTCTATTATAAACACTAAATGGTTAGAACTAAGTCAGAACAACCTCAAGACTGAACCACAGTTTATTCGTTTTGCAAGAGAATGCGGTCTTCCTATACGTGGTGTCGTTTCAGGTGAGCCCTCAGAGTTTCACAGTCTTGGGCTTCTAAAGTCCGATGGCAACTTGCATGATACCAAGCCGACTTTTCATCCTTTTCGACTAATGGTTTTGAATCGACTTTTACGTTCCAGAACACAAGAGCATTGCGGGTTACTTGAGCAAGCTTCGGTTTGGAACAAAATTGTTGACCTAGCGATCATTCTCGAACCAGTTTTTTGGCCCTCCATAACTGGGTTGATTCGATTCAACCACTTCAACGAATTATCAAGAGATAAAGATGTCCTCCAATACAAAAAAGTAGCCTTCGAACTTCTCGGGAAGCTAGATGTTGATCAGTGGAAGAAGGTACATCAATCAATCAAGTTTGATGCGGCTAAAATGGATGACAACTCTGAGCTATACCTTCTCCTGAGGCTCTCTCATTGGGAAAATCGCAGTACCCTTAAAGGTGCTATTGCAGGATCGTTGTGGCTCCGACATATAGCTGAAGTATTAAGGCTCGGTTTCGAAGAAGTACATAATGTAAGGTGGCATCAAGAAGATTATTGCTCTGGTTACTGGGGAGACGACGCTCGAGCTCTAGCTTATGGCTCTGTACACCCGCTCGACAATCAATATTTAGCTAAAGATAACCTATTACGAAAATTTGGCCTGCTTAGCGGTAGCCGCGTGCGTTGGTATGTTGAGGGGCCCACGGAATTACATGCAGTTCTCGCAATAATCCCTTCCCCAGCAAAATTGAATATTGAAGTGGTGGATTTAAAAGGTAATATCGCTACAGAGAAACACAATATAGCTCTAAAACTTTCTGACTGCCTATCCGCAGACATAGAACTGCGACGCTTTAGTTTTATCACCTACGATAAAGACGTAAGTGAAAATGTTAGAACAATAAAAACACAAGTAAACAAGGGCAAAGTTTGTGGGCTCGTAGCTGAAAACAACCCTGACTTTGAGTTCGCAAACTTCAGTCTTGAAGAACTGATAGGTATCGCAGTGGATTTAGACAAATCGAAAGGGCATGACGTAACCAATTTGATGAAGGCAGACTGGTCGAAGGTAAAAAAAGGTAAGGATTTTGAGAAAGTGTATAAGCACAACTCAGAAACACACCGCTCAATAAAAGGTAAAGAATGGGGGCACGCTTTAGCAAAATTTATGGTGGCTAATCCTGAGCTACATGGGAAGACTAGAGCATTTATACGACAGCTTGAATCTGCAATACGTGCAGTAAAGGTGAGCTACGAGCTTCAGTCAAAACATTTCCAAGTTAATCCGGAAGACTTGATGATATAAAGACTTTAAGCTCACTAAGCTTGTGCGAGCAAGTATAATTAATTCTGACTCCTATAATGGTTTGAAAATTTTAGTGAAAAATAAAGGGGAGCATTCCCCTTAAATCTCCAGCTCAACAAAGTCCCTATCAACGTCTTCCTGCGTAATACCAATGTAACGCAAGGTAACCGCCTCATTACTGTGTCTGAGCATCTTCATGACCCGTGCAAGGTCGTTAGTGTTTTTGTAGAGGTGATAGCCTCGTGTTTTACGCATTGAGTGCGTTCCCAGGTCTAACCCTACCTCTTCACCGATCATTGAGATCGCACGGTTTACATACCGGCTGCTCAATGGCCTGGGTGACTGGTTAAGAGACCAGCGATTACGATAGGACTGAAACAAGTAAGTATGGTCAGGGTGCTCCGAACGTATCCGTTCAATAACCATTCTAGCTTTATCATTGAGTTTGATACTTGCTAACTTCCCGGTTTTGCTCTCCCTGAGAACTAATCTATCCCCTTGGATATCACTGAACCGAATTGACAGTAAATCAGAAATGCGTAAAGCTAAGTTTAAGCCTACGTTCCAGATATCAGCTATCTGTTGACCGTAGGTTTTTCGAAGGAGATGGCCAATAAGCTTCACCTGGTCCAAGTCCTTCACTGCTTGTACTTCAGCCATGGTTAAGTTTCCTTATTTTTCTATGCTTTAAAAATTACGACACTCCGTTTTTAAGCCCTCGTTAGACAAGGGCTGTAGTGTCGTTAATAGACTAGAAACGGAACAGCTTTTTAAGGTCCCGTTCTAGACGAAAAGCTTTGGTTAAATAATCGTACACCAGCCTCTTCCAAAGCCGCTCTAACGCTCTCAACAACGTCAGGCTCTATCGACAGGCCATTGGCATAGACACCTTTGTCGAACGTTAAAACAGCTCCGTACGCTTTCGCTTTGGACGCTGCCCGCTTTATGCCGTCACTATCAACCGCAGAGTCATCACTGATGTGGTGACGGATTTGGTAGGACGTGATGACATAGCCCCGCTCATCGAGCAGGAGCAGGCCCAGTGGGCTTGCTGACATAGCGTTAGGAAAGTCTGACTCTGACCGTAAGCATCCAGTGTTTTGCTGGCGCTCTCGCAATTGCGGTAAAAGTGCCAGTGCTGTTATTGCTGCCTTAATTCCCAGCACTACCCACTTTCTAGATGCCGGTGTCTTAAATATTGCCGCCATAAAGCTTTACTCCAGTATTTGGTTACACAAGTGAACTAGCGCTAAAGAAGACCGCGCTCAGAGAATGACACGCACTCTTTGCCGACAACGATGTGGTCTTTCACGTCAACGTCGATAATAGCCAGGGCCTTTTTCAGGCGCTCCGTCAAACGGATATCCGCATTGGAAGGCTCCGGCTCTCCTGAGGGGTGGTTATGTGACAGGACGAGTGAAGACGCCTTGGTTTCCAGTGCGGCTCGAACCACTTCCCGTGGGTACACACTGGCCGCATTGATGGTGCCGTAGAACAGCTCGCGGTACTCGATGAAGTGTCCCGTTTCATCCAGGAAGATGATGCTGAATACCTCACGCTCGTAGTGCGCCAGCTTATACGTCAGGAAGTCCTTAATGACGTTCGGGTTGTAAGGCTCTTGGCCTCGTAAGTGACGCTCTTCCAGGATCTGACTGGCGCGATGAAAAACGTCTCGCTCAGCTTCATTGTTGGCTGATGAGTAACAGCCTTTATCAAGTGTGTGCATTGTTAACCTCCTAATTTGGTAAATGCACAGCAGTGATATAGGTCTGAAATCTGATGGGCTCTTAACTATCGCAATAAAACATTACGGCTCCGACCGATGCTTTGAAAGCAAGCACGATCAATCAACACAACAGAAACTTGGAGTCATCATGTATAACCCTTTTACCTTTGACGCAAAGCATATCGAACTCATCCACAATCACTTTCACGACGACCCTTACTACATTAAAAGGGATGCGTTGGAGTCTGCAGTAAAACAAGCGTCCAACGAAATTTGGAATAACCCGACATATGGAGCTTTTGAAGCGGCTGGCGTTTACGCGTACCAGCTCATTCGCTCAAACGCTTTTGGTAGACAAAGCGGTGATACGGCTTTGGTCTGCGCCCTGCTTTTCCTTAGGCTCTACGGTCACGGTTTTGTCTGTACACAGCAGTACCTTTACAATTTCGTAGAGCGACACGCAGACCATGAAACTTTAGCTATCTGCCTTTCCGGTGCTTATGCAGGAGCTGAAAGCTATGTTGAGTCTCTCCATCTTCAACGGCCTCATGTGCCTATGGACATTGCTGATATAGCTCTCGATGAAGACATGGCTGTGTCGCTTACTGCCGCTATAAAAATGGCTTATGACGTAAACGGAGACTACGGGGCTTGCCAAAAAATAAAGAAGACGTGGTTAGGTGGTCGCAGAAAGCGTTGGGTCAGATTGGTCGATTTATAAAACTCAGGATGCAAAACGGCTGTACCCTAGCAGTACAGCCGCCCAGTCATAGTAGCCCCCGCTCAGCAAGCGAGACGACCTCATCAGTTACGAGCATGCAGTCCAGTAGTGCTACGTCAATCAGGTTCAGGGCCGACTTAAGTGTTGATAACTCATGCTCTTTGCCAGAGTGACTCAGCTCTTTAGAAGGTGAGAAGTAACTGACAATAACAGCGGCAGCATTAACCTTGAGAACTTCGCGGTACACCATTGAAGCTGCCAGTTCTTCACCCTCTTCAAACTCAACGTTGTCTATGAGTCGGTGTTGGCTATCGAGTAGCAGTAAACCCGCAACTTCTGTTGAGCACTGCTGATAGTTCCCCTGGACGAATTCTTTAACCATTGAAGGCTCGGTAAAGCCTTCTCCCTGTTTAAATCGTGACTGGATTAGGAGATGCGCTTTGCTCAACAACTCTCGCTCTGAGTTGAACAAAACGCTCTTATCATTTTGTATTTGCTTGTGCATATCGATTCCTTAAGTATTAACGTATCAATGCACAGCGGTAATATAGGTTTCAAATTCGACTGGATGAATAACACTAGGGAGCCCTTAAGCTCCCAGAGCACTTTAGTAATTGACGACGGTTGAACCACTACCAGTTACCACTTCAATCTCAGTCAGCGAGCAGTCATCGTAGATTTTAAGCTCAATAGATTCACCGTACTTCAGATCGGTTGGTAGGTATGGCTTTCTTGAGTAAGGCGTTTTATCACTGTAGTCGCAGTTCCCGCGATTAACCAACATATCTTCCACCGTTACCTGCTCTTCAATTGATGTAATCTCAATTACGAAGTACGTGCCACCTGTATGCCGGTTGGTATGCTCCCAAGCCTCAATACTTACTTGAGGATCCGGATCGCTACACGCAGCTAAAAGTCCAGCAAACAATGCAATAGATAATGCCCTTTTCATGACTAGCTCCTTTCAGTCATTGGAATAAACGTTAGCCCAGATTTCCACATGCCTAATTAGTGCAGGGTTGTTTGTGATCAGACGGACAAAATGAAGGGCGAGTGCGTGCTTAAAGACAACGAACTAATTAATGCTCGAGCTTAAGGCGAGCCGTAAACCAGTCTCAAATAATTTCTTACAGGGTCAACCAATCCCATGAGACAAACTCAGATAGGAGAAAACTCATGAGATTCATTCGTTTAGAAGAAGTCATTAACAAAGTTGGCCTTAGTCGTTCATCCATTTACCGCCGCATAGAAAACGACGGATTCCCCAAACCAGTATTACTTGGCGGCAGAGCTAGTGGCTGGCTAGAAAGTGAAGTCGACGAATGGCTAATGCAATGCCTCAGAAAATCACGTGGTGAGGACACTCACTCAATCACAAACCGTTATTAACAAGCGAATTCCAAAAACGAAATTTAAGAGTGGATAGAGCAACGTATTGCTGAACGCACAATGAACTTGAGTAGACAAAAAATAAAGAGGGCTCCTAGAGCCCTCAGTCGTCCTTTTTCTTGTAGGTAACGGTTAAGGTGCCAGTTACCCGGTTCTTAGCAATTTCATAGTCCGGGTCCCACGTTGCTACGTTGTGTGCGCCCATAAACGCCGCTGAAGCGACACCCCATATTGCCGTTGGACCAAAGAAAGACCCTGCCATTAATGTCTTACGTCCCTTTGAAAAAACTCGGCACTTCATATCGAGTGTCTCAATATGACTTTCCAGCGTCTTGATAACCTCTTTGAAGTGTTTGCGCGGAACCTTCTCGATGACGAAAGACTCGTGGTCACGTAATAACTTCTTCAACTTTACATCAGGTAACTCGCGTACCCCATAAACCCGAACGTCCATTTAACTAATCCTCGATGAATAAACACGAATAGACTCAGACTAGAGGGTTACACACGCTGCAGTAATTGATGGTAATTTGTGACGAGCACTAACGAATAAGGGAGTAAACGGTAGATATTGATGGTGAATATGGAGGGTTAGTCGTCTGATTGCAGACCTAGCTGCATCATTAACAACGATCTGAATTGGGGACCTATAGGAATTTGCTGCCCATCTGACATAATACACTCGGTATAACGCCCTAACTCACTCTGTATGTGCTTCAAGTGTTTTAAATTCACAACATAGCTACGATGAACTTGTACGAAGTATTCAGGCATTTTCCCAAGCATAGACTGCAATGTTGCCCGGTGAAGCAAACGCCCATCCTCAAAGAACAGTTCGACATAATTTCCAGCTGCACGTAGCAAGATAACACTTGGATTCTCAATGAGAGTTATTTTGCCAGGCTCAGTTTTAATGGCTAATAGCCCATGCTCATTAATCATGACCAAAGCCCTGCAAACAACAACTTTCCATACATAAGTATCTGTGCATAGCTTCTCTCCTTAATTATTGGCAATGCACAGCCGTGATATAGGTTTGAAGTTTTGCTGAAAGAAGCTGTTGCCGTTCAGAATTTGGTAAGCCCCCAAATGCTGGATATCCATATCACCCTGTTAATTAGTCCAGTTATTTTGCCCCTATTTTGTCAAACCAAAATTAGAATGGGCTCAAAAGCCGTGAAGCCGTCACTTTGCATGA
The DNA here is from genome assembly GCF_051842345.1 of Idiomarina sp. ST20R2A10. Lineage (NCBI taxonomy): Bacteria > Pseudomonadati > Pseudomonadota > Gammaproteobacteria > Alteromonadales > Idiomarinaceae > Idiomarina > Idiomarina sp. ST20R2A10. Next base: position 1,113 of record NZ_JBNIEY010000001.1, on the reverse strand, counting down.
TGAAAGGTCAAATCAAGGTGTCAGGCTGCTGAGTTTTAACTACGCAATTCAAAGTTGGTTCGCGCTTTTAAAGGCAATTGGTCTTATCGCGCCTTTCGATGGCTCGTTCTAGTTTTAACTTCGTGCGTACCACCGTTACATTCGACATTTTGCTCCTTGTTGACAGTTGATAGGTTGCAGGGTTAACTGCCAATAGTTTTTACTCATTTTGATGTAGACAATGAAAACGAGCGAGTACAGGCGCGGGTAGCACATAATTTTCAACGCACTTCGGAGGCACGTTAAATGGATGTTTGGCTGGAGCGCTTAAAGCGTTTTCTAGAAATTATTCGACCTAAAACGTACAACATTATCGCTAGGTCCCTGGTGATAGCAGGCGTCACGATCGTTATCGAGTCGCAAATAAATATTCTACAAGTTGCACTAATTTATTTTTGCGAGCTTCTCTTTGGTAACTCAGAAATTTTAATCGATTTATTTCAGGGGACGACTACCCCTTGGCTTGGTTTAATTATAATACTAATTGGCGTTGTCTATCATTTCGCTATCACGGTAGGAAAAGACCTAGTTGAAGCACTACTACAAACCAAAAAGGCAAAGCCTGAATTAGAGCTGAAATTGTTAAACATCGACATGGAGGAACTTCAAACTCCTGATATAAAGTTGAGAGGGGTTATCACTCAGCTACCAGACAGAGAAAGCATTCCAACACTGGAGGCTCCCTCTCATTATGAGTCTATATTCAATTTACCAGGAGTTCCTGGCGTGAATCAGGGCAAGCGTTTACACCCTGACTTTTTCCACCACCGCGCTGATTACCTAAAAGTTTGGGGTGGAGCCGAACTGCTTATACTAAGACTAAAGAATAGCTCCTCAGTGTTAGCCACTGGTGTCTCTGTGGAGATAAAACTAAGCAAGAAAAAAGGATTAAGCGTAGACAACACGAAAGGAAGAGTGCCCTATTCTCCAATCAGAGAAAAACCATCACTAACCGATGAGGTCATGAAGCTTAATTCGCAACCTGTGCAGTTCGATATGTAGTGGCAAACTAAATTTGGCCACCTAATTAGAGGTGCTATCATGCACCAAGAGACAATTAGGTGACAAGATGAC